>JBDHIF010000009.1:0-84968 GCA_039587535.1 Gemmatimonadota bacterium
GCTCTCCGAACCTGCAATCATAACCCGTCTACTGCGCACGCGCAGAAGAATCGCGAAGCGGGGCTGGAGCCCCCAGGTGGAGCAAGACCGACGCCGACTCGCGGCCGCGGCCCAAACGCAAAAGCCCCGCTCAGTCACCTAAGACCAAGCGGGGCAATCACTTCCAAAAGTGGGCCTGGGTAGATTTGAACTACCGACCTCACGCTTATCAGGCGTGCGCTCTAACCAACTGAGCTACAGGCCCAGCACGGTCCTACCACGACGGGGTGCCGGGCAGGCCGGATAAGGTATTCAGGGCGCCCCCAGGGTTCAACCGCCCACCCCAGGTTCAGCCCCCCACCTTCACGGGTTGGAGGTGCCACGAGAACCTGCTGCCGCACGTCGGGTAGAGCTCGGGAGATGCCAACCCTCTGTCGACACCTCGCCTCGCACCTGGGGCCGACGCTCACCCTGGCCGTGGGCCTCACGGCGACCCACGTGCCCGCTCAGGCGCAGACCCTCGCGGAGCTCACGGCTTCACCGGATTCGGCCGCGGCCCTGTTCATCCGGTCTATCCGTTCCATGCGTTGGAGCGCCGCCGCCCAGTTCATGGACCCGGAACCCCTCGCCCAGTACCGCGACATCGTGACCATGATCACCGAGCCCGAACAGGCGGGTGACCTCCTGGAGTACCTCACGGGCGCGGACTCTGCCACCTACGCGTCCTTGGACGCGCCCGAGGTCTTCCGGCGAGCCCTGACCACCCTCACAGGCGACATGCCGGGACTGAGCTACAACCTTCAGGACCGAGACGACCAGTTTCTCGGTCACGTGCTGGAAGGGCCGGACTCCGCCCATGTGGTATATCGCACGCAGTCGCGCATCTCCGGCGCACTCCCCGAGGTGAAGGTGATGCAGATGCGCCGCGGCTCCGAAGGGTGGCGCGTCCTCTGGAGTGACGAGCTGGGCGTCCTCGAGACCGCGCTTCGCGGGGCCGGCCGGGGGCGACCAGGACCGCCGAGCGAGACCGCCCGAAGCGATCAGCTCGACCGGTGAAGCGCTCGATCCAGGTCGGGTCGGTCGGAGCTGAGCCGACCTACCAGCGCTCCACCCTGCCGCCACCTCGGGTGGCTTCGGCCAACCGACGCTCGAACTCGTCCAGCGAAGGCACGGGTACGGCGCAATGGTAGCGAACCTCGGCGCCGTACTCCTCCCGTTCCACCAGCACCTCCAGCTCCTCGATCAGCCTTTGTAGGGCGTCCACCTCGCCGTACCCCACGGTGACCCCCACCGACACGCGCTCCACGCGCTCTTCGGTGGGGAGGGCCTCCAGAGCGAGCTTCACACCGCCGGCGTAGGCCCGTCCGAGCCCTCCGGTCCCGAGCTTCGTGCCACCGAACCAGCGGGCGCACACCGCCACCACCTCCCCTACTCCACCGTGGAGAAGCGTGGTGAGCATGGGGCGGCCGGCAGTCCCGTGGGGCTCTCCGTCGTCACTCATCCCGATGTGCGTCGTGCTCCCCGGGGGGCCAGCCACAAAAGCCCAGCAATGGTGCGTGGCGTCGGGAAACTCGTCGCGGATCCGTTGGACGAAGGCGTGTGCGGCCTCGGCATCCGGAGCATGCGCGAGGCTGGTGACGAAGCGGCTCCGCTGAATGGCCTCCTCCACCCGATGGATTCGCGCCGGGATGGGATAACGGGCCGGCGGCCTCACCCCTCGCGCACCTCCGCGAGCTCGCTCAGCCGCGTCCGCATGGACCGGTCCACCTCGCGGCCCAGCTCCATGCTCAGGTCCGCGAGCGCCCTGACATCCTTCAGACCCGTGCGGAAATTCACCACGCACATCCGGAGCGCATGGACGCCGTCGAGCACGGCATGGGATACGAAGGCCCGGCCAGAGCGCTCCATCCGGCCCTGGATCTCCTGGTTGAGCTCGTTGAGATACGTCCGGACATGGGCCTCACGTCGTCGCGGCATGAGGTCCTGGGGCACATACCGGTAAGTCGTGATGCTCAAGCTATGCGTGAGCGCCTCAAGCTCCGGCGCCTCTTCGGCCATGGTCCAGAACGCTCGGGCCAGCTCGATGTCCTCTGCGATCATCCGACGGTACCCCTCACCGCCGGCATGCTGAAGCTGAAGCCACACCTTCAACGCCCGGAACCCTCGTGAGTTCTGGATTCCATGCTCGAAGTAGTTCTGCGTCCCCTCGCTGTCGAAGCGGTAGTAGTCGGGGCGGTAGGAGAAGGCTCGGAGCAACGCCTCGGGATCCCGCACCAGCGTACAGCCCGCTTCAAGGGGCGTGTAGAGCCACTTGTGCGGATCCAGGGCCACGGAATCCGCGAGCGCGAGACCTCGCAGGTCGTCGGGGGCGTTGGGTGCCGCCGCCGCGAACGCACCGTACGCTCCATCCACGTGGAACCAGAGGTCGTGACGGTCGGCGACCTCGCGCAGCGCTGGAAGCGGGTCGACCACCCCGGTCGCCACCGAGCCACCGGTTCCCACCAGCAGAAAGGGTCTTTCGCCGGCCTCCGCATCGGCCTGGATCCGGGCCTCCAGCATGTCGAGCCGGATCCGGCCCTCGGCATCCGTGTCGATCCAACGCACGGACCCCGTGCCCAGCCCGGCAAGGTCGACCGCCTTGTCGATCCAGGTATGCGTCCCGAGCGGGGCATAGACGCGCAACGTACCTTCCGAGCCGGCGCCCATCCCGTCCTTCCGCACGTCCCAGCCTGCCTTGGCCGCCCGCGCCGCCCAAAAGCCCAGCATGTTGGCGACGTTACCGCCGCTGACGAAGATGCCGTCACCGTCCCGCGGGAAGCCCACGAGCTCGGTGACCCATCGCACCGCCTGGGCCTCCATCTCGCTGGCCATGGGAGAGAGCGCCCAGGCACCCATGTTCGGATTGAGCGCCGAGGCCAGGAGGTCCGCTAGAGCGCCGAGCGGCGCAGGTGCGCCGGTGATGTACCCGAAAAACCGGGGATGGCCGTTGTAGGTGGAGACAGGCGCCAGGAGGTCAAAGGCCTGGCTCAGCAAGTCGGACGCGTTCGTCCCGTCCTCCGGAAGACTCCTCTCCGCGCCCAGGGCCTCGCGAATGGCTTCCGGCGTCACATCCGCCGCGACGGGACGCTCACGCATCGAGGCGAGGAGTCCAGCGACCTCGTCCACCAGCTTGTGTCCGGCCTCCGCGAAAGCCTCGGGCGAGAGATCCAAAGGAGCGCGGCGGTCCGCCAGGTCCGATGCTGTGGGAAGGGTGGAGCTCATCGTACGTCACCTCGTGCCTGTTTCGAGTCGGATCACTAGGGAGTACAGCTTCCCGTGAGACCCGGGATCAGCCTCTCGTCATCCGGTCCAGGAACTCCCTTTCTGCCGGTGTCAGGCTCGAGGCTCCCGCAGCCTTGATCTTCCCGAACAAGCGCTCGACCTCTTCTCGGTTCAGCTCGTGCAGCGTCTCGACCCGGATTCCCTTCCACCGGGAGACCGCCAGGCGATCCCCGATGGGCCCGGGAGAGGACGCGTTGGGGTGCGCCATCTTCTTCTGGAACTCGCGCTTCCCTTGACCCCGTTTCCAGTCCCGCCACTTGAGGTAGCCGAAGCCGAAGGCCAGCCCCCCCAGATGGGCGAAGTGAGCCGTGCGGGACGCACTCGACGGGTTGAATCCCGCGAACAGGGACCCGAGCACGAGGAAGGCGGCCAGCAGCCAGGCCGGGACCGGGAGAATCCCCCAGATGTAGATCCGCTCATGCGGCCAGAACATGGCGAACCCGAGCAGCACCCCGTATACCGCCGCGGAAGCCCCGACCACCGGGAACTCCCGGGCGAAGAGGAAGCTGAACGCCGCGCCACCCAGCCCGGAGAGGAAGTAGAGCCCGAGGAATCCCCTCGGCCCCAATCGGTCTTCGAGTCGGGGCCCGAAGAAGAAGAGGCCGATCATGTTGAAGATCAGGTGTCCCCATCCCGCATGCAGGAACATGTAGGTGAACACCGTCCAGGGCCGGAACAAGGCCAGCGGCGGGTACAGCCAGAGCAGCGTGTAGAGGGGGCTGCCCGGCGTCGCGACGAGGAACATCACGACGTTGGCGATGAGGAGCCGGCGGACCCACAGCGTCATCGGAAACATGGAATGGTCGGCGACCTACTGAACTGGGGCTGGACTCGGCACGGACAAGCGTCCCCTCGTAGACCCGTCGCCACGACTTCGGACGGCGGCCTCGCGGGACCCGGAAACTCGCCCCAAGCGCCCGCCGCTGCCAGGGGACACGGGGTTGTGCACCGCCGTGACACCCGGCGATCGTTGCCCCATGACGCACGTCCCTGCCCCGAGCCATGCCCAAGACCCGGGGCAACATGACCGCTGAGACCCCTCCCGTGGTGGTCGTCGGCGCGGGGGCGGCCGGCCTGGTGGCGGCGCTCTTCGCCGCGCGTGCGGGCGTGCCCGTGGTTCTGGTGGAGGGCACCGCCGACGGGGGCCGGAAGATCCTCATCAGCGGTGGCGGGCGCTGCAACATCCTCCCTTCCGTCGCGCAGCCCCGCCGTTATGTCACCGACTCTTCCCCCAACAGCCTTCGAAAGCTCCTCCTCGCCTGGCCCCTGGCCGAACAACGTGCCTTCTTCCAACGCGAGCTCGGGATGCCGCTGGAGCTGGAGGAGGAGACGGGCAAGCTGTTCCCGGCCAGCCACAAGGCCCGGGACGTGCGAGACGGCCTTGTCAGCAGGGTCCGCGAGGCGGGCGCGCGACTCTGGTTCGGTACTCGCGTCACCGATGTCGTTCCGGCGGAGCGGGAAGGGGGCGCCGGGGAGGTCCCGGAAGGCACCGGCTCCCTCACACCGCCCTCGAAGTGGATCGTGCGACTCGCGGACGCGCCGCCCATCGAGTCAGCCGCCGTGGTGTTGGCCACGGGAGGCCTCTCCGTTCCAGCCACGGGCAGCGACGGGTTCGGGCTGACCCTGGCGAAACAGCTCGGGCTCCAGGTCAATCCGACGTACCCCGCCCTGACCCCACTGACCGCTACCCCCCATCCGCACGCCGAGCTCGCGGGTGTATCGCTGACGGTGACCATCCGTGCGCCGGGGACCCGTCCCGCGTTCGAGACATCGGGCGGATTCCTGTTCACCCATAGGGGCTGGAGCGGTCCCACCGTGCTGGACGCATCGCACCTGGCGATCCGCGGCAGGCTCGACGGTCGACGCCAGGAGCTTCTGGTCCAGTGGAGCTCCCTCTCCCCGAAAGGGTGGGAAGAGCGGCTGCTCGCGGGATCCGGCACGGTGAGACCACTCCTGGCCGACACCCTGCCCCGCCGGCTGGCCGAGGTGCTCCTGAAGGAGACCGGTGTGGTGCCCGACACGCCGCTCGCCCAGCTGCGTCGGGACGACCGCCGCGCTCTGGTAGACGCTTTGGCCGCCTATCCCCTTCCCTGGACGGGAGACGAGGGCTACAAGAAGGCCGAGGTTACCGGAGGAGGCGTGGCGCTGGCGGAGGTGGAGCCACGTACCATGGCGTGCCGCCGCCTGCCCGGCCTCTTCCTGTGCGGTGAGCTGCTGGACGCGTTCGGACCCATCGGAGGGCACAACTTCCTGTGGGCCTGGAGCACCGGACGGGCAGCGGGACTCGGCGCGGCGAAGGTGGCCACGGGACCCTAGCGCCCCGGCGAGCACCCCGCGCCTGGCCGCGTCCGGTCACCCCGGCTCAGCGGTGCCGAGCTCGACCAGGTGTCAGTCCCACAGATCGTCCTCGTCATCGCCGTCGTCGTCCCAACCGTCCCCGTCTAGGTCCTCTTCGTCTTCCCAGTCGTCGTCGCCCTCGTCCCAATCTTCTTCTTCTTCTTCGTCCCAATCCTCGTCCTCGAGGTCCTCGTCCCACTCCTCGTCATCACCGTCATCTGCCAAAGCGAACACTTCATCGGTGATGCCCTCACCGTCGAACCAACCGGACCGGCTCATCTCGAACCTCCTTCCATGTCGGACGCCGGCGGTTCGGAGCCGACCTGTTTCGACTCCGATGCGCGCCTGGCGCGAAAGTACAATCGGCCGGTTCGTTGTCAACGGATTTCGAGCCCCCGCTACACGACGGTCACGACGTCGATAGATTCCGGCAGGATTACCGCTCTTTTCGTGAGGCATCATGGGCACAGAGGAGAACCCGATTCTGCGTGACGCAGCGCGCATCCCGTTCCACGAGATCCAGGCCGAGGACGTCGAGCCGGGGATCCGTGCGGCCCTGGCCGAAGCGGAATCGGAAGTCGAAGCGGTGGCGGCGGATCAGGCACCCCCGACCTGGGCGAACACCATCCAACGGCTCGACGGTGCCCTCGAGCGCCTGTCCGAGCGGATCGCCCCGGCATCCCATCTCATGTCCGTGGCGGAGACGCCCGAGCTCCGGGCCGCCTACAACGCAGTGCTCCCCGAGATCTCCACCTTCTGGTCCAGCCTGCCCCTGGATCCCCGGCTCTGGGCACGCGTGGCAGCCTACGAGGCGACCGAGGAGGCCGGGGCGCTCACGGGACTCCGGCAGCGGCACCTCGACAAGACGGTCTCGGAGTTCCGACGCGCCGGCGCGGACCTCGCCGAAGAGGCCAAGGCACGCCTGAAGGCACTGAAGGTGGAAGTCGCGCAGCTGGAGCAACGCTTCGGCGAGCACGTGCTGGACGCCACGGCCGCCTTCGAGCTCCTGGTGGACGACGAGGGTCGGCTGGACGGCGTCCCGGAGGCTCCTCGACGCCGCTTCCGCGCCCGGGCGAAGAAAGCCGGACACGACGGCTGGCTGCTGACGCTCGATTACCCGTCGGTGGAGGCGGTCTTGAAGCACGCCCACGACCGGGAGCTCCGCAAGGAGATTCAAAACGCGTACGTTACCCGCTGCCGAGACGGTGAGCACGACAACCGCGGGCTCATTGCCCGAATCCTGCGCATCCGTGACGAGATGGCGGAACTCCTAGGCTACGCGAGCTTCCCGGACTACGTGCTCGAGGAGCGGATGGCCCGTTCGGGTGCCCGCGCCATGGCGTTCGAGCATGACCTGGTGGAACGCACGCGGCCCTACTTCCAGCAGGACATGGACGAGCTCCGCGCATACGCCGAGGAGCTGGGGGTCGATACCCTGGAGCCATGGGATGTGGCGTACCTGATGGAGCAGCTCCGCAAGGCCCGCTACGACATCGACGACGAAGATCTCCGGCCCTACTTCCCTCTCCCGCAGGTGCTGGACGGGCTCTTCGAGATCGTGCGCCGGACGTTCGGCTTCCGGATCGAGGAGCGGTCGATCGAGGAGGTATGGCACCCGGACGTCCGGTACTTCGAGTTGGTCGACGAATCGGATGAGACCACGGTCGGCGGCTTCTATACCGACTGGTTCCCGCGTAGGGAGAAGCGTCAGGGCGCATGGATGAACAACTTCGTCACCGGCGGCCCCATGGGCGGCGGCTTCCGGCCGCACGCGGGCGTGATCTGTGGCAACTTCACGCCGCCCGACGGTGATCAGCCCGCGCTCCTCACCCACCGTGAGGTGCAGACCACCTTCCACGAGTTCGGCCACCTACTGCACCACTGCACGTCCCGCGTGGAGATTCCCGCGCGAGCGGGGATCCACGTGGCGTGGGACTTCGTGGAGCTTCCAAGCCAGATCATGGAGAACTGGACCTGGGAACGGGAGGCCCTGGATCTGATCGCACGTCACCATGAGACGGGGGCACCGCTCCCTGAGGAGCTGTACCAGCGCATGAACGCCGCACGTCGCTTCATGGGCGGCTGGGGTCAGATGCGGCAGCTCTCCCTGGGCACGGTAGACCTCGCCCTTCACGCTGACCTCGCTCCCAGGCTACGGGCCGCGGCCGCCGGGGAACAACACGGAGCCGCCGCAGAAGACCGCGAGGTCGGTGAGATCGACGAGCAGGACGTGAAGCAGGGCGATGAGGTCATGGCCTTCGCGCGGGACCGGTTCCGGACCTTCGTTCCCTCGGACCGCTTCGCGGAGCTTCACGCCCTCACCTCGTTCAGCCACCTGTTCAGCGGCGGGTACGCCGCCGGGTACTACAGCTACCTCTGGTCCGAAGTGTTGGACGCCGACGCCTTCACCCGGTTCAAGGCAGAAGGGATCTTCAATCCCACGACCGGCCGGAGTTATGTCACGTCCATCCTCTCGCGGGGTGACTCGGACGACCCGGAGGCCCTATTCCGAACCTTCATGGGCCGGGACCCGGACCCCGAAGCGCTCTTGCTGCGTAATCTCGGGCACGGTGTACCTCCGGCGGCGGCGGGGAGCCCTGGCGCATGACGGATGGTCGGCGAGGAAGACGTGAGGAACGGATACGGCATGGAAGCCGTATGTCAGGCCGTGACATCCCCCAGCGGAGACGAACCATGCGCCAGATCGCAACGACCCGTTTGTGGACCCCCTTCGTAATCCTCGCGGTGACCGTTCTCGCGGCATGCAACGAGAAGGGCATGACCTACGGCGACGCCAACTCGATCATCGCCGTCACCGGGTCGGAGCGCTGGGAGGAAATCGAGGACGACGTCTATTCCGCCATCGAGCGCACCATCCAGACCGTTCGGGACGAGAAGACGTTCACGGTGACGTATCAGGAGCCGTACGCCGAGTTCTGGGATAACCTCCGACGCTTCCGTCAGATGCTGCTCATCGGCACCCTGGACGAGCCTTGGATGGTGGAAGCGCTGGATGAGACCACCACAGATGTGGAGATCGACGAGCCAGGTGTCTACCAGATCCGCAACGTGTGGTCTCGGGATCAGCTCGTGACGATGATCGTGCTCCCGGACGACGGATCGCTGTCCGGCCTTCCGGCCCGCCTGGAAGAGGTGCACGCCACGTTCGACCGCCAATACCGGGAGTATGCCCGTAACCGGATGTTCATGTCGGGCACAGCCACCGCTCTGGAGGACACCCTGGCGGCCGAGGCCGGGTTTCGGCTGACCGTCCCGGACGTCTACCGTTGGCAGCAGCTGGACTCGGTGCTGGTCTTCCGGAACGACCAGCCGGATCCGTCAGAGCTCATCCGTCAGATCACCGTGACGTGGCGATCGCCAGCACCCGGGGATCTCCCGGTGGAAGAGATCCTGGCTTGGCGCCAGAGTGTGGCCGATGCGCACTACACCGAGCCCCAAGAGCTCGTCACCCAAGGCATGACCGCCGAGCCCGCGACCTTCGGCGAGCGCAGCGGGACCCTCCTCCTGGCGCAGTGGCGGAATCCCCCGGATCGCGGCTGGCCAGCGGGCGGACCCGTCATGGTGCGCACGCTGACGTGCGACGAGCAGGATCGGACCTACCTCCTGGACGCGTGGCTCTACGCACCGGGGCGGGAGAAGTACGAGTACATGATCCAGCTGGAGACCATCCTCGATTCCTTCGTCTGCGCCGCCTGAGGTCGCGGAGCGGACCGAATCGGGCACGACTCGGGACCCTTCGGCGCGGCGGATTGGTAGGACGGCTTGCGCGGGGACGACCGCTTCAGGGGACGTCCCCGAGTCTCGCCCCCGGGACGGGCGAGATCCACCCGAGCCATATGGGACGATGCGCCACTTCCGATCCTGCATGACCCTGGCGGCTGCGCTGGCGTTGCTCGGCGTGCTCGGCACGCCGGCCCAGGGCCAGACGGTAGCCGACCTTTTGGCGAGCATCCAACGTGGCGGGGGCTGGGTCAGCGTGCCGATCAGGAACGGTACGGGGCATGTTGCCACCGCCACCGTTCCCACGGTGGGTGTCACCCTCTCGGGGTGCGTGAGGGTATGGAACGGGCACTCCGGCTCGTGGGCCATCGAGGCCCGCGACGCTCTTGGCAGCGGAAGCCTCTCCATGAACGCGGATCCCGGCGAGTCGCAACCCTTCACCTACACCGCCGGGCTTCGATCCAGGCTCGAGATCGACTTCGCCTGGAGCGAGCCGCGTGACACGACGCTGTTCCTCTGGGTCGGACTGGCGCGTCCGAACCAGGCGCCCGAGGATACCTGCGAGCCCGCCGAGAGCTGACGGCATAGGCTGATCGGCTCGGGCGGTGACTCGGGCCGACCGTGAACCGAGTTCGAGACCCGGTGTACTGACCGCCGAGCTCTGACCCATCCCCCTACCCACCCATGCGATGCGCCAACGCCATGTCCTCGTCACCGTCCCGCTGTTCGTGACCGTCCTCGCAGGCTGCGGCGCGTCGAGCCCGGATCGCGCCGAGGCTCAGCAGGAAATCCACTGCCGGGAGGCCCACAGCTTCCTGGTGGAGGATGTAGGGATGGCGGCCGTCACCGAGCCGGACGTCTGGGATGATTGGCGAACGGACCAGCAGGTGCCCGGGTGCCGCGTGACCGCGGCGGGCCTCACGCCCAACACCCTCCCCACCGAGTCGGGCCTCTTCTTCGAGAAGGTCGAGGCCGCGGGCTGGACCCGGACCCCAGACCCCCAGGACGCTCCGAACGAGTCTTCCCTACGGTACCGGAAAGACGGCTCGGATTGCCTGTTCAACCTCTACGGCCTGGGCATGCTCGGGACCGAAGCGGAAGGCATCGTCTCGGACGCACGAGTGCCCACCCCGGAGCTAGACCGGTATTACGTGATGGCGATGTGCATGCCAGCGATGGAATCGGCGCCCTAGGCGGAACATCGACCACGGCGTCGGCCGGGAAGTCCCGTCATCTCGCCAGAGGAAACAGACGTTGGTTGGCCCCGCTGGGAGCGCCGGCTAGAATCCATCCGTCTCGCCCTACCATGGACCCGCCGCCCGACCCCGCTTAGTGAGCTTCGTCCACCTCCACACCCACTCCGAGTACTCCCTTCTCGACGGCGCGAACCGGCTGACGGACCTCGTGCGCAAGGCCAAGGAGCAGGAGATGCCGGGCCTGGCGCTCACGGACCACGGATGCATGTTCGGCGCCTGGAACTTCCACAAGATGGCACGGAAGGAAGGCCTCAAGCCGATCATCGGGATGGAAGCCTACGTCGCTCCGGGGGATCGTCGGGAGAGATCCCGCTCGGGACAGGGTGAGCGCGCGTACTACCACCTGGTGCTACTCGCCCGGGACATGCAGGGGTACCGCAACCTGGTGAAGCTGTCTTCCATCGGGTACACGGAGGGGTTCTACCACAAGCCCCGCATCGACCGGGAAGTGCTCGCGAAGCATCACGAGGGTCTCGTCGTATCGTCGGCATGCATGGCGGGCGAGGTAGCACGCCACCTCATGGCGGACGACTGGAAGGCCGCCAAGGAAGCCGCCGAGTGGTACGCCAACCTGTTCGACGGGCGGTACTACATGGAGGTGCAGGCCCACGACACCGAGGGCCAGGCGGACCTCAACCGGAAGGTCCTGAAGCTGGCCGACGATCTGGGTCTCCCGTCGGTCATCACCAACGACGCCCACTTCCTCCAGCCGGACGATCACGAGGCCCACGACATCCTGCTCTGCATCGGGCTCGGTAAGGACCGCAATGACCCGAACCGGATGCACTACGACGAAGGGCTCTACTTCAAGAGCGCCGAGGAGATGGCGTCGGTGTTCCCCGACCGGCCCGACGTGGTGGAGAACACGCTGAAGATCGCCGACGAGGTCGACCTCGTCTTCGAGAAGAAGTACTTCCTCCCCGAATTCCCCGTCCCCCAGGAACACCCCGACGAGACCTCGTTCCTCGAGCACCTGGCCATGGAAGGCGCCAAGAAACGGTACGGCGACCCGCTTCCGCCCGAGGTCCAGGAGCGCTTCGACTACGAGATGGGGGTCATCAAGGGAACCGGTTACGCCGGATACTTCCTCATCACGCAGGACTTCATCCGCTGGGCTCGGGAACACGACATCCCCGTGGGCCCGGGACGTGGCTCCGCAGCCGGATCTCTGGTGGCATTCGCGCTCGGGATCACGAACCTCGACCCCCTCGCCTTCGACCTTCTGTTCGAGCGCTTTCTGAACCCCGAGCGGATCTCGATGCCGGACATCGACATCGACTTCTGCTACGAGCGCCGCGGTGAGGTGATCGAGTACACACGCACGAAGTACGGAAAGGACGCCGTCGGTCAGATCATCACGTTCGGGACGATGAAGAGCCGCGCGGTGATCCGGGACGTGGGTCGAGCCCTGGGCTTCGAGCCCGGCGAGACTGATCGCATCGCCAAGCTCATTCCCAATGCTCCGGGCCAGGCGTACACCGTCGAGGAGGCGGTGGAGAAGCTGAAGGAAGTAAATGACCTTTACGAGTCCGACGAGCGCCACCGTCAGCTGTTCGACTACTCTATGACGCTGGAGGGCCTGGCCCGGCACGCCTCCGTCCACGCGGCCGGTGTGGTCATCGCGCCGGGACCGCTGGACGAGTACGTCCCCGTCGCCGTACAGACGGGAAAGAATGGTGGCGACGACGCCATGGCGGTGACCCAGTACGACATGAACAGCCTCGAAGAGGCTGGCATGCTCAAGATGGACTTCCTGGGCCTCAAGACGCTGACCGTCATCCACGACGCAGTGGAGATGGTCCGGGACCGCTACGGGGTCCTGAAGAACCCCGACTCGGCGGAGGAATACGGGACCATGGACGATGTCCCGCTGGACGACCCCGCAGTGTACAAGATGATGGCTCGGGGCGGCACCAGCGGCATCTTCCAGTTCGAGTCGAACCTGGCGAACGACAAGCTGCGCTCCATGCGGTGCGACCGCTTCGAGGACCTCGTGGCCACGAACGCGCTCATCCGTCCGGGGCCGCTGGACTCAGGGATGACGGACGTTTTCATCCGCCGCAAGCTCGGAAGGGAAGCCGTGAGCTACCCGCATCCGCGGCTGGAGAAGGTTCTCGAGCCCACGTACGGCGTCATCGTCTACCAGGAACAGGTGATGCGTATCGCATCCGATCTGGCGGGCTTCACGCTCGGCGAAGCGGACGTGCTGCGAAAGGCCGTGGGGAAGAAGAACGCTGAGCTCATCAAGCAGGAGCTAGGCAAGTTCGTGACCCGGGCGGTGGAGCGGGAGGTCGACGAAAGGACGGCCGAAGACCTGGCCGAGCAGATCGAGACCTTCGGCCGCTACGGCTTCAACCGGAGCCACTCGGCGGCCTATTCTCTGATCTCCTACCAGACGGCGTGGCTCAAAGCGCACTACCCCGCCGAATTCATGGCCGCCCTACTCTCCTCTGTTCTGGACAACACGGACAGCGTGGTGAAGTACATCGGCGCGTGCCGGGACCTCCCACGGTACATCCCCAAGCTCGACGACCCAGTGGAAGTGCTGCCGCCGGACGTCAACGAGTCCGGCTGGAAGTTCACCGTCACCTCCGGGAGCAAGATCCGCTTCGGAATGGGAGCGGTGAGGGGGGTGGGCCACGGCGCGGTGCGGTCCATCCTGGACGCCCGCGAGGCAGGGGGCTCCTTCACCTCGCTCTTCGACTTCCTCGAACGCATCGACACCCGAGCGCTGAACAAGCGTGCCTGTGAAGCCCTCATCGCCGCGGGCGCGCTCGACGCGTTCGGCCACCGCGCTCAGCTGCTCGCCGGTCTGGACACTGCCTACTCCGAGGTCCAGGCGCGAGCGGCGGAGATCGAAGCCGGCCAGGGCTCCCTCTTCGGCGACGCTTCGGCGATCCCCCGGGGAGCGCCGACGCTCCCGCGGATTCCCGAATGGCCCGAGCCCGAAGTGCTGGCCCGGGAGAAGGCGGCGCTTGGCTTCTTCATCTCGGGACATCCACTCGATCGGTTCCGAGAGGTCGTGCGCGCCTTCGAAGGTGTGGCAGCGGATACGCTTCCGGAAAAGGCCGGCCAAACCGTGGAGCTCCCCTGCGTGGTCACCTCGGTGGCCCGGCAGATCTCCAAGCGTGACAGCTCCGAGTGGGGCAAGATCACCGTCGAGGATTTCAGCGGCACGGCCTCGGTCCTGGCCTTCCGAGACGCGTGGCAGGATCACAAGGAGATCCTGCAGCAGGATGCGGTCGTGCTCATCACCGGCAAGGTCAGCAACCGGGAACGTGACGAGGAGGACCCACCCATCTTTCTCGACTCGGCACGCTCGTTGGAGGACATCGCCGAGGGAGGTGAGCTGGCCGTCCAGATCGAGCTGGAACTCGGCTCGGAAGTGCCGGAAGAGGCTTTCGCCAAAGCCCGACGCGTGCTTGCGGACCACCCGGGATCGTCGCAGATCTGGCTCCAGGTAGGCCAGGACAACGGTGAGCGCGCTCCTCGGTTGCGCTCTCGGTCCCTGGGGGTGAGCCCGGATGCGGAGACGTTGAAGGCGCTGCAGGAGCTCTTCGGGCGTGGCAACGTGCGCCTGGTTCGAAGGGTCAGCCCCGTGTTCGACGACGAAGAGCCGTTCTGGCGCCGAAAGCAGAGGGAAGAGCGAAGCTGACGTGGAGCCCGTAGGCCTCCGGGGGCCGAGGCGTGTAGTCAGGGCATGACTGAGCTACGCACAAGTCCCGTGACGGGACATGACCCCGAATCCTACGTCGACCCGGACGCAGGTGGTCAGCCGCGCGGATTCCACCTTCTCCGAGCAGTGACAGTGTTGGACCTGCCTCGGGAAGAGGTGTTTCCTTTCTTCGCGGCAGCGGAGAACCTCGAGCGGATCACGCCACCGGCTCTACGCTTCCGAATCGTCTCGCCGACACCCATCGAGATGAAGCGCGGGGCCCTCATCGACTACCGACTGCGCCTGAACGGCCTACCCTTCGGCTGGCGCACGGAAATCACCGAGTGGGACCCGCCGCATGCCTTCACGGACACGCAGATCCGTGGCCCCTATCACACCTGGGTGCACCGCCACGTCTTCGAGGCCCTCGACGATGGTCGGACCCGCATGACGGACGAGGTACGCTACCGCCTGCCCCTTTGGCCCTTCGGCGAGCTCGCGCTCCCGGTCGTCCGTCGCCAGGTACGAGCGATCTTCACGCACCGCAACCAGATCATCCGGGAGCTTCTCGGCGCTTGACGCAGGTAAGCGCAGGAAGGTTCGACGGGTGCAGCAGCGCGGGTCGGCTGGAAGCCGTTCCGGACCTCAATCCTCGGTTTGCCGATTGAGCGGGGTGACCTTCATCCAGTGGGCCTCCACCTGATCGCGCAGGCTACGGACGTCCTCGCTCATGTCCGGGTCGTCCCGGAGGTGGTAGCGCGCGGCCGCCAGGGCGCGGAAGGCCCGCCACAGCGCCCTCGACGCTGTGCTGCGCTTGGAGGAAGGCCGGTACTCCCCCCTGACCTTCGTGAGGACCCAGTCGGCCAGCTCGTCTTTGACGCGCATGGAGACGGCCTTTTCACCGTGCTCCTCCGTGATGGTCTCCTGAAGCTTCCTGTTGAAGCCCTTGGGGACACCGGCAACCACGAACACGGACAGATCGTCGCGCTCGAGCCAGTCGTGGGCCATGACCATTCCTTTATCGATTCGAAACTCTGACACCGTCGCTCCTGTATAGTGCGCGTATGCTGCCAAGTTCCAACGAGGCCCGTCCTGTGCCAGTTTTCACTTCTTGGCCTCTCGTCGTACACGCCCGGAACAGGGCACACCCGGACTCCCCACACCCTATCTCGGACACACCATGAACCGTCAAAGCGTCCTCGACGCCCTCGGCCTGCAGGACATGAATTTCGGTGGCTTCGCCGGAGCCTGGACCGGATCCGGTCCTGAACTCGAGATCGTCTCGCCCGTGGACGGTTCCCGCATCGGCAGCGTCCTTGAGGTCACCGAGGACGAATACGACGAGATCGTCGACCGGGCTCACGCGGCGTTCCTGCAGTGGCGTCGAATTCCTGCACCCCGACGTGGTCAAGTCATCCGTGACCTGGGGGACGCGCTGCGCGCGAAGAAGGAGGCTCTGGGTGCGCTGGTCACCCTCGAGATGGGGAAGATCAGGGCCGAAGGTGAAGGTGAGGTCCAGGAGATGATCGATATCTGCGACTTCGCCACCGGGCTTTCACGCCAGCTCTACGGGCTCACCATGCAGAGTGAGCGCCCGGACCATCACATGCGCGAGCAGTGGCACCCACTCGGAGTGGTGGGGGTCATCAGCGCCTTCAACTTCCCGGTAGCCGTGTGGAGCTGGAATGCAGCGCTCGCGGCGGTTTGCGGCAACACCTTGGTCTGGAAGCCGTCGGAACGCACGCCCCTAACCGCAGTGGCGGTGACGAAGATCGCCATCGAGGTATGTCGGGCGCACGATATCGACCCCGCGCTCTTCTCGCTGGCCGTTGGCCGGGGCGCAACGATCGGGGACCGGCTCATACACGACCGGCGGGTCACCTTGGTCTCGGCGACCGGCTCGACGCGCATGGGTCGGCGGGTGGCGGAGGTGGTGGGAAAGAGGCTAGGTAAGACCATTCTGGAGCTGGGCGGCAACAACGCGATCATCGTCACGCCCAGCGCCAACATGGACCTAGTGCTACCTGCCGTGCTGTTCGGGTCCGTGGGGACCGCCGGCCAGCGTTGTACCAGCACCCGCCGGATCATCGTGCACCGGTCCGTACGGAATGCCTTCGTGGAGCGACTGACACGGGCCTACCGGGACATTCCCATCGGGGATCCCATGCAGGACGGCACACTCATGGGCCCGGTGCTCGACCTCGACGCGGTGGACGCGCTCATGACGGCGAAGGAAGCCGTCGTGGAAGAGGGCGGGGAGATTCTTTGCGGGGGAGAGCGGTTGCAGGGAGACGCCTACCCCGGTGGCCGGTACGTGACCCCCTGCGTCGCTGCGGCAGAGAACCACTACCGCATCGTTCAGGAAGAGACGTTCGCACCCATCCTCTACGTCATTCCTTACGGAACCGAGGACGCCGCTCCTGACGAGGCGGTGGCCGAGCTGGCGGAAGCCATGCAGCTCCACAACGACGTCCCTCAAGGACTCTCCTCGGCGATCTTCACCGACCACGTGCGAGAGGCGGAGACCTTCCTGTCCCACCGGGGGAGCGACTGCGGCATCGCCAACGTGAACATCGGGACGTCGGGCGCCGAGATCGGCGGAGCGTTCGGAGGAGAGAAAGATACGGGTGGTGGCCGGGAGTCGGGCTCAGACGCATGGAAGGCCTACATGCGACGGCAGACCAATACGGTGAACTGGAGCACGGAGCTTCCACTCGCCCAGGGCATCGAATTCGGATAGTGGCAGCCCGCTGAGATACGGCACGCTGCACGAAGAACGCTCAGAGACGAGCGCCCCCCGGGGGACGTCTTCGACGTCCCCCCGGGCATCAGCCACACTGCTTCAGGACTCACTACTCCGCTACGTGGGCTTTCGTCCCTGGTTCGGGTGCTTCAAGTACTTCCACGTTTCGCCCCGCCGCAGCATGTAGATCGTGCTGGGGGAGACGCCGAGCTTGCGGGCCCATTCAGCCCCGGAGGAGCGCCAGCGATCCTTTTTTTCGTCCCAGTCCTCGAGGACCTTCACGGCTTGATTCTCGGTGAGCTCGCTGTGGGGCGAGCTCTCTCCGCGGAGCCACACGTTCGACCCGTACCACCGGTCCACGCGCTGGATGGGTCCGCCGAGATGACGCCCCGTGTGGCCGAGACAATAGTGGCGCACCTGGTCCACGGTGAACCGCGGGTGCATGCGGGCAATGTCGGCGTAGAGACGGCCTTCCTCGGCCAAATGACGCCACTTCACGACCAACGCGTCGTCGGGCTTGGGCATCTGAACCCTCCTGTGCTAATTCTGCGGTACCTGAGCGGATGACCGGAGCGAGGTGGGAGGATTCGCACCCCGAGTCGTCGCCGCCTGTCTAAAGATATCCTACTCGGAAATTTTTTGACGCACTCTGTGCGCGAACCGCTTCCGGAACTTCGCCACTTTCGGCGCGATCACAGCGGCGCAATACGGCTGACTCCCGTTCCGGCTGAAATAGTCGTCGTGATACGGCTCGGCCGGGTAGAATGCGCTGGCTTCCGCGATCTCGGTGACGATCGGGCTGCCGAACACATCCTCTTCCTCGAGCTCCTGCACCACGCTGCGGGCAACGGCGGCCTGTTCCGGGGAATGGTAGAAGATCACCGAGCGGTACTGCGTGCCGACGTCGTTCCCCTGACGATTCAGCGTGGTAGGGTCGTGCGTCCCGAAGAAGATCTCCAGGATGTCCCGGTACGTGATCAGGTCCGGGTCGAACTCGACCTGAACAACCTCCGCGTGCCCGGTCGACCCCGTGCAGACCTGCTCGTAGGTCGGCTGCTGCGTGTGGCCTCCCATGTACCCGGACTTGACGCCGGATACACCCTCGGTCATGGAGAACACGGCCTCCACACACCAGAAGCAACCTCCACCGACCGTGGCCTTTGTCGCGGACGAGGTACTCAAGGGATTCTCCTTTTGAAGCATAACGCCGGATCCCAACGATCGGCTCGAAGAACCCGTCGTGGAAGCCCGCGTACGAGGGCTAGCGGCCGTCGGCTATCCTGACTACCCGCAGGATCTCGTCAGCAACCAGCGCCGGGGCATCCTCGGCCAGGTTCGGACCGGAGACCGGAGCCGGAACGTGACGACCGAATCGCCGGCCGCGCACCAACTCCTCGTGCGCCCCTCGTGCGGCCTCGTCCAGGAATCGGCTGTCCCAGCCCGGTTCCGCGGGGCGCAGACCGGCGGTCACGACGGTAACCGGGATCGCAGGAAGCCGGGAGGCGCGGGCCCGCACGGCAAGAGCCGCCGGCGAGACCCCATCCTCGTTCGGCCCGGCGCGGTCGAGCAGCCAGCTCCGCCACACTTCCTCCGGCAGACCCGGACGCGAGCGCCGCGGAAGCGATTCATGGGACGGCTCCAGCAGCACCAAGCCACCCACGGGGGCCCGACGCGACGCTGCCAGCAAGCGGGCATACGTCGCGGCTTCACCTTGTGCCACCAAGACGTATCCAGCGCGTGGGCTCAGCGCACGATGCACGCCCAAGAGCTCCTCCAGGAGCTCGAACCACCCGATCTCCCTTATCCCTCGAGACTCGCGCGGAGCCAATGCGGTGCGGTCGTAGGCGCATGCCGCGACGCCAGGTGGAAGGCGCTCGAGGACGCTCCTCCATGAAGCCGGACCGTCCCCGGCGTCGTGCAACATGACCACCGCCGGCACGCCGGGCGTGCATAGCACGGGGACGCTCCGTCCCTGGACAGCCAGGGTGCGCTCCTGGACAGTGGGCACCGGCTCCAGGTCCTGTACCGCGGCGGCTGGAGTCCCCGCCGTAGCCAGCGCGGCAAAGACCGCCCATGCACTCACCGGATGCGCTCCCGACATTTCGTGGTCATGTTTGCTTCTCCTTCAACGCCCTGCTTCCATGATCCGAGTCGCACAACCGATCGTCCTGCTGGTCACGATCCTGTCGATGGGCGCGTGTAGCGCCCCAGACAACTCCGATGCAAGAGACACGCCGAGTCCACTTCTCCGGCCCAGTGGGTTCACCGCGACGGCCCCGGAGACGTTCAACGTCCGGTTCGAGACGAGCGAGGGCGAGTTCCTGGTTGCTGTCAGAAGAGACTGGGCACCCCTCGGTGTCGACAGGTTCTACAACCTGGTCCGCGGCGGATTCTTCGACGACACCCGCGTCTATCGTGTGGTCGACGGCTTCGTGGCCCAGTTCGGGCTCAACGGGGACCCCTACGTCAATCAGGCATGGAAGACGGAGTTTCTGGTCGACGATCCGGTCACCCAGACCAACCGCCGCGGCCGTATCACCTTCGCCAAGGGTGGCCGGCACTCGCGTACCACTGAGATCTTCGTGAACCTCAGGGACAACCCGCAGCTCGACGAGAACGGATTCGCGCCTATCGGAGAGGTCGTGGAGGGCATGACCGTCGTCGATGCGCTCCACGCCGCCTACGGAGACGGGCCCCCGCGTGGCGAGGGTCCCTACCAGGCCATGGTGGAAGCTCGGGGGAACGCCTACCTGGACGCCGAGTTCCCGAACCTCACCCGCATCGAGCGGGCCACATTGGAGCCCTGACCAGCCGCGGTCGGCGTCGTCTCACCACTGCCGGACGACCTCTGCGGTAAGGATGGAGTCCAGCCCAGGGAAGCTCCGGTCCAGGAACGCGTTCCCCGAGGCCAGGATCGAGTCCTCCATCGGCACGATGGCGTCTCCGTACGCCCCGTTGAGCCCTTCGGCCACGTCGATTCCAGACTCCATGCGACCCACCGGTGGGAAGCCCGGGACCCCGTCGCCCGCCCAGCTGTCCAGGAAGCTGTTGTCCCCCAGGTTCACGAAGAGGACGAAGTTGCGGGAGGAAGGCCCGGCCCGGCCAAACGCCACAGTGCCCCTCACGTTCGATGCTCGGACGGGCTCGTCCGGCAACCTCTGCTCGAACCAAGCCCGGTCGAGTTCCGGACGCCCGCTGAAGCCGAATTGGACGTATTGGTCGTTCACACGATAGAAGCGGGCGCCGTCGTAGAAGCCTTCCGTCACAAGCCCATACACCCGGTCCACGGCGAGCGGCGACCAGCTCCGGTGAAAACGGACCACCATCTCACCCCCGCTGGTCGTGAGCCGCACAGCGAAGGAGTCCGGCGCCTGAGCCGACCCGGCGCCGGGCGCGCTGGATGCGTCCCCACCGCACACGGCGACGACGAGAGTCAGACAGGCGATGAAGACCGTGGACTTGGGAAGCATGCTCGAGGATGTCACGTTTGGAGGGGCTCCGGCGGAAGCGTCGGGGACTCGGCAATCATCGACCATCATAGCCCGACCGAGCCGCACGTGACCACAATCGACCAGTTCATCGGACACACCCCCGTGGTCCGGCTCAGACGGCTGGTGGAGCCGGGGCACGCGGAGGTCTGGGTGAAGGTCGAGGGCATGAACCCCGGCGGCTCCATCAAGGACCGGCCTGCTCTGGGCATGATTCTCGATGCCGAAAAGCGGGGGCTGCTGAAGCCCGGCGGTCGCATCGTCGAGCCCACGTCCGGAAACACGGGCATCGGATTGGCCCAGGTCGCCGCGGCCCGGGGCTACCACCTCACGCTCTGTCTTCCGTCCTCCATGAGTGTGGAGCGGAAGCAGACGCTCAGGGCGTACGGCGCGGAGCTGGTGCTCACCGACCCCGAGCGGCGGATGCTCGAGGCCATCGAGGTGGCGGAACGGATTCGTGATGAGACGGGGGCTTTTCTCCCGAACCAGTTCGAGAATCCCGCGAATCCCCGCACCCACTACGAGACGACGGGTCCGGAAATCTGGAATCAAATGGATGGGCGCATCGATGCCTTTGTGTACGGGAGCGGCACCGGGGGCACCATCTCGGGAGTCGGCCGGTACCTGAAGGAGCGGGACAATGACATCATGGTCGTCGCGGTGGAGCCCGCTCGCAGCGCTGTCCTCTCGGGAGAAGAGCGCGGCCAGCACCGGTTTCAGGGCATGGGACCGGGCTTCATTCCCCCGAACCTCGATCGCACCGTCATCGATCGGGTGCAGAAGGCGTGGGAGGAGGAGTCCTTCCCGGTCGCCCGGCGGCTCGCTCGGGAAGAGGGCATCTTCGTGGGCATGAGCAGCGGCGCCATCGTCTGGACCGCTCTTGAAGTCGCCCGGGATCTCGGACCTGGGCATCGCGTCGTCTGTATCGCTCCGGACTCGGCCTCCCGGTACCTCACTACGGAACTCTTCGGCGGGGTCGAGGAAGATTGACCTCGGACCCTGTCGATCCAAGCTACGGGAGATTTCGGTGGACAAAGCAGTCTCTGATTGACAAGCTGAACGAAGACCTTGGCGGCGAGCTCGCCGCCATCATTCAGTACACCACGTACGCCGCCAAGGCGACGGGGCCCTACCGCCCACAGCTGGTCGAGTTCTTCCTTGCAGAGGTGATCGACGAGCAGGGCCACGCTCAGCACCTCCCCAACAAGATCGTGGCCCTCGGGGGCGAGCCCACGACCCGACCACGCGAAGTGAAGCAGGCGAATACGAACCGCGAGATGCTCCAGGTCGTCCTGGAGGCTGAGCGTGGGGCCGTAGCGGACTACACGCAGCGGGCCGAGCAGGCCGATGCCTATGGAGACAAGGGCCTCGTTGTCCAGCTCGAGGACATGGTTCGGGATGAGAGCGGCCATGCCGAAGAGACGGAGCGGATTCTGAAGGACTGGCCGCTCTAGAACGCGGGCCTGGCCCAGATCCGAAGCATAGACCCCAACACGACGGGCCCGCCGGTGATCCGGCGGGCCCGTTCTACGTGCGCCCCCTTCTTGATCTCGGTCGGCGCCGAGCCACCTACCTCAGGGCGTGTCCGCGGTGAAGGTGACGAACTCGGGCTTCGTCTCATGCAGGATCTGCAGGACGGCCTCACGCTCCTCAGCGGACATGTAATCGAAGTCCCCGCTCATGTCACGCCCGGCCAGAACCTCGCTGACCCGCCGGTAGAAGGGCTCTTTGACCAGGTCCGGCAGGGTCTCGAAGGCCTCGGTATAGATGAGGAAGCTCATGGGGTAACGGAACAGACGGCGCTCCAGGTCGAACTGTCGGAGCGAGCGTCCTTCACTATCGAAGGGGCCACGGGCGGCGAATTCCTCAGCGAACCCGGATGTGCCCCGGACGCGTCCCGGGAGCGGAGCTTCCCTCGCGAAGAACATCTCCCTGACCATCCGCTCCACCGCACCGTCAATCCGGACCTGAGCCGCGGATTGGATCTCCGGCGTGGAGACATCTCCGGCCTGGATCCGAAGGAGCATGGCCTGACCGCCCACCGCCTCCTGGGCAGCCCGGTGTGCGACGGTGATGAGGTTGTGCACCTTCGTCTGGTGGGTGAGGACGAGGAGCGCGACGATGTCACTGTGCGGCTCGAGGTAGGGCTCGATGTCGAAGCGACCCTCCAGGTCCACGACGTTCCCCCCCGCGTTCACGTCGAACTCGGAGAGGTACCGGCGCGCATCCGACACCTCGTGACTCAGCACGGGAGCGTAGACGTTACCGGCATGGGAACCCCCTTCGTGCGTGCCCGTCACGTACCATCCAGCGAAGCGATTCTCGAAATCGGTGCGGTCGCTGGTGGAGCCCTCGTGCAGGGGCGAGATCGGATATCCGAACCGATCGACCACGACGCTGCGGACCATGACACCGGGTACTCCCTCAGTCACCACGCGTGACTCGTGGCACATGAGACAGGTCGTGCCCTCCTCGAGGAAGCGGATGCCTTCGGGATCCTGCTCGAGCGTGTAGAACACGCCTCCGTCGTCGGGATCGATCGATGCGATCTCGATGATCTGGCTATCCTGCACCCAGCCGATGTAGACGTCATCGTTGTAGTAGAGCGCACGCGGCGTCCACGGGGTGATGAGGTTGGTCTGTAGGCTGGTCCGGGAGAAGATCAGGCCCTGGGAAGAAATGGGGATGTCCAGGGCCTCTAGGAGAGAGACCAGGTAGCCGTGCCGATCATCGTACTGCAGCACCGTCTCGCCCGCTGCCAAGCGCTGTTGAAGGGCAGCAACGGGATCCACGGGGGAACCGCTCTCGTCCAGATAGACCCGCTCACCCGGATCGCTCTGGGCCGCCGTCGGGACCGCAGGGACGAGTACGCTCGCCGCCAGCAGAAGGGGTAGCGCCAGAGTCGAGGTACGGAGTGCCCCGGACCTTTGCGGTCCGTCGACCGGAATCGTCGTCATCGTGTCGTCCTCATGGTGAAAAGCGCCGTGTGATCAGGCATCACGTCGGGAGATCGAGCCGTTCCAGGAACAAGCTGAAGTGGCGCGTAGCCGGTGAATACATCGCTGGTGCCCGGATGCTCATCAAGCATGTGCGGCCACCCTGGGCGTGATCTGCACCAGGCCCTGGTAGGTACCCCTGACCAGATCCGCCAGTGTATACCGATCCAGGGAAGCGAAAAACGCGTCTCGCGCGTCGGCCAGGGCATGTGTCAACTCGCACGCGTCCGTTAGCGGGCAGGTGGACTCCTCGCCGAAGCACTCGGCGATGTCCAGATTCGGTTCGAGGCTACGAACCAACCGGCCGAGCTTCAAGGTCTCGGGATCCGCGTCCATCTGAAAGCCGCCGTTCCGCCCCGGTGTGGAGGAGAGCGCCCCGAGCGCGACCAGGCCCTGCATGCTCTTGGTGACGTGATCACGCGACACACCGAAGGCTTCAGCCACCTCGCGGGCGGACACGTTCCTTCCCTGCGCGGCGATGTACATCACTGCTCTGAGGCCGATGTCGGTAAATCTGGAAAGACGCATAGCGAGCTTCGAGACGATCTCCACAAAACGTGGTACATCATATACCACTTTAGAGACACGGCCAAGCCGGGGAATGTTGAGCCGACGCTGTGCGGGCACGCGACGCTGAAGTCCTGGCGAGCGGACCGCCCTCAAACGCGAAGCGGGCCGCTCCGGGAGATTCCCGGAGCGGCCCGCAGAGGCACAGTGGCCAGTGACCTTACGAGAGCTCTACCACGTTCTCGGCGGCCGGACCCTTCTGGCCCTCCACGATGTCGAACTCGACAGTGGCGCCTTCGGTCAAGCTCTTGAAGCCCTCGGCCTGAATCGCGCTGTGGTGGACGAAGCAATCCTTGCTTCCATCCTCCGGGCTGATGAAGCCGAAGCCCTTCTGGTCATTGAACCACTTCACAGTTCCTCTGGTACGCATCATCGCGCTCCCTTGAGATCGATGGTCGGAGTCGGATGATCCGCACTTCCCGACATCATTGTTCTACGCGGTCACCCCGCGCGGGGCGTGGCCACCTCGGCCACATGCTCGAAGCGACAATCCTGGGATCCATCGCTTTCAAGCCTCTTCGATCCGAGCCTGAGCCCGGCAGAAGTCAAGGCTCGCCTGCGGACGTCTAGAAGTCAAGCACTGCGGGGCCCACAGCCGCATCCTGGCAAGGTCACGCCGAGCGTTCCGAGCCTGGCAGAGATCGATCTGAAGGGTCGTGATGTCCGACCCCTCCCTGTCGTAGCCCTGGACGAAACCCAGGCGGATCAGCGTCCGACACAGGGTGGGCGGCCCTTCAGAGCAAGGCCTCCCCCAACAGGTCCGCGTTGTATCCCACCAGCAGGCGGCGACCGATCCGGCTCGTGGGTGCTCGGAGCTTACCGCTCCGCCCCAGCATGTGACTGAGAAGCTCTTCGTCGGAAGGGCGGCTCTCGTTGAGATCGTACCGGACGATCTTCCGGCCCTTCGCAATCCAGACCTGGTCGATTCCGTCCAGGAGTTCCAAAGCCGCTTCCCCTTCTATAGGATCGGCGTTCGCGCTCTGGAGCGGCCCGTCTTCGATCCCATGCGTCGCAAGAAACTCTTGCGTCTTGGCGCAGCTGTTTCAGCCAGGGCGATGATATCGCCAGTCGAGTGCTTTCGTCATGGTCTTCCTCGTTGGGACTATGAAGGTGCGTCCCGGACCGCGACCTCGCGTGGCCCGGACGCTCATACGATGGGCGGTGCGACCCCGTCAGTCTCGCCCGAAGCGCGCAAGGCGATCAACCCCATGGGTCGCGAATGGGCGATGCAACGCTTATGGATGCTACCCGGCATCCGCTCCCACCACCCACACCCTCCGAAAGGAGCCGTCATGGCGCACCCGCCCCGCGTTCGTCGGCTGTACCGGTCCCTTCTTCTGCTCCTCGCCTGGCTACAGCTCCCCGTTGTGGCGGGAACCCCGTCCAAAGCCGAGGCACAGGCCGCGGCAGAGCTCCCCCGGGTCGTGGTCCTCGCCACGGGAGGGACCATCGCGAGCCGATTCGATCCGGAATCCGGCGCCTTGCGGGCGGCCATCACCGGCGCCGAGCTGGTGCAAGCGGTGCCGGAGCTCTCCGAGCTCGCGCGCATGAGCGTCGAGCAGATCGCCAACGTGAACAGCTGGGACATGACCCCGGCCATCTGGCGGCAGCTCGAGGCACGGGCCAACGCGCTCCTCGCCGAGCCCGACGTCGCGGGCATCGTAGTCACGCACGGCACGGATACCCTGGAGGAGACGGCCTACTTCCTCGACCTGACCGTGACCAGTGACAAGCCGGTGGTGGTGGTGGGTGCCCAGCGGTCTGCGATGGAGCCGGACAGCGACGGGCCGCGGAACCTCCTCAATGCCGTTCGCGTGGCGGTGGCTCCGGACGCCGTGGGCATGGGCACGCTGGTGGTCATGAATGGCCAGATCAACGCCGCCCGTGAGGTCACGAAAGTCAACACGTTGGACGTCGAGACCTTCCAGACCCTTTCGTTCGGACTGCTCGGCGTGGCGGACGTGGAAGAGGTTCGCTTCTACCGGGCGCCGGTGCGGCGTCAGACCATCCCGCTGCGACCTGAGGATCGCCTGCCGACCGTGGAGATCGTCACCGAATATGCCGGATCCGATGGGCGGGTCATCCGCGCCCTTCTGGATCAGGGCACCCTGGAGGGGCTCGTCGTGGCGGGCGTGGGCCTGGGCCACGTGAGCAGCGGCTCGGTCGCCGCCATCCGGGAGGTCCGGGCTCGGGGGATCCCCGTGGTGACCAGCACCCGCGTGCTCACCGGCCGGGTCGTTCCGCTCTACTCCAACAACGTGGAGCTCCTCGACGCTGGGGTCGTGCTCTCCGACAACCTCACCCCGCAGAAGGCGCGCGTCCTCCTGATGCTCGCCATGACTCGATCAACGGAGACGTCTGCTCTACAGGGCTACTTCGACCGGTAGGGCAGCAGCGCTACTCCGGCTTCCGGAAGACCAAGACGTGTTGGGTGGGGAGGAAATCTTCGGTCCGAACCCACTCCAGCCCGACGGAAGAGACCTCGAGAATGGCCTGCTCCTCCGTCATCTTGTGCAGCTCTTTGATCGGCACGGTCCGGTCCTCGGCACGGTACTCCACCATGACGAGCCGACCGCCGGGCCGCAGGCCGCGAGCGATCCCCTGCATCATCTCGCGGGGATGGGAGAACTCGTGATACGCGTCCACGAGGAGCACTACGTCCACCGCACTCTCGGGAAGACCAGGATCTTCCACGGTGCCGAGCACGGGGCGCACTCGGTCCAGATTCAGCTGCTCAGCCCGTCGCCGAATGATTTCCAGCATCTCTGGTTGGATGTCCACGGCAAGGACTTCGACGTCCGGTAGAAGCTCCGCCCAGGGCAGCGCGAAATAGCCGGTGCCCGCACCGATGTCGGCGACCCGCGTGCCGGCCTGCTCCAGCAGGAACCCCATGAGGAGGTCTGTGCGCTCCTCGGCCTCGCGGCTCTCCCGCTCCAGCCAGCCCGCGCCCAGGTGTCCCATGACCTGGGAGATCTCGCGACCCATATAGTACTTCCCGATCCCGTCGAGTGTGGCGGGCCCGGAAACGTAATCCGTGGTGCTGGCCGACAGCGTCGCGGCCTCGTTCGGGGAGCCCCGGCCCCCGGCGCCGTCCATGGCGGACCCTCCCGCACACCCGGCAAGCACGAGGAAGCTGGAGAGGGCGACGGGCAGGAAAAGGCTCCGGACCGGCGGTAACGATTTCGCGGAAACGTCCGTTACCGGAGCGCCCGTGGAATAGGTTTGGCGATTCATCGGTCTCAACGCTGAGGTGGACTCACCCCACCTACACGCGACGTCCCGGGTGTGACCTCGTCTAGCGCGGCGAGGCCGGACACCCTACGCCGCTCACACCGCATCGACCTCAGAGAAGCTTCGCACCGAGCGGAACGTCTCCGTCCGGCCCACAGAGCACGACGCGACCCTCCTCATCGTGGAAGCCCGTGATCAGGCACTCCGACATCATCGGGCCGATCTGCTTTGGCGGGAAGTTGACCACGCCCACCACGAGCCGGCCCAGGAGCTCATCGACGTCGTAGAGGTCCGTGATCTGCGCGCTGGACTTGAGCTCCCCGATCTCGGGGCCGAAGTCGACGCGGAGGCGGTAGGCCGGCTTCCTCGCCTCGGGAAATGGGTCGGCCGCCACCACCCGTCCCACCCTCAGCTCGACACGCTGGAAATCGTCCCAGTCGATACGGTCCATGATTCGTCACACGCCCCGCAGCTGAACCGCCGCAGCAACCCGCCGTATCGCGACAAGGTACGCTGCCGTGCGGAGGCTGATGCCGTGCTCCGCCGCCGTCCGGGACACCAGGTCGTAGGCTTGCCCCATGGTTCGATACAGCTCCTTGTCCACCCGGTCGGCGGTCCACCGGAACTGTGTGAGGTTCTGCACCCACTCGAAGTAGCTCACGGTGACCCCGCCCGCGTTGGCAAGGATATCCGGGACGACCGTCACTCCCCGGTCCCTCAGAATCTCGTCTGCCAAAGGGGTCGTCGGGGCGTTCGCGCCCTCCACCACCAGACGTGCCCGGACGTCCCTGGCGTTTCCTCCGTGCAATACGTCCCCCAACGCCGCCGGCACGAGGATGTCCACGTCGGCGGTCAGGAGCGTTTCATTGTCGATACGCTCGGCGCCGTCGTAGTCACCGACGCGGGTACCGGACCGCACCATGTCACGGAGCCTGGCTACATCGAGACCGTCCCCGAGGAACACGCCCCCTTTGGAATCGCTCACCGCCACGACCTTCGCACCCATCTCGGCCAGGAAGTGCGCCGTCCAGCTACCGACGTTGCCAAAGCCCTGCACGGCCACCGAGGCACCCTCCAGCTCCAGGCTCACGTCCGCCGCAGCCCGGCCGGTAATCGTGGCCACGCCTCGCCCGGTACCGGAGTCACGCCCGACCGATCCGCCCAATTCGAGCGGCTTCCCGGTGACCACCGCCGGTGAGAACCCCCGGAACTTCGAGAACTCGTCGACAATCCACGCCATCACCCGCGGATTGGTATTCAGGTCCGGAGCGGGGATGTCCTGGTTGGGCCCGATGAGCTGATGGATCCGCTCGATGAAGGTCCGGGTGACGCGCTCCACCTGATCCTGCCGAAGCGATCGGGGGTCGATATCGATACCGCCCTTGGCGCCACCGTAGGGGACGTCCACCACGGCGGTCTTCCAGGTCATGAGCGAGGCCAGCGCCCGAGCCTCGTCGAGATCCACGTCGGGATGGTATCGGAGCCCACCCTTCATGGGCCCGCGCGCGTTATTGTGCTGGACGCGAAAGCCCTGGAAGGTCTCGATCCGCCGGCCCTGGGCCAGAAACGGGATCTCGACGCGCACCTCCCGAAGCGGCGTCTTCAACGCCACCTGAAGGTCGTCGGACAAGTCGAGGACGCGGGCTGCCTTGTCGAACTGGAAGTTGACGGCCTCGAAGGGAGACATGCTCGCATCGGGTGCAAGCTCTTCCTGCGGGGCGGCCTCGAGCGCCGTGCGCAGCGCCTCCTTCTCGGCAGCTCGGAGCACCGTGCCCTCGAGCCTCGTGCCGTCGTCGTCGGATCCGTCCATGGTGTCGCCTCCTCGGGGCTCTTCAAAGTCGATTGGGTCTCGGCGCTTTCGAACCGGAGGTTTCCCGGCCAGGGCAATGGCTCGGGTCCGAGTTCGGCGTGCACGCCCAGGCCACGAATACAAGATGGCGGAATTGGCTAGACGGTCTCACGAGGCACTCCCTTTCGACCGGAGGCGACGGGAACGAACACCCGTGCCCAGGACGATTCCCACGAGAATGAGGAATCCGCCAAGGAGTGTCTGCCGCGGGGGAATCTCGCCGATGGCGGGAAGAAGCCACGCAATGAGGGTGGCTCCCACGGGCTCCCCCAACAGGAATAGGTTGGCGACATACGCGGGAACGTAGCGAATGGCGTAATTCACTCCCGTATGGCCTAGCATCATCGGACCAGCCGCCAGGGCGACGAATACCAGCCAATCCCCCGCGGGGAAACCCGTGAGCGGAGCCCCTGAGGTCATGGCCACGGCCATCAGCAGGACAAGGGCGGCGATCCCGTAGACGATGGCTATGTACGTCCAGAGGTCGAGCTTCATGCGAAGCACGCGCCCGATGAGGTAGTAGCCCGCGACCAGCCACGCGGCCAGGAAGGCCAGGGCGTCCCCGAAGAGAGCGGTGGGACCCAAGGTGAAGTCGCCCCACCCGACCACCATGGCGCCCCCCATGGCCACCGCGATCCCCATCCACTGGCGACGGCTAGGTCGCTCCTTGAGAAGCACCGTGGAGAGAAGCGCCACGATAAACGGTTGCAGGGAAACCAGCACGACCGAGCTCGCCACCGAGGTATACCGAAGCGATGCGATCCAGCTCCAGAAGTGGCCGGCAAGCAGGATCCCTCCGGCGACGGCCCAAGCCCACTCTCGGGCGGTGAGACGGGCGCCCGCCATGAGCGAGCCACGCCAGGCCAAGACGAAGCCGATGAAGGCCATGGAGAAGACCATGCGCCAGGCCGCCACAGAGAGCGCCGGGGCAGAGGCGAGGCGTACGAGCGGCCCGGCCCACGAGACGGCCAGCACCGCCACCACGAGCGCGAGCCAAGGCGACACGCTCGGCGTCGGGAAACCGAGGGAGGCGGCGGTCGAAGCCGCGCCAGAACGGGAGTCAGGGGTGGAAGGCACCCGCTAAGGTCGTGCGGCCGTCCCGGACGAGAAAGAGGAAGGGCGACGGAGGGGCCGGGGCAGCGCCGGTCAGTCGGGCAGCAGGTCCACGATCTCGGGAAGCACCTCCATGCCGTTGACCGTCAAGCGCCCCACGGTCACCGGCAGGTCGAAGCGCCGCGGGCCGGCACTTCCGGGGTTGAAGTACAGCACACCAGCCCTCTCGTCGATCGCGGGCTCATGGGAGTGACCTTGGACCACCACGCGAAAACCGGAGGCCACAGGATCGAGATCCAGCTCCTTGTGCCCGTGCATCACGTAGGCCAGGGGGCCGCGGCCCTCGGTGGAGGGGCCGCCCGTGGGCGAAGTCAGGTCCACCACGTCCGTCTCTGGAAGGGCCGCAGCGGTCTTGCCGCCATCCGTGTTTCCACACACGGCACGCACTGGTGCGATCTCCGACAGCCTGCGGATGATGCTCAGGTCACCCACATCCCCGGCGTGCAAGATGAGATCCGATCCTCGGAGCGCATCCAGAGCCTCCTCTCGCAGAAGGCCATGCGTATCCGAGATGACACCGATCATACGCATGGGGAGTGATTCAGTTGCCGTCGAAGGTCGGAGGTTGCGAGTTTGCAATCATACGCGCTGGCGGGGTGATGCGGGAGGGTTGACACCAGGTGCCGATGACCACCGAGAGACAAGGGTCGAGAACCCCGAGAGCGACCGTCCGATGGATGGTCGGCGCCATGGCTATCGCGGTTGGCGGCGTCCTCCACTGCGGACCCGAATGGCTGGCCGGGCATCTGAATCCGCGCCCACCCGCTCTGACGCTGCCCACCTCCGTCCTGCAGCGGGCAGCGGCGCTACTCCCGGAGCATCCGGTGGTGGATCTCCACTCGGACGCCCTCCTCTGGGATCGTGACCTTTTGCGTCGCTCCGAGCGTGGGCACGTCGACCTGCCTCGCCTGTCGGAAGGGCGGGTGACAATCCAGGTATTCACTGCGGTGACCCGGGTACCGCGCGGCGTGAATCTGGCGGAGAACGCCCGTGATTCGGACCTGATCACCCCGCTCGCCCTCCTCCAGCTCTGGCCGCCGTCCACCTGGATCAGCGCGCTCCAGCGAGCACTCCATCAGGCCGAGAAGCTGCGTGGATTCGCCACGAGGTCCGGGGGGCACCTGACGGTCCTGACCAAGCGTGACGAGCTGGACACCCTCCTCCGTGAACGGGGCCGGGACAGTGGCGTCTTGGGTGCCCTTCTCGGCATTGAGGGCGCTCACGTCCTGGAAGGGAAGCTCGCCAACCTGGATACGCTGCACGCTGCGGGTTACCGGATGGTCGCGCTCACCCATTTCTTCGATAACGAAGTAGGCGGCTCGGCGCACGGGCTCGCGAAGGGCGGCCTCACGGAGTTTGGCGCGGCGGTCATCGCGCGCATGGACGAGCTCGGCATGCTGGTGGATCTCGCCCACGCTTCCCCACAGCTCGTCGACGACGTGACCCGCACCGCCACGGCTCCCTTGGTGGTCTCTCACACGGGTGTCTCCGCCACCTGCCCGAGTCCGCGGAACCTGTCCGACGACGCTCTCCTCCAAGTGGCCGCGACGGGCGGGGTGATCGGGATCGGGCTTTGGCCCGATGCGATCTGCGGGGAGACCCCGGCCCACTGGGCCGCTGCCGTGCGACACGCGGTGGAGGTCGTGGGAGTGGAGCACGTCGCCTTGGGCTCTGACTGGGACGGCGCCGTTCCGACCATCGTCGACGCAACCGGTACGCCCCATCTCGTGGCGGCGCTCAGGGCAGAAGGCTTTCCTCGGGAGCACATCCAGGCCATCCTCGGAGGCAACGCCATCCGCGTGCTGCGCGCCGGCCTACCGCCAGGGGACGCAGCGACGCCGCAACCGAAAGACGCTCCATGACCGAAGCCACCTCTCCCGGCTCCAGCGAGCTCCACCAAGCGCGGGTCGAGGCTCTCTGGACCAAGCGTGCCCGGCGCGGTCCCATGGACCCGACCGACCGAATCCGTCTCGTCGAGGGCAAGGGGATCGAGGCGGACGCGAACTTCGGACGAGGTCGACGGCAGGTGACCATCATCGAGCGCGAGGTGTTCGACCGAATGCGAGCGGAGCTTCCCTCCGTCGATCCGGCGATGCGACGGGCCAACGTCCTGGTGAGCGGCCTCAGATTGGAAGGAGCGAGGGACCGCATCCTCCGCCTTGGGAAGGTCCGGCTTCATATCCGGGGCGAGACACGACCGTGCGAGCGCATGGACGCGCAGTGCCCCGGGCTCACGGCGGCCCTCGACCCGCATTGGAACGGAGGCGTGTTCGCGGTGGTGATGGACGACGGCGAAGTCGAGGTCGGGGACGAGGCACGTTGGGACGGTACCGTGCACGGCACCTGAGCCCCTGACCCCGCAACGACTCAGACGGCTGCCAGCGCCTCTCCGAGGGCCGCCATGGCATCGTCGAGCTGTCGATCCTCCAAGTACGGAGCCGGGCCGAAGCGCAGCCAGGAGCCGCGCGCGTCCGTCCGGACACCCCGTGCCCGGAGCGCGGCCTGAAGGCCTGTCGCGTCGCGCGCCCGCAGGGCCAGAAACCCTGCCCTGGCTTCACGCGGGAACGACGTGTCCGCCGAGATCACGTCCGGATCCGCATCGAGGTCGAGGAAGGCATCCAGCAATCGGTCCACCTGTCGCCGGCTGATCGCGCGCAGCAGCGGCACCCGAAGCCCTTCGTCACGGAAGAAGCGGAACACCCGCGCAGCCCTGTAGTGCGAGGTGGGGTCGAACGTGGAGCCGGCAAAACGCCCGGCGCCCGCCCCATAGGAAACCACCCCCGGTCGCTTCGCTTCCGCCATCTCCCCGAACTCGCTGAACCACCCCGTGATCACAGGTCGAAGGGTACATACCTCCGGAATCCTCAGGAAGCACACCCCTTCGCCGAGTTGGCAGTACTTGTAACCCCCGCCCACGACGAAGACCTCGTCCAGGCCCTCGGGTCGGAACGGCACGACACCCAGGTGATGGTAGGTGTCCAGGAGGAGCTCCGCGCCCACCCGCCGGCACGCTCGAGCCAGGCCCGGCAGACCGGGCACGATCCGGCCGGTCTCGAACAGCACCGACGAGACCATGGCGCACGCCGTCCGATCATCCACCGCCGCTCCCACCCGCTCGGCCAGTGAGTCCACCGGCTGGCACGCCACCCTCACGATCTCGACGCCCTCCTCACCAAGGCGATCGAGCTGCCGCCGCACAGTGTGGAACTCACCGTCGGTGGTGACGATCCTGCGTCGATCCCTCAGCGGAAGGGCAGACAGCAAGCGTACGACCAGCGCGTGCGTGTTGGCGTCGATGGCCAGGTCGCCGCCCATGCCTCCGAGCAAGCCGCGATAACCCTCCACAACCGCCGCCGTCTGCTCGGCGACCTTCGTCCACTTTTCGTCTACGAGCCCGGCGGCGTCGAGCCAGGCCCGCTCGTGCCCCTCGAGGGCCACATCCGGCCAGGCCTGGTGGGAATGACCGGTGAGCAGCAGGCGGTCCGCCACCCTGAACCGGGTGTAGTGTCGAGCCAGGGGATTGGGGGTGGCACCGTACGCCTCGGCGGCCAGGGCTTCACTCCCAACGGACGTTCCGTCGGTCATAGGTGCGACCGGATCTCCCATAGATCCGGAAAGAGAGCATGGCCCAGGGTGGTGCGGAGGTACGCCGAGCCCGAAGAGCCTCCGGTCCCGGTCTTCGAGCCGATGGTCCGCTCCACCATCTTGACGTGCCGGTACCGCCACTCCTGGATCCCTTCGTCCAGGTCGACGAAATGCTCCGCGAGCTGGGCGTTCTTGGGGTCGTTGCGGTAGATGTCCAGCAGGATGTCCTGCAGCGCGGGCGAAGCCGCCGCAGGGGCCGTGGGGTCACGACTCAGCAGTGTTTCCGGCACCGGGTACCCTTCCTTGGCCAGATACCGGACGAAGCCGTCCCAGAGGGTCGGCGCAGCCCATCTGGCTTCAAGCGCATCCCGGGCTCGAGTGCCTTCATCGAAGTGGTCCACCACCGAGCGGCGCTTGTGACCCAGCACGAATTCCAGCTGCCGGAACTGATCCGACTGGAATCCGCTGGCCCGATCCAGATGGTCACGGAACGACAGGAATTCGGTCGGAGTCATGGTCTCGAGCACGTCGAGCTGTGCCACCAGCACCTTCAATATCTTGAGGATCCGCTGAAGCGTGTGCTGCGCCCTGTGGGTATCTCCGTCGTCCGCGAGGAGGCGGTGTGCGTAGTCGACCTCGTGGAGCACCTCTTTGAACCACAGCTCGTACACCTGGTGGATGACGATGAAGAGCATTTCGTCGTGCTCGACATCGTCCCGCGGCTGTTGGAGCCCGAGGAGCTCATCGAGCTTGAGGTAACCGCCGTACGACACCACTTCCGACATCTGGATCCCGGGGAAGAGAGCTCAACGTGGACGCGTCCGGACAGAAAGATGCTGGATCGGGTCGGGCGGGGCCACCTCGTGTGATCCGTCCCGACGCGGCCGTCTCGGCACAACAGGTCGGGGGGTGGGGGCGAGCCATCCGTGTGGCCCGTGCGCCGACCTTGGGGTGGACTACCTTGCCCGAGCCTGGGAAGCTTATGGGTGTCTCCAGACCTCTTCCATCAAAGCCGGAGCCGAGCGCCGGTGGCCACCAATCTGGTCCAGCTGAACGAAGGCGTGGCAGCTTGCCGACAATGCCCCCGCCTGGTCGAATGGCGTGAGCGGGTGGCGCGTGAGAAGCGGGCGGCCTTCCGTGAAGAAACGTACTGGGGGAGGGCGGTGCCGTCGTTCGGCGATCCAGACGCGAGGATCCTCGTGCTCGGACTCGCCCCGGCGGCGCACGGTGCGAATCGCACTGGCAGGATGTTCACCGGCGATCGCTCGGGGGATTGGCTCTATGGAGCTCTGTACCGTGCCGGGTTGGCGAACCAGCCCGAGGCGAGATCCAGGGACGACGGTCTCGCGCTGCAAGACGTCTGGATCTCGGCTATGGTCCGGTGTGCGCCACCGGCCAACAAGCCGACGCCGGCCGAGCGGGACCGTTGTCGCGACTGGCTCGAGCAGGAGCTGGACCTCCTCGCCGAGCTCAGGGTCATCGTGGCTCTGGGGGGACTGTCCTTCGCGCAGATCCTCCGGGTGCTTTCCCATCGGGGCACCCCGGTTCCCGTACCGCGGCCACGGTTCGGCCACGGAGTCGAAGTACCCCTGGCCGGGCACTGCACCCTTCTCGCTTCGTACCATCCCAGCCAACAGAACACGTTCACGGGAAGGCTGACCGAGCCCATGTTCGACCAGGTCTGGAACAGAGCGCGCGCTCTGGCGGAAGCAGAGCCACTCGACAGGGTTGCCGGGTCGTGACGAAGTCTCTCGTCCTGGCCGCGGCGACCAGCGCCTTGCTCGCCCTCCCCACCGCCTCGTCCGCCCAACGGGTGGGGGGGGTGGAGCTCCTCGAGTTGACGATCGCCGAGGCCCACGAAGCGATGCGCTCCGGCACCCTCAAGGCCCGCGATCTCGTCCTGGCGTACCTTCGTCGCATCGAGGCGTTCGACAAGCAGGGTCCGAGCCTGAACGCCATCATCATGGTCAATCCCGCGGCGCTTCAACGCGCCGATTCATTGGACGCCGCGCTTGCGCGCACGGGACGGCTCACCGGCCCCCTGCACGGCATCCCGTTCATCGTGAAGGACAACTACGACACACACGACATGCCTACCACCGCCGGCTCGGCATCCCTGGCCGGCTCCCGACCAGCCGATGACGCCTTCCCGGTGCGCCGAATCCGCCAGGCCGGCGCCATCGTGCTGGCCAAGTCGAACCTCGCCGAGTTCGCCTTCACGCCCTTCGAGACGGTGGGCTCTATGCTCCCGGGGCACACCTTCAACCCGTATGCCCTGAACCGGGTGCCCGCAGGGTCCTCGGGTGGAACGGCTGCGGCGGTGGCCGCCAATCTCGGGCTGGTGGGCCTTGGCACGGACACGGGCAACTCGATCCGAGGTCCCGCCAGCCACACGGCGCTGGTAGGCATCCGCTCGACGCAGGGCCTGACCAGCAGAGACGGGATCGTACCGCTGTCCGCTCACCGGGACGTGGGGGGACCCCTGGCCCGCACCGTCCAGGATGCGGCACGTGTGCTGGACGTCATCGCCGGCACCGATCCGGCCGACCCTGTCACGGCAGACGCCGACGCCCGCCGAGCGGACTCCTATGCGGATGACAGCCGTCTTCGCTTGGACGGGGTTGGCATCGGCGTGGTGGGCCAGCTCGCCTACTCGGAGACCGCCGACGCGGAGGTCCTTCAGCGGTTCCGCGAGGCGGTGGACGACCTCAGCCGACTCGGAGCGAGCATCGTGGAGGATTTCGAGATCCCCGACCTCGAAGCGCTTCGCCGGGGCCTCGGCTGCGACCGCTTCCAATACGACATCGAGCGATACCTGGCCACGGTGCCCGACCCGCCCGTACGAACGCTGGCGGAGATCGAGCAAGGGGGTGACGTCCACGTCACAGTGATGCCCAGGGTACGGCGGATCCTGGCCAGGGACGCGCCAGACCCGCACGAAAATCCCGAATGCCTGCTGGCCGCGCAGAACGAGGCGCGGCTTCGGGAGGCGGTGCGGGCGGCCATGTCGGCCCAGGGCGTCCAGGCGCTGATCTATCCTACCTGGAACAACCCCCCCCGGCTTATCGGAGACATGGACTCACCTCACGGCAACAACAGCGAGGCGCTGTCACCACCCACCGGCTTTCCGGCAGTCAGCGTTCCCATGGGGTGGGTGCGAGACAACGGGCTTCCCGTAGGTCTGCAAATCGTCACCGACGCCTGGGAGGAGGAGCTCCTCATCGGCATCGCATCGGCGTACGAGGCCGCGACGCATCATCGACGCCCACCCGCGACCGCTCCACCCCTCGGTCGATAGAGGTCCCCGAGGTCAGGGGGTTCCCGAGGGTGCCGAGAACGACACGCTCCGATCCGAAGTCGCGCCGAATCACATGGGAACACGGAGACCGAACGCCAAGGCCTCCCGATCTCCGACAGAGGCACCGAAGCGGACCTGTAGCCCCGAGTTGAAGCCCAGATCCAGACCGAGGTCGAGTGAGCTTTCGATCTCGAGCTCCTCGCCGGGTCCGGTGAGGATATCCAGGGCGACGTGCCCGCCGACGCTCGGTGAGAAGACGACATCGTCCCCTTCGATGCTCCAACCCAGAACTACGCCTGCCGGAAAGGTCGCGACCAGCTCCTCACCGACACCGAGTCCCGCGCCGGACCACCATATCGCGTGAGGCTCGCCGGCGCCCTCCAGCCGCGCGAGCGTCCCGGAGACATCGATCCCGAACAGGGCCGCGAGGTCGCCGGAAGGATCCTCCGCGATGCCGACCCGCAGACCCAATCCCACCGGCGCCGGCGACTGCCGCCAAAGGACCAGTGCGCCAATCTCGTTGCCCGGATAGGGCTCCAACAGGAGGAGGGAAAGGCCGGAGGGGGCACCGGGCCTGATCATGGTCGGCGCGTCCCAGACGACCTGAGCGGAAGCCGTCATCGGGGCGACCGCGAGTGAGACGAGAAGCACCAGAGCCACGCGTTTCATGACCACTCCTTCACCTTCGTTGGGGGAGGATCGCGCACCGACGGCACTCGAGGTGCCACAAGACGCGATGCGGAGGCGATTCTTCGGATCGGCCGGCATCACAGGCGATTCCCGCGACGTGGAGCGGCTCGGCACCATGTTGGCACGATTCGTTCATCTATGGGAAATGAATATGTAGCCCGACGAACCGTGCGCCCCAATGCCATGACCCCCCTCGAATATCCGTCGGACGGCTGGGAGATGTCTCCCGGCCCCTCCACCAACCTCTCCGAGCCTTTCCCCAGGGCCGGGCGCGCCACACACCGGGTGAGGCGATTCCGGATTTCGACCGTTCGGGTTGCGGCCCGTCGCATCTCCTCATTGGCCGGCTCGCTCCGCCCGCTACCGATCTGGGCCCGGGTCGCGGCGGCGGCCGGCGTCACGGTGCTGGCACTCACTTCGGCGGCTCGTGGATTCTCCGTGACCTGCGCCCCGGAGATGTCGTGCGTGACGATCCAGGACCTCGCGGCGGGAGCTCCGCTCCCAGAGGCGATCGAGCTCCTCGATCGCGAGGGCGAGACGCTCGCCGAGGTCGCCGGGCCGCTCCGGCGAGCCCTTCCCGACTCCGTGATTCCCGAGCGAATCCGACGGGCTTTCGTGGCCGTGGAGGACCGCCGCTTCTACGACCACGGAGGCGTGGACGCCCGCGGAGTGGTCCGCGCGGCGGTCCGGAACGTCCGCGCCGGTGAGGTAGAGGAGGGCGCCAGCACCATACCCATGCAGCTCGTCCGCACCTTGTGGAGCGAATCGCTTCGGGAGGTGGGCCCCTGGAGACGGAAGATGATCGAAGCCACGACGGCACCCCGGCTCATCGATCTTCTGGGTCATGAGCGGGTCCTGACGCTGTACCTGAACTCCATCTACATGGGGAACGGCATTTACGGCATCGAGCGCGCGGCCCGTTACTACTTCGGCGCCGGCGTCGGTGAGCTCGGCACGGGAGAGATCGCCACGTTGGTAGGGATGACTCAGGGTCCCGAGCGATACGAGCCACGCCGCCACCCCGAGCGGGCTCGAGCGCGGCGGGACGTGGTGCTGGGAATCCTCGAGAGCGACGGGCTCGTGACCGCCGAGGAAGCCGAAACGGCCCGGTCCCGCCCCGTAGAGACGATCGACAAGCCGCACCTGAATCGCCGCCGGAGCTACGTCTCCGCCGCCGTCACCCGGGAGCTTCGAGAGGTGACGCCCGAGCTCGCCGGGGTACCCGGTCTTCGTGTCTTCACGACGATCGACCCCGTGGTCCAGAGAGAGGGCGAGCGCGCGCTCCTCACCCAGCTCGAAGCCATCGAGACCGGCGCATTCGGTTCGTACGAGGCGCGTGACAGCACCACCCGACTGCAGAGTGCCGCGGTGGCGGTGGACCCGTACTCCGGCGCGGTCCGCGCATGGGTCGGCGGCCGGGACTTCCAAGAATCCCAGTTCGACCGAGTCGATCAGGCGCGGCGCCAGGTCGGATCATTGGTGAAGCCGTTCCTGGTGGCTTCCGCGTTGGAGCGAGGATTGAAGATCCTGACCCCGGTCTCGGCGGACACCGTCCCCATCCAGAGCGCCAACGGCCCTTGGCTGCCGGCCGACCACGTGCAGGAGACGGTGCTTCCGCTGCGTGAGGCGCTGGTTCGATCTTCGAATCGGGCGGCAGCTCACCTCGCGATGGACCTCGGGCTGGATGCGATCCGGGCGGTGGGGCACGACGTGGGCATCGCAAGCACCATCCCCGCCGTACCGGCCACGGCGATCGGAGCCTTCGACGCCTCGCTCCTGGAGATGACCGGAGCGTACGCGGTCTTCGGTAACGGCGGACGGGCCGTCGACCCATACCTCATCGACCGTATCGAAGCACGCGACGGCAAAATTCTATGGGAGCGTGAGATCCCGGACGGCGAGCCCGTGGTGCTCGACCGCGTTACGAGCTTCGTGGTGCTCGACGCCATGCGAGACGTGGTGGACCGAGGAACCGCGTTCTCGATACGAGCATCGGGATACCACGGTGCTGCGGCCGGGAAGACCGGGACGACCAACGATGGGCGTGACGCCTGGTTCGTGGGACTGACGCCGGACCTGGTGGCTGGTGTCTGGGTGGGGCATGACACGCCGGACCAGATCGTGGAGGACCGGGGGGGTGGGGCGTTGGCTGCACCAACCTGGGGCCGGTGGATGCGTGCGCTCGAGCGTGAAGGGATTCGCTCCAGCGCAGTCTGGGTGCCGCCGGTAGGGGTCGAGTACGTGCGCTACGACCCGGTCACCGGCGAATCTCTCGCCAACGGCTGCGGCTCACCGTCGGGCGAGCAGGCACGTCACGCTTGGATCGAGGCGGGAAGCGCCCCTCAGCACCAGTGCAGAGGCGGGTTGTCCGGCTGGTTCCAGAGGGCGTGGCGCTGGGTGGCACCGCCGAACGTGGAGCCAGTGCGGCCTCGGCGATTACGGCGCCAGGGCGGATAGTCGACGACCGTCGCCGAGCTCATTGGCCCGAAGCGGCCCCAAGACACCCGCATCGGCGACCCACCCCGACACCAGCGTGTTCGGTTGCCACCCGGCATGAGCGGGGCCACCTTGCCTCAGCATCGACCCATTCCGCAACCCACGAAGGATCCCAGATGAAGACGCTTCGTTTCCTGGTCATCGCCGCCGTGCTCATCGGCTCGGCCGCGCCGGTGGCCGCTCAGGCCGTCCCCTGGTCACCCCTCCAGCGGGGTAGCGACAACATCGAGGTGCTCGGACACATTCCTCTCGGCCCCCGCTTATCCGTGGCGGACATGGAGCTCGAGCAGGAGATGCATCGCCCGTTCGCCTACGTCGCGCGAATGCAGTACGGGCCCGTCGGCCCGAAGGGGCTCGACATCATCAACCTGGAAGACCCGGAGAACCCCGAGCTCATCTACGAGTGGCGCATCGAGAATCAGGATCTCCACCTCCCGACCGGTGGGATGGACACCAAGCACTTCAAGTGGAACGATCGCTACTACGCGGTCCAGTCCCTCCAGTTTGGGCAGGGCGGTCCCAACTCGGACCTCGGCGCGGTGATCCTGGACGTGACCGGGCTGCCGGACCCGAGCTCGGTGGAAGAAATCGCCCGCATTCGTGAGCCCGAGATGCCCGGGGGCTTCCACAACATCTTCATCTACAAGCACTCCAACGACCGGGTCTACCTCTTCACCACGGCCAACGCGCCCGGTGCGCTGATTTACGACCTGGGCATGGTCGTGGAGGGCGACCTCGAGAACGCGCGGGTCGGCATGGTGCCCGTGCCCGAGTCGGCCCTCGGCAGCGGAGGCGGACGGGGCTACCACGACTTCTACGTCGGGTACCATCCGGATACGGGAGAGGATCGCTTCTACGGCGGGGGCACCGGCGGCTACTACATCTACGACGTGACGAGCCTGGAGGCCCCGGAGCTGCGGATCACCTTGACGGGCGTCTCCGGAGTGAACTACGGCCACACCTTCACGCCGACGCCCGACGGCCGCTACGTCATCGCCGAGACCGAATACCAGTACGCGCCGCTCCGGATCTTCGATCTCCAGCCTGCGCTCGAGGGGGAGCAGACGAACATCAGCTCGCCCATCTCGGCATGGACTGCGGACTGGCAGAACCTGGTGCACAACCACGAGGTGCGCTGGCCCTACGTGTTCGTGTCCGGATACCTGGACGGCCTGCAGGTCTTCAACATGCAGGACCCGGCCAACCCGGTCACCGTGGGCTACTTCGACACCTACGTCGGCCCGCCGAACACCGATCGGTACAGCATGTTCAACGGCGCCTTCGGAGTGGACGTGCGCAACGAGGACGGGCTCATCGTGGTTAGCGACATGTCCACAGGTCTGTGGACTTTCCGCATGGACGGGTTCCAGGGCTGGAACGGTGAGCACTGGGGTATGCCCGACATTTCGTCCGCCCAGAAGTGGGACGAGCCTCTGGTGCGGAGGCCGGTCAGCCAGCAGCGCTGACTCGAGCCGGTATCGAGCTCAAGAAGGGCCGCCGGGGCACCCCGGCGGCCCTTCTTCTTTCTCGGTAGGCGAGGTCGGGCTCGCGCGTGCTACCGCCCGCACACCCCTTCAGGGCCGGTATGCGATGGCGTCGATCTCGACCCGAAGCCCCCGGTCGGGCAGTGACGCCACCTGAACTGTGGTGCGCGCCGGGCGGTGACCCCCGAACACCCGCGCATACACCGCGTTCATGGCCTCGAAGTCTCTGAGATCGACCAGGAAGACGCCGCAGCGGAGCACACGGGAAAGGTCGCTCCCCGCGGCCTTCAGGATGGCCTCGATGTTCTTGAAGACCTGCTCTGTCTGCGTCTCCACGTCGTCGCCAGCCAACGCTCCGGTGGCTGGGTCGGTGGCGCCCTGCCCCGACACGATGACCAGACGATCCAAGGTGATGCCGGGAACGTAGGGGCCGATGGGCTTGGGCAGGCCCTCGGCGAAGACGGGCTCGTGGGTGGGCCGGTCCGGGACTCCAGACATCCGGTGCCTCCATGACAGAGTGGTCCAGGCCCCACTGGGTGGGGAGACGAGGTCCCAACCAAGCGACTGGACCGACGCGTGTCCAGCAGCGCCTGTGTGGTCCTTCCCGTGGTCATGTGGTCATGGACGCCTCGGGCCCTGAAGCGCTCCCAAGCGCTTGTTCGCGCACCCGCGCGCCCATAGGCTCCTTTTCGGGCGTCACGGGTAGCAGCCGGGGACCGCTCAAGAGGACCTCGCGGAGGCCCCGGGGACCCGCACACCGCAGCATGGAACACGTCGCCATGGAAACCAGCTTCTTCCTCGTCGCCGCATGGCTCGCGGCCGTCGGCGTCGAGCCTGTCGCTCCAGTGGTCGCCTCGACTCCGGCACCGCAGTTCTGCGCCACATCCTACGGCCCGGACTACTATGCCTTTCCGCTCGCCGCGACCCAAAACATTCCGGGCACGGGGTACGCCCGCGGTCGGGCCGAGATCTCCGTACCCGTGACGTCCCCCTTCCCCGTGGCCGTTGGCCTGGACGGTAGCTACCTGTACCAGGTGGACGTCTCGATCGACAACATGCGCGCACCGCGCTACGGCCAGCTCGTGGCCTGGGTGACCACCTCGGACCTCGAGCGCATAGAGCGGATCGGCACCCTGGACGAGCGCATGCGAGCCAGCGGCCCGGTCTCCTGGAACAAGTTCCTGGTGGTGATCACCCTGGAGGACTCGGACGCCGCCGGCGACGAGGTGGGAGCGGAGATGTGGACCGGCCCCATCGTGTTCCGGGGGATGTCGCGGAGCGGTGCCATGCACACCATGCTCGGTCATGGCGCGCTCCAGCAGGAGAACTGCACGTCCTACGGATTCGGTGCCTGACGTGAGACACGCGCTCCGCGCCCCGATGTGTGCAGTCCTGATTCTGGGCTCCCTTGCCGTCCCCGCCGCGGCGCAGCACGAGGGGCACGCCATGCACGGCATGCCCATGGAGGGTGGTTGGCGCATGGTGCCCATGGACCCGAACATGCCCATGCTGCCCGGCCTCGCCGAGGCGGTCCCGGTGGTCGGCGCCTTCATGCCGGGCATGGGCATGGACCCCTCCATGCTCCCCGCCGCTCGTCCGTCGGAAGTGGTGCCGATGATGGACGGCGACACGCTGGACGTCTCGGTTTCCATGGTGCGCCGTACCATCGACGGTCACGAGATGGTCATGTACGGCTACAACCAGCAGTACCCCGGACCGCTCATCCAGGCCCCCAGGGACGCCACCATCATCGTCCGTGTGACCAACGACATCCAGTCACCGACCACCATCCACTGGCACGGGATCCGGCTGGACAACCGCTACGACGGTGTTCCGGGTGTGACCCAGGATCCCATCGAGCGCGGGGAGAGCTTCACTTACGAGATCCATGTACCCGACGCCGGGATGTTCTGGTACCACCCTCACGTGCGTGAGGACGTGCAACAGGACCTCGGGCTCTTCGGCAACCTCCACGTCACGTCGCCGGACCCCGAGTATTACGGCCCGGCCCACCGCGAGGAGGTCTTCGTTCTGGACGACATGCTCGTCGACGACCAGGGAGCGATCCCGTGGGGGGACAGCGCGCCCACCCACGCCCTCATGGGCCGGTTCGGTAACGTCATGATGGTGAATGGCGAGACCGACCACGGCATGACCGTACGGCAGGGCGAGGTCGTGCGCTTGTTCCTCACCAACGTGGCCAACTCCAGGACCTTCAACGTCACCTTCGGCAACGCCCAGGCGAAGATCGTGGCGTCCGACGTGGGACGGTACGAGCGCGAGCAGTGGGTCCCCTCGGTGGTCATCGCCCCGGCCGAGCGATACGTGGTGGACGTGCGCTTCGACGAGCCCGGAGAAGTGGTCATCGCCAACACCATTCAGGCCATCAACCACTTCCGGGGTGAGTTCTACCCGAATGTGGATACCCTTTCGGTGGTCACCGTCACCGACGAGCCGGCGGACCCCGCGATCTCCCGAGCCTTCGATACGCTCCGCGAGCACGACGCCGTACAGGAGGAGGTCGAGAGCTTTCGGCCCTGGTTCGATCGGGCGCCTGATCACGAGCTCGAGACGGCCGTCCGGGTCCAGGACCTCCACAATTCCATCATGCTTTCGATGGAGGCGGATACGCTCTACTTCCCGCCCATCGAATGGAACGATGGGATGCCGATGATGAACTGGCTCTCCACTGGAGAGCAGGTGACCTGGATTCTTCGGGACCGTGCGACGGGGGCCGAGAACGAGGAGATCGACTGGCGATTCCAGGTGGGCGACGTCGTGAAGATCCGGGTGTTCAACGATCCCGAGTCGTTCCACCCGATGAACCATCCCATTCACATTCACGGGCAGCGCTTCCTCGTTCTCTCCGTGGACGGCGTGACGCAGGAGAACCTGGTCTGGAAGGACACGGCGATTGTCCCGGTAGGCAGCACGGTGGACTTTCTCGTGGAGATGTCCAATCCGGGCGAGTGGATGATCCATTGCCACATCGCCGAGCACCTCTCCGCGGGCATGATGTTCGGCTTCACCGTCGAGCCGTGACGCACGCCCGGGTCGGTCGGTGTCCGGCCGGCTGCGGCGGCACGCGCCGCTACTGAATCCCCGAACCATCGGTTCCCGTTGAGTCCCAAGCTCCGCGCAGCCATACCGATACTGTTGTCGCTCTCCGCGGCCGTCCTCCTGTTCCTCGGGGTGGATCGGCTCGTCGAGCGGCGCCGCATCACCGAGGAGGTGAACCGGCTCCGCGGCGAGCTGTTCCAGGCCCGGGCGGCAGCGGATCGGTGCCAGGGGGGGCTTCAAAACTCGGAAGCCCGCCTGCGAGAGTTCGATCAAGTCATACAATCGCTCCGTGCCCGCGTGGACAGCTTCGAGGCCCTCGACAGCCGCGGCGTGCCAGAGGCCGAGTACGACGCGTACATGGAGTCCTTCGACAGCTACAACGACTCCGTGGCCACGTGGGAAGAGCGAGCCGAGCGCCTCAAGACCGCCGAGGCCTCCTGCCGCGAAACGATCGAGCGCCACAACGCGCTCAGCGATACCCTCCGCGCCGTGATCGAGGAAGCCGGAGGCGGTGAGGACGAGGACGGAACCTAGCGCTGCTGGAAACCCAGGTTGCTCGACTCGCGTAGTCCCGAGTGAAGGCCTTTATCCTGCTCGCCGGAGTGGTCCATGCTATTTGACTGGGAAGTGATCGCACCGATGGTGGTCGGCAGCCTGCTCATCCTCTCCATCGCCGGGGTGATTCTGCTCCGTCCGATCTCCAAGCGGCTCGGCGATGTCCTCGAGGCTTACGCGAAAGAGAAGGATGCCGGTACCACGCGCGAGCTCCGTCAGATCCGCGAGCTATTCGAGACCATGGACCAGCGGTTGCGACTCATGGAGGAGCGACAGGACTTCACCGAGAAGATGCTGGACTCGGTCTCCCGGGAGCGGATCCCTGAGCCCCGTCAGGATCAGGAGCTTGACCGACCCTCCTGAGCCTACCGCCCGGGCCTCTTCAGGCTGACCGGCAGACGCCGTAGATGGGCTTCGAGGAGACGGCGGGGCGTGAGCTCTTCATCGATGATCCGCGCCAACTCCTCCTCTCGCTTCCACAAGAAGTCCACGGCACGGAGCTCCATCTCCAGAAGCCGACGCTCTGCAGACTCGTTGAGCGCGATCTCCAGTCCTATCGTCCCGACCGTTCCGAGCTTCCACAATGATGCCCGGCGCCGGGTGATGGTCTCGGTGAAGGCACCCGCCGAGCCGGCCCGTTCGATCTCCCGCGCAGCTTCGGTGATCTTCCGGTCCGAAGCTCCAGCGATGTTCTGGTATGCGAGGAGTCGGCGCAGGACGTTCTCGGCCACGTCACCGTGGAGCTCGTACACTTTCTCCGGCGTCCATGGATCACAGCGCTGACACGGCACGCCCACGGACAACCGGCCGTCCGGGCCCCGTAGCGGGTAAACCCACCAGCCGAGATCGTAACGCAGCGCCCTGAGCGTGCTGTGGCAGTAGGGGCACGTCTCACGACCGTGCCACGCCGCCCAGCCGAATCGGCGCCAACGGAGCACATCCTCCACGGGGGCGTCTTCCCAGTCGATGGACAGGTCAGGGTCCCCGAAGCCCAGGATTGAACCGACGTAGGCCAGACCGCCCACGGCGTACGCGGACAGGGTGGAGCGCGCGCTGGAGAGAGAGACACGCCGGCGCCGGAGCTCGCGGCCGTACCGCCACCATGCGCGTTCGACCAGCTCCGCAGCCCCGACGCGCACCACCGTAAGCCCGTCCGCATCGTACAGCGCAACGTTGGCTGTCCGGGCCAGGGGGCGGCCACGGTCGTGCACCAGGCGCTCCAGCTCGTGGAGCGCCCCGTCACGCCCCTCGATGGGACACAGATTCCAGCGGCCGCAAGAGGCGCAGATCACCCAAAGCCGGCCCGACACCGGATCGTAGGCGATGCGGCGGCCGAGTGGGAGGTAGGCGAGCCGCAGATTCCTCTGCAGAGGTACGTGGCAGAACAGACACCGCGTCAGGATCCCGTCCAGATCCTTCCTCAACTCGCTCGTCATCTTCATCGTCGCCCCTCCCCACGATCCTAGGCCACCGGGCGTGGCCCCACGTTCCCTCGTGGCGGTCCCCGGACCGCCACGATTCACCTACCCTGCAGGCACGCTCACCGGTCCCTACACCCGAGCTCGGAAGGCCGTGCCCGCATCATCAGACCCTCAGGGCGCCGCGGCGATGCACTCGATCTCTACTCGAGCGTCGAAGGCCAGGCCACCCGTGGCCAGCGCAGAGCGAGCCGGCGGGTCCGAAGCGAAAAACTCGAGGTACACCTCGTTCATCGCGGCATAGTCGGCCATGTCGGCGAGAAACACGGTGCACTTCACCATGTCCGCCATGGAGCCTCCGGCGGCCTCGATGACGTTCTGGAGATTCTCCAGAGTCTGTCGGGTCTCGGGTCCGATCCCCCCCTCGATCAAACGGATCTCGTCCCCGGGTACGGTGCCGATGGAGCCGGACAGGAAGATGAAGTCCCCGCTGCGAATGGCAGAGGAAAACACCGGCAGGCGGGCCACCCCGGGAACGTCGACGATCTCCTTGTGCGGATCCTCCTCGGAGGCGTCCTGGACAGGACGGTCAGTCCGCGGCTCGATCGTGCATGCCGAGACCCAAGCCAGCAGGCTCAGGGTCGTTGCGCGTCCCGCGTACCTCCAAAAGCTGCCCGTCATCGTTTTCGCTCCTTTGTCCTCGTTGGCGTCGTCCACCGCACCTCGGCGGTGAAGGTCGGGGATTCCAGCCCCGGGCGCCAGCGAATCAGCCTGCAACCTGAGGCGCGCCTCCCCTTCGACGCTCCGCCACCGGATCCCGCACGCGCAGCAGAAGCAGCAGCCCTATGACGAAGAGGGCGGTGAGCACCAGGAAGCCGGGCCGCTGGTTCCCCCCCGCCACGAGCGTGACCCACCCGAAGAGCGCAGGTCCGATGATGGACGACGCACGGCCGCAGAGCGCGTAGAAGCCGAACATCTCGGCCTCCTTGCCGTCGGGAACCAACGAGGCCATCAGGGCCCTGCTCGCGGACTGGAGGGAGCCGAGCCCAAGACCGGCAGAGATGGCCAGGGCGTAGAAGATCGTCGGACTCCGGACGAAGAACGCCGCCACCCCCACGGCGATCCACAGCATCAGCACACCGATCAGCACCCGTTTGGGTCCGAGCAAGTCCGTGGGCCTGGACAGCGCGAACGCCCCCAACAGCGCGGAGAACTGGACCACCAGGAACAGAATCACCACACCGTTCCGGTCGAAACCGAACGTCTCCTGGGCAACGATGCCGGCCATGGCGATGATGGTCAGCACACCATCGATGTAGAAGAAAAAGGCGAAGAGGAACTTCCGTAGCTCAGCGTTGGCCCAGACTTCTCCGACGATGGTACGGAAATGGGTCAAGCCCCACCGTGCCGCCTCACCAATGCCCACGCCGGTGGGCTCGTCCGCCGGAAGAAAGAAGAGCGCCGGCAGCGCGAACACGGTGAAGAAGGATGCCACCAGCAGCCACATCACGGGAGGGCTGTCGACGAACGGCAGGACCATGATGAGCCCCAGCGCCGAGCCCAGATACCCAACGCCGAAGCCCAAGCCCGAGACCGAGCCTCGCTTCTCGGGCGGCGCGATGTCAGGGAGGTACGCATTGTAGAAGACGTTGGCCCCCTCGAAGCCCACGTTGGCCACCACGAAGAGCACGAACCCCCACAGCGCCATCCCCGACTGAAGCGTGGTCATGAGCGCGACGGCTCCGACGCACACGGCGGCGTAGGCGAACATGAACTTCTTTCTCGAGCCGCCTCGGTCCGCGATGGCACCGAGCAGAGGAGAGGTCAGCGCCACGATCAGCGCCGACAAAGACAGGGCGTTCCCGTACCACGACTCACCGGCCCCACCCTCACCACCCACCACCACGCCCACGTAATAGAGCGGAAACACCGCGGTGGTCATGACCGCGGGGAAGACCGAGTTGGCGAAGTCGTAGAGCGCCCAGGCGCCGACCTGCTTCCTGTTCACGTGTGCCTGCTCCCGGCAAGAGCGAGGGGAAGAGCCCGATCACTCGGGTACGTCGTAGCGCGGACGGTAGCGCCTCGGGTATCCCCCTGCCACCGGTCGTCGGCCGACGGTGACCCGTGACCCCGGAGCTGCTATGTGGTGCGGTTGCGCCCTGGCCGGCCCCGGGCGAATCTCAGCGGCGACGGACAGACTCCTTGAAACCACATCGACATGAATCGACTCATCGGCAAGCGCGTCCTCGTCACGGGAGCAAGTGCAGGCATCGGCGAGGCCTGCGTAAGGCGCTTCGCGGAACAAGGAGCGCACGTCCTTCTGGCCGCTCGCCGCCTGGACCGTATCGAGAAGCTCGCCGAGGAGCTCCGCGACGCACACGGCGTCGAAGCGCACGCCCATGCCGTGGACGTGACCGACCGGGCGCGTGTGGTGGAGTACGTCGAGACGCTGGAGCGGCTGGATCTCCTCCCCGACGTTCTGGTGAACAACGCGGGGAAGGCACGCGGCCTGGACAAGTTCCACGAAGGATCCATCGAGGACTGGGAGGAGATGATCGACACCAACCTCAAGGGCGTCCTCTACATGTCCCGAGCCATCCTGCCGCACATGGTCGCCCGGAACTCGGGCCACGTCGTACACATCGGCAGCACGGCCGGCCGTTGGGTGTATCCGAAGGGCGCGGTCTACAACGCCTCGAAGTTCGGCCTACGCGCCATCGCCGAAGGGATGAACATGGATCTCCTCGGCACGAAGGTGCGGGTATCCAGCGTGGACCCCGGGCTCACCGAGACCGAGTTCAGCGAGGTCCGCTTCCGCGGGGACGCCGAACGGGCCAGCCAAGTATACGCCACCACAAAGCCCCTGAAGGCAGAGGACGTGGCGGACGCGGTCTTGTACGCGACAAACGCACCCGACCACGTGGACATCTTCCAGATCGTCCTGATGCCCACGGCTCAGCGCGCGTCTGGAATGGTGGACAGGACCGGAGGTTGACGGCACAGATCGGGCTGCGGAACCGCCTTGGGCAGAAAGTACTCCGAGACCGGCAGCGGCCCGGCGTCGGCCCAGGCCATGAGCCCCGCGGGGGCGCCGACCGCGTGTCCGCGCGCCGTCTGATACCCCCATGCTCGGGGGCATCGGGCCTCGGGCTTCCGCGGTGAGCTGTTGAACGAGAATCCCACTGGCGAGGGGGCCTCCCCAACGCTCATCGTCTTCGCCCTTTGGCTATTGGTGTTCTCGTCGGCGAGCCAGACGATGATCATCTCGCCGATCCTCCCCATGATCGGCGATCAGCTCGATATCGCTGACGGGGCACTCGGCACGCTGGTATCCGCGTATTCGGTCATGGTCGGCACGTTCGCCATCATCTCCGGACCCATCTCCGACAAGGTGGGGCGCCGGCGGATGCTGATGATGGGCGCCGGGACCATGACGCTGGCATTGTCCCTGCACGGCCTTGTCACCGGCTATGTGTCGTTCCTCGCGGTGCGGGTCTTCGCGGGGATGGCAGGTGGCATGCTCAGTGGGGCAGCGGTGTCGTACATCGGCGACTGGTTCCCATACCACCGGCGTGGCTGGGCCACAGGCTGGGTCATGAGCGGGTCGGCGTTCGGACAGATCATCGGCATCCCCATGGGCATCGTCATGGCAGAGCGATGGGGGATCCGGTCCCCGTTCTACCTGTTCGCGGTCACGATGGCGGCGACGCTGGTCCTGCTCTTCTTCAAGGTGCCCCAGCCCGAGGTACAGAGGAGCAAACATCCGCTATCCGTCCGGAAGGCGGTCGGCGACTACATGGCCATGCTCCGTCGCCCGGAAGTCGCCTGGGCGGCCACGGCCTTCTTTCTCATGTTTCTCGGGATCTCCCTCTACACGGTGTACTTGCCGACCTGGCTCGAACGGGACCTGGGGGCCACCGGCGACCAGATCGCTCTCATGTTCCTCCTGGGCGGCGTGGCGAACGTGGTCACCGGGCCGAAGGTGGGGAAGCTCTCCGATCGGATCGGTCGGAAGGGAATCATCCTCATGGCCTGCGTAGGGCTCTCCCTGGTGATGACGATGACCGTGCCGCTGGTGACGAGCCTCCTGGCCGGGTACGTGGTGTTCTTCGTGTTCATGGTGCTCGTGGCCATGCGCATCAGCCCGTTCTCGGCGCTACTCACAGCGCTCGTCCGGGACGAAAGCCGCGGCTCTCTGATGAGCCTCACGGTGGCGCTGGGGCAGATGGGCTTCGCCCTGGGCGGTGCGGTGGCCGGGCCCCTCTTCGCCGGAGTAGGATACCGGTCCAACACGGTGCTGGGCGCCATCATGGTGCTGGGCATGGGCCTGATCGTGTGGTTCCTGATCCCCGAGCCGGCCACCGAGAAAGCCCCGTCGACTGCGAACACGTGACGGCAGTACGGGTGGGCCGACGGCTGCAGCCGTCTATATTCCCAGGCGAACGCCCCTGACCACCACCAAACCCCGCACTGGAGTCGTGTTGAGTCCGACGCCCGACGACAAGCTCCGAGTTCTCTTCGCAGAAGACGAGCTGGACCACGCGTTCCTCGTACAGGCCTTCTTCGCGGGCATGCCCGAGTTCGCCCTCACCCACGCCCAAGACGGAGACCAGACCCTGCGCCTGCTCGCCGAGCAGGAATGGGCCCTCCTGGTGACGGACTTGAATCTCCCCGGGGCCGACGGTTTCGAGATCATCCGCACGGCGAAGGAGAAGAACCGCCACCTCCCGGTGCTGGCCACCACCGGCTATGCGCAGGAGCACTACTGGGATCAAGCGTTCCGCTCCGGCGCGGACCAGGTCATGGTCAAGCCACTGGACCGGGACGATTTCGTCGCCCGCGTGCGCTCCATGGTGAGCGTCGAGCCGGAGCACCGCCAAGCCAACCCCGATCCCGAGCCAGAGCCAGAGCCCCGTCAAGCCACGGCGGAAGGCGGGTCCGAGCAAACCTCGGCATCCAGCTCGGAGCGGGAGACGGTGCTTGTGGTCGAGGGCCTTCTCGGAGACGGCATCATGGGGTGCGCCGGGGCGTCCGCGGCTGCGGCCAAAGCCGGAGCCCACGTGGTGATCCTTCCGCTCCCCACCGACCGGCCCGAAGTCGATCCGAGTGAATACGCCGCCGCACAGCTCGCAGCGCAACGCCTCGGGTTCAATCTCCGGTTGGCCGAGCCGCTGGTCGGTGATCCCGAGGCCATGACCCTGATGCTGGATCGTGCGGTCGGAGAGCTGCGGCCCTCCGTCCTCTACGCACCCGCCCAAGGCGACCGCCATCCATCTCGGGCGGCGGCGTCCCGCATCGCGACCGAAGCCGCACGCGGCCGTGTCCCTGTGCTCGGATACCAGACCGCGACCTCTCCCTCCGCCTTCGCACCGAAGAAGGTGTTGGACGTTACAGCGCATCTCCATGAGAAAGTCGAAGCCCTTGGGGAGTTCGTGGAGACTGTCGAAACGCGACCCGATCTCGAGCCCGAGCTCGCCCGCGCCTACGCCCACTACTGGGGTCGGCTGCGGGACTTCGGGCAGGCAGAGGCCTTCGAGATTCTCCAGGAGAAGACCGAATGAAGTCGCAACCGCACCTTCGGGGGGCCGCCCCCCTCGGTCCTGCTCCCTTCAGCGGATGGTCTATCCGTCCTCTATGCCTGGCCACCATCGTCACCGGAGCGACGCTCGCCGCGGCACCGGCAGGGGCCCAGGAGCCAGAACCCATCCCCGCCGGAGTTGCACCGGCGCCTGGGCCCTATGCGCCGGGTGTGGACGTGCAGCATTACGAGGTGGAGATCGCGCTGGCTGCGGGTTCGGACCGAATCGACGCCCGAGTGGCCATCGACGTGGCGGTGAACAGCCACCAGGCAGTGCTGCCCCTGGACTTCACCGGCCTGGAGGTCACCGCCGTGACCGTTGACGGCATGGCCGGGCCGTACACGTACGAGGAGGGGGTCGTGCGGATCCCGCTCCGCTCGGTCGTCCCCGGAGACATGGTGCGCGTCACGCTGGACTACCGAGGAACCCCCGACGACGGACTCATCCTGAGGGAGAACGTACACGGGGCCCCGGCAGCCTTCGTGGACAACTGGCCGAACCGAACGCGTTTCTGGCTCCCCACCGTGGATCACCCGACCGACAAAGCGACGGTGCGCTACACGGTCCACGCTCCGTCCCAGTGGAAGGTCATCGCCAACGGTGCGTTGCTGACCGAGGCCGCCCCCACCCCGGCCGGGGCCCTGGGCTCCGGTTCCGACCGTCGGACCTGGGTGTGGGAGGTCGGCGTCCCCATCTCCACGTACAACATGGTCATCGGGGCGGCCGACATGGACATCCGCACCGTCGGCCTGGCCGCTTGCGGTCGAGCTCCGCTGAGCCCGAGGGAGGACGGGTGCGTGGAGGTGACCACGTGGATCTTCCCGGAAGACGTGGACAACGCCGAGCCGTCTTTCCGGCGAGCAGCCCAGATGACCGACTTCTTCACCGAGCTCGTCGGCGACTATCCGTTCGAGAAGCTGGCGAACGTCCAGTCGGCCACCCGCTTCGGCGGCATGGAGAATGCGTCGGCCATCTTCTATTCGGAGCAGGCCATCGCCGAAGGGCGGGACATCGAGGGGACGGTTTCCCACGAGATCGCCCACCAATGGTTCGGCGACGCCGTGACGGAGGCGAGCTGGCATCACCTGTGGCTCTCGGAGGGCTTCGCCTCCTACTTCGGGGACCTCTTCTTCGAGGCGGCAGACGGTGTAGAGGACTTCCGTCTGCTCATGGAGGTGAGTCGCCAAAGCGTGGTGAGCTCAGCCGACGTGGAGCGGCCCGTGGTAGACCCCGAGGAGACGGACCTCTTCGCCCTTCTCAACGCCAACAACTACCCAAAGGGCGCCTGGGTCCTGCACATGCTGCGCGGACTCCTCGGTGACGAAGCATTCTTCGCGGGCATTCGAGCGTACTACCAGCGCCACCTCCATTCAGCTGTCCTTACGGAGGACTTTCAGGCTGTCATGGAGGAGGTATCCAACACGGACCTCGACTGGTTCTTCACCCAGTGGCTCTACCGACCGGGGTACCCGGTCTTCGAGGTGGAGGATCGTTGGACTCCCGGTGAGGCCGGTGGAACTTCGGAGGTCGTGGTGCGACAGGTCCAGAAGGATTCCTGGCCCCGCTTCCGGGTACCCCTCCAGCTGTGCTGGGGGGAAGGTGCAGAGCGCCTGTGTCGAGCCGCGGTGTCGGGCTCGTCGGAGGACGTCTTCCGCTTCGACATGGAAGCTCGACCCGAGGGCTCCGTCACCTTGGACCCCGATGGCTGGATCCTCAAGGACATGCGCCCCTGAGCGTCGGGGAGCGGCGGTCCTGGAACCCCGACCCAGCCGCCCCCTCTGGTTGCGAACCGCCCCCGGCTCCGGCGAGTTTGGGAGTCCGACTGAATCCCCGATCCATGCCACGCACCGTGCACCTAGACTTCGAGCAAGACATCGTCGAGATCCAACAGCAGATCGACAAGCTCCTGGATCTCGCGGACCGGAAGGGCATCGACGTCTCGGGCGAGGTCTCCGTCCTGAGGAGCAAGTTGGACGACCTCAAGCGCGAGACCTACGACAACCTGGCCCCCATGGAGCAGGTCCAGGTCGCCCGGCACCCGCAACGGCCCTACACGCTGGACTACGTCGAGCGGATCTTCACGGAATGGGTCGAGATGGCCGGTGACCGGAACTTCCGCGACGACGAGGCCATCGTCGGAGGCTGGGCAAGGTTCAACGGACGGTCCGTCATGATCGTGGGACAGCAGAAGGGCCGGGACATGAAGGAGAATCTGCGCCGGAATTTCGGCATGCCTCATCCGGAGGGCTATCGAAAGGCGCTGCGCCTCATGCGCCAGGCCGAGAAGTTCGGACGCCCGGTGGTAAGCTTCATCGACACCCCAGGAGCGTATCCGGGCATCGGATCGGAGGAGCGCGGCATCGGTGAAGCGATCGCGTTCAACCTCCGCGAGATGGCTCGTCTGAAGGTCCCGGTCGTGTCCGCGGTCATCGGCGAGGGGATGTCCGGCGGCGCACTGGGTATCGGCGTCACCGACCGGATCCTCATGCTCGAGCACGCCGTCTACTCCGTGATCTCGCCCGAGGGGTGCGCCGCGATCCTGTGGCGCTCCGCGGAGCACAAGGAAAAGGCCGCCAACGCCCTCAAGCTCACGGCCCGCGACCTCTTCCGCCTCGGGGTCTGCGACGAGATCGTGCCCGAGCCCGAGGGCGGCGCTCACACGGATTGGGACGCCGCTGCACAGCACCTGAGCTCCAGCCTCGAAAGGGCCCTGTCGGCTCTGGAGGAGCTCTCGGTGGACGAGCTCCGTCAGCGCCGATGGGACAAGTACGAGGCCATCGGTGCGTGGCAGGAAGCCTGAGCCCCGGCCGCTGAGGACGCCCGCCGTGGCCGGCTTCGCCGAGGTCCGTTTCAAGGGGACCAGAAAGGGCTACTACAGCTTCACCGGGCTGGGCGTCCAAGCCGGCGACCACGTCATCGTGGAAGCCGACCGGGGTCACGACCTCGGGCGAGTGGCCGCGCTGGGTGCGGTGGCGGAGCGGAAGTGTTCCTCGTCGGGTGGGTGCTCGACGCCCACGCCGGAGAAACGGGTCCTACGCGCGGCGAAGACCGACGAGGTCGAACGGCTGCCCGGCCTCCGTTCGGACGAGACCCGTGTCCGAGCCGAGACCCGAAAGTTGGTCCGGAAGCACGGGCTGCGGATGAAAGTCACCGAGGCCGAGTGGCAGTTCGACCGCAACAAGCTCATCATCTACTTCACCGCTGAGAAGCGTGTGGACTTCCGGGAGCTGGTGCGGGACCTGGCCAGGACGTTCCGCACCCGCATCGAGCTCAAGCAGATCGGGGTCCGAGACGAAGCCGCGCTCCTGGGCGGGGTCGGCCGGTGCGGCCGCGAGCTATGCTGCTCCACCTGGCTCCCCGAGCTGAAGCCGGTGTCCCTTCAGCTGGCCAAGGACCAGCGCCTCTCGCTCAATCCTGCTCAGATCAGCGGATGCTGTGGCCGCCTCATGTGCTGCCTGATGTACGAGCATCGCACCTACGTAGAGGCCCGCCGCCGATTTCCCCGGGAGGGCCGCAAGATCCGCACGGGCAAGGGTGAGGAAAGGGTGGTGGCGGTGGACATCTGGGCGGATACCGTCAGCTTGCGGGACGCCGACGGGGAGCGCAGGACCGTGACGCTCGCCGAGCTGAAGGGAGAAGTGGCGCGCTCGCCGTGAGCCGTCGCCGGACTCTGGAATCCGAGAACCGAGCACCGCCGTGAACCGTCGCTACCTCACCACCCCGATCTACTACGCGTCCGGGGAGCCTCATCTCGGACACGCATACACAACCATTCTGGCCGACGTGCTGGCCCGCTTCCACCGCCAGAACGGCCTGGACGTGCTCTTCCTGACGGGTACGGACGAGCACGGGCAGAAGATCGAGGACGAGGCGAAGAAGCGAGGCATGAAGCCCATCGAGCTCTGCGACGTCATGGCGGAGCGATTTCAGGCCGCGTGGCAGACGCTGGGGATATCGCACGACCGGTTCATCCGCACCACCGAGCCGGAGCACGTGGCCGTGGTGCAGGCGTTTCTACAGCGACTGTGGGACCGCGGAGAGATCTACGACGGCACCTACGAGGGCTGGTACTGTGTCCACGAGGAGCGGTACTGGACCGACAAGGACCTGGGCCCGGGGCAGACGTGCCCCGACTGTGAGCGGCCCGTGCAGCGAGTGGAGGAGAAGAACTACTTCTTCCGCATGAGCGCCTACCAGGACCGCCTCATCGGGCACATCGAGCAGAACCCTGACTGGATCGTTCCGGAGATGCGAAAGAACGAGGTCCTGGGATTTCTGCGGAAACCGCTGGGCGACCTCTCCATCTCCCGACCCAAGAGCCGGCTGAGCTGGGGTATCGAGCTCCCCTTCGACGATGAGCACGTGGCATACGTCTGGGTAGACGCACTCATCAACTACCTGACCGCCTCCGGCGCCATCGACCCGTCTTCGGATCGCGGTGCCGAGGGTTTCGACGACGTGTCCGGGTCGTGGTGGCCCGCGGACCTGCACATCGTCGGCAAGGACATCCTCACCACCCACGCCGTCTATTGGCCCACGCTCCTCATGGGTGTCGGCCTTCCCCTCCCCCGGCAGATCCTCTCTCACGGATGGTGGGTCGTGGGAGAGACCAAGATGAGCAAGTCCCTGGGCAACGTCGTTGACCCGCTGGCCCTGCGGGAAGAGTTCGGAACGGACGCCGTGCGCTGGTACCTCCTCCGGGAGATGCCCACGGGCGGCGATGCCTCCTACACCCCTGAGCGATTCCTCACGCGGTACGACGAGCTGGCGAACATCCTGGGCAATCTGGCCAGCAGAACGCTGTCCATGATCGGCAAATATCGCGACGGCATCGTGCCAGCGGGGCCTGACGGGGGGCTCGATGACGCCATCCGCGATGCTCTGGACAGCGCCAGGCAGGGCATGACGGCCTTCCGCGTGCACGAAGCGTTGGCGGCCGCGATGGATTTGGCCCGCGTAGCCAACGGCTACGTCGAGGAGCGAGCTCCGTGGCGCCAGGCCAAAGAGCCGGGAGAGGCAGAGGCCCTGGACGAGACCCTCGCAACGCTGGTGAGGGCCCTATCCGTTCTGTGCGCGCTCTTCGAGCCCGTGACGCCCTCCAGGATGGCCATTCTTGCCGGTCGACTCGGTTTGGAGCACGTTCCCACGCTTGAAAACGCACCGAGCGTCGATCTGGCCGGACGCCGTATCTCCAAGGGGGACGCGCTTTTCCCGAAGGTCGATCCTTCCTGGGCGGCCGAATAGGGCAGGCTCAGCGCATCGGGTACGGCGCTTGCATCGAAGCGGGCCCCGGAGCTTGCTTCGAGACCTCCGGTCGGCAACGCCCTCAGTTGACGGGGCGTTCCGCCGGGGTCTAGGTTCTGGTGTTTTTTGGCGAGGCTCAGGTTCCGGTCGTTCCTCCGGGAGCCGGGATCGTGGTCGGGTCGGGTCGGGTCGTGATGAGCTCCATTACAGGCGAGGCAGTGTTATGAGAGGAGACAGTTGGACCTTTCTCGTCCTCCGAGGTGAGGACGGACCGGTTCGGCAGTACTCGGTGCCCGCCCGGACCTTGCGCTTGGGCGCGTGGATCGGGGCGTTCACCCTCCTCGTGGTCGTCGCGTTCACGTTCGGCATCGGGCTGGACGGCACGGGACAGATCCGGGCAGCGCTCCTCGAGGCCCGCAATCAGGCGCTGGAATCCGAGCTCGCCGAAGTCCAGGATCGCATCGCCGGGCTAGAGTCCACGCTGGACCGAATGTCCGAAGACGACGCCCGCTTCCGCACCATCGCGGGTCTGGAGCAGATCGAGCCCGAAGTCCTGCAGGCCGGCGTCGGCGGGCCCGGACTGGGCTCGCCGGAGACGTCTCCGCTCCACGCGACGGATCCCCAGCTCGCCCAATCACTCTTCGCGGTTTCCTACGACCTCGACGCGTTGGAGCGGCGAGCGCGACTGCTCTCGGAGAGCTTGGAGACCGCGACCGACTCGGCGCTGGCTCATCGCGACCTGCTGGAGTCCACGCCATCCATCCTGCCGACCTCCGGCTGGCTGTCCAGCCGGTTCTCGCGGGCCCGGATGCACCCCATCCACAACCGGCCCATGGCCCATACGGGTATCGACATTTCGGCTCCCACCGGCACGCCCATCTACGCCGCCGCCAAGGGTCGTGTCACTCGCGCCGGTTGGTTGGTGGGGTACGGGCTCACCGTGGAGATTGACCACGGGTACGGCTATTCCACGCTGTACGCCCACGCCTCCAAGCTCATCGCTCAGGTGGGTCAGGAGGTGCAGCGGGGCGAGATGGTCGCCCAGGTTGGCAGCACGGGCATCGCTACCGCGCCCAATCTGCACTACGAGGTGCGTGTGAACGACCGACCCGTGGATCCCGCTGGCTACATCCTCCCGGAGACCCTCGGGTACTGAGCCGCATTTCGGCCCAGCGAGCGCCGTGTACTGGCGCTGCCGCGTCCCGCGTATACATTTCCTCGGCTTGATGTGGGTCCGAGCCCACACTAGCTTCGCTTTTCGTTACCCCAAAGCAACCGACGGACGGAGCACACCATGAGGCGTAGGACACTCCCGTTCGCCATGGGCCTCCTCCTCGTAACCGCGGCCTGCGGCCCCGGCGAGGTGGTGGTGACGATGGAGATCGAGACCGCGAACCCCGAGGGGGAGGGCACCACCATGCGTGCGCTCTCCGATATCGAGGTCCAGCTGCTTCCATACGACCGCGACCAGGTCTTCGACTCCCTGTCGGAGGCCTTCGGCACGCCCGAGCCAGCGATTCCGCCGGAGTTGGAGGCGGCGCGTGACGAAGTCCAGCAGGCGCAGCAGGAATGGGATGCGCTGCAGCGGCGCTGGAACACCCTACGGGATACGCTGCAGACCATCACCTCGGAGATGGAGCAGTACTCGCGCGGCGAGGCCACCTACGTGACCCTGTTCCGCGAGTTTCAGGACTTCGACTCCGAGCTGGGCACGGTAGAGCGGCAGATGAACGCGGCGTTCGAACGCTTCGATGAGCTGCAGCGCGGTACGATCCGAGCTTCGGACTCCATCCGCATCCTCCAGGACAGCTGGGCGGACGACGCCTTCGCAGACGTGGGCGAGGTCTTCCTCGCCAAGCAGCGCGCCTCAGGGCTCGACCTTGCCGTGGATACCACGGACGCCAGTGGCGTGGCGCGCGGTAATCTGCGCGTGGCACCGGGCCAGTATTGGGTGCACGCCAGGTATGAGCTGCCTTATACGGAGTTGTACTGGAACGTGCCCATCACGGTAGAGCGGGGCGAGCCAGTGCTCGTCCGCCTCACCCGTGAGAACGCCCTGGAGCGCCCGGCCCTCTAGCCTTGAGCGGGGCGCCCGGAGCAGGCCCGTAGTGATGATATGAAGAGCCGCCAGGCTCCCGTCGACGGGAGCCTGGCGGCTTTCCTTTTGCGGGGACCTCGGTATTGTGTGAGGGATCGTTCCCATCTCAAGCGACCTGCGAACCCGGTATGCGCGACGTGCCCACGGACTCCCACGCCGCTGCGGTGGCCCCAACACCCTCGCTCCGAGTCGACGCGGACGGCTTTGGCTGGATCACGTTCGACGAACCGGACAGCACGCACAACGTACTCACCGAGCCCGTGATGCGACGTCTGGGCAGTGCCCTCGACGAAGTCAGGGCCGGCGCCCGCGAAGGGCGCGTTCGGGCCGTGATCATCCGCAGCGGCAAGGAATCGAGCTTCATCGCGGGAGCCGACGTAGACGTTGTCGCAAGCCTGGAAGACCCGCAGGATGCCGAGGCGAAGGTGAAGTTGGGCCAGGCTGTCTTCGGCGACCTGGCTTCGCTGCCGGTACCCACGATCGCCGCCATCCACGGTAGCTGCCTGGGAGGGGGTCTCGAGCTGTCTTTGGCATGTACGCACCGGGTGGGATCGGACGCGCCCGTCACCAAGCTCGGGCTCCCGGAAGTCATGCTGGGCATTCTACCGGCGTGGGGCGGAACGACCCGGCTCCCGCGGTTGATCGGACTCCAGACGGCACTGGATCTCCTGCTTACGGGCAAGCAGATCGACGCCCGGCGTGCCGGTCGCATCGGCCTCCTCGACGAGGTCCTGCCGGCCGATTTGTTCGACGACCTCGTGAGAGCGTTCGCCGGGGAGGTGGCCGGAGGGATCCGCAAGAAGGAGCCTCCCAAGCGGAGGCTACTCCAGCGAGTCCTCGACGAGACGGCACCAGGGCGAGCGCTCGTGCTTCGGACCGCCCGGAAGAAGGTGATGGATCAGACGGGAGGCCACTATCCAGCCCCCCTTCGGATTCTCGACCTCCTCGGCCAGCACCTAGGCGGACGTGTGGAGACGAGCCTCGCCGCCGAGGCGCGCCTGGCCGGCGGCCTGATCGTATCCGCCGAGTGCAAGAACCTGATCCACGTCTTTCGCATGCGGGAGGCCGCCCGCAAGGGGACCGAGGCGCTGTCCGAGGGCTCGAGAGGCAGGCCCGTGCAGCGCATCGGGGTGATCGGCGCTGGCGTCATGGGTGGTGGCATCGCCCAGCTCGCTGCCTACAACGGGGTGGACGCCTACATGAAGGACATCAACCACGAGGCGGTCGGACGCGGGCTCCGACACGCCCGTGAGCTCTTCGACAACGCGGTGAGGCGCAGGAAGCAGTCGAAGCGTGACGCGACCCGCGCCATGGAGCGCGTCTCCGGCGGGGTGGAGTACCACGGCCTACACGGCGCGGACCTTGTGGTGGAGGCCGTGGTGGAGAGAATGGACGTGAAGCGGCAGGTCCTGGCGGAGGCGGAGGCTGCAATAGACGCTTCGGCCGTGCTGGCCACCAACACCTCTTCCCTCTCGGTCACGGAAATGGCGTCGGCGCTGGCGCACCCGGAGCGCTTTTGCGGGATGCACTTCTTCAATCCCGTGCACAAGATGCCTCTGGTGGAGATCGTGGCCGGCCCGGACACCTCGGACGCGACCGTCGCCACCGTCCACAGGCTCATTGTCGCCCTGGGGAAGATCCCCGTGGTCGTCCGTGACGGTCCGGGCTTCCTGGTGAATCGGATCCTCGGCCCGTACTTGAACGAAGGCGGGTACCTTCTGGGAGAAGGCGCGTCCGTCGACACGATCGACGGGGTGGCGACGTCGTTCGGGATGCCGATGGGACCCCTCCGCCTCATCGACGAGGTGGGCATCGACGTTTCCCGGCACGCCGGCGCGGCACTCCACGAAGCGCTGGGGGCCCGGATGGCTCCATCCCCCGTGCTCACCCGCGTTGGCGAGACCGAACGTTTGGGCCGCAAGGGTGGGCGTGGGTTCTACCTTTACGAGAAAGGCAAGGAAAAGGGCGTGGATCCAGAGGTTTATCCGGCCTTGGGGCTGACCGTGCCCGCCGCGGCCACCTCGACCGGTACCGGGCAGGAGCCTCCAGAGGGTGCCGCCCCGCCACCCGTCCCCAAGAACACGGCCGCTCCCGCTGAATCAGAGATCCGTCACCGATTGCTCCTACCGATGATCAACGAAGCCGCGCGCATTCTGGACGAAGGGATCGCGCCCGACGCGGCGGCGGTCGACCTCGCCATGATCATGGGCACCGGCTTTCCGCCGTTCCGCGGCGGCCTCTTGAGGTTCGCGGACACGATCCACCCCCGATCGATCGTGGACCGCCTGCGGGCGCTGGAGGAGCGCTACGGTCCCCGCTTCGCCCCTTCGGACCTCCTTGTGCGGCTGGCGGACGACGACCTCCGGTTCTACGACGCCTTTCCCGGTCGCAAGCGCCTCGACGCGTGACGATCGAGGGAGGAAGGCCCGCCACCGGAGCCGGGCCGGAGATCGTGGGCGTCGTGCCCGCCTGTGGTGCCTCCACTCGGATGGGCCAGCCGAAAGGGCTGCTCGACTTCGAGGGGCGCTCCTTTGCCCGCCGGGCCGTGGAGGCACTCCGTGAGGGGGGATGCCACCGAGTCCTGGTCGTGACACGTGTGGGGGACGCCGCCCTGCAGAACGAAGCCACCGCGGCGGGCGCCCAGATCCTCGAGAACCCCAGCCCCGGGTCCGGACCGATCACCTCCCTCCGGCTTGCGCTCCAAAGCCTTCCCAGCGCCACCAGCCACGTAGTCTGGCTACCGCTCGACCATCCCACGGTGTCTTCCGAATCGATCCGCGCCGTGGTGGCCGCCGCCCAATCGGGGGATGCGGCCGTGGCGCTTCCCGTCCATGACGGCCGTCGCGGTCACCCCGCCGTGTTCGCCCGACGGATCTTCAATGCCCTCCAGGACCCCGCGGTCGAAGGTGGAGCGCGAACGGTCGTACATAGATGTCTCGACTCGGGCACCGCCATTCTGGTCGAAACGGACGACCCTGGGGTGTTGGTGGACGTGGACACTCGCGACGATTACGAGGCGCTGCGAGCCCGGGGGGAGAGCCGGTGAAGCCTGGCAACGGAGCGACGGGCCACTCCGAGGACAGACGCAGACCCCTAGCGGCCCCTGAAGCTGCCCGTCTCCTGCTCGATACCGCGGAAGCCGGAGGCAGCGCTGCCGTGGCACTCGTCGTGGGGGGCCCGTTGGGACATCCTTGGATCGGAACACGACTGGCCGTGACCTCCGGGCCTCTACCGACCTCCTCGAGCGTCCTGGGCGGAGTCCCGAAGGAGGACGCGGCTCCATCGGGTCAAGGCACCCCGCGCGGAGCGAGCGAGACACGTTCGGCGCTGACCAGACTCCTCTTCGAGGCCCTGGACAATCCTCGATCGGTGGACGGGCTCCGCTCCCTCGCACTCGGCGACGGCACCGAGCTCGAGGTCTACGTCGAACTCCGGCGCCCGGTCCTCGAGCTGGTCGTGGTCGGCGCCGGACACATCGCCCAGCCCCTGGCCCGCATGGGGGCTTCCCTCGGATACCGGGTCTCCGTGGTGGATGACCGGCCGGACTTCGCCACCCGGGAGCGGTTTCCCGAGGCGGAGCGCCTCGTCCGCGCGGACTTCGACGATCCGTTCCGGGACGTCCCGATGCACGAACGCACCCATCTGGTTCTGGTGACGCGTGGTCACAAGTACGACTACGCATGTCTGGTACGGGCGCTACGGCTGGACCCACCGCCGGCCTACGTCGGTATGATAGGTAGCCGACGGCGAGTGCGCGCCACGTACGTGCAGCTCCTGGAGGAGGGCATCGATCGGAGCCTGCTGGGGCGCATCCACGCTCCCGTGGGGTTGGACATCGGCGCCGAGACCCCCGAAGAGATCGCCGTGGCGGTGGCCGCCGAGTTGGTGCTCATCCGGCGCGGCGGCTCTGGACGGATGCTCAAGGACGTGGAGCGCATCGACGAGCGCTTCTTCAAGACCGGAAAGGACGAATGACCCACCAGGACGACCGAGCCCTCACCGAGGCCCTGGCCGAGGCGCACGACTCCGGGCGGCCCTGCGCCCTGGCCACCATCGTCGCCACCCGTGGCTCCACGCCTCGGAAGGTGGGGGCCCGCATGCTGGTGGACCCCCAGGGTGGACTCGTGGGCACGGTTGGAGGAGGGTGCGGCGAGGCCGAGGTCATCGAGGCGGCGGAACGCGTCATCGGTTCCGGCGTCCCCGAGCGGGTCCGAGTCGACCTCACAGACGACCTCCTGTCGTGGAGCCCAGCGGTCTGTGGCGGCATCATGGACGTGTTCGTGGAGGCGGTCCGGGCCGACGCGCCTTGAGCCAGCTGGGCGGACGCGTGCGGATCCACTATCGACGGATCCCCGACCGGGAAGAGGTCTTCGATCAGCGGGTGGTGGAGGTCGAGGCCAACGGCACCGTGGTGACGCTGGCTGAAGCCGCCCCTCTGAAGGAGCCGGTCCGCGCCGGTGGCAAGGCCATCCTGGACCCCGGCGCCCCGGCCGTCTGGTTCACCTTTCCCGGCGTCTGGCACGATATCGGGCGCTTCCACCGCTCCGACGGGACCTTCACCGGCTGTTACGCGAACATCCTCACCCCGCCCAGAATGCATCAGGGCGGATGGCACACCACCGACCTCTTCCTCGACGTCTGGCTCCCGGTGGACGGGGCGGCCATGCTCCTGGACGAGGACGAGTTCGAGGACGCCCGTGTACGCGGTCTGCTGGACGACGCCACCGCCCGTCGGGCTCGAAGGGAAGCCGAGCGACTGGTCCGAGCCGCCGGTGAAGGCCGTTGGCCCCCTGACGCGGTGTCACGCTGGACCCTCGAAGCGGCGCGCGCCCGTGTAGCGGCTGAGCAGCGGCCGGATTGATCCACGGTCGTTCCCCGGCCGTACCCTGTGCTCGACACCTTCATCCCCTTGCTCTAGCCAGCCGGTTGGCAGCTTCACTCCTGAACGTGAAACGGCGCGGCGCCCCCTCGGGGATGCCGCGCCGTGCGCGCCGAAACACTTGGGGCCCCTGGGGAGCCCGCCGTCGTGCTATGCCGTCAGTCGCCCAGGCGGTATGCCGCGCACAGGCGATCCATATCGACATGGAGATGCTTCAGCACCTCAGCGTCCTCACGCAGAAAGTCCAGGAGCCGCTCGTACTGATCCACGCCCCCGGCGGGCAACTCCACTTCCTCGTCGTGATAGTCACCGTCGTCCACGAACAGAAGCCGGAGCTTCAGCGTCCGCTTCGCCTTCGACGCCATCAATCGCCCCCGCCCGGGCCACCCTCGGCGCTCGGGCTCAAGTCGTTGACGGCGACCAGGATCGCGTCGAAGCCCGCAGCAACACGGCGGACCTGGCCACCGACGTTCACCATCACCGTGGGGGTGCCACTCACGCCGAGCTGCGCGCCCAGCTCCATGTTCGCCGTGACCACGTCCGCGTACCGGTCACTCTGCAGACACGCTTCGAAAGCCCCCTCGTCCAGGCCCACCGACGCCGCGTAGTCCTGGAACGATCCGATGGCGCTCGCCTGGCCGGACCACCGCGCCTGCATACGGAAGAGCAGGTCGTGATAATCCCAGTAGCCGTCCTGCTCACCGGCACAGCGTGCAGCCCGTGCGGCGAGGAACGCGTGCGGGTGGATCTGCGTCAACGGAAAGTCGTAGAAGACGAACTTAGCGCGGCCCTGCTCCACCAGCTGTAGCTGGATCTGTGGCTTCACGGTCTGCGCGAAGGAGCCGCAGCCCGGGCACTGATAATCGCCGAACTCCACGATGGTCACCGGGGCATTCTCGTCGCCCAGCGTCACCCCTTGGGCGAGCTCCACGAGGCGCTCGCTGTCTTCGAGCCCCTCCACCGGTACCGGTGCCGTGGCGGCGCCGCTCAGCGTGCTGCTACCGAAGGAATAGGCCACGACCCCGACGCCGATGACGGCCACGGCGCCCAGGACAAGGTAGAGCTTCTTCATTCCCGAGTCGTTCCCCTGCTCCCGGGCCTGCCTGCGTTTCTCGCTTCTGGACACGGTATCCCCCGTTGCGGTCCGAGCCCGGTCAGGCCCGATGTGCGGTGCGACCGACCGGTCGCAAGCCGATTGGATTCGTACGAGCCTGGAAGATGCTTCGGGGCCGCGCGGCGATCAAGCAATCGAGCGGCGGCGGGCTGTGAGAGACGGACCCCGGGAGCCATGAACAGCGCTATCCACCAAGGGAGGCTCCGATCCCGCTCCGGCGGCTAGTCCGCCAGCAGCCAGCGTACCACGTCGTCCGTGGACGCCAGGTCCGTGACCACACGGTCCGCGCCCGTGGCGTGCAGCTCGTCGGCCCCGTAGCTGCCGGTAGCCACGGCGAGCGTGCGCACACCGCCCTTCTTTCCACACTGCACGTCCCGCGGGGTGTCACCGATGACCACGGCTTGGTCCGGCTCCACCTCACGTCCCCAGAATCGCCGGGCCCGTTCGAGTGCGATGCCCGGAAGCTCGTCCCGCTCCTCGTGATCGGATCCGTAGCTCCCCATGTGGAATCTCTCCCATAGGCTCGCCGATCCGAGCTTGAGGCGTGCCCCTCCTTCGATGTTCCCAGTGAGGAGCCCCATCCCCACGTCCTCGAGCGGGGTCAGTGCGTCCAGGAGATCAGTGACCCCGGGAAGCACCTCCATCGGGCGATCCACGAGATGCCTCTCCAGGTGGCCGAGGTACCGGTCCCAGAGGGCATCGAAGCCAGCCTCGATCTCATCTCGCGCGAACCCGATGCCTGAGAGCAGCTCACGGGCGATCTGAGGATCCGTCTTGCCGGCAAAGCTCACCCCCGCCGTGTCACCGGTGGTCCCGAAGGTCTCCACCAGAGCTTGCTCGAAAGCGATCTTGGCCGGACCACCCCACACCAGGGTGCCGTCGATGTCGAAGAGGAGGAGGCGGCGGATAGACATTGGCGTCAGATGGTCTAACGGGAGTCGACGGACGTGAATCGGCCTCAGAACAGCTCGGAGAAAAATGACGGGTCGAGGTTACCTCCACTGACAACCGCCGCGACGCTAGCCCCTTCAGCGTCGACGGCTCCGGAAAGAAGCGCCGCGGTGGTCGCCGCGCCGCTGAATTCCACAACGAGCTTCTGCCGGCCCAGCAACATCGTCGTCGCTTCCCGGATGGCCTCGTCCGTCACGGTCACCACATCGTCCATCAGGGCCCTGGCGTGCTCGAAGGTAAGCTGGCCAGAGATGACCGGCGCCAGGCCATCCGCGATGGTGTCGATGCGGTCCAGTTTCACGGGCTTCCCTGCGTCGAGAGCGGCCCGCATGGACGCGGATCCCTCGGGCTCGACACCCACCACCCGCGCCCTGGGCAGCATGCGCTTCACCGCCGCGGCGACCCCGCTGGCCAGCCCACCGCCGCCGATGGGCGCCAGCACGAGATCCACGTCGGGCCAGGCCCTGGCGATCTCGTAGCCCACGGTGCCCTGGCCGGCGATGATGTGCCTGTGGTCGAAGGGCGGCACGATGACAAGCCCCTCCTCGCGTGCGATTCCTTCGGCCCGGACCTTCCGCTCCAAGGACGTAGTGCCCTCGAAGAACACCTCCGCGCCCAAGCGCCGCGCGCCTTCCACCTTCACCTTGGGTGCGGTCGTGGGCATCACGACCACGACCCGCACGTTCCGGAGCTTGCCAGCGAACGCAACCGCCTGGGCATGGTTGCCGGAAGAGTATGTGATGATCCCGCTCGCCACCTGATCGTCGGAGAGCTGGGACACGAAGTTGAACGCGCCCCTGACCTTGAACGAGCCGGAGCGCTGCAGACTCTCGCACTTGAGGCGCACGTTCGCGCCCACGGCGTCGGATACCGCGTCCGCGGGGAGCAGGGGCGTGACCAGAGCGACACCCTGCAGCCTACGCGCCGCCGATTCGATCTCGGGGAGGCCCACCAGGCCCTCGCCCTGTACCGGCGGAGTCTCCGACGCCCGGGCCGTCACAGCCAGACCCTCACGCGTCTCCGGCCTCGACGTCGTCCCCCGCCGCCGCCTCGTCGTCACCCTCCTCGTGCTCAACCGACGTGCCGGCCCGCGGCGGTCGGGCAGCCTGCCCCGAGCGCTCCTCCGCGGCCTGCTCCTCGGCGATCTGGACGGCCGCCTCCAACGCCTCGTCCTCTTCTTCGTCGTCGCCGATGATGACCCAGGCCACGTCCACCACCTGGTCACCCTCGTCCAGATTCATGAGCCGAACCCCCTGAGTGGCTCGCCCGATGACCCGGATCTCGGAGACGCTCTGGCGATTCACCACGCCCTCGCGGGTGATGAGCATGAGCTGCTCTTCGTCCCGCACCGACTTGATGGAGATCACCTTCCCGGTCTTCTCCGAGACTCTGAGGTTGATGACACCCTTCCCACCCCTACGCTGGAAGCGGTACTCGTCCACTTCGGTGCGTTTACCCATCCCGTTCTCGGAGACGACCAGCAGGGTGGAGTCGTCCCGCACCCCGACCATACCCACGACCACGTCACCCTTGGCCAGATCCAGGCCCCGCACACCCTCCGTGGCCCGACCCATCGTGCGGACGTCGGTCTCGTGGAACCGAATGGCCATCCCGTTCCGGCTAGCCAGGATGATCTCGTCGTCGCCCGACGTGATGCGCACGTCGATGAGCTCGTCCCCCTCACGGATGTTGATGGCGTTGAGCCCTACCGAGCGCACGTTGCCGTATGCGGACAGCTCGGTCTTCTTGACGACCCCGTTGCGGGTGCAGAAGAGGAGGCACCGATCTTCGGAGAACTCCCGGACCGGCACCACCGAGGCGATCTGCTCGTCAGAGCCCAGGTTCAAGAGATTCACGATGGGCTTGCCTCGTGACGTCCGCCCGCCCACCGGGATCTCCCATACCTTGAGCCAGTAGCACTGCCCGGCCCGTGTGAAGATCATGATGTAGTCGTGGGTCGAAGCAACGAAGAGATGCTCCACCCAGTCCTCGTCCTTCGTGTTCATGCCGCGAAGGCCGCGACCACCCCGGCGCTGCGCGCGGTAGGTGTCCACGGGCAGGCGCTTCACGTACCCCTTGTGGGACACGGTGATGACCATGTCCTCCTCGACGATCAGGTCTTCGACATTGAAGTCGCCGACCGCGCCGATGATCTCCGTGCGGCGCTCGTCGCCGTACTGCTCGGTGATCTCGTCCAGCTCTTCCTTCAAGATCTCCCGCCGGCGCTCTTCGGAGCCCAGGATCCCGCGTAGCTCCTCGATGGTGGCGCGGACCTCTGAGAGCTCCGCCTCCAACTTCTCGATCTCGAGCCCGGTGAGGCGGGCCAGGCGCATGTCGAGAATGGCCTTAGCCTGGCGCTCGCTGAGCTCGAAGGTCTCCTGGAGCTGGGTGGACGCCTGATCCGTGTCGTCGGCACCCCGGATGATCTTGATGACCTCGTCGATGTTGTCGACGGCGACCTTGAGCCCCTCGAGGATGTGCTCCCGGGCCAGCGCCTTCCTCAGGTCGAACTCGCTCCGCCGGACGATCACCTCCAACCGGTGATCGATGAAGTGCTGCAGCATCTCGCGCAGCGTCATGATCTTCGGCTGGCCGTCCACCAAGGCCAGAAGAATGGTCCCGAAGGTCGACTGCATCTGGGTGTGCTTGTACAGCTTGTTGAGCACGATGTGGGGCACGGCGTCACGCTTAAGCTCGATGACGATGCGCATGCCCTGACGATCCGACTCGTCCCGGAGATCGCGGATCTCGGTGATCTTCTTGTCGCGCACCAGATTCGCGATCTGCTCGATCAGCCGCGACTTGTTCACCATGAACGGGATCTCGGTGACGACGATCCGCTCGGAGTTGGCGTCGACCTCCTCGATGTCCGCACGGGCGCGCATGACGACGCGGCCCCGGCCGGTGCGGTAGGCGTCACGGACCCCCTCTCGCCCGCAGACGAAGCCACCCGTGGGGAAGTCCGGCCCCTTCACGATGTGCTCGAGGCGCTCCTGGGGCATGTCGGGCTCGTCGATGAGCCCCTGCACGGCCTCGTTGATCTCCCGCAGGTTGTGCGGCGGGATGTTGGTGGCCATGCCCACGGCGATACCCGACGACCCGTTGACCAGCAGGTTCGGGAACTTCGCGGGCAGCACCGTCGGCTCCTGGATGCTGCCGTCGAAGTTGTCGGCGTAGTCGACGGTCTCCTTGTCGATGTCCGCCACCAGCTCAAGGGCCAGCCGCTGCAGCCGGGCTTCGGTGTACCGGTAGGCCGCGGCCGAGTCTCCGTCGACAGAACCGAAGTTCCCCTGGCCGTCCACCAGCGGATAGCGCAGCGAGAACGGCTGCACCATGCGCACCATGGAGTCGTAGACCGCAGAGTCCCCGTGAGGGTGGTACTTACCGAGCACGTCACCCACCACCGTCGCGCTCTTCTTGTACGCCCGGCCCGGCCCCAGACCGAGCTCGCTCATGGCGTACAGAATGCGCCTGTGCACCGGCTTCAGCCCGTCACGGACGTCCGGGAGGGCCCGCTGTACGATGACGCTCATCGAGTAGTCGATGAACGACTCCCTCATCTCATCTTCGAGGAGACGCGCCAGGACGGTCTCCCCGCCCCCTCCACCACCCGTTACGAGCTCTTGCTCGTCAGCCATACCGGATCCTTCCTCATCTGAGAGTGGCGCGAAACCGACTGCCCTGAAGCCCGCGCCGGGCATATGAAGCTACGGAACGCACGCGCCCTCACGGCCGGCCAGCGGGCTCGTCCCCCACGCCGACAAGGCTCAGCGGGAGACAGGCACGAAAGAGGCGTCCCGAGCATGTCGAGGCGCCCGCGCAGAGGGCGACGCGGAGAGGGTTCCGGAGACCGCGAAAAATAACCCTGTGCGCGCGTTACCGGCAACCCCGGTCGCCTACCGAAAATCGGCGCGCTACAAGGCCTTTCAGACCTTTTCCACAGCTCGACCCAAGACCTCCGCCAGATACCTCGCCGTCACGCTTCCCGGCACCCCCGCGACGGCGCGAGGCGGACCCATGGCCACCACCTCTCCACCCCGTGCACCGGCCCCCGGCCCGAGATCGATGATCCAGTCCGCCACCTTGGCAACCTCCATGTCGTGCTCGATGACCAGAACGGTGTTCCCGGCGTCCACCAGCCGCTCCAAAACCCCCACCAGCTTCCCCACGTCCTCTCCGGAGAGTCCGGTGGTGGGTTCGTCCAGGATATACAGCTTCCGCCCCTGCTTGCCGGCAGCTCCGGACAGCTCCCGGGCGACCTTCAGGCGCTGCGCTTCGCCTCCCGACAGTGTCGGGGCCGGCTGGCCCAGACGGAGGTATCCCAATCCCACCTGCTGGAGCTGCCAGAGCGCTTTGCCCAGACGGCGCTCCCGGATGAAGAACCGAATGGCCTCGTCGATGGTGAGCGCCAGGACGTCGGAGATATCCTTCCCCTTCACCTTCACATCCAGGATCTCCCGACCGTACCGCTTCCCGTTGCAGGCATCGCACGGCACGTATACGTCGGCCATGAAGATCATCTCGATCTCCACGTAGCCGGCGCCCTTACACTCCTCACAGCGGCCACCCGTGGTGTTGAAGCTGAAGTGCCCCGGTCCGTAGCCGCGCTCCTTGGAGACCTGCTGGTCGGCGAAGATCTTCCGGATGTGGCTCCAGGCCTTGACGTACGTCACCGGGTTGGAGCGCGGGGTCCGCCCGATGGGAGATTGATCCACCAGCACGACGTCGTCGAGAGCGCTCACACCCTCGAGGGCGTCGTAGCCCCCCACCGCTTCTCCGAGGTGCTCCTTGGCCGAGCTTTCCCCGCTGAGGGCCCGCTCCAGAGCGTGGTAAAGGATATCGTGGACCAGGGTGGACTTACCCGATCCGGAGACCCCCGTCACCACGGTGAGGGCTCCGAGGGGGATCTCGATGTCGACGTCTCGCACGTTGTGGAGGCGAGCACCCTTGAGGGCCAGAGACCGGCCCCGCGTATCACGCCGGCGGTCCGGCAGGGGGACGCCCGAGCGACCGGACAGGTACCGGCCCGTGGCTGTATCCTGGTCCTCGAGCTCGTCGGGTGGGCCTACATAGACCACCTGCCCGCCCTGCTCCCCTGAACCGGGGCCCAGCTCGACCACGTGATCCGCCACGCGGATCGCCTGGGGATCGTGCTCCACCACCACCACCGTGTTACCCGCCTCGCTCAGCTTACGAAGCAGTCCAAGGAGGGCGCCGGTGTCCCTCGGGTGGAGTCCGACCGTGGGCTCGTCCAGGACGTAGAGGGTGTCCACCAGCGAGGAGCCCAGGGAGTTGGCAAGGTTGATTCGCTGCGCTTCTCCGCCCGAAAGGGTCCGGATCTGCCGGTCCAACGTCAGATACCCCAGCCCGACATCCACGAGAAAGCCGACACGGGCCCGGAGCTCCCTGAGGACCGTCTCGGCAATACGTGATTCCATCTCTGAGAGCTGGAGCGCCCCCAGCCACGGGCGGAGCTCTTCCAGCGGAAACGCGCTGACGTCGGCGATGCTCCGGCCGCCAACCCGAATCCACCGTGCTTCCTTACGAATCCGGCCACCGTCGCACTCGCGACACGTGCGCGGGGTCTGATACTGCCTCAGGAAGACGCGGATGTACTGCTTGTACTTCTTCCTCTCCCTGGATACCAGGAACGGTACCACCCCGCGGAAGCCATCCCTACGCTTGTTGCCGCGGAGCACGTCCTCACGGAAATCCTCGGGGAGCTCCTTCCAAGCTTTCCGCGTGGAGACGCCACGCTCCTCGGCGAAGGCCTCCAGCTTCGCCCGCTCCTTCTTGTAGCGGGGTTTGGACCACGGATCCACGGCGCCCCCGGCCAGGCTCTTGCCCGGGTCCGGGACAATGAGATCATCGTCGTACTCGAGCGTGGCCCCGAAGCCCGTGCAGGTAGGGCAGGTGCCGTAAGGGTTGTTGAAGCTGAAGAGCTGTGGCGTCGGTCGCTTGAACTCGACGTCCGGGTGATCCGGACACCGGAATCGCTCCGTGAAGAGGAGGCGGGACTCGGGTCCCTCCCGGGGCGAGAGGATCACGACCGCCTCTCCTTCCCCTTCGACGAAGCACGTTCCCAGCGAGTCGGCCAGGCGCTCCCGGTCGTCCGGATCCACCTTGAGCCGGTCCACGACGACCAGGAGCTCCTCAGCCGCCGTGAGGTCGTGACCGAGCGATCCCACGTCGGTGGCGTCGGGCCCGCTCAGGTCCGCGAGCTCGCCGTCCGCGAGCAGGCGCACGAAGCCCATGGCCCGGAGATTTTCCACGACGGCCTGATGGGTGAGCTTCTCTCCTCGCGGTAGAGGGAACGTGACCTGAATTCGCGTCCCCGGCTTCAGCTCCAGAACGTCGTCGGCAGCCGAGCCCACCGTGTCCGGCATCACCCGGCGATCGCACTCGGGACAGTGGGTCCGCCCGACCCGGGCCCACAACAAGCGCAGGTAGTCGTAAACCTCCGTGGCAGTCCCCACCGTGGACCGACTGGTCTTGGTCGGGTTTCTCTGCTCGATGGCCACAGCGGGGCTTATCCCCTCGATGAGGTCGACGTGCGGCTTTTCCATTCGTTCCAGAAACTGCTTCGCGTAGGTGGAGAGCGACTCCACGTACCGGCGCTGGCCCTCGGCGAACAGGGTGTCCAACGCGAGGGAGCTCTTTCCGGAACCCGACGGCCCCGTGACCACCGTGAACGACCGCCGGGGCAGGTCGACATCGATGTTCTTGAGATTGTGCTGGCGTGCGCCGCGAATGCGTATGGGGGCGAGCGAGTCTGACATGGGATGATGATACAACGCCGAGGCCCGGAGCCCGAGCCGGAGGCCGATCCCCACGGCGCTGGGGTTGACGCTTCCTGTGCCCCGCATCAGCTTCCGCGCATGAACGCTATTCTCCTTGCGCACCGCCATCATCACCATCACGCGGCCCGGACGGGCGGCGGGAGGTCGGTGCGCGCCTAGAACGTGCGTTCCAGCGAGACACCCCACCGCGATCCGTCCGAGAGACGGGTCGCGTTTTTTGTTTAGCAGGTGGCTGAAAAGGGCATAAGTCATGACGAGAGATCGACGCATCCGCATCGCCATCCCGAACAAGGGACGGCTCAGCGAGCAGACCCTGGGGCTCTTTGAGCAAGCAGGGCTCAAGGCCGCGTTCCGCGCCGACCGGGCGCTGGTGGCGTCTCTGGGCGAGGAATTCCAGGCCATATTCGTGCGTGCCCAGGACATCCCCGAGTACGTGGCAGACGGCGCCGCGGAGCTCGGTGTGACCGGATCGGACCTCGTGGCCGAGAGCGGACGGGACGTCGATGAGATCCTCCACCTCGGCTTCGGAAAGTGCCGGCTCATCGTGGCCGTGAAGGACGAGTCCCCGGTGCGGTCCCCGAGCGATCTGCCCCCGGGCACCCGCGTCGCGACGTCCTTCCCCCGCTCGGCCCGCCAGTACTTCGAATCCCTGGGCATCCCGATCCAGATCGCGCCGGTGAGCGGCGCGGCGGAGATCGCGCCGCACCTCGGCATCGCGGACGTGATCGTGGATCTGACCTCCACGGGCTCGACGCTGCGGGTGAACGGGCTGCGAGAGGTGGACACGATTCTCCACTCCTCGGCGGCCCTCGTCGCGAGCCCCGCGGCGTTGACGGACGAAACGATTCGGGGTGAGGTGGAGGTGCTCTCCACGGCACTCGAGTCGGTGCTTCGGGCCCAGGCCAAGCGGTACCTGATGACCAACGTGCCCAAAGCGCAGATGGACGAGGTGCGGGAGATTCTCCCGGGCATCAACGGTCCGACCATCGTGGAGGTGGCCGACGACGGCGGCTGGGTCGCGGCCCACGCCGTGGTGGACGCCGACCAGGTGTACCAGACCATCGCTCGACTGAAGGAGCTGGGGGCCGAAGGAATCCTGGTGACCCGCATCGAGAGGTTGATGCCGTGAACGAGGGCATGCCCTCGGCGCGTGAGCGAAGTGGCAGCGAGGTGGCCCCGGTTCCGCTGTTCGCCCGTGGCCGCCTCGCCGACCTGGAGCAGGAGTCCGTCACGCACCTTCTGGAGCGGGACCTGGGAGACGGCGGGCGCGTGAGCGCCACCGTGGCCGCGCTCATGGAAGACGTGCGGACCCGTGGGGACACCGCGCTGGTGGACATGGCAGAGCGGTTCGACGGTGTGGAGCTATCCGCGGTGGAGGTGCCCCGAGAAGCCTGGGAGCAGGCACTGGCCGGCCTGTCCGAGCCCGTGCGCGCCGCGCTCGAGCGGGCCGCCCGCAATATCCGGACGTTCCACGAGGCGCAGGTGCCCGGCGAAGTGAGCGTGGAGGTCGAGCCGGGCGTTCGCGTCACGCGGGTGTCGGTGCCCGTGGCCCGGGCCGGCGTCTACGCCCCGGGCGGGCGCGCCGCCTATCCCAGCTCGGTCCTGATGGGCGTGGTGCCGGCGAAGGCAGCGGGCGTGGAGGAAGTGGTGGTATGCTCCCCTCCGGGACCAGACGGCCGGCCACCGGCGGAGGTCCTGGCGGCCTGCGCAATCGGGGGCGCTGATCGGTTGTTCGCCGTGGGGGGCGCCGGGGCCGTTGCCGCCCTCGCCTTCGGCACCGAGACCGTGCCCAAAGTGGACGCCATCGTCGGGCCGGGGAACCGCTGGGTCACCGAAGCCAAGGCCCAGGTCGCCGGCGACGTGGTCATCGACAGCCCGGCAGGACCGTCCGAGGTGGTCGTGCTGGCGGACGAAAGCGCCGATCCGTGGCTCGCTGCCACCGAGCTCATGGCGCAAGCCGAGCACGATCCCGACGCCGCGTGTGTCCTGGTGACCACGTCGGCCCGGATCGCCAGGGAGGTCGAGGAGGCGCTGGCCCACCAGCTGGCCGCCGCACCTCGTGCGGAGATCTGCCGTCGGGCCTTCGAGGCCGCCGGTGCCATCCTGGTGGCAGACACCCTCGACGAGGCCGTGGACTTCGCCGCGAGGTACGCCCCGGAGCACTTGTCGGTGATGGTCGAGCCGGCCGCCGCGATCGCCCGCCGCGTTCCAACTGCGGGGACCACCTTCGTGGGCGGCTGGGCTTCGGTGGCATACGGTGATTACATGACCGGGGGCAACCACGTCCTCCCCACCTCGGGGCGGGCGCGGAGCTTCTCCGGGCTGTCGACCCAGCACTTCCTCCGGTCGTTCACCATCCAGGAGATCGACCAGGCGGGGGCCGCCGCCCTCGCCGGCGACGTGGCGGTGCTGGCGGAGGCGGAAGGGCTGCCGGCGCATGCTGCGGCGGCACGGGCGCGGACAAGGGAAGGGCGCGGCAGGGGATCCGGCGCATGAGCTTCCCTCGCGACGACTACAAAGGACTGAAGCGATACGACCCGGACCGCGAGCCCGTGGCCCTGGACCTGAGCGACAATACCAACCTCTGGGGGACTCACCCCGGTGCGCTGGCGCGCATCCGCGGGGCCGTCACCGACGACCTGGCGCGTTATCCCGAGCTCTATGCCGATGTCCTCCGGGACGCCGTGGCCAACCGCTTCGGCGTGCCCGCGGAATGCGTCACCACCGGCGCGGGCTCAGACGACGTGCTCGACTCGGCCTTCCGCGCCGCCAGTGGCCCCGAGGCTTTCGTGTCGTACGCGAGCCCGACCTTCTCCATGGTGGAGCCGCTCGCGCGAATGAACGGGATGGAGGCCCGGGCCGTGCCCTGGGCGGACGCCTTGGCCGACCCCGGCGCCCTCCTGGAAGGCGGCCCCGCTCTGGTGTACGTATGCCGGCCGAACAATCCCACGGGTGAGGTGGCACCCCGTGTATGGTTTGAGGCACTGCTGGAGCGGGCGGGCCTCCGGGCCGGCGGCGACGCTCCCGACGGCGGCGTCCCGTACGGCACCAACCCCGGAGTCCACGCCCCGGCACCGCTGGTGGTGCTAGACGAAGCGTACGCGGACTTCGCCGAGGACAGCTGGATCACCCTTGGCGCTCGCGTCCCCAATCTTCTGGTCGCCCGCACGGCATCGAAGGCGTACGGCCTGGCCGGCCTTCGGTGCGGCTTCGGCGTGGCCACGCCCGAGACCGCGGTGGAGATCGAGAAATCCCGCGGGCCCTACAAAGTGGCACGCCTCGCCGCCGAGGCCGCAGCCGCCGCGGTTCGGGACGAAGAAGACTGGCTGCCGGGCATCGTGGCGGAAGCAAGAGACAACCGTGCCCGTCTCCATGCTGCGCTGGAGGCCCGCGGCCTGGACCCCCTGCCCTCGCAGGCGAACTTCATATTGTTCCGGGCACCCACCGGAGACGCGTACGACGACATGGAGGCGCTTCGCCGGCAGGGGATCGGCGTGCGCCCCTTCCGCGACATCGCGCGCATGGGCGAGGGACTTCGGGTCACGGTCGGGCCCCTGGACACCGTGGAACGGTTCCTGGCCGCGCTCGACGCCGCCTTCCCCGGACTGACGGACATCGCCGCGAGCCGGTCCTCCTCGGACACCGGCCAGGCTGCAGAACCTCCAACCTCCGCCCGCACACCGCATACATCCTCCGAGAACCCCGAAGCATGAAGATCGCGCTGTACGACTACGGAGCCGGGAATCTGCACTCCCTGGGTAAGGCGCTCGAGGCCGCCGGCGCACATGTGGAGGTAACGGCCGATTGGGACAGGGCTCTGGGCCTGGACGCCCTGGTCCTCCCCGGGGTGGGCGCCTTCGGGCAGGCCGCCGCCGCTCTTCCCCGGGACCGGGCACCGGTCCGCGAAGCGCTCGCCGCGGGCCTTCCCTGCCTGGGCATCTGTCTCGGCATGCAGCTCCTGTTCGAGTCGTCGGACGAATCCGAAGGAGCGGGCATCGGCCTGATTCCGGGACGCGTCGAGCTCATCGATGCGCCCATCGTCCCGCAGATGGGATGGAACGACGTGGAGACCACACGCGACCCCATCTTCGACGGAGTCGGGCCCCTGGTGGCCTACTTCGCCAACTCCTACGTGTGTGTCCCGGACGACCCCGACGACGTCATCGCGTGGTCGGATTACAACGGAATCCGTTTCGCCTCGAGCGTCCGGAAAGGCAACAGCTGGGGCATGCAGTTCCATCCCGAGAAGAGCTCCCACGCGGGACGCCGCATCATCTGGAACTTCGTCCAGCAGGTTGAGCTCCGCGCCGCTGGAGGTGCCCCATGATCGCCGCCCCCGCCGTGGACCTCCGCAAGGGTCGCTGCGTCCAGCTCGTCGGCGGTCGGCCTGAGGACGAGCGCGTCTCCCTCCCCGATCCGGTAGCAGTGGCAGAGCGCTGGTGGCACCTGGGCTTCGGCACGCTCCACTTCGTCGATCTCGATGCCGCCCTGGGCCTGGGAGACAATCTCCCGGTCCTGAAGAGGCTGCTCTCAGCCACGCCCGCCGAGACGCAGGTGGGCGGAGGCGTACGTGACGGAGCACGCATCGACGCATTGCTCGAGGCGGGCGCAGATCGTGTCATCGTAGGGACCAAGGCCATCGACGACATCGCCTGGTTGGCGTTGGAAGCCGGCCGGAACCCCGGCCGTCTCATGCTGGCGCTGGATCACCGCGACGGGCAGGTGCTCCGGAAGGGCTGGACGGAGGATTCAGGCCTCTCCGTCGACCAGCTCATGTCGGACATCACGGAAGTTCCCCTGGCCGGCGTGCTATCCACGGACGTGGGCCGGGAAGGCAGGATGGAAGGGATTGACAGGGAGCCCGTCGGGCGCGTGGTGGAGGCCTGTCCCCACCCGGCGTGGATCTCCGGCGGCGTCACCACGATCGATGAGCTGGCCTTCCTCGAAGAGCGGAACGCGGCAGGAGCGGTCCTGGGCATGGCCCTCTACACCGAGACGCTGGACCCGGCCGCAGTGGCGGCACGCTGGGGCGGGCGACCAGACCAGGCTCCCGAGGACGAGACGGGCAGTGTCCCGACCGCATCACCCACCAAGGAGACCCCATGAGCAAGCTGAAGCGTGAGACGCGGGAGACCCAGATCCTCATCGACGTGAAGCGCGGGGGCGGTGAGTCCCACGTCCGTGTGGAGGACCGATTCCTGGGCCACATGATCGAGACGTTGTCTCGATACTCCAATCTGGACATCGATCTGGAGGCGACCGGTGACCTCCGTCACCACCTCGTCGAGGATGTGGCCATTACCCTGGGCCAGGCTTTGAGGGACGAGGTGCCAGCGCATGCGACCCGGTACGGATGGGCTCAGGTGCCCATGGACGAAGCCCTCGTGGAGGCCGCCATCGACGTGGGCGGCCGTCCCTACTACGTGGGGCCGCTCCCGTCTGGGCTCTACGAGCACTTCCTTCAGTCCTTCGCGGTGAACCTCGGCGCGACCCTCCACGTCCGGGTCATTCGGGGGAAGGACAAGCACCACATGGTGGAGGCGGCGGTGAAGGCCACTGGCCTGGCCCTGCGTCAGGCGCTGGTGGAAGGGGACCAGGTCTTCAGCACCAAGGGCTCGGTGGCCGTGGAGCGGGTGGACTGATGCTCCGACCCCGGGTCATCGTGTGCCTGGACGTGAAAGACGGGCGGGTCGTGAAAGGCACGCAGTTCAAGAACCTCCGCGACGTTGGTGATCCCGTGGCTCTCGCCGAGCGGTACGAGGGGGAGGGCGCCGACGAGATCGTGTTCCTGGACGTGAGCGCTTCCAAGGAGGACCGCGGCACCCTCCTGGACGTGGTGCGGCGCACCGCGGAGCGCCTCTTCATCCCCCTCACCGTCGGGGGCGGCGTGCGCTCCGCCGACGACATCGGGCCGCTTCTGCGCGCGGGCGCCGACAAGATCAGCGTGAACAGCGCAGCCGTGCGAGATCCCGACCTGGTGGCCGTGGGCGCAGAGCGCTTCGGTAGCCAGTGCATCGTGGCCAGCATCGACGCCGCCAAGGAGGACGAGGGGCGGTGGCGCTGTTACACACACGGGGGGTCGAAGCCCACGGAGCTCGAGGCCGTAGCCTGGGCGGCCGAGCTCGAAGAGCGGGGCGCCGGAGAGATCCTCCTCACGTCCATCGACCAGGACGGAGCACGAAGCGGATACGACCTGGCGCTGACCCGAGCCGTGGCGGATACCGTGCCCGTCCCGGTCATCGCCTCCGGCGGCGCTGGGCGGGCCGAGCACCTCCGCGACGCGTTCAAAGACGGTCACGCCTCCGCCGCCCTGGTGGCGGGCATCCTCCACGACGGGCTCACTACGGTGGGTGAGCTCAAGACCCGGCTCACCGACTGGGAGGTCAACGTGCGACCGGCCGTGAAGGAATGACCGCCCATCCCGGTAGCAGCCTCCAGAAGCCGAAGGAATGAAGATGACCGATCGAACCATCGACACCCCCGCGGACCTGAGCGCGCTGGACTTCGGGAAGCTGGACGGCTTGGTGCCCGTGGTGGCGCAGGACGCCGGCAACGGCGCCGTCCTAATGGTGGCGTTCGCCAACCGCGAAGCCCTGGAGCGCTCCCTCGAGTCCGGGCGCATGCATTACTGGTCCCGGTCCAGAGGCGAGCTCTGGCGTAAGGGTGACACCTCGGGTCACGTGCAGCACGTCGTGAGCCTCCACGCCGACTGCGACGCGGACACCGTGCTGGCGCTGGTACGACAGGAAGGCGCCGCCTGCCATACCGGCGAGCGGACCTGCTTCGGCGAGGAAGCTGTGCCGGCATCCGAATCGGTGCTCCGCCGCCTGGACGCCGTGCTCGCCAAGCGGGCCGCGGAGCGCCCGGAAGGCAGCTACACCGTGAAGCTCCTCACCGACGAGAATCTCCGTCTGAAGAAGCTGGGTGAGGAGTGTGCCGAGCTGGTCACGGCCCTGGCGAAGGGCGAGGCCGACCGGATCCCCGAGGAGGCAGCCGACCTCGTGTACCACGTGCTGGTGGCGGCTCGAGCCGCGGGCGTGGGGCTGAGTGCCATCTCGGAGGTGTTGGAGGGACGGGCGCGCTGACCGGCGACCCGTCCCTCCGGCGGCGCAGCCTCATGCACCGTCCTTCGGGCTCGCCCGGAGGCGCTCGAGCAAGCGACGCGCCTCCCCATCCGACGTGAGGGCGGGGGCCTCCTTCGGAGCATCGACGTCCGCCGCCACCACGCCCGTCGGCTCCGCGCCCACCAGTACCGTGCCCATCGTAACGCCCGCCGCAGCCGAACCCTCGGCTACCACCGAGAGACTGTAGTCCCCCACGTCGTTCGGGCCGAAGCTGCTCGCAAGCACCGTGTAGCGCCCGGGTGAGAGGGTGACACCCAGAGCGGCATCGAACCCCGGCCCGGAGTCGTCGTCATGGGCGATCTCGACACCATCCTCGTCCTTGACCGACAGCCACGCGTCGAGGTCCTCGCTGGCCATGTCGATCTGTAGGGAGCGCTCGGTGTCGAGCTCCAAGGACCAAACGTCCCGGAACGCCCCGCCGTCGCGTACGCAGTCCGACTCGTCCAGCGTGCCTTCTACCGTCCCACCGACGATGACGGGACGTGGCGCCTCACATGCCACTTCCTCCACCAGCAGCTGATACGAGCCCAGGCCTTGCCCATCGGGAAGCACATAGACCACGTAGGAACCCGCGGCCAGCGTCGCCCGCCCTTGTGCGGTTCCCGTGCCGTTCTGGTCGTACGCCGCAAACACGTCCCAGCGCCGCTCGTCGCGCACCAGAAGGAGCGGACGGAAATCCGTGGACTTGGTCACGAAGTCCAGACGCGTGTCCTCCGGCAGCGTGAGGGAGAACGAATCCGCCGGCATCCACTGGTCTACCAGGCAGTCCGCAGCCGTGACCTCGCCCGTGAACTCCTGGCCCAGGACGATCTCAGCGCCCTGGCACCCTTCAGCCACCTCCACCCCTATGTCGTACGAACCGCGCATGCCAGGGGCATAGGTCCGGGCGATGACATCGTAGCTGCCCCGCGGAAGGAACGTGACGATGCGAGAGTTCAAGGTCCCGTAGGCATCGTCATTGACCGCGATCACCCGCCCGTGCGCGCCGAGCAGCTCGAGCATGGTATCAAAAGACCCGCTGCGCATGTCGATGCGGACGTCGGTGTCGGCATCCAGGGCAAGGGTCCAACGGTCGTAACGGTCATCGGGGAACTGAGCGCAGTCCCCTTCTTCGATGACGCCCTGGCGCGCGGTCCCAACCGAGAGCGCCCCGTCGGGGGTGCAGGCACCGGGTGGGGTCGCCGTGAAGTCCTCGTACTCGTTGCCGTGCTCGTCCCCCATTACGGGGCTCAACAGCTCCCCGCAGGCCCCCGTCGACAATGCCAGAATGAGGATCACAGCAGGCCAGCGAAACGGCTGAAGCGGGATCGTAGTCCGGAACATGGTGTGGCTCCTGATCAAAAGGTCCGTCGTGTGCTCCCACGATGGCTTTCGGCCACATCCTCTTCCGTACGCATCACCACGTAGTTCGGGCCCCACCGGCACGTACGTAGCGTCCACGACCGCGTATGCGGACGGGCGACAGGCGACTCTGAGCAACCAACGAGCCCGGCCCGCACCGACCGCGGCTGGCAAATCCACCTCGGTGTCGTACGTGGTTTCGCCATGCCACGTACGTAGTACCCCTCAAAGAGACCGCGCTTTCGAACAGGCATCGTTGACCCGTAACGCAGACAGACCTCCAACGCACGGAGAAGTCAAATGATCAGCATGCCCTGGAACATCAAGACGCGCGGAGCCCACAACCTTGTTCTGGCCAGCCTTCTTGCCGCGGCGACGCTTTCCCTCGAGGGCGCCCTTAGGCCCGCGACCGCTCAGACGGAAGACATCCCCGAACACCTGAGGGCGCACACGCCCCCCCGTCAGACGCTGTCGGGACCACGGTTCGGCATGACCGCGTTCACGGGTCAGGTTGCGGACATCCGGCACGATCTCGGTCAGAGCCCGCTCATGAGTCAATTCGGATGGCAGTTCGAGAACCAGATCGTCTCCACCGAAAAGGGGAACCAGGCGCTCCTGGAGTGGGTGGTTCTATTCGGCGGTTTCGAGCAGGAGATGAGAAACCTCTCCGTCACGTGGTTGGCGGGATACCGGATGCCCAACGGCTTCGAGCTCGGAGTCGGCCCCAACTTCGGCGTACAGCTAAGCGGTGATGGAAGCACCACCACCTCGATGGTCACCGCCATCGGCGCCACCATGCCCTTCGGCGACATCTACGTCCCGGCGAACCTCGCCGTGGCGTGGGCGCGGGGTGGGCCGAGGATCACGACGCTGCTCGGTTGGATCATCGGAGGGTAGGCGATGGCGCTGGCGAGGGGGGTGCAGGGCGCCGACAGGCGGCGCTGCTGCACCTCCTCCAGGCGGCAGGAGCGGGCGATGAGCATCTCCCGGGCGCTCCGGCAACCGATGAACTCAAGGCCCGGGCGCCTGATTCCGCATATGGTCCGCCACCGCCTGGAAGCGGGTCTTCAGAAAGGTCCGCAGCTCCTCGGGCATGTCCTGCTCGCCCAAAGCCCGGTCCATGCACCAAACCCAAGCGTCCCGCTCCGCCTCCCCGATCGGAAACGGAAGATGACGAGCCCGTAGCCGCGGGTGCCCATAGCGCTCCACGTAGAGCTGCGGCCCACCCAACCAGCCCGTCAGGAAGAGACGCAGCTTCTCCCGAGACGAGGTGAGCGTCGGTGGATGCATCGCCCGGATGTGGGCGGCCCCCTCCTCCGAGTCCATGAGATCGTAGAACCGGTCTACGAGTCGGCGGACTGCATCCTCCCCTCCAAGCATCTCGTAAGGCGTCGATGTGGGCTCGTGGTCGGACGGAGGCATGCTCGAGATCTCCCCGGCTGGCGTGCGTAAGGTGGCCAACACGATGTTCGCTCGTTCGAGCCGTGCAACCAAGGGCAAACGGGACCGTCGGATCGCGGTCTTCCGTCCCGGCCCCTTACGCTGACCGCTGCTGGGGCCCATCATGTCGGTCCACCACCGTGACCTCGCCCTCGGGATCGACACCGCTTTGAGCCACTCCGAGCTCCTCATCGGCATCGCCGCCATCTTCGCCTTCGGGATCGGCGCTCAGTGGATTGCCGCGAAACTCAAGACTCCGTCGATCCTACCATTGCTGATCTTCGGCTTCATCGCCGGGCCGGTGACGGGCCTCGTACGTCCCGACGAGATGTTCGGGGAGCTGTTCTTCGTCATCGTGCCCCTGGCGGTCGGCGTCGTCCTTTTCGAGGGCGGCATGACCCTGTCCATTTCCGAGATCCGCGGGCACCATGCGGTCGTCCGGCGACTCATCACCACGGGCATGCTCATCACCTGGGGTATCGTCGCCGCCGCGGCGATCCTCATCCTGGACCTGGCCCCGGGCATGGCCATTCTTCTCGGGGCCGTGGTCGTGGTGTCGGGCCCCACGGTCGTGGGACCCCTGTTGCGGTCAGTACGGCCCATCCGCCGGCTGCGCACGGTCCTGAATTGGGAGGGGATCCTCATCGATCCCATCGGGGCCACCATCGCCGTCATCGTCTTCGATATTCTCCTCGTCGGAGACGGATCTCTCACAGGCGGGGTGGGCGCAATCCTGTCGACCCTGAGCACCGGCGGCGTGGTCGGACTGGTGGGAGCCGCCGCTATGGTCCTGCTCCTCAAGAGCTACCTGATTCCCGACCACATGCAGGCGTCGGTCACGCTGGCTGCCATCGTCGCAGCGTTCGTGGTGTCCGACCTCGTACGACCCGAGTCCGGGCTTCTGGCCGCCACCCTCATGGGCATCGCGCTCGCCAACCAACCCTTCGTCGCCGTCGATCGGATCGTGGCGTTCAAGGAGACACTGAGAGACCTCCTCATCGCCGGTCTCTTCATCATGCTGGCGGCTCGCCTGGAGATCGAGGACGTGCTCTCCGTAGGCTGGGGCGAAGTCCTGTTCCTCTCGGTGATCGTTCTTCTGGCCAGGCCACTTACGGTGTTCGTCTCCACGCTCGGATCCGACCTCACTCTGCGAGAGCGGCTCTTCGTGGCGTGGGTAGCACCCCGAGGGATCGTGGCAGCAGCCGTGGCCTCAGTGTTCGCGATCCCACTCGAGCAGCAGGGGATTATCGATGCCGACCGCCTCGTCCCCCTGACCTTCTTCGTCATCATCGGTACCGTCGCTCTGTACTCGTTGACGGCGAAGAGCGTCGGTCGGCTGCTGGGGGTCGTGGACGACGAGCCCGGGGGGATCACGATCGTCGGCGCCAACCCGGTGGCCCGGGAGCTCGCCAAGTCCGTCACCGACGCCGGTGTGGATGTCCAGCTCATCGCTACGAACTATTCCGAGCTGACGAAGGCCCGGCTCGAGGGGTTGGACGCGGTTCGCGCAAGCGTCCTCGACGACCAGCCCGAGGA
>JBDHIF010000167.1:0-2162 GCA_039587535.1 Gemmatimonadota bacterium
CCGGAAACCGAAGCTCCTATACCGTCCGGTATGCTGCCACCATCGGTGCCCACGAACCTGCGGTCCAGAACGCACACACCGCAAATGTAAAAGACTCTAGAGTCAAACAGCCCCGCCTGGGCGACTGACGCATAACGTTCCGGGGACTCCGAACCGGCCATCCACTCCGTCTAGTTACGCCCGCGTCAGATCTAGCGCCACACTGCTGACCGAAGCATAGACGCTTCCCGCGGGCCGGTTGGGCCGAGGGGCGCCCCCCGGCGACCTGAGCCGGAGTCCCCGTGTTACGCGGCGTCGTTCGCCCAGGCCCACCTTACCCCTGAGGGGCTGCCGCAGGCGTTCTCCCCCTTCCAGCCCAGTCCGATGATGGAGCCCTAGCCTCCTGCTACCGCATCCTCCAAGACCCGCTCAAGGGCCCGTGCCTCCTCGGCGAGCGTCTCCACGAAGAACGCGTGAGCAGCGTAGTTGTGCCCGGCCATTCGGAACATCTGCTGCCCCGCCTCAGACCGGACTGCGGCCTCGAATGCCTGGGAAGACCAGCCGGACAGATCGAGATCGCAGATGACCGAGAAAGCGTTGAGTGCTCGCTCCGAATTCCTCATGCACTCCGAGTCCAAGCCCATCCGCGCCCCAATGGTCTGAGGAACGCGGGCGGAATACCAACGCAGTAAGTCCGGAGCGATTCCGTTCCACGCGCCCGAGATCTCATTGATCGCGCGGTTGTAGGAAGCCAGCTCTCTGCGGACGGCATTTGAATGTATGACCTCGATCTGTCCCGAGTTGATCAACTCATCGAACGTAGATCGACTGAGGTCCGCCACCCGTGTGTTGGCCACCGCCCATGCCGCGGAAACCACTTGACCCGGTGACATCGTCTCGAGAATCGACGGGTCCGTGAGGCGTCGGCTCGCGTCGATGCCGATCCTGCTCACCGAATCCACCATGGCGAGTTCGTCCAGATCGAACCGTACGTCGTCCAACAAACGAGCGAGATACTCGGCCTCCAGGGCGCGCTCCCGCTGACTCGTCGCCCAACTATCTACTCCAAGGGCGACTAGAACGCCGACCACGATGACGAAAAACTCGGCAACGAGGCGAATGATGAAGGAGGTCTCACGCTTCGACATGCGGCGCACTCGGCGTTGTTGGCTTCAGCGCAGGATCAGGTAGTCGGGCGACGGGAGATGAGTACTGGGTCGCCTCCCTAGGGAACCTGGGTCCGACCGGACTTAGACGGCAACATACCTCCGGTCGGTTTCTCTACCTAAGGTGCCCCATCGTAGGCGCAACTTGTTTGTTAGACGGCGTTGTCCTCCTCACGCTCATTCCACCCACCTCAGATCCGCCTGCGGTATGCTGATATGACGCGCGCTCCACTCTTCGAGTGGCATAACGACTTCGGAATGCCCCTGCGCGGCCAAGATGCCCATCACGTGCGCCGTGCGCGCATCTACCCCACCTTCCGCGACAGCAGCAATTCCTTAGGCTGCGCCACCCTCAGAGCACAGTCTCGTAGCTTGCGAGGGCCCACAAAGTCAGGAACGCGACAAAGAAGATCACCAAGGCTGCATGGAACCGTTCGTTGCGCGTCCGCGCGGCCACCACAAACAGAGCTAGAAAGGCCCCTTGTCCGACCAGGTAATTTGAGCCGAGACTGGAGAGGTGTTCCGCACCCTTGAACCACGAGTCTCCAACGTCCAGCGCTACGATGAGCGCCCATAACCCGAAGAACCAGCCCCGACGGGAGTAGAAGTACTCTCGGAATCCGTCATAGTCGGCCATGGTGGCCGGAAAGAGGAGCGCACACTCGAGGTAGAGGGCTACTGCATACAACACAAGGAACCAATACAGCTGGACCGTCCACACCTCTACAGAGCCCAGTCGGAACTCAAACCACCACCAATGAACCACGTAGAGAAAGGTGTACAAGACCCAGCCCAGGTGCACCCAATACACCCGCTCCTGGCCGGGATGCTGGATTAGGCGAGCCAGCCCTTGGAGCAGATTTGCGATTCCCAAGCCCGCAATGATGGACGTGAGAACGGCGACGTACTCGAACATCTCCATCTGGATGCGTCCTCTTACGTCGGGGGAGAGCGTACTGCCTAACTAGTGATGCCGATACAATGAACCTGTGTCGACACTCACAGCTGATGCGTGCA
>JBDHIF010000031.1:0-26208 GCA_039587535.1 Gemmatimonadota bacterium
GAATCGCCCTTGGCGAAGTCTTCCGCCAAAAGCGGCCACCGGATCCGTGGAAGTCAGAACCCCGACCTCGGCACGCAGAACCGGCCAGCGGCTGGCACCCTGAGCCCGAATCTGGTTCGACGCCGCCGACGCGCGGTGACGGGCGGCGACCACCGACGGGTTTCCTTCCCTGGCCTGCTCGACCGCGTCCTCCAGACCCACGGGGACTAGGTCCTGGCCCGCGACCGGCCCAGCGGTGACCAGCAGGGCCGCGGCGACGAACATTAATATCTGCTTATTCATATATTTATATGTCTTGGACATAAGACCTCCTTGGCGACCCGATCCGGCGGGGCAGTAACGCACCCCGAAACGGGTCCTGGTCACGGCCCGTTCGGGCACACCAATCAGCACGCCGACTCCCGAACGCACGAGAGCACCTTGAGCGCACGGTCATCACCGATGCGGTAGATCACGTGCACCCCGTCCTTCCGCGACGCGACGATTCCCTTGTCTCGCATGGTGGTCCCCTTGTCTCGCATGGTGGTCAGATGCTGTGACGCGACTGCCTGCTCTATGGCCAGCGCCTCGTGGACCTCCGTCACCGTCGCCTCCGTCCTCCGCTCAAGGAGGTCGAGAATCCGGAGCCGGAGGGGATGCCCCAAGCACTTGAGGACCCGGGCCGTGTTCTCCACGTCGCGATGCTCCAACAAAGCTTGATTCAGTCCGTCCATTCGAGCCTCCAGATATAGGTACATAGATATATATGACTATTCATATGTTATGTCAACACCAGAGGGACACAGCTCAGAAAGGGAGACATCACGACACGAGTTGCGCCCCCACCCGGTCGGTGGGGTGGGGTCAGTTCGATCGGCTCCGCTTGGACATCTCGTCCAGGAGGTCACGCTCCTCGCGGGTGAGCGCGGACATGCCCTCTGCGGAGATCTTGTCCAGCACCGCATCCACTCGATCGAGCAGCTGAACCTCCTCCTCAGAGCGGCGGCCCCGGCGGCGAGGCGCGGGTCCCTGGTTTCGCTCGTCCCGGGGGACGATGGCCATCCGCCGCGAGGGTCCCACGGCATTCTTCAGGCGCTCCACCTGCTGCTTCGGACGCCAGTCCGCCTTCAGATAGAGGAAGCCCGCGGCCAATCCTCCCAGATGGGCGAAATGCGCCACGCCGTCACTGGCCCCCTGTACGGCGCTCAACAAGCTGACCACGAAGAGAAAACCCACCAGGTACTTGGCCTGCACCGGGAAGATGCCCCAGACGTAGATGGGGACGTTGGGCCAATTCATTGCAAACGCCAGCATCACTCCGTACACGGCTGCCGACGCTCCCACGACCCAAGCCGGGAGGAACAGATAGCTGAGCGCTACGCCCCCGAGACCGCAGATCACGTAGAACTTCAGGAACTCGCGCTCGCCCCACTGGGCTTCCAGTGGCGGTCCGAAGAAGAAGAGCACGAGCATGTTTACGGCGAGGTGCATCAGGTCGCCGTGCAAGAACATGTACGTGAACGGCCCCCACGGCCGAAGCACGATGCGCGTGGGCTGGAACGCGAACCACTCGAAGACGAACTCCCGCCCGACGATCAGGGTCCCCAGGAAAACCACGACGTTGGCAACGAGGAGGCGTTTCACCATCGGCGTGAGCGCGAAGCCCCCACCGAAGCCGCTGAACGCGTGCGCCGTGCCTCTCATAGACCGCTACGACCTCACTCGGATCCCTGGAAGACGGAGAGGCCGTTCCGGGCCCCTCAAGAGGATTCTATCGAACCCCCTGTCGGGGGTCAGGTTCCGGGCCGACCTCGGCGTCGGCCTACCCACCGGACGCTCGCCGCAGGGCCAGCCCGACCAGCGTATCACAGAGATCGGGGAAGGATACGCCGGCGGCTTTGGCAGCCTTGGGGAGCAGGCTGTTGGCAGTCATTCCGGGCAGGGCGTTGGCTTCCAGACACCAAGGCTGTCCTTCATCGTCCACGATGAAATCGACCCGCGAGTAGTCCCGCAGGCGCAGGGCTCGGTGCACCTCCAAGGCGAGGGCGCGGAGGCGCTGGTCCCAGGACGAGGGGATGTCGGCGGGGAAAATCTCCTCGGCCATGCCCGGTTGGTATTTGCACTCGTAGTCGAACAGCTCGTTTCGAGGAATGATCTCCCCTACTGGAAACGCCTGATCTCCCACGACGCCAACGGTAAGCTCCCGTCCCTTGTGGTACCGCTCGAAGAGCACCACATCGCCCCAAGATCGACTCTCGGAGCGCGCAGCTTCGAGCTCCTCGCGATCGTGCGCGAGCACGAGCCGCAAGGACGAGCCTCCGCCCGAAGCCTTTACGACCACGGGTAATCCAAGTCGCTCCACCACCGTCTCCACTGGAGGAGTCGCACGCTCCGGATGCACGGCCAGCCAATCCGGCGTTGGAATCCCCGCCTCCCGGAGCAGCCGTTTTGTGACCTCCTTGTCCATGGCCAGCGAGCACCCCAGACGATCGCTGCCGGTGTACGCAACGCCCGCGATGTCGAGTAGGGACTGCACCGTCCCGTCCTCTCCTCGCCCACCGTGCAGCGCCAGGAAGAACACGTCCGTCCCTTCGAGCTCCGGAGCTTCGGTGAGCTGTACCGTCGCTCTCTCGTCCATCCACGCCAACGTCTCGGATGAGGGGGGCAGCGCGCCGACACCTCGCTCGCGTAGCGCCTGCTCTCGTTCCTGCGACATGACTCCAGTGACGGTGTCCACAGCCACCACGTCGTGCCCGCTCTGCCGCAGCGCCGCGGCGACCTCTACGCCCGAGGACAACGAGACCTCCCGCTCGTCAGAGGTTCCTCCCATCAGGACAGCGATCTTCATCCCATCAACGCTCGAACGACATCGTAGCGCGTGATGATGCCGGCTATGGCATCACCGTCGCGCACGAGGCAAGCGGGGTTGTCCCGTGTCAGCAGGCTTCTCAGCTCGTCCGAATCATCGTGGCTGTTCACGAAGGGGAAGGGCGGTCCCATGATGGTCTCCGTAGGCTTGTCCAGTTGGTCGGGATCCGCGATGACCGTGCTCATGAGAATCCCCTCCGTCACCGAGCCAACGCATTCTCCATGCCGGAGCACCGGGAGCTGCCCGATGTCGTGGGCAGTGATGGCCGAAAGAGCCAGGCGAATGGGCGTCCCCGGCTCCACCGACACCACCTCTCCCGCCCCGCCTTCCTTGGCGTGGAGCACCGCGCCCACCGTGGGGCGGCGCTGGCGCTGGAGAAATCCGTTCTCCCGCATCCAGTCGTCGTCGTAGACCTTGCTCAGGTACCGCTCACCCCAGTCGCACACCAACGAGACCACCAGGGCTTCCGGGTCATCGATCTCCCGAGCCACGTCCACCGCCCCCTGCACCAGCAGCCCCGCGGACCCGCCGGCGAAAAGGCCTTCCTCACGGGTGAGTCGCCGCGCCATGCGAAAGGCGGGCCCGTCCTCCATCGTCCGGTACTCGTCCACCACGTCCAAATCGAGGGTGCCTGGGATCTTGTCATTCCCGATGCCCTCGACCTTGTAGGGGTGACCCTCGATCTTCTCCCCGGTGTTGAAGTAGGGGGCGATCATGGACCCTTCCGGATCGATTCCCACGATACGCACGCCGGGCTTGTGCTCCTTCAGAAAACGGCCCACGCCGGTGATGGTGCCTCCGGTACCGGCCGAGGCCACGAAGTGCGTCACCTTCCCCTCGGTCTGCTCCCAGATCTCCCGCCCCGTAGACGCGTAGTGGGCGTCGGGGTTCGCCTGGTTGTAGAACTGGTCCGCCATGACGGCACCGGGCGTCTCCTTGGCGATCGTGCGGGCGCGCTGCAGATAGTGATCGGGGTGGTCCGGGGGCACCGCCGTCGGTGTGATGATGACCTCCGCGCCGAACGCGCGCAGCAGCTTGACCTTCTCGCTACTCATCTTGTCCGGCATGGTGCAGATGCACCGGTATCCCTTGAGCGAGGCCGCCATGGCCAAGGCCAGGCCCGTATTGCCACCCGTCGCTTCCACGACGGTCCCACCGGGCTTCAATGAGCCATCTCGCTCCGCCTGCTCGATCATGGCCAGTCCGATGCGGTCCTTGATGGACGCCCCGGGGTTGAAGAACTCGCACTTCACGTAGACAGGCGTGCGTCCACCGTCGGTGACGGAGTTGAGACGCACGAGAGGTGTCCACCCGATCAGATCGAGGATGCTTGCATAGGGGCGGAGATGCCGCTCGGTCATACGTCCGGGCTCCTGGGGGATTGGGCGGTACACACGTCGAGCATGGACCGGGCACAAAAGCTGCGCCCCACGCTCGCCGCCGATGGTAAGGACGGCAATCCGATCGAGCCAGGGTCGGGTGCGCGGCCGATCCGTCTGAGGCGACCGTGCCCGGGCGCGGGAAGCACCCGTTCCGCCCGTTCGGGACGCGCTAGGACTCGAGTCGCTGACGGAGCCTAAGCGTGTCCGGCAAGGGCTTCTTGGAGAAGTGGACGGGGACACGTGCCCAAACCCGGATCCGCTCGCCGTCCTGTCGCGCAGGTGTGAACCGGAGCCGCCTGGCGCCGTCGACTGCGGCGGCATCGAAGTCCTGATACCCGGAAGACTCCACCACCTCGACGCTGTCCACCGAGCCCGTGTCGGTGACCCGGACACGGAGCAGCGTCTCTCCCTCCATGTCCTGATCCCAGAGGTGGAGCGGATACTCGATCGGGATCTCCCCATACAGGGGTGCCGGCTGCTCGATCTCTCCCTCGCCGGCACAGGCCACGAGCGCCACTGCCACTGTAAGCGTCAAGCTCAATTGGATTCGGTTCACGCTTCGTCCCTGTCCGTCGCTGCGTTGCCGAGTTCGTAGAGGAGGTCCAGGGCTTCCCTCGGGGAAAGGGCATCCGGATCCAGCGCACGAAGGCGACGGAGAATCGGATGCTCGACCTGGAAGAAGGAGAGCTGGTCGAGCGGTGGCTCGGCCGCTGGCCGATGCGCGCCATGCCGTCCCAGGCCCTCCCCTCCACCGCTATGTGTTCCCTCCAACTCCTCCAGAAGTTCCCGGGATCGCCGCACAACGTCCTCGGGAAGACCGGCAAGGCGTGCCACCTGAATCCCGTACGAACGATCAGCGCCTCCGTCCATGAGGCGACGGAGAAACACGATTTCCGACCCCACCTCGCGGACCGCCACGTTCATGTTCTTCACGCCCGGAAGGAGGTCCCCGAGCTGGGTCAGCTCATGGTAATGGGTGGCGAACACGGTCTTGGCACCGATGGCCTCGTGGATATGCTCCGTGACGGCCCAGGCAATCGAGACGCCGTCGTAGGTCGAGGTCCCCCGCCCGATCTCGTCCAGAAGCACCAAGCTGCGATCCGTGGCGCCGTGGAGGATGGCAGCCGTCTCACTCATCTCCACCATGAACGTGGATTGTCCTCTCGCCAGGTTGTCGGAGGCGCCGACCCGGGTGAACACACGGTCGGCGAGCGGGAGGCGCGCCGAATCGGCGGGGACGAAGGCGCCCATCTGGGCCAGGAGCTGGATGAGCCCGACCTGTCGCAACACGGTGCTCTTACCGGCCATGTTCGGCCCGGTGAGGACGACGATCCAGCCGTCGTCGTCCAGGGCCAGGTCGTTCGGGATGAACTCCTCTCTGGGCATCATGGTCTCGACGACCGGATGACGGCCGGCGCGGATGTCCAGATCGAAGCCGGTATGCAGGTCAGGGCGCACGTAACCCCTGCGCACCGCCACCGCCGCGAAATCGGCCAACACATCCAGCGTAGCCACCCTCGAAGCGGCCTCCTGGAGCCGAGGCACGGATTCGGCCACACGCTCCCTCACCTCCGCGAAGAGCCGGGCCTCCGTCTGCGCGATACGGTCTTCCGCGCCGAACACCTTCTCCTCCCACTCCTTCAGCTCCGGAGTGAAATATCGCTCGCCGTTGGAGAGGGTCTGCTTGCGGACATAGTCGTCGGGCACCTTGTCCAGGTTGGCTTTGGTGACCTCGAGGTAATACCCGAACACCTTGTTGAAGCCCACCTTCAGCGAGCCGATGCCCGTGCGCTCCCGCTCCCGCGCCTGGAGTCGGGCGATGAAGTCCCGCGCACCGTCGCGGACCTCCCGGAGCTCGTCCAGCGCATCTGACCAGCCGGACCGGATGACCCCTCCGTCCTGGAGCGTGGCCGGAGGATCGTCCGCCACAGCCTTCTCGAGAAGCTGGCGGACATCGGCGAGGACGTCGAAATCCGCTCGTAACGTGGCCAGGAGCTGTGCCTCGGCCCCCTCGAGAGTCTCGCACACTTCCGGTAGCCTCCGGAGCGAGCGTGTGAGGCCCGCGAGGTCCCTGGGGGTCACGCGCTGCGTGCCGAGTTTTCCAGCGATACGCTCGAGATCGCTCACGCCCCGCAGCGCCTCCCGAAGGGATCTTCTGAGCTCGGGCCGGTCCACCAGCTCTCGCACGGCGTCCTGCCTCACCCATATCTCTTCCGCAACCACCAGTGGCTCCAGAACCCAACGCCGCAGCATCCGGCCGCCCATGGCTGTGACGGTATCATCCAGCACATCCAGGAGGGTGCCTCCCTCCTCACCTCCCCGGAGCGGCTCCGTGAGCTCCAGATTGCGGCGCGTCATGTCGTCCAGGAGCATCACCGAGCCGCGTCTTTGGATACGCACTGGACGCAGATGCCCCACTCCACTGGGCCGAATCTCCCGCAGGTAGTGGACAAGGGCGCCTGCAGCGGCGATCAGTGCCTCGTCGCCGGCCTGGAACCCGAAGCCGTCGAGAGACCGGACGCCGTATGCCTCCGTGAGGGCGTCTCCGGCCACATCGGGCTCGAAGATCCATCCGTCGCGGTAGGTACGCGGCGCTGTCGTCCCGGACCGATCGGGCCCTAAAGCCGGATCTCGATCGAGGGAGTGAGGCATCAACAGCTCGGAGGGTTCCACTCGACCGAGCTCCCCCCGGAGCTCGCCCTCCTCCACGGTTCGCACCGAGAGCTCCCCGGTGGAGACATCCAACGCCGCCAGGGCGAAGCCCCCTGCTTCTCGGCGAACAATGGATGCGAGGAAGTTGTTCCGCCGGTCGGTGAGCAGCGCGTCGGCGAGCACTGTGCCCGGCGTAACGGTCTCCGTCACCTCGCGGCGCACGATCCCCTTGGCCTCCGCGGGATCTTCCACTTGATCGCAGATCGCCACCCGTCGCCCCAGCTTCACCAGCCTGGCCAGGTAGTCGTCCAGGGCCTTCGCGGGGACGCCCGCCAGCGGGACCTTGGCAGCGGCGCCGTTGTTTCGGGAGGTGAGCGTCAGTCCCAGCAAGCGCGCGCCCTCTTCGGCATCCTCGTTGAAGAGCTCGAAGAAATCGCCTACCCTGAAGAAGACGAGCGCATCCCGATGGCGCGACTTGGCTTCGCGCCATTGCTGCATGAGCGGGGTGTCGCCGGAAGCGGCCATCAGGGCTTTTCCCAGGAGTCAGAGAACATGTCCGACGGGTTGGGATACGGATTCAAGAAGAAGGTGGACGGATCGGTGGATGCCGTCGAGGTCCGCGTCGAGGATGCGCTGGCCTCCGAGGGCTTCGGCGTCCTCACCCGCATCGACGTCGCCGGAACGCTGAAGAAGAAGCTCGACCTCGACTTCCGCGAGTATCGGATCCTGGGAGCCTGCAACCCAGCACTCGCTCACCAGGCCCTGTCCGAGGAAGACGATATCGGTCTTCTCTTGCCGTGCAACGTCGTCGTGTACACCGACGATCAACCGGGCAAGAGCGTGGTGGCGATTCTCGATCCGGTCAAGCAGCTGGGGGTCTCCGGTCGCACCGACCTCGGCCCGCTGGCCCAAGAAGTCCGGGCTCGTATGGAGCGTGCGCTGGCAGCCATCTGAGCACCATCGAGCCGTCACCTCGCTCGATGCCCGTCCAGCACGCCTCGGCCCCAACGGCGGCGTCCGGTCAGGACGGTTCCGCCCGACGCTCTGAGCGCTCGTCGCGCACCACAGCACCCGGGAGCCCGGCCCGAGCCAGCCGCTCGAACAGCGCCTGAGCCGGATCCCGTTCCGGGAACGAGCCCACGCGCACGTGCAGCAGGGGGCTCCCTTCCACTCGTACGAGGCGGGCGTCGAATCCCGCCGCCATGGCATCCCCGAACACCGCCCGGGCCCGAGACAACTCCCCGAAGGCTCCAAGCTGGACCGAAAACGGACCGGTCAGCGCATTGGCGGCAGGCGTCCCCTCGGGCGGGGGAGCGCCGCCGACCGCATCGGATTCAGCCATTCCTCGATCAGCCGGAAGGTCCGGATCTCCAGCCGCCCTCAGCCAGGTCTCCGCCTCGCGGCGGACCGGCGACCCAGGGTAGTCTCGAACCAGCGCCTCCACATGCGCCCGCGCCTGCGAACCGGCGCCCATGGCGTGAGCGGCCTGGGCCAGTCGGAGCAGTGCCCGGTCCGCATACGGACCCGTCGGGTACAGAACCACCAGGCGCTGGTAGTCCCGAGTCGCCTCATCCGGGCTGACGGTGAGTCGCGCGCGAAGCCAGAGCGCCCGCTGCTGATCGCTGCGTCCCGCGTCTTCGTAACGCTGGTCCCACCAGGAGACCAGGACCACACGCGCTTCGTTGGCTCGTCCCTCGCGGACGAGGCTCTCCGCCCGATCGAGCCCATCTTCCTGCGCGAGCAGTCCGGTGGAAGCGCAACTCAGGACGGTCGTGAGGGTGGCCAGGACGTGGGAGCGTCTCATCACGCCGCCTCCCGCTTCCGGACGTCCAGCCCCATGAGCCACGTCTCCAGGAAGTGTTCGTCGGTATGCGGGCTCGCCTTGAGCATCCGGTCGACGTTTCTGAGCTCGAGCAGCGCGTGGGTCAACTCCGGGCCCGTCCAGCTCCGAGCCTGCGCAACGGCCGTCCGTGCCATCCACCGCTGGTAAGGCGGCAGCGCCTGCTCCAATCCCTCACGCCCGGACTCCAGAGCCACGCCGATGCGGAGGAGCTGCGACGCCAGACCTATGACCAGCCCCACGCCATTCTCTCCCTGCCCCATGAGCACCGGGAGCGTCGCTCGGGCCTCCCCGAACCGTCGCTCTGCCACCATGTCCATCCAGCGCCACCGGTCCTGAGCGGGAATCCGGGTCCCAACTGCCTCCACATCCTCCAGCGAGATCCGACGCCGATCTCCGACGTACTCCGTCAGCTTGTCCAGCTCCCTGGAGAGGATTCCCAGGTCGGTGCCGACGGCGAGGCCCAAGGCGCGAGCTGCGTCGATGTCGATCTCCACCCCATTGGCCTCCGCGGCGCGCCTCGTAAGCCATCCAGGGACGTCCGCCTCGGAGAGCGCGTTGAAGGCCGTCGACCGGGCGTGCTTCGCGAGAGCCGAGTAGATCTTGGCCCTGGACCTGTCGGGAACGGTGCAGCTCATCACCAGCGCCAGGCCCGGCGGAGGAGCTTTCACGACATCCAGGAGCGCTTCACGAGCGTGCTTACTCCCGGCCAGGCCCTCGACTTCGCGAACGACGACCACTCGCCACGTAGCCATCATGGGGGGAGTGGCGAGAACCGAGGCCAGGGTCTCGGGGTCGGTCTCAGAGCCCCTCAGGACATCGAGATTAAAGTCCCTCGTGGACGGATCCAGGTGAAGGTCCACAAGGCGACGAAGCTCCTCTTCCTTGCGGAAATGGTCGTCGCCGTGGAGGTAGTATGCCCCTCCGGTCGCCTCAGTCGCGGTCAAAGCCCGCCCGTCGGACGCCACTTTCCCGGGCGTACCGCTTGGAGAGCCTGGTGTACTCGTAGAGACGGGCGTCGTCCCAAAGGCCGTCGCCGAGGGACGAGAAGGCCACGGCCGTCCTCGAGCCCACCGCGTCGTAGACTCGCGTGGGCTCGACCACCCGATCGACCACAATGGGGTCGAGATCCACGACGGGCGGCTCCGCGCGGAGCAGCGGCGACCAGGCAACGACGGTCAGCAGCACCGACAAACCGAGCACGGTCAGCGCCGGTGTCGCTGACCCCGAGTGATCGAGGAGCGCTCGGCGGTCGTCCACGTGGAGCAGGCGATGCCGCAAGCGGGATTCGAAGTCATCACGCAACTCCGGCTCAGGCAGCCCACGGAGAAGCGATGTGCCCTCCTGGTAGACCACCTTGTACCGCTGACAGGAAACGCAATGACGGAGGTGAGCCTCCATGAGCGCGCTTTCCCGCTCGTCGGTCGACGCGTCGAAGTAGTCCGACGCGCGTGTCATGAAGTGTTTACAGTCCATAGGTCCTGAGATCTTCGATTCCAGGATGTGATGATCGGCCGATCACGGTCGTCGGGACGTGATACTGCTCGTCCCGAGGAGGGGTTCCACACACGACGGCCCCGCCGGTCGATCCGGCGGGGCCGTGCCTGGTTCTCGAAGATGCCCGGAGGGCGTCCCTGGATCAGCCGATCATGGGCGCGACGATCTGGGCGAAGTTGTTCCGAGCCCGATTGAGCCGGCTCTTCACGGTACCGAGGTTGCAGTCCGTGATCTCGGCGATCTCCTCGTAGGTCTTCCCCTCCATCTCCCGGAGGACGAAGACGATGCGGTGGTGCTCTGGCAGCTGTTTGACCGCCTCCTCGACCTTCTCACGAAGGTGCCGCTTCCTGAACAGGTCGTCCGGCTTGTACTGGGTGTCCTCCCATTCCAGTGGTCGATGATCCGCGTCCCAGTTCTTCTTGAGTGTCTGGAAGAGGACCAGGGGATTCCGGGACCGATTCCTGAGCTCGTTCTTCGCCAGGTTGCTGGCAATGGTGTAGATCCAGGTGGAGAACTTCTTGGATTGGTCGAAGCGGTGCAGGTGGCGGTACACGCGGACAAAGGTCTCCTGGACGAGGTCCTGAGCCCGCTCCCGATCACCGATGGTCCGGTAGACGAAGTTCAGCAGACGCTGATCGTACCTCCGCACCAACTCCCCGAAAGCGCGGGCGTCACCGTCGAGCGAAGTCTGTACGACATCGGAGTCGCTCATTTCGCCGAGATGGGCTCGATGCGCCTTCGCTTCGCCGAAGCGGGCGCCCTCTCTTTCTCTCGCTGCCCGTGCCCTGGCCACATTTACCTCCTCGTTGACGGCATCTGCCATTCCGACAGGCCTCCTTCCCACACCCTCACAATGGATGCAGAGGGCGTGCCATCGCCGAAGTCCGCTTGTCTCAAGCGCTTTTCCCGAATACCCGCGGAGTCAGCGTCCTACCTATGTGACGCGCGAGCCTCCGAAAATAGGACAGATCGACCCAACCCCTTCCCCTCGCACCATTCTAATCCGCCAGTTTCACCGCCGGTTCCCGTGCTGCGGCCACCAGGCTATTCCACGCCCATCACGTCCACTGCCCCGATCTCTAGGGCCTCGAGGGCAGGCACCACGGCATCCGCATCACCCGCCACCACGACCTGCGCTTGGGCCGGTCGCAGATGCCGCGCCATGGCCCGGGCCGTCGATTCCACGGTCACCTTCCGGATCTCGTCCCGGTAGCTGTGGAAATACCGGTCGTCCAGTCCGTAGACGACGATCTGTGCCAAACGGGTTGCAATCTGGTCCACGGTCTCGATCTGGAGACCGAACACGCCCGCCGCGAAGTCCCGAGTCGAAGCCACCTCCTCTTCGGTGGGGCCTCCGTGGACGAGTCGCTCCATCTCCCCCAGGATCTCACCCACCGCCGGGGCGGTGACGTCGTTGGCGACCGCGGTGCTCACCTGGAAGGGCCCGGGCGCGCTCCGGAACAGGAACCGGGACCGCACGCCGTAAGTGAACCCGTGCTCCTCCCGGAGGTTGAGATTGAGCCGGCTCGTGAACGTCCCGCCGAAAAGGAGGTTCCCCACGACCAGGGGGAAGTAGTCCGCCGTGGCGCGCTCCACTCCCACATGCCCGACTCTGATCTCCGATTGGACTGACCCGGGGCGGTGCACCACGGTCACTCGCCGTTCCGTCGTGCGCGGCTCCACCTGGACCGGCGCTCCGGAGGCGGGCACACCCCCCCACGCGCCCAAACTTCGCTGCACCAGATCCGTCACTTCCCGGAGGTCGACATCGCCGGCCACCACCAATCCCCCACGGTTTCCGGGACGGTAGGCGGCCTCCGCGTATCCCACCAGCATCTCTCGGCTCATGCCCTCCACCGACGCCTCCAACCCACCCACGGGCCGTGCGTAAGGCACCCCGGCGGCATAATACCGATCGAGGGCCTGGTCGCTGGCCAAGGCAGCCGGATCCATGGCACGCTGCCGGATGGAGGCCAGTCGCTGCTCGCGTGCCCGGTCGACTTCGTCAGCGGGGAAGTCCGGTTCCAGCACCATCTCGGCCACCAGGGGAAACACGTCGTCGAGACGGTCCGCCAGACAGGTGAGAGAAACAGTTGTTCCCTCCCAGCCCGCGTGCGCCGAAACTCGGGCGCCCAACCGCTCCAGCGCCTCAGCGAGGTCGCCTCCGCTCCGCCTTCGGGTTCCGCCGTCCAAAGACTCCGCGGCCAGCACCGCCAGCCCCGCCTGGGAAACAGGCAGCTCCTGCTCGCCGCCGCGCATGAAGAGGTCGATGCTGACCAGCGGGAGTCGAGCCACCCTGGCAACCCGCAGGTCCAAGCCGTTTTCCAGTGCGACTCGTTCCGTGTCGGGGAAATCGAAGCTTCGGATGGCGCCGGCTGCCGGCGGCCGCGACCGATCCACGGCGCTCATCGATCCTCTCCCGGACGGTAGGTGACTACGGCCCGATTGTCGGGGCCCAGCCGCTCGGCCGCGAAGGTCCGAATCTGCTCGATGGATACCGCCTGGAGCCGTTCCAGCTCACGGTTGATCCGCTCCGGCTCGTCGAAGTAGAGCTCGAACATGGCCAAGCGATCCGCTCGCTCCGCTTGATGCTCGAGCGAGGCCACGAGGTCTGCCTCCGTCAACGCGATGGCGCGCTCCACTTCCTCGGACTCTGCCTCCACCAACGCCTCGATCTCCTCGCCGAGGGCTCTCTCCACGTCGGCGGGAGACGCACCGGGATACCCGGTGGCCCAGACCAGGAGCATGGATCCACCGGTAAGGAGGGGAAAAGCGAACGACACCACGCTCTTGGCGACGCGACGCTCGCGAACCAAGCGCCGGTAGAGCCTCGATGCCTTGCCCTGCCCCAGTAGGGCTCGAGCCACCTCGACGGTGGCAAAATCCGGCGAGGAGTAGGGCGGGATGCGGAAGCCCATAATGACCCGCGGCAACGGCACGTTTGCGACCACGTCGTCTCTCAGGGTCCCGCCGATAAGCGGCGCCAGCTCGGGATTCCCGGGAAGCGGCGGGACGGGTCCACCGGACTCGATCTCCCCAAACCACCGGTCCACCGCCTCCAGAGCTCGCTCCGACTCGAAGTCGCCCGCGATGGCCAGCACGGCATTGTCGGGCCGGTAGTACGTTTCGAAGAAGTCCTCGATGTCGTCCAACGTGGCGGCCTCGAGGTCGGCCATGGAGCCGATGACCGTATGGTGGTAAGGATGATCGTCCGGAAAGACCAGGGCCTGCAGCCGCTCGTCCCAGTCGCCGTATGGTTGGTTGTCGTAGCGCTGCCGCTTCTCGTTCTTCACCACGTCTCGCTGGTTGTCCAGCTTTTCCTGATCCATGGCCGGGAGCATCCAGCCCATCCGGTCGGATTCGAGCCAAAGCGCCAGCTCCAGCTCATGAGACGGAAGGGTCTCGAAGTAGTTCGTCCTGTCGAACCATGTGGTGGCATTGAGCGTCCCACCGGCACGCTCGACGAGCTCGAAGTGCTTGTTCTTCGGCACGTGGCTCGACCCCTGGAACATCATGTGCTCGAAAAGGTGCGCGAATCCCGTCTTACCGGGCCGCTCGTTCCGCGAGCCCACCCCGTACCAGAGGTTCACCGCCACCACGGGAACAGTCGTGTCCGGTGACAGCACGACGCGCAAGCCATTGCCCAGTCGATGGCGCTGGACGGGTATCGAAAGACGGCTCAAGACAACCTCCGAAGGTTCATGGCAGAAGGTGGGGTCCTGACGACCGCGGTCAGGGCCGCTCGCTCAAGCGGGCGCGTAGCGTGGAAGGACCGAAGTCGTCGACCAGGAGGCTCTCAGCGGCTTCATGCCCCGCTTCAAGCCGGTCCTCCACTGCCGCCATCCGGGCCTGATCGTCTTCCGCCGACTGGAGGCGCGCACGCTCGAGCATCTCGTATGCGAGCCCGTCCCTGCCGATGGCGGCGGCGGCCAGAGCGGCTGCAAGCTGAGCGTCCACGTCTTCCGGATCCAGGCGGGCCCCCTCGACGAGCTCGCCGGCGGCTTCATCCGATCGCTGCGCTTCGATCAGGACGAGACCGAAGATGACGCGCGTCCAGGCCTCGTCGGGATCTAGGCGGACGGCATCCGCCAGCGCGTCTGCGGCGGCATCCCAGCGCTCCTGGAGTCCGTACAGCACACCGAGCTCGTATCGAATCTGCGGATCGGACTCGTCCAACGACAACGCCGCCTCCAATTCCTCTCTCGCTTCTTCGAAGAGACCCTCCCGAGACAGATATGCTCCGTAGAGCAGACGCGTCAGGGCCACCTCCGGTGCCATGATGGCAGCGGTTCTCAGGGCCTGCTCCGCGTCTGGATCGTCGAAAGAGGCAACACCGTTGCCCGCCGTTGCAAGGACGTAGGGATCGGTGGGCTCGAGGGCCAGCGCCCGCTTGAACCGCTCGTACGCGACCCCCTCGAGGCCGAGCTCGCGCTCCGCGGCCCCCAACCAGCAATGCACCGCCGGCTCTTCGCCGAACTCGTCCAGATGCTCGACGAGCAGCTCGGCGGCACTCGCCCAGTCCCCTTCGTCACCGAGAGAGAGGACCCGTTCCAGAAGCGCTTCGAGTTCCAAGTCGATGGCCCCTTATGTGGCGGAAGTAGTTGAAGCAACGGCCCCTCGGCGAGCCAGAAGGCTCACGCCCGTCATCTCCTCAGGCTGACTCAACGCCATGTACTCCAGAACGGTCGGTGCCACATCCGCGAGTCGGCCGCCCTCACGCAGAACGGCGGCTGGCTCATGGGGATCGAAGACCAGGAAGTCCACGGGCTCCGTGGTATGGGCGGTGTAGAGATCCCTCGAGGAGGTGAGCATGGTCTCCGCATTGCCATGATCGGCCGTGACCAACGCCACCCACTCCCGCCGCTCCGCCACCATGTCCAACAGTCGGCCGAGGCTCGCATCCACGGCCTCCACCGCTCGCTTGGCAGCGTCGATGGATCCCGTGTGTCCGACCATATCGGGATTCGCGAAGTTGACCAGGATGAATCCGTACCCCCCGTCCCGGATTCCTTCGGCGACAGCCTCCTCCACGCCAGCGGCACTCATCTCGGGCTGCAGGTCGTACGTCGCGACCTTCGGCGAGGGAATGAGCGTCCGATTCTCCCCTGGGAACGGCTGCTCTTCACCGCCGTTGAAGAAATACGTCACGTGGGCGTACTTCTCGGTCTCGGCAACTTTGAGCTGTCGCTTCCCCCTCTCGGACAGATATTCCGAGAGTCCCCTCCGCACATTCTCGGGTGCGAAGGCGACGGCGACCGGGAGACCGTCCTCGTACTGGGTCATGGTGACGATCCTCGCCGGGATAGGCGCTTGACGCTCGAAGCCCTCGAAGTCTGGGGTCGAAAGCGCCTCGGTGAGCTGACGCATGCGGTCCGCCCGGAAATTCATGAGCAAGACCGCATCCTCCGCGCCGATGCCCCGCTCCCCTGCACCCCTGATCCCTGTGGGAGGAATGAACTCGTCCGTCACGTCCTCCTCATAGCGCTTCAGCAGGAAATCCGGCCCGTCCGCCCAGGCCTCGGCCTTCCCGCCGGCGATGAGGTCATACGCGCGGCGGATCCGGTCCCAACGTCGGTCCCGGTCCATGGCCCAGTAGCGGCCGGTCACCGAGGCGATCTTCCAGCGATCGCTGCGGGACAGGGCTTCTTCGAGGGTCCCGACGTATGCCCGCCCTCCCGTGGGTGAGGTGTCTCGACCATCGGTGATGCAGTGGACACGGACATCGAGGTCCTCCGGCAGGAGATCCAGGAGAGCAAGAAAGTGACGAAGGTGCGCATGCACCCCACCATCGGACACGAGGCCCGCCACGTGCAGCACGCCGTCGCGCTCCCGCAGGCCCTTCACCAAGTCCTCGAGGCCCAGCCGTTCCGCGAAGGTCCCCTCCGATACGGCCTGGTCGACCCTGGCGATGTCCTGGTAGACCACCCGACCGGCACCGAGGTTGAGGTGGCCCACCTCGGAGTTGCCCATTTGGCCCGCCGGCAGGCCCACGTCCGCGCCGGAGCACGCGAGCCTCGTGCGGGGCGCGGTATGAAAGAGCTCCCGGAAACGGGCCACGTCGGCCAGCTCGATGGCGTTGCCCGGATCGGGAGCTCCATCGAAGTCCGAATGGCCCCAACCATCGAGAATGACGAGCAGCACCTTACGCATGAGCAGGACGCTCCTACCAGACCGCTGAGAGATGGGGCGCAGCCCGAGTCGCGCAACCCCCGGGGCTGAGCGTATCACGTCGGGCCGGAATCTCAAGCCCCCTGATAGATTCGCGAGCACCACTCCCGCTGCGATGCCTTGCCTTCTAATGTGGTGGGGTCGAGGCCTCGAGCACCGAGCGTGTCCCCTGGCCCCGGTGCGTCCCCCGGACACGCGCAGGAGTCGATCCCATGTCTTGCCACCGTCTCGTATCCGTCGCCCTGCTCCTGGGGCTCGCCACCGGCTGCGGCCCGATGGCTCCCGAGGGCGAGAACGTTCGCTTCGGCTCCGGGGGAGACGTGGTGGGCGCGGGCACGCGGGTGGAAATCAGCGCGGCCGTGCCGGGCGACGTCATGATGGTCGGGCAGGACGTGACGTTCACCGGGTCGGCTGGTGGATCCGTGTTGGCGGCGGGCGGCAGCCAGACCATCGGGGGCGTGGTCACCGGAAACGTGCGCTCGGCGGGCGGCGCCGTGGTGCTGACTGGCGAGGTGGAGCGAAACGTCACCCTCGTGGGCGCCGACGTGTTGCTCGACAGGGAGGCCGAAGTCGCGCTGAACGCCTACCTGGTCGGTGGCCGCGTGGAGTTGCAGGGCACGGTTCGGGGACACCTCCGCGTCGCTGCCCGGGAAGTGATCCTGGACGGACCGGTCACCGGTAACGTTGATATCACGGCTTCGACCCTCACTGTAGGCCCCTCCACCCGTATCCAGGGTGACCTCACCTATCGCGTGCGGGAAGGCGCCGCTTCTGTGGACCCCGCCGCCCTAGTCGCGGGGGAGACGGTGGCGGTGAGCGTTCCCGGGCCCTCGACCACATTCCAGGTGGTGACGTCCCTCGGTAGGGTCGCGGGCTTCCTGCTCGCCGGTGTCGTCTTGCTCCTGGTCGTGCCACCGGTGGCAGGCACCGCGGTCGACCTCGACCATCACCCAGCGGCTGCGGTCGGCCTGGGGCTGCTCTGGCTGGTGGCCCTGCCCGTCCTGACCTTCGCCGCCGCGGTCACCGTGATCGGAATCCCACTCGCCATCATCTCGGCGGTACTCTATGTGGTGGCCCTGTATGTGGCGCCGGTGGTGCCTGGCCTCTGGTTGGGCACGTCACTCTTGGATCGGCCCGGAGCCGAGCCCACCCATCCCGCCCGGGCTTTCTTGCTGGGTGGATTCCTCTTGGGTGTGGCCATGCTCCTCCCGTGGGTGGGCTTCCCGATCCGGCTCGTGGCCATGGCCGCAGGCTTCGGGGCGGTGGCGGTGGCCATACGCGACAGGCTCGCGAAATCCTGATCCCGCGGACGGCCGTTCGCCGCGACGCCGTCCGCCTCAGCCACCGCTCACCGATGGCAGCACTACCACCTCCACGCCCGGCGGCGCCGGGACCGCCCGCGATGAACGCCTCGGTCAGGCCACCAGCAACCTCCACCGGCGTCGAGCGGGAATCGTCGGATGAATACCATGGCGAGAGGGGGGATAGCCTCGTCCCGGCTTCGTCTTCGAATTCTCTCCGACCAGCGTGACCGTCAAGCGCGGAGGTCAGTGTGACGGGGACGGCGCCGCATCAGCAATCGTGGACCGGCCTCCTCCACCCTCCGGAAGCCCAGGAGGTGGAAGAGCTGCTTCGCGAAGAGACGGGCGACTCTCCGATTGATGGTCACCGCATCCGGGTCGCCTGGCACGCTTCGGACGCCGGGCAAGAGCGGTGCAATCCGGTCCACCCTGGCCCGTCTCAGCACCTCGGATACGGTCATCCAGAACGGGCTGAATCGGCGGACGAGAAAGAAGCCGTCCTCTCCCTGGTCCTGGTAGAGCGGCATGAGGAGGCGTGCGGACTCGGGTGCCTCGACATCACCCCGTACGTCTCGCGCGAGGACCTCGCCCCGCGCCACCCTGTCGAAGTTTCGGTAGCCAGGACGCATCTGGAAACGATCTCCAGCCCGGACCGGGTGCCGGTATCGCATCTCGAGGGCCGGCGGTAAGTGCGCCGAGGCGCGCCTGAGCTCACGCTCACCTTCCAGGGCCGCTTCCGTCAACTCCCCGGGGAGCATGCCCAGCGCCTTGAGTGCCACCCAGATGGCGGCCTCCGCGTAGTCCACCGACTCGGGCGCGTCGTGCTGGCCCGTCTCCACCGTGAGCGCCACGACGCCCCGCTCCCCGAAGTGCTGGATGATGGTTCCATCCACCAGCTCCTCGAGCCCCAGGACCATCGGGACGGGGAAAAACTCGGCGAACGTGCGCTGAGGCAAAGCGTCTCCGAACACCGAGAAGATCCCGTCCGACCCCGAGGTGGTGTGGAGGTCCAGCAGGTGAACCGGGCCCCGAGCAGTCTCGAGTGCCCGCTCGATGAGCGCCAGGAGCTCCGCCTGCTCCCGCTCCTCCTCGTCGCGGAGCTCGCTCCACTCGAAATCAGATCTCAACCGCTCGACCCGCTCGGAAGTCCACGCGCGGTTCAGATCCGATCGGATGAACCTCCGCCCCCGGGCGAACGCAGCCATGTTGCCGACCAACCCGACAAAGTCCCCACAAGTCAATGCTCCCTGAGCCGCTAAACGGGCACGCACCCGTTGGATTGCGTGCACACCCGCCGGCTCGTTCCCGTGGATGGCGCCCACGCAGATCAACGTGGGGCCGGGTCGGCTGCCTCGCTCCTGCGCAAGCACCCGCTTCCCCGGAAGGAGGTCCGGTGCACCCACGGCCATCAGGTGCTCCGGAGCCGCGCTTCCAGGAGGTCGTAGGCGATGGGGAGGAAATCCCGTTCGCTCACGATCCCGACCAGCTTTCCTTCGGACACGACAGGCAAGCAGGACACGCGGTGCTGTCGCATGAGATCGATGGCGTCGAGGGTTCGTGTATCCGGGCGCACAGAGACCGGGTCGGGCGCCATGATCTGCTTCACGGCGGGCGTGGGCTCGGTGCCACGGTCGAAGCCCTCCGCCATGAGCCGGAGAACGGACCGGTAGGAGACGATACCGACCAACGAATGCCCGTCGTCCTCCACCAGGACGTGCCGGATCTGGTTGCGATCCATCAGGAACGCCACCATGTCCACCAGCTCGTCTTCATGCACGGTGAACAACGTGGTCGTCATGAACTGCTCTACGCGCAGATAGCTCAGGGGAGCTCCTCCTCCTTCCTCGACATGGGCGTTGCTCCACATGTGCACGGGGGCGCCCGCCTTCTGCCGAGCGACCGTAGCCGCCGTAACGGCGGCCAGCCATTCCGCACGCGTGCTCCGCTGTCTCATGGCCTGAATCGAGTCCAACATCCAACGGGCGCCGGTCGCTCGCGCCTCTACCCGATCCTCCACGACCCCCAGGTACGTCTCGATGTCCGACTCCGAAACCCCTGCCCCGGCGAGACCGGAGCGCGCCAAGGGTAGCATCTCCTCCAGAATGAGCTCACGCCCACCGATCACCCGCCCTTCGATCCACCGAAAGCCCGCCTTCTCACCATGGCGGGCGGCGGCCAGGAAGTTCGCCTTCGCGTCCTCGAACGGGATCCGCTGGGAGACGTCTCCGTACTTCTCGGTGGCCCCCAGCACCGCCCCGATCCAGAACGCGGCGTTTGCCACCTCATCCCGGACCGTGGGCCCCGAGGGCAGCACGCGACACTCGATCCGCAGATGCGGCTTGCCGTCGGTGATCCCGTAACAAGGACGATTCCACCGATAGACGGTGCTATTGTGAAGCTGGAGCGCTTGCAGGCTGGGAGCCTCCCCCCTGTCCAGCACCGCCAAAGGGTCTTCATCCACTTCCCGCGTGAGAAGCACCCGGAAGCGGGAGATGTCTTCCTGGAAGAGATCCACCACCGAGTCGCGTACCCAAGACTCGCCGAACCGCACGCGGGGGGCCAGGTCGCGCATGTGGACCGAGCCGCTCCTTGTATCCACGGACTGCTGGAAAAGAGCGATTCGGGTTTCGTGCCACAGGTGCTTCCCGAACAGGATCGGCGAGTTCACGGCGGCGGCCAGCACCGGGGCCGTGATCAGCTGGGCAGCATTGTAGACCTTGGCGAAGCGTTCCGGATCCACTTGAAGATGCACTTGGAAGCTCGTGTTGCACGACTCCAGCATCACCGAATCGTGCTCGATGTTGAGCTCGTCGGCGCCCTCGATGCGAAGCTTGTAGGGCTCCCCGTTCCGCATGGCGGCCAGCGCCGCGTCCAGGGCCTTGAAGCGATTGATGGGCGTGAGGTTGTCGAGGGTCACGTCGGATTTCGACAACGTGGGCAGGATCCCGGTGAGCACGACCTCTGCTCCCGCCGTCTCGGCAGCCCGACGAACCTGCCCGATGAGCGAGTCCAGCCGCTTCTCGAGGTCGCTGAAGCACCGCTTCGTCAGCAGGCGCGGCTCCACGTTGGCCTCGAGGTTGAACAGCGCCAGCTCCGTGCTAAAGGGCCCGTCCAATTGATCGAGGACCTGAAGCGCCGCAGGCATCGGACGCCACCCTTCATTGACCAGGAACATCTCCTGCTCCGCGCCGATTCGCCGAACACCCGACTCGAAGCGCCCTTCCGAAAGCATGCGCTCGAGGGCGCGCAGGTCCCGGAGCAACGCCTTGGAGAAGGCTCTGGTCTGTTCGGGTGTCCTGGTCGCGCCGCTTACGTCCTGGCCCACGGGGCCTCCACGAAGACAGCGATGTCGGACAACGGCTTCTTGTCGATGACCGGCACTCGGGTGTCTACAGCGGGATACCCGGTGACCAGCACGAGGAAAGGTCGCTCGTTGTCGGGGCGACCCAAGATCTCGTTCAGGAACTTCATGGGCGACGGTGTATGGGTGAGGGTGGCGAGTCCAGCGAGGTGGAGCGCGGATATGAGCATGCCTGTCGCGATCCCGACCGACTCCGACACGTAGTAGTTCTTACGCTTCGAGCCGTCCTGCATGCGACCCCAACTCTCCGCGAATACGACGATGAGCCAAGGAGCCGTCTCCAGAAAGGGCTTGTTCGCATCCGTGCCCAGATCCGCGAGGGCCTCCAGCCACTCAGCAGGGGCGCGACCTCCATAGAAGGCCCGCTCCTCCTCTTCGGCGGCCTCCCTGATCTTCGCCTTCACCTCGGGAGCCGATACGGCCACGAAGCGCCACGGCTGGTGGTTGGCACCACTGGGCGCCGTGCCAGCGGCTCGGATACAGTCCTCGATCAGCGCACGAGGCACCGGGTCGGGCGAAAACGTGCGCACGGTCCGGCGTTTGGCCATGGCCCGAAGGTACTCCGCAGCTTGCACCCTCATCTCAGCGACGGGCCGTCGCACGTACCCGCTCAGAGGCTCGAAGGCTGGCTCGACGGTCGGGTCGGACGCTTCGCCGCTCAACCGATGGCCTCCGCATATACCTCCACGAAGCTTTGCGTGGCTCTCCGCCGCTGTAACACGTCGTCAGGTCGCATGCCGAGCGCGGCGCTCAGGACCCGCATGTTCACCAGGGTGACGATGTCCTCGTCCGTGAGACCGATTTGGCTCCAGTCGCCCACGGACCGTGACTCGTATTGCTCGTATGCGGCGGCCAGGAGTCCGTTGGACGGTGGACGGGCGAGCGGCACGTGAAGCTGCGCGGCTCCGACTCCGTATCTACGAGCCAGGTCTACCCACCCGCGCCCGGAACCGCGGAGCGCGACCAGTGCTTCCGGCGAGATCCCCGCACGTCTCGCCAAGTAGAGCACTACCGGGATCTCGTCCGACGCGAGATCCCAATCGGCCAGAATCGACACCTCCGCCGGCGCCACGTCGAAATAGTCGGCTACAGCGCGGTAGTACGCCAACCGAGCAGAGGCGTCCTGCGCCCACACGCCCTGCGGCGCCCAGGCCGAGCAGGCGACAACCAAGAACGCAGCAGTGAGCGCCCGCGGTTTGATCCGATGCACCTTCGGTGTCCTCCGTGGATTCGGCATTGCGGATGAATCGAGATAGCGGTGCAACGCTGTTTAGACCAGAACGGGGTCGATCACGTTCCGTGCCAGGACCAGCGGACGCCGCATCGGGGGACGTGCCAAACTGGCATGAAACGCCGAGCTCGGTCATGGCACGACTCTTGATCTATAACAGGTCAGCCTCGAGGCCGAACATTCCGTGCACCCAAGGAGGCAGACGATGAGACGCGACGACCCGCGCAGCAACCCGCTGCGCCCGCAGACCGTGGAGGCGGAGCCGCAGCGCACTTCCGACGTGGGCCATCTGGTCTTCGACTTCACCGGACTGGAGCGACCCGACGTGGTCGATCTATCACTCATCCTCACCGCCCGCTTGAGCGCGTCGCCCGGCGAGAGCGTGTGGGTTCGCGCCCTACCGTGGCAGACCGCAAGGGTTCTGGAAGCGATGCGCCTGGACCACTTGTTCCGGCATTACCCTATAGGGCCGGAGGAGCTGAACTGAAACCACGATCGTGCGCATGGAAGCGAGAGCGCCCCGGGCCGACATGGCCCGGGGCGCCTTTTCTTTGTGATCCGGGGCCGGCGGTTGCATCTCGCCCCGGCCCGGCGCCGTCCCCCCCAGAGGACACCGCTCGAGGACAATGCGTCCGCTGGCGCTACTGGGGTGCAGGTGCGTCCATCCGCTCCAACATCGAGCGGAACTCGTCTTCAGCCAGCGGTCCGCGCATGATGAGCCACCCCTGGTCTCGCGGAACCACGAGCTCACCGACGCCGGCCCCTGCCGCCTCCACCGAGCCGGGATCGAATCCCGCAGGGAGGTGGATGAGCTCCAGCTGACCGCCGTCTCCCAGTCGCTGGAGCACACGCACGCCCGCAGGAACGACACCTTCCTCCCGCCACACGATGCTCACGACTTCGAGGCCCGGGACCACCAACGAGCCAGGCTCCGAGGCATCGGCCGCGCTCGCGCGCCGAGACTCACGCTCCCGCGATGTGAAGCCCTCGATCTGGAGGGCCGAGGACACCTGCGCGGAGCGCGCACTGAGCGCAGTCCGATCCGACGACGCGGGAGCATCGTCCCGCTCCGCCTCGGTCGGTGCCTCCAACGGGGCCTGGGCCACGACGGCCGTGTTGGCGTCAGCCGCCAGGCCAACCCCGGGCTCCGGCGTCACGGCCGGGACCATCGGCGGGTCGGGTTCACCCGCCCCTCCCGCAGCGAGAGCCATTTCGGCCAGATCCGCGGCTGCTTCCTCCGCGTCGTCCAGCTCGGCATAGACCAAGTCTTCGGTCGTCGCCACATCCAGGGCGGCAGGCGACTCCGGCATGGGCGCCGGAGGCACGGCCTCGGCCACCTGACGCTCCTGTCGACCGGCCGGAACCCCGGGGGTGGCGTTCACGACCCCCGGACCCGCCGACTCTTGAGCCCGTTCCGGGCCGACCGGGGCCGCTGCCTCGCTGGCCAGCCTCCGCGCCTCCTGCTGAGCGGCCCCGACGTCGGATGGATTCACGGCCTCGGCCACCGGCGGAGCCGAGACCTCCGGCACACCACCCCGCAGCATCCACCCCACGCCCAGCGCGAGAACGACCGAAGCCGCCCAACCGAGCCGGTACAGCGGCACGCCGCGTCGCGACGCCCTCTCGGACTCGGCAGCCGAGCGGGCCAGAGTCCTCAACTCCTCCAGTGGCGGTGGTGAGACATCCACGTTCGGCATCGCCAACAGCAGATCGGCCTCGTCTCGTAAAGTGCGAGCTCGTGCCAGGGCCTGTGCACAAGCCTCACACCGCTCGAGATGCGCCCGGATCCTGCGGGCCTCTCCGGTGGGGTACTCCTCCAGCGCGCCATCCAGGTAGGCGTGCAGCGCGCCCTCATCGACGTGCGACATCCGCCTCCTCCTCGTTCTTATAGGCTTCGACCAAGCGTTTCCGCGCCCGGGACAAGGTGGTCCCGATGGCGCCGACCGCGAGGCCGGTGTGTTCTGCGATTTCCGTGTAACTCTGGCCAGCGTCCCAGAGCAGAAGGACCTCCCGGTCCCGTTCCGAGAGCGCTTCCAGGGCGTCCTTTACCTTCTGCCACCGGGTCTGCTCGTCCAGCTCGCTGACCGGATCGGATCCGGTGCTCTCGTCCGCCTCGGCCTCGGTCTTGAGCAGCGCTAGGTGCTTCTTCCTGCGCAGCACGGTCCGCGCCTCGTCCCGCGCCAGGTTCGCCGCCACCTGGAAGAGCCAGGCGCGAGGGCGCCGGGGCTCGTGACGCAGTGCGCGCACGAACGCTTCCTGGGCCAAGTCACGCGCGCGCTCCACATCCCAGACCTTGCGGTGCAGGAACCGCACGAGGTCCGGAAACGTGCTCCGGTAGATCTCGTTCCAGTCGGTGGTCAACGTCCGCTCCAGACTAGGGCTTTCCGGGGGTTACCCCGCAGGAGGCATGCTCGGTTCAACTCCTGCCGGATGTCGCACAGCATCGGTGCCTGCCATCCCCCGGACAACCCATGAGACGTTCTACGCCCGACCCCTTGCACACCGGGTCGGTTCTGCTCTGATTCCTCTCTCGGACCAGGCGACGTATCGCACGGAGGTGGACCCTGAAGATCGTTGTGCTCGGAGGTGGAAGGGTGGGCCACGCCATCGTGCGTGACCTGGCCGCGGAGGACGACTTCTCCGTCCTCGTCGTGGACGTCGACCCGGTGGCGGTGGAGGATCTGACGGAGTACGGAGCCGACGGCATCGTCGCCGATCTCTCGCGGCCGGACACCGTGGCCAAGGCCGTGGAGGCCACCGACGCTGACCTAGTGGTGGGTGCCGTGCCCGGGTTCATGGGATACCAGACCGTCGAGCGCGTGCTGGAGGCGGGATGCCCCGTGGTGGACATCTCGTTCTTCCCGGAAGACGCCGGGGGACTGGAACCGCTCGCCAGAAAAGCCGATGTCCCCTGCCTCGTGGACTGTGGCATCGCCCCTGGATTCACCAACCTCGTCCTGGGTCGCATGGAGACAGAGCTCGACGAGACTCGATCTTTCCAGGCGTTGGTCGGCGGGTTGCCCGTCGAGCGGACGTGGCCGTGGGACTACAAGGCGCCCTTCTCTCCCGGCGATGTCATCGAGGAGTACATGCGTCCGGCCCGGCTCCGGCGCGGGGGCGAAGAGATCACGCTTCCGGCGCTCTCCGAGCCGGAGCTCGTGCACTTCCCGGGTCTGGGTACGCTGGAGGCGTTCAACACCGATGGGCTGCGTTCGCTACTCCAGACCTGCGAGACGCCCGACATGGTGGAGAAGACGATGCGGTATCCTGGGCATGCCGAGCGCATGCGCGTGCTCCGGGACGCAGGGTTCTTTTCCAGTCGTGAGATCCAGGCGGCATCCGGGTCGGTACGCCCCCGTGACGTGACGGAAGCCCTGCTCTTCAGCGCCTGGCAATTCGACGAAGGAGAGCCCGACCTGACTGTCCTGCGCATCGTGGTCGAGGGCGTGAAGGACGGCCGCGACGTGCGTCACACGTACAACCTTCTGGACTACTACAATCCGGACACGGAAACGTCGTCCATGGCCCGCACCACAGGGTACACCTGCACTGCCATGGTACGCCTGGTGGCGCGTGGGCTCTGGAGCGAGCCGGGCCTGGCGACGCCTGAGATCGTGGGGCGGAGCGAGGAGTGCTACCGCAGCGTCTTGGACCATCTGGCTGCCCGGGACGTGCACGTCTTCGAGCAGGTCGAGGAGCTATAGCGGCCAGCAGAACAGGCTCGCTGCCCCGACGGCGGGTCGCCTCGATGGGCGACCCGCCACAACCTCAGGCCATGTCGAACCCGGCTTCCTCGAGGGCGTGCTTCTGGACCTCGTCCTCGCTGACCACTTGGCCGTCGAAGAGGTGGATCGCGCGGTCGGCCACTTCGGCGTAGCGAGGATCGTGCGTCACCATGCAGATGGTGGCGCCCTCGTCGTGGAGCTCG
>JBDHIF010000032.1:0-62450 GCA_039587535.1 Gemmatimonadota bacterium
CCACCACCCGCCGCACCCACCGCCAGCGCGATCCCAAAGTCGCTCACGACCGGCTTGCCGCTCTGCAGCAGGATGTTGGCCGGCTTGATGTCCCGGTGGATCACGCCCCGCTTGTGCGCGTAGTCGAGCGCCTCCGCCACGTTCTTTGCGATCTGGACCGCCTCGTCCACCGGAAGCTGATGCTCACGGTCCAGCCGGTCCCTCAGCGTCTCGCCTTCGACGAACGGCATCACGTAGAAGAGGAAGCCGTCCGCCTCGCCCGAGTCGAACAAGGGGAGGATGTGCGGATGTTGCAGGTTCGCCGTCGTCTTGATCTCGGCCAGGAAGCGATCGGCGCCCACGACGGCGGCGAGCTCCGGCTTCAGCACCTTGAGCGCGACCTTCCGCTCGTGCTTGAGGTCGTCGGCCAGGTAGACCGTCGCCATGCCACCCTCGCCGAGCTCCCGCTCGATGCGGTAGCGGCCCGAAAGGGCCGCGTTCAGGCGGGTGACGGCTTCCGACATCTCGGCAATACCTTCAGGGAGGAGTGGGCCGAGGCCAGGATGCGGGTCTTAGGAGCGACAGCGCAAGCGAGACCGCACTGCCCTGCAGCCAGTAGGACCGGGGGCCCGCAGGATGCTGTGCCAAAAACTGAGCCGTTGCCCACCGACGCCCACCAGCGCAACCGACGCAGAAACGTCCGCGTTCCAGCGGTCATCGACGTCCACCAACGCCAGAAAAACGATCCCCAAAGCCCACACCCTCGAAGAACAGACGATCCCTGCTCCAGCGCCGGGGCGCTAGGGAAAAACCAACCCTGTAGGGAGATCGGGCTCCGGCAGGTCCTGGAGCTCCGAGACCGGAACCACGTCGTAGCCCCGAAGCCGAAGCGCCGGCAGCAGGTCCCTGAGGACCTCGGCCGTGCGCACGCCCCTCTCGGCCCCGTCGTGAAGGACCAGGACCGCGCCGGGGCGAACCAGGCGCCGCATGTACCAGTCCGCGAACGCGGGGAAAGGGAGCTGGGCGTCGAACGGGTAGACGGAACCGAGCACCGTGCGGTAGCCCAGCGAGCCGGCCTCGCGGATCATGCGGTCGTCGTACCACCCCGATGCCGGGCGAAAGACCCGGCTACCGCCGAACTCGTCTAGGATACCGTCCATCTCGCGGAAGCGCGCGCTGAAGACGTCGGGAGCGAGATCGAGGGATGGCTCGTCCATCATCATGTGATGGCCGAGCTCGTGACCATCCGCGATCAGCCGACGGGTCAGTTCCGGGTGCTGACGGACGTGCTCTCCGATGACGAAAAAGGTGGCTCGGGCGTCGAACCTTTGCAGGATCTCGAGGATCTCCGGGGTGGCCGTGGACGGTCCGTCGTCGATGGTGAGGGCCACCACTGGACGGGCAGTCTCGACACGGAAGAGCACCTCGGGGGTCCGGCTACGCTCGAACTCGACCAACGCCGTCGGAAGGGCGGTGATGGCGGACCCGAGCATAGCGATGCCGAAGACGATGCCGAAGACGATACCCATGAAGTGGTGCTACACGGGCGGCTGCCAAGCGGGTCCCAAGCGGCATGCGAGGTGATCCGGCCAGTGCGTCACCGGAGAAGCCCCCCTCGCTCTCCAGGCAGGTTCTCCGTAGAGTCCAGTCGTGGCAGGGCGGCGCACCATCCATCGCGGGAGCGTAGGCGTGGAATTCCGGCCAGAAGCGGAGGTGGATCGGCACCGTCCTGGCGCCTGGGCAAGGGCTCGGGAGCGAAGCGCACTCGCCACGCCGAATCGGAACCGCTATGTCGACGGGCTCCGCGCTGCGTCCATCGTCATCGTCGTGGCGGGTCATTGGATCATGGCGGCGCCCACGGTGGAGAGCGGCTTCGGCTTCACCCTCTCCGACATCCTGCAGGTCGCGCCGTGGTCCCGATGGCTAACCTGGATCTTTCAGGTCATGCCGCTCTTCTTCGCCTTGGGCGGATACGCCAACGCCGCCTCCCTCGAGTCGGCACGGGACCAGGGGGTGGGATACGACGTGTGGGTATCCCGACGACTCCAGCGGCTCATCCGCCCGGTAGTGCCGTTCATCGTAGTCTGGGTAGCGCTCGCCCTGGGGGCGCACGGGTTGGGGGTGGGCCGCGAGGTCGTCCGAACCGGGTCCCGGGCCGCCTTCGTCCCGGTCTGGTTCCTGGCGGTCTACGTCGGAGTGGTGGTGCTGGCGCCGCTGGCACACCAGGTCTGGAGACGCTACGGCATGACGTCCTTCTGGGCGTTGGTAGCGGCCGCCGCCGTAGTGGACGCCACGGCCCGGGGATCGGGCGTGGAGGAAGTCCGCGCATTGAACTTCATCTTCGTCTGGCTTGCTCTTCACCAACTCGGCTATGCATGGAGGGGCGGTGCTTTCGGGGAGCCGCATCGCGCCTTGGCTTTTGCCCTGGCGGGCTTCGCCTCCCTGGTTGTCCTCGAGGGATTGGCCGGCTATCCGGTGAGCATGGTTACGATCCCCGGAGGCACGCCCGCTAACGCCACGCCGCCCACACTGGCCCTGCTCTCCCTCGGTGTCGCGCACATCGGGCTGGTCACGGCGTCGGAGCGACCGCTGGGACGGCTGCTCGAACGTGACAGGATCTGGGTGACGACGGCCCTGGTGAACGGTGCCATCATGACCGTCTATCTGTGGCACGCCACGGCCATGGTGCTTCTGGTGGGACTGTCGGAGGCGCTAGGTGGGATCGGTCTGCGCTCCGTGCCCAACACGACTCCATGGTGGCTCTACCGCCTGCCATGGCTGGTGGTCTTGCTGGGCGTGCTGAGCGGGATGGTGGCGCTTTTCGGACGCTTCGAAGCCCACAGGGTACCGGCGGGGCGACACCCGGCCGCCTGGCGGAGCGTCGCCGGAGCGGCAACCCTCTGCGCGGGGCTCGTGGCCCTGGCTGCCAGCGGGATCGGTGGAGAGGGTCAAGCGGCGATCCGTGTCTGGCCCGTGGCGCTCTGCCTGACCGGGGCGGCTCTTGTAACCCGGACCTCCCGTGGGTAGACCTGCTGCGCCCTAGGTCGGGGAGGGCGAGCGGATGCTCTTCGAGAACCCTGCCCAGGCACCTGTCGCGCATCAGCGTGCGGCGCTGTCGTGCTCGGGCCAACCTCCATCTCGGTGCCCCACCCGATAAGGATCTGCCACCACCTGGATTCCCGGAACCATGTCGACTCATTCGTTCCGGTTCCACAAGACGATCACGCCACATCCGCCCATTCCCCCGCCATACTGCGCAGGGGCTTCGCTCGCGGACCGGTAGACCTCCGCTGCCGCGAGCGTCGAGATCTGGACGTAGACGTCGAGCGACAGGCCGTCGGTCAGCGCAACCCGCATGCCGTCCACGAATACAGCGGGCGTACAGTAGCCCACGGACCCCCGCATGAGGATGCGGTTGCCACCGGGCGCGTACCTCGTGGTGACTCGCCCGGTTTGTGCCAGTAGATCCGACAGAACAGCGGCAGCGGACTCGGAGATATCCTTGGGCGTGATGAACGCCCCAAACCCTCGCTGGGCACGGTCGACGAAGCCGTTCTGCACCAGTCGAGGCTCGGAAGTAAGTGAGGCCCGGGTCTCGACGGTGATCCCCCCAATCTGGATGGCTCGGGGCGGAATCCTGAAGGTCAAGGACATCCGGGCGCCTTCGGCCAACTCGAGCACGCCCGCGGTCAGGCTCTCGTAGCCCAGGGCCGAGGCAGTCAAGAGGAAGCCTCCGGGCGAAGTGGACTGTAGCTGGAATCTCCCCGTCGGATCGGTGAGGGTCGAAGAGATCGAGTCGCCCGACTCGCTCAGGAGCATCACCAATCCCAACGGCACGGGCCGGTCGCTTCCCGACTCCAGGAGGATCCCATCGATGGTTTGCCCCGCGACCCCCAACGGACGAAGCCCTGGAAGCGCGCTCATGAGCATGTAACCGAGAATCCAACCCAGTCGCCTAATTGCCGATTTCCTCCGCCATCACTGAATGACGATGGGCGCCTCCGCTGCCGCGCGGTGCTCTACGCACATCTACTGGCCGGCGGTGTCGGCAGCAAGCACCGACCGCGATCCTGGCCATCGAGCGGCCCAGGCCATCGGCACCGGCCCGGTAACGAGGCCTGTGCCGGAAACTGTGCCGTTGCCCATCGACGCACACGCGCACAACTGACGCAGAGATCCAGCATTACCGACACCCACCAGCCCCAGAAGCGATGTGACTTGAGGCCGAATCGCGCACGAACGCCGGTCGTTCTCCTGGTCACCATCTCGCCGCTCACAATCACGATGCCGGCTCGCAATGCCGCCGGCTCGATGCCGTGGGCGAGTCGTTGGAGATGGAGTCAAGCCGACCGCCCGAGCCGCGCGGGTAGATCGCGCGACCCGGGAGCCGGCTAACTGTGAAACCGGGTGGCGAGCGTGGGCTTACATCCCCGGCATGTAGGAAAGGTCCGTCCGGAGCACCCACCAGCGACTCGCCGTGGGTGTCAGATACTCCTCGAAGGTCCGGATGATCTGCACCGCTTCAGCATGACCGTGCGCCTGCGCCAGCATGCGGTCGAGACCGCCAAGCTCCGCTGCGTCCATTTCGGCCATGGAGTCGTGAGCGATCGCCACGAACATCTCCGGGCCACCGTCGATACCGACCACCTGATTGACGGTGTACCGAGTCGCGATGCCCTGCTCCTCGAACGCTGCCTTCACCTTCCCGAACGCCGAGTGAAGGGCCTGCAAACCCTCGGAGGTGGCTTTTACGTCCCACTCGATCACTTCCCAGATGGGAACGACCGAGACGTCGGCGGGCGGCATCGACACGCCCGTCCATGTCACCCAGGTGCGGACGTCGAGCCCCGTGGTGTGCGATCCCGCGCCCTCGGCAAAATCTGCCATGTCGGCGTGAGGATCGACCGGCGGATTGTCGAAATCGGCCCACATGTGACCACCGGATACCCAGACGTACTCGTTGCCGCCCTGCATGGCCTGGTACACGAGTCCGGGCGAGGGATCGTTCTGCTGCGCATGCCAGTCGACATGATCACGTATACCCTCTTCGAGCTGCATGACGTTGGCCAGGTCGGTTGTCACAAAGTAGGCCATCGTGACGTTCCCTTCCTGCGCCTCCAGGGGGAGGGCGAAGCCGAGCAGGGCACAGGCGAGGGTGAGTCTAGATTGTCGGCGCATGACAAGCTCCTGAAAGGAGGGAGGGAGCGAGCGGGGATGGAACAATCGGGCCGCCCCCTGGATGCGAGTACGCAGAATAGGCTTCGCTCGCCCGCGTCGCCAGAGGAGAAGGACAGCTGTACTCCTATCTACCGATCTGCTCGGTGAAGGAGTGTCTGCACCCGAGCATTCGCGGCTGCGCGACATGCCATGGCCATGGACACCGGGTTACCACCGGATCCTACGCAAAGACATCGGGTCGCAGGAGCTGCAACCCGTGATCTTCCGCTGCCGACGGGGACCGGGGAGGGGCGATCTGTGCCAGAAGCTGTGACGTTACCCCACGGCGCCCACCAGCGACACTGACGCAAAACCCCTGGTCTCCAGCGCTCACCGACGTCCACCAACGCCAGAATATCGATATGGTAGCAGACGATCGAGCAGGTTCCGGAAGGCAGTCAGCCGAGTGAGTAGTTGCGATTGGGGGCATGGAGCGACTTTAGAGGATCACGACTCCCTGCAATCCTGGCCGAGGTGCCCAGTATGTCGCTCAAGTTCAGGCACTTGAGATCCGCAGCTTTCGCCACCACCGCCCTGTGTGCAGTCCTGACCGCCGAGCATGCGGAGGCCCAGGAAGCGACCGGCGTGCGTGTGGCCGTGCGTACGGCAGTGGGGGTGTTCGAGGTCCTGCTGGATACGGTCCGGGCGCCGATCACCGCGTCGAACTTCCTGCGCTACGTGGATGCGGGTGCGTATGCGGACGGCTACTTCCACCGGACGGTCCGGGATGACAATCAGCCGACGGACTCTGTGAAGATCGACGTGGTCCAGGCAAGTCGCGCAAGCAGCTTCGAGGGGCTCGGCCCGATCCCTCTAGAGCGCACGTCGTTCACCGGATTGAACCACGAGAACGGCTCCATATCCATGGCACGCGCCGGACCGGACACGGCGACCTCGGACTTCTTCATCTGCCTAGGTCCGCAGCCCGAGTTGGACTTCGGCGGCGCGCGGAACCCGGACGGTCAAGGCTTCGCGGTGTTCGGGAGGGTCGTTAGCGGGATGGACGTGGTGCACAAGATTCATGAGGCGCCTGCGGACGGTCAGCGTCTTTCGCCACCGATCGCGGTCTTGTCCATGGAGCGGGTCAGGGAATAGATAGCGCCCCAGCTTGGGCCCACGGTGCGAGAACCTGTGCCGTTACCCACCCACGCCCCCCAGCGCCCGAAAAACGATCCAAAGCAGGTGCGCTACCGGACTGCGACACGCCCCGTAACTATAACCAAATAAAATGCTTACGGCATCACCAGCCTTGACAGCTTACCGCAAGCTGTGCCAGAAACCGTGCGAAATACCCACGGCACGCTCGGCCCAGGGCGCCACATTTGCTGTGAGGCAGACAAGAAGGACGCCGTGTGGAGGCCGGGTCCCTCCCAACTAGCTCTTCCGTGATAGCAGCAAGTCCTTCTTCGACGGCGACATGACTGGGCGTCGGAGGGCGGCCGCGGTATGTCGGGGTGGAAGGATCAGTGACCGCCCACGGGAGAACCGTGATCCGCGATCCAGTACCATCGCCCATCCTCCTTCACCAAGACGTCGGTCCAGGCTTGGGTGGTGGTGGTCATCTCGCCCGTCTCTCTGTTGCGTACAGTATTCGTATACACGACGAGGGCCACCGCGAAGTCGCCGAGAACGGTGATCTCAACCGGTTTGAGGTGGACGAACACTTGCTCATTGTCGTCCCAGGACTGTCCGCCGATCGCGATGTGGTCGGCTTTGGTGGCAGGAACGCCCAGGCTCATGTCCGCCCACGCCACATAATCCTCGTGGAAGCAATCCAGCCACGCTTCCTTGGATTCCTGGCATCCCAACTCAAACTCCCACACTTCCTGCTGTGCTGGGGTCCAGTCCTGCGCAAAGACGGACGAGGGCAGTAGGGACAGGGCCAGTAGGCCAGGAGTCAGGAGTGATTTCACGCTACCTCCAAAGAAGGATGAGGACGTTGGGGGGTCTCGCGAGCTGACTTCAGCCACTTCCTTACAGTGACACGGGTCCGGATGCGCATACTGCCCCAAGCTCCTCCTACGGCGCAACCCGCCGCCAGTAGCAAACGTTTGTAGGGCACTTAGCTTCATCGACGCAGCCTCAAGACACGAACGGTCGCGCGAACGGGTTGGAGCGCGAGGTGCCTAGGCCTCGCGAACCTTGAGAGCGATCTCCCTTACGTGACGCAGGTCAGATCCGCAGCAGCCACCAAAGACATTGATCCAGGGCATCTTCTCGGTGAGTGCCAAATAGTCCTTGGCCAGCTCCTGAGGATCACCAGCGTCCAACTCTTCGGCCTCATCGAGCTCGGCGTGACTCCTTTTGGAAGCGTTGCACCGAAGGCCACGGATCCGCTTGGTCCAGGACTCGTCATCGAGGACGTGGGCGAAGTGCGTGGGGTGTGCACAGTTGATCATGTAGAAGGCCGGGTAGGAATCGGTTGCCTCATCTACGGCCTTGATGGCCGCTCCAAGGGGCTGACCCGTCGGCAGCTTGCCATCGGTCTCGACGGTGAAGGACACCATGATCGGAAGCCCACATCTCTTCGCCGCGCGTGCCGCGCCGATGGCCTCGTCACTCTGGGTGAAGGTCAGGGCCGAAACCATATCGACGTCGGTATCTGCGAGCCATGACATCTGCTTGAGGTGGTACTCTTCGGCTTGCTCGACCGCCACTTCTTCCTCGGGGGCGTAGGCGTCCCCTCGCGGACCGACCAGGGCGTTGAGAACGATGGGCTGGGGATTGTCCTTGAACTCCTCGCGCAGCTCTGCGATGAAGGCGATCGCGTCCTGATTGGCCTTCTTCAGATACTCCTCCGACTCCGCGAGGTCGTTGGCCCAGTGCATGTGAGCCTTCCAGGTCTGACTGTCGAGCTGAAAGCCCGCATTCATCTCCCGGGCGAGCGTCAAGAAGCCGCGAAAGTAGTCCCTGAGGATCTCGCGCCCGCTTTCTTCCGGGAGCAGAGTGTGCGCGGCAAACTCTCGAATCTCGACGCCTTTGTTGAAGATGATGTCGGTCTCGATGCCCGCGTCCGTGAGAAAGAAGTCCCCGGAGAGCTGGGGCAGAGAATCTCTGTAACGTGCCATGCGTCGCTTCCCCGCGATGAAGGGTACGGGATTCCGGGCCGAACCGTCGGGGAAATAATGCGCGGCATGTAAGATCGCCCGCAATCCTCGTTAGGGCACGGGCTCCCGCCCGATCGAGCGCACTGGAGCGACAACCCGTGGTGCACCCGCTCAATACAACCGGTCGGGCTCCAAAACGTTTTGGAGTTCTTCTCCGGCCTGCCACCGCCGAAGGTTCTCGCAGAACAGGTCCACGATGCGGCGGTTCTCCCGGTCGCTGGTGCTCGCCGAGTGGGGTGACACGAGCACGTTCGGCATTCCCCAAAGTCGACTCTCTTCCGGCAGCGGCTCTTCGGCGAATACGTCCAGGTATGCACCGCCCAGCCGTCCCGACTCCAGTGCCGCGACCAGGGCCGGCTCATCGACCAGTGCCCCCCGACCCACATTGATGACCACCGCACCTACGGGGAGGGCCGCCAGCGCCTCCGCATCCACCATGCCCTCGGTCTCGTCGGTGTGGGGAGCGGCGAGAACCAGATAGTCCGCCCGGGGCCAGAGGGCGGGCAGGTCTGAGGGTGGATGGAGCTCGTCGGCGTGTTCGGAAGCGGGTTCGACACCGGCCGGGTCGCGGCGCACCCCCAGGACCGCCATGCCGAAGACTTGGCAGAAGCGCCCCAGCTCGCGCCCGATCGATCCGTACCCCACCACTAGAACGGTTCGCCCTTCGAGATCGGTCCCCGCGAACCGCTCCCAACGCCGTGCCCGCTGGGCGTCCACGGTGTGTAGGAGGCGCCGGGCATGGGCCATCATGCAGAGCGCCGCGAACTCGGCCAGCGGGCGCGCATGGACGCCGCTGGCCGTGGTGAAGACGGTTCGGGGCATTCGCTCGGCATAACGGTTCCGCCGCACGAACTGGCCGATACCTGCGGAGGTCGCCTGAATCCATCTCACTCGGGGCGCCAGCTCGGGAAGATCCTCCAGGTGGGTCATGTCAAAGTCGAAGAGGATCGTGGCCCGGGCCAGGAGCGCTCTCCAGCGTGCCTCCCCTTCCTCGGTACGGGGGACCTTCCGGCCCGTGTGATCCGCAGGGTAACGGGGTGGACGGAGGAGATCGGGCTCGTGCAGCACCGGAATCTCGCCGGCCGCCTCTCGGATGCGCGCTACCTCCTCCGGCTCGAGCCAGCTGGCGATCAAGATGGTATCTCGGGAGGGGTCGGAGGTCGCCATGGCCGTTGGGGTGCAAGGGGAAGCCCGAGCGGGACGCCCGGCGGGCGCCCGGACGCCTGGGACGACCAAGGTAAGCGGTGGCGGAGGTCGCGCACCCCGGCTATTCATAACCGCGCCTTCCGCCCTGTCCCGGACCCGCATGCTCGACACCTTCACAGAAGCCGAAGCCTGGCTGGACCGGTTTTTCGATACGCACCAACGGCACCGGCCTGTGGACGCCACGTTCATGGGCGTCCACGGCCACGACGCGGAGCTTCCAGACCTTTCCGAGCAAGGGGCCGGCGACACGCTGGCCGACGTCGAGGCGCTGCTGGCGGAGATCCCCGAGTCCGAAGGCCACGGCGCCGAGGCCCTCGACCTGCGCTTGGCCGAGGGCTTTCTCCGAGGATGGCGGTGGGAGCTCACCGGGGATCACTTCCACCGGGGCAACCCGAGCCTCTACACCGGCGAAGCCGTGTTCGGCTTCCTGTCGCTCTTCCTGGGCCACGGTGGCCCACTTCCCCACCGCGTCGACGCAGCCGCCCGCCGGCTCGATGCGGTCCCGGAGCTTCTCGCTCAGGGTCGGGAGGCGATGCGTAGCGCTCCGCCCGCCTGGACAGAGCGGGCCATGCGCGAGTGCGAGGGCGCCCTGGAGCTCTTCGGGGACGGGGTGGATGCCCTGGCGGAGGATCTGGGGCTGGATTCGCGGCTTTGGCGGGGTCCCGCCGACCGGGCTGCACGGGCGGTGGCCGAGCAGCTCGTGTGGCTGGACTCGGAGCTGTTGAGACGGCCGGTGGACGACGTAGCCGCCGGAGACGAGGGGCTCGACCTGGCGCTCCGCCACGCCCACTTCCTGCATGAGCCCGCCGACGACATCGTGGCGTATGCCGAGGCAGAGATGGACCAGGCTGCGGCCTGGCTTCGGGAGCACGCCGCGGACTTTGGCGCGGACAGCCCCGAGGAGGCTCTAGCCGGGTTGGAGGACGTGCACCCGGACCTGGACGGGTACCTCCGCCGTTACGGCGAGATCTGGGATTCGGTCCGCTCCCTGGCCGAGCGGGAGGGTCTGTTGACCTGGCCCGCCTTCCCTATCCGCTACGTCCCCCGCCCCCGCTGGGTCCGCGCCGCCGCGCCGTATCTCTATTTCCTCTTCTACCGATCCCCGGCTGCATACCACCGTCCGCCGGTCCACGACTACCTGGTCACACCGATCGATGAAACGCTCCCCGTCGATGAACGGGAAGCCCTTCTGCGGGCACATAACGACGCGGTGATCCGGGGGAACCACGTGATCCATCACGGGGGCATCGGACACCACGTCCAGAATTGGCACGCCTTCCGTGCCGAATCCCGAGTGGGCCGAGTGGCTGCCGTCGACTGCGCCGCCCGCATCGCCATGCCGTGCGGCGGGACCATGGCCGAGGGGTGGGCATGCTACGCCACGGATCTGGTTGCCGAGGTCGGAGGGCTCCCCCCCCTGGAAGCATACGCGGAGCGCCACAGTCGGGTGCGTATGTGCGCCCGGGCCGTGGTGGACCTCCAACTGCACCGCGGGCGGATGACCCTGAGCCAGGCGGCGAGCTACTACGCCGAACGTGCCGGGATGTCCGAGGCAGCAGCCCGAGCCGAGTCGGTGAAGAACAGCATGTTCCCCGGGGGCGCGGTCATGTACCTCGCCGGAACCGACACCATCCATGACCTCCGACGAGAGATGAGCGCAGCCCGTGGAGCGGATTTCGACCTGGGCACCTTCCACGACGACTTCCTCTCCTACGGCTCGGTGCCTGTGCGGCTCATCCGAGAAGACATGCTGCGCCGCGAGGCCCACGAGGAGCAGCCTCATGCTGAGTGACCGCACTTTGGAGTTCGGCGATCGCGTTCTGCCCGCCATCCTCGGAGTGGACGCCCTCTACCGGGCCGAGAGCGGCGACGAAGTGGGGCTTGCCGTCCTCAACATGGACGTGGAGGGTCGCTACCAGGCGGCGCCCTACACCTCTTATGAGGAGGCAGAGGATGCGTGGCGCGCCCTCCGCAGGGAGGCGGCGGAACTTCCCGAGGAAGACCGGCGGATCTACTACGACGAGCTCGCCGGCTCCACCCTGGCGTTCATGAGATGGCGTCAGGGCCAGGACGATTTCGAGCAGCGCCTCACAGGCTTCCTCCACGTTCCCGCAGCCCCCGCCGCTGATGCCGAGCTGGACGCCCTGGCCCAGGAGGCCTACGCCCTCCTGGGACGGATGGGGTACCACGGCGACCTTAAGACTCGCTGCGCCGCCTGGGAGGATCGGAATCGCGTGCCCCCCGAGGCCGTCGAGGAGGTCTCCGCCGAGCTCATGGCCGAGGCGTGGACCCGCACCGAGGAGCGGCTCGTCGAGATCCCCGCGGACCGATCCGACGGGATGCGCGTCAGGGCCGTCCGAGCGGTTTCGTACAACGCTCGGTGCGACTACCTGAACCGGACCGTCCAGCTCAACGTGGACCCGGTGCTCACCCGCCCCGGGCTCAAGCATCTGGCCGTCCACGAGGGCTATCCGGGCCACTACGTCCAATTCAAGCTTCGAGAGACGTGGGCGCGCCACGGCACCGCCCCGGCCGATGTGCTGGTTTCGGTCGTCAACACAGCCAGCTCCTCCGTCTTCGAGGGCATCGCAGACGCGGGGCTCGAGATGATCGACTGGCTAGACTCGGATGACGACCGGGTCCAGTCGCTCATGACTCGGTATCGTGCCGGCATCGGGACCGGGGCGGCCTGGCGGCTCCACGGGCTCCGTTGGTCGGAGGAGAAGGCGACCGACTGGCTCCGGAGCCGGGCGCTTCTGGGCGGTGAAGGATGGGTCCTCAACCGGATGGCGTTCATCCGCGCACCCGCCCGCGCGCTGCTCATCTGGACCTACTGGTGGGGGGAGCAGGTCGTGACCCCTGCCTGGCGCGCCGTCCCCGACGGTCGGGAATCCGACTTCATCCGCTTCCTCCACGGCCGCATGCACTCCAACCACTCCGTGAGGATATTCTCGTGATCACGCACCATTGCCCACGCCGCTTGTCGCGCATCCCCACCCTGCTCGTCACCCTCGGCATGGCCGGGCTGGCTGCGTGCGGAGGTGACGGGGGCGGAGGAACCACCGTCGCAGCAGGCCCCGACGGCAACATCCTGCGCCTGGCCTACGACCTGCGCCTGGCCTACGACCGGGAGATCGACGTCCTCAACGCCTTCACCAGCCAGAACCTCGTCGACATCCAGTTCAGCATGGTGGAGGGGCTCGTCACGACCAACGACGAGAACACCTATATCCCTGTGCTCGCCGAGACGATTCCCACCGAGGAGAACGGCTTGGTCGCTGTGAACGACGACGGAACCGTCACCATGACCTGGCCGCTCCAGCAGGGGGTGCGCTGGCACGACGGCGAGGCGTTCACAAGCGAGGACGTCTGCTTCACGTGGCGCTTCGTGACCGCCCCGGGATCCCAGGTCTACAACCGCCACGAGTACCTGGGCATCGTCGACTGCGCCATGCCCGACGAGCACACCGTGGTCTTCACCTGGGACGGCCTTTACGGCTATTACGCCGGGCTCTTCGAGGCCATGCTCCCCGAGCACGTCCTCGGCGGCATGAGCACCGAAGAGGTCGTGAGCTACACGCCATACAACCGGGGCGACGAGTTGGTGGGCACCGGGCCGTTCCGCTTCGCCGAGTGGCGGGCCGGCGAGTATATCCGAGTGGTGCGGAACGAAGACTACTGGCGCGGGCAGGAGTTCCCGGCCATCGACGAGATCGTCTGGTCGTTTGTCCCCGACAACAACACACGGTTCAATGCGATGAAGGCGGGGCAGCACCACTGGGCCCGCATCCTCCCGACGCAGGTGGGCGAAGCCCAGACGGTCGACGGCTACGACGTGAACCTCGTCAGCTCCAATTCGTTCATGCACGTGGATCTCTCGCTCAACACCGACAACGCCCGGGCGCTGTTCGCGGATCGCGCGGTGCGGGAGGCGATGTTCATGGCCGTGGACCGCGAGGCCATCACGGAGCAGCTCCTCGAGGGCACCGTGGTCCTCTCCAACTCGCCCATCAACCACACCAGCCCCTACCACAACCCGGAGACACCCGGCGTGGACTTTGATCCCGAGGCGGCGCGCCTGATGCTGGACGAAGCTGGGTGGCAACCGGGGCCTGACGGGGTGCGCGTGAAGGACGGGCGCCGCTTCGCCTTCACCATGTTGAACCGGGCCGGGGCCACCGACCGGATCGCGGTGGCCCAGGTCATCCAGGCCCAACTCGGAGACATTGGCATCAGCGTGGAGTTCGAGACGCTGGAGAGCGCGGCGTGGACGCAGCGTTGGCGGAGCGGCCAATGGGAGGCTGTCGTCTCGGCCTGGTTCCTTCCCGCGGATCCGAGCGTGACCGGTCTGTACGCGTGCGACGGCTCCAATAACATGACCGGCATGTGCGACCCGGAGCTGGACGAGATCATGGAGGAATCGGACGGCTACCTGGACTTCGAGCGCCGGAAGGATGCGCTGGACCGGGTGCAAGTCATGCTGGCCGAAGCCCACCGCTCCCTCCCTCTCTACTTCAACGTCGTGCCGGAGATGTTGAGCGACCGTGTTGTGGGCTACCAGGGGAGCGGCACGAACTTCGGGAGCTTCTGGAACCTGTGGTCGTGGCGGCTGGAGTAGCGCCGCCGTCGGGAAGTGTCGACCTGGCGAAGGAGACCGAAGCGTGACCTCCTACGTCCTGCGGCGCCTCCTCCAACTCATCCCGCTCGTCCTGGGAATCACCGTCGTCCTCTTCGCCGTCATCCAGGCGGCGCCGGGCGGTCCCGAGGGAGCGCTCCTGGAGTCCGGACGCTTCATCGACCCTGAGGTCATCGAGGCATACCGGGTCCGCCTGGGGGTGGACCAGCCGGTGCACGTCCAGTACCTGCGCTGGATCGGGGCAGCCGTCCGCGGAGATCTGGGCGTCAGCTTCTCAACCACCCGCCCGGTCTCCGAGATGATCCTGGAGCGACTCCCGGCGACGCTGGAGCTGATGGGCGCCTCCTTTCTCCTGGCCGCCCTTCTGGCCTTTCTGGTGGGCACGCTGAGCGCGGTGCGCCAGTATTCGTGGTTCGATCACCTCGGCACCGGCGCATCGTTCCTGGGCATCGCCATGCCGGTCTTCTGGTTCGGGCTGATTCTCCAGCTCGTCTTCGGCGTCTGGTTGGGATGGCTCCCGGTGTCGGGGACAGGGACGGTGGGGGCCGGGGGAATCGGAGACCACCTGCTCCACCTGGTCCTTCCCGCGCTGGTCCTGTCGTTCCGTTACGTGGCAGGATGGTCCCGATACCTCCGCTCCAGCCTTCTTCAGGCGCTCCGGGCCGACTACATCCGCACGGCCCGGGCCAAGGGCATGCCGGAGCGCGTCGTGGTGGGCGTCCACGCCCTCCGTAACGCCCTCGTGCCCGTGGTCTCCATCATGGCGCTGAACCTGGCCGGACTCTTCAGCGGGGCGGTCATCACGGAGACCATATTCGCCTGGCCGGGGATCGGGCGGATGTTTGTCCAGGCCATGTTCTCCCGTGACTATCCGCTGCTGATGGGGATCCTGCTGCTGGGCTCGGTCATGGTGGTGGTCTTCAATCTCGTGGCCGACGTGGTCTACGGCCTCCTGGATCCGCGGATCCGCTATGAGTGAGGCGGGACCGCAGACAGGTCGCGAGAGCGCCCCTGGCGTGGCCGCTGCGGGCGGTGGCTCCGGATCGGGGGTGCCACCGGTGGGGACGGCGGCGGGTCCGGTCTTCTGGCGAGAGCTGCGCCGCCACCGCCTCGCGGTGGTCTCGTTGGGGGTGGTCCTCGTCCTCTCCCTCGCCTGCGCCGCCGCGCCACTCATCGCCCCGTACGCGTTCGACGCGATCGACCTTTCGAGCATCCGGCAGGGCCCTTCGCTCGACCACCCGATGGGGACCGACGACCTGGGCCGCGACCTCTTCACAAGGGTGCTCTACGGCGGTCGAGTGAGCATCCTCATCGGGTTTCTCTCGGCACTCCTCGGCACCGGGATCGGTGCGGCCGTCGGAGCGCTGGCTGGCTACTACGGCCGCTTCGTGGACAACCTCCTCATGCGGGTCACCGACGTGGCCTACGCCATACCCACCCTCCCCCTCCTCATCGTGCTGGCCTCCTACACCCAGGCGACGGCGGGCTCCATGGCGGTGATCATCGGGCTGCTCAGCTGGATGACGACGGCGCGCGTGGTGCGCTCGGAGGTGCTTACGATCCGGGAGATGGCGTACGTGGAGGCCGCGCGCTCGCTGGGGGCCCGAAACGCCCGGATCATCGGGCGCCACGTCCTCCCCAACGCGCTCGGGCCGATCCTGGTCGGAGCCACGCTGGCCGTGGGCAACGCGATCATCATCGAGTCGTCCCTCTCCTTTCTGGGGCTCGGAGTCCAGCCGCCGACCCCGACCTGGGGCAACATGCTGATGGACGCCCAGGCGACCATGGCCACCAAACCGTGGCTGACCGTCTTCCCTGGGCTGGCCATTCTCCTCATGGTGCTCGCCGTGAACTTCATCGGCGACGGGCTGCAGGACGCCCTGGATCCCGGTGCGAGGTCCTCCGAATGAGCCACCCCGATCCGGTCCTTGAGGTCAGGGAGCTGACCACCCGCTTCAGGACCCGTTCCCGGACGGTCCACGCGGTCAGCGGGGTGTCGTTCTCTCTCCGTCCGGGCGAATCGCTGGCGCTTGTGGGCGAGAGCGGCTCAGGCAAGACGGTCACGGCCCTCTCGCTCATGGGCCTGGTGCCCCCGCCCGGGCGAGTGGAGGCCGGGCGGGTGCTCCTCGGCGGGCGGGACCTGCTGGGCCTAACTCCCACGGCCTGGCAGGAGGTCCGCGGCCGTCAGATCGGCATGGTCTTCCAGGACCCGATGACCTCGCTGAACCCGGTACTGACGGTCGGGCGCCAGCTCGCCGAGCCCATGCGCCGCCACCTGGGCATGTCCAAGCGGGAAGCCCTCGACGAGGCAGCCGCTCTCCTGGGACGCGTCGGGATCGCCGGGGCTCGGGATCGCCTATCCGAGCATCCTCACCAGTTCTCCGGGGGGCAGCGCCAACGCATCGGAATCGCCATGGCCTTGGCCTGTCGGCCCGCCGTCCTGATCGCCGACGAGCCCACGACCGCGTTGGACGTGACCATCCAGGCGCAGATCGTCGCGCTGGTCAAAGAGCTTCAGCACGACATGGGGATGGCGATCCTCTGGATCACCCACGATCTGGCCCTGGTGGCTGGGCTGGTCGACAGGGTGGCGGTCATGTACGCCGGTACGGTCGTCGAGGAAGCGGGGGTGGAGGCGCTCTACGGTGCGCCAGCCCACCCCTATACCCGCGGGCTCCTGTACGCTCTCCCGGAGGTGGCGTCCGCGACCGGGCGCCTGGCGTCGATCGAGGGCCGCCCCCCGGACCTGCGCGCGGCACCCGAAGCCTGCCCCTTCGCCCCCCGGTGCGCCTGGGTGGAGGCGCGGTGCCGTGAGGAGCTCCCCCGCCTCGAGCGAGTGCGCGCCGGACACCGCTCGGCATGCTGGCGGCGCGACGAGCTGGACGCAGCGGAGCGACCCAGTGAGGAGGGGCCGTGAACGGCGACGCAGCCCACTCGAGCCCCCTGCTGCGGGTAAAGGGACTCGTGAAGCACTTCCCCGTTCGCCGGGGTGTGCTCCGCCGGAAGGTGGGGGCCGTGAGAGCGGTGGACGGGATCGACTTCGACCTCCACCCCGGGGAGACCCTCGGGCTGGTGGGCGAGAGCGGCTCGGGGAAATCCACCACGGGGCGGGCGGTCCTCCGGCTGCATGAGCCGACAGCGGGTTCGGTGGTTTTCTCCGGAACGGAGCTCACCACGCTTGGCACCACGGATATGCGACGCGCCCGCCGCGACATGCAGATGATCTTCCAGGATCCCTACGCCTCCCTCGACCCGCGCCAGACCGTAGCCGAGGCCGTCCGCGAGCCGCTGGACATTCACGGCTTGGGCGACGTCGAGGAGAGGGCGGCCCGAGTGGACCAGCTGCTGGAGCGAGTGGGACTGGACCCGTCCTGGGGTGGTCGCTACCCGCATGAGTTCAGCGGTGGCCAGCGCCAGCGAGTCGGCATCGCCAGGGCGTTGGCGACCCATCCGCGGTTCATCGTGGCCGACGAGCCCATCGCGGCGCTGGACGTCTCCATCCAGGCCCAGATCGTGAACCTTCTCATGGACCTACGGGCCGAACGCGGGCTCACCTATCTCTTCATCGCCCACGACCTCTCCATGGTCCGCCATATCAGCGACCGTATCGCGGTCATGTACCTCGGGCGCCTGATGGAGCTCACCGAGACAGAGCACCTCTTCAGCACGCCGCGCCACCCCTACACCCAGGCTCTCCTCTCGGCCATCCCCTTGCCCGATCCCATCCGGGAGCGGGAGGCCCAGGCCACCCGCGTCCTCTTGGAAGGAGACATCCCCGACCCCTCGGACCCGCCGTCGGGCTGCCGCTTCCGCACCCGCTGCCCGTTCGCCACCGAACGCTGCCGGGTCGAGGAGCCAGCCTGGCGGGACCTGAGTCCCGCCGGCACACCGCACCACGTCGCCTGCCACCACGCGGAAGAGTTGGCGTGAGAGCCGGTTCCGACGCCCTCGTCTCCCGACCGCCTGCTCGCCAGGAGGCGGCGGCCCCGATATCGTCCCACCCCTCCTTCCACCCATCAACGAGCCCCCCAAGTCATGAGTGACCCCCTACGCGTGGGAGTGATCGGTGCCGGACGTTGGTCCCGTACCGCTCATCTCCCCGGCTTTCAGCGCTCCCCCCTGGCCGAGTTGGTCGCCATTTGCGACCTGGACCAAGCCCTGGCCGAGGAACGCCAGCGGGAGTTCGGCATCCCGGATCTCCACACCGACGCGGCGGAGCTTCTCGCCCGGGACGACATCGAAGTCATCGACGTCTGCACCCGGGGCGACCACGAGGAGCTGGTCTTCGCCACCCTGGAGGCCGGGAAGCACTGCCTGGTCGAGAAGCCGGTCTGCCACGATTACCGTGACGTCTGGCGCGCCGATGAGTTGGCCCGCTCCAAGGGGCTGCTGACGAAGGTGGGGCTGACCTTCCGCTATGCGCCGGCCGTCATGTACATGTTCGACCTGATCCGTGATGGCTTCATCGGGACGCCGTACATCTTCAATGGCTACGAGCAGAACTCCCAGTGGATCGATCCCCAGAACCCCATGGACAAGCGGATCCACAAGAAGCGGCCCGTGGGCGAGCCCGAGTGGGGGACAGACACCTCCAGGGACGGGATCGTCGTCTCGTCCCTCGAGGGATATGGGGCCCCGACCATCGATATCGGGCTGGAGTGCGTCGGGAGCGATCTGACGAGCGTGGTGGGCGTGCTGGCAAACATGGTGCCCATGCGGCGGAAGTACAATCTGGACTCCGAGCTCACCCGCTTGAACGTCGACGACGCCGACATGTTCATGGGGGAGGCGGAGAACGGCGCCCTTTTCTCCATGCAGTCCAGCTACGTGACCGTGGGCAATTACCCGGGGATCGAAGCCCGCATCTTCGGCTCCGAAGGCGCCATACAGGTGCGCCTCGTCGAGGAGTTCGGGCAGATCCAGACCATCAAGACGGCGACCCCCGACGCTGTCGAGTTCGTCGAGCGCGAGATCCCGGAGCGATACTTTGCGCCGGGGGCCCGTCCGGACGATCACTGGAGCACAGCGTTCTATGGGAACCTGGTGCACGACTTCATGGAGGAGATCGTGCAGGGACGCGCCAAGAGCCAGGGCGACTTCGCCCAGAGCGCGCGAGTGCAGGAGGTCATCAACGCCGTGACCGTCTCGCACCGTGAGCGCCGGTGGGTGGACCTTCCGCTGCCCCGAGAGCTGGAGATGCCCGAGGCGCAGGGCATGCCATGGTGAGGTGGGGCGTGCTCAGCACCGCGAACATCGGGCGGGCGGCGGTGAACCCGGCCATCCAGGCTTCCTCCAACGGTGAGCTGCTGGCCGTGGCGAGCCGCGACGCGGAGCGGGCCCGCGCCTTCGCGGAGGAGCATGAGATCCCCCGGAGCTGGGGGAGCTACGAGGCCCTCCTCGAGGACCCGGAGGTCGACGCCGTCTACATCCCCCTCCCCAACAGCATGCACCGGGAATGGACGATCCGGGCCGCGCAGGCCGGGAAGCATATCCTCTGTGAGAAGCCACTGGCGCTGGACGCGGCCGAGTGCGAGGAGATGGCCGCGGCGGCTGAGGAAGCAGGGGTGCTACTCATGGAGGCCTTCATGTACCGCTTCCACCCCAGGACGGAGCGGGTCCTGTCCATGGTCCGGGGCGGTGTGGTCGGCGACCTGCGCTCGATCCGCAGTGCCTTCACGTTCCGGCTCGGAAATCCGGACAATATCCGGCTTTCCCCGGAGTTGGGAGGGGGAGCGCTCATGGACGTGGGGTGCTACTGCGTCAACGTGAGCCGCACGTTGGCCGGTGCCGAGCCGGTGGAGGCGATGGCCATGGCCCGATGGACGGATCGGGGAGTGGACGACGAGCTCACCGGGATGCTCCGCTTCGAAGGGGGGCTCACGGCCCACTTCGACTGCTCGCTGACGATGGAGCGTTGCGAGTACTACGAAGCCGCGGGCACGGACGGTCACGTCCGGGTTGAGTCCGCTTTCCTGCCGGGAACCGACGAAACCACAGTGGAGGAGCACCACGGCCGCTCAGGGGTGACCAGCCGCCCCGTAGAGGGGGTCGACGAGTACCGGCTGATGGTCGAGCACTTCGCCGACTGCGTGATCAGGGGCAAAGCGGTCCGGTACGCCCCGGCGGAGGCGGCAGCCAACATGCGCGCCATCGAAGCGCTCTACCGCTCGGCTCGAAACGGGGGGAGGCCTGAGGCCGTCGCGGTTTAGGGGTGAGCCCACCTTGCGGTGCACACGAAGCTTCGGGCTCGAACTGCCACGTGGGCGTGCATGCGTCGTCCGGCGGGTCGACTGCGGGCACCTCGGAAGCTCCCTGACCCAATCACCTCAGATCGAAAACCCGAACCTGCCCAGGATCGGAATCGCGACCAGATAGCAGACGAGCATGACCCCAACCGACGACGCCAGCGCGGGATAAAAGCCCCACCCCCGCTCTAGAAGCGCGGGCAGGACCAGAAACATGGGAAGCGTCGGGATCACGAGCCAGAAGGTCGAGACCGAGAGATCGGAAATCGCCGCTCGGTTCCCCGTATCCTGCCAGATCCAGACCAAAGCTAGGAGGGAGATCATGGGCAGGGATTTGATGAGGGCCCCGAGGGTGGCGTTCACCTTGGCCACCTCCGAGACCACCACAATGATCGCGGCTGACAGGAAGAGCTTGGTCAGGTAATAGACCATCAACGTATCCTCGACTTCTGGTACTCCCCGTGAGTGCGGAGGGTCAATCTAGACACACTACCGGTGCCGTTCCGCCAGAACCACCCGGAATAACCTTCGAAGGCAGCCAGCAGCTTACCCTCGCCCCACGGCACCGCGTGGAACTCGGGGCTCTATGAACTCGATATGCGCCCGATGCTGGTTAGGTCCACAACTGATTGCGCATCTCACGGCGATTGCTGAGTCCCAGTGATGCCTGGGTACTTTCACCAGGTGGTCGCGGCGCTCCGAAGTCCCCGTTTCAGTCCACCGGGGTGCGCTTTGGAGCCACTGGCCCATCGGCTACCGCGGCCTGAAGCGCACCAGCCTCAAAGAGGTCGAAGTGGCAGGCCACCCGACGAGTCCCCTCTGCCTTCGTGATAGGTCGGAGGTCTGGCCGCTCAGAGCGGCAGACGTCTTGGACGAAAGGACAGCGCGTGTGGAAGGCACAACCCGCAGGCGGGTGGATCGGAGATGGGACGTCGCCCGTGAGCACCAAGCGATCTCGCTCGTGCCGTGGATCGGCCACCGGAATGGCGGAGATAAGCGCGCGTGTGTAGGGGTGCCGGGGGTCTGAATAGAGGCCCTCGGCATCACCCGACTCCACAATACGCCCCAGGTACATGATGGCGATACGATCGGAGATGTGCTTCACCACCGAGAGGTCGTGGGCGATGAACAGATAAGCCAATCCCATCTCCCGCTGGAGCTCCAACAGCAGATTCAGAATCTGACTCTGCACGGACACGTCCAGCGCGGACACCGGCTCGTCGCAGACGACCAGCTTGGGCTCCAGGGCGATGGCCCGAGCGATGCCGATCCGCTGCCGTTGACCACCGGAGAACTCGAAAGGGTACCGCTCAGAAGCGCCGGACTGCAGGCCTACCTTCTCCAGGAGCTCGGCGACCCGCCGCTTGCGACTCTCGGCGTCCCCGATCTTGTGGATCTTGAAGGGCTCCTCGAGGATCTCACCCACCGTCAGCCTCGGGTTCAGGGACTCCGCAGGATCCTGGAAGATCATCTGGATGTCCCGCCGCACGGGCTGCATCGCGCGACGCCCCAGGTCCGTGAGGTCGCGGCCGTCGAAGACGATGGAGCCCTCGGTTGCGTCGTGGAGCCGCACCACCGCCTTGGCCAGGGTGGACTTACCGCAACCCGACTCCCCCACCAGCCCCAGCGTTTCTCCTGGACGTATGGTGAGATCTACGCCGTCGACCGCTTTCAAGGCGCCGGACTTCCGCAGCAGGACCCCCGAACGGATGGGGAAATGCACCCTCACGCCCTGGACTCGTAGCACGTCCCCGGCCTCCTCCTCGGCACGGGGTCCGTGGTGGTCGATCCCGGCGGCTTCGACGTGCTGACCCTCCGCGGCGCCCAATCTCCGATGCCGAAGGAAGTCGCCGACTCGGACCACTGGGTGGTTCTCCACCAGGTGGCCGGGCTCCACCTCCACGAGCGAAGGCCTTTCCTGCTCATACGCCGCCGAGGCCACGTAAGCCGCGGCGTCCGGATGGGGCGAGCGGGGCGCGAAGCGCGCTCCGGCAGGGAGATCCTGCAGCGCCGGTACCATGCCCTCGATGGAGGGGAGCCGCGTCTTCCGGTCGCGATCCAGACGGGGGATCGACTCGAGCAGGCCCTTGGTGTAGAGGTGTTGGGGGTGGTGGAAGATCCGGTCCACGGGCCCCCGCTCCACCACCCGTCCAGCGTACATCACCACCACGTCGTCGCAGGTCTCGGCGATCACACCCAGGTCATGGGTGATCAGGATCACGGCCATCCCCATCTCGCGCTGGAGATCGTTGATCAGGTCGAGGATCTGGGCCTGGATGGTGACGTCGAGCGCCGTGGTGGGCTCGTCGGCGATGAGAAGCTTGGGCTTGCACGCCAGGGCCATGGCGATGACCACCCGCTGGCGCATACCTCCCGACAACTGATGCGGATAGGCGGCCATGCGCTCCTCGGGCGACGGAATCCCGACGCGCTCTAGGAGCTCCACGGACCGTCGCCACGCCTCCTGCTTCGACCGCTCACCGTGGAGGAGCAGAACCTCGCCGAGCTGCTTACCCACTCGGTGGGAGGGGTTCAGCGCCGTCATCGGCTCCTGGAAGACCATGCCGATCTCACCGCCCCGGACATCGTGCATGGCCTGAAGGGGCAGCTGGAGGAGATCCCGACCGTCGAATCGCACTAAGCCGCTGAGGATCTGGCCGGAGGGGCGCGGCAGGAGTCGCATGATGGACAGAGCCGTCACGCTCTTGCCGCACCCCGACTCTCCGACGATCCCCAAGGTACGGCCCCGCTCCACGGCGAAGCTCACCCCGTCTACGGCCACGACGAGGCCTGCGTCGGTCTCGAACCCGGTGGACAGGTTCTCGACCTGCAGTAGCGGCCCCTCATTTTTTTTCATGGCGCCCGGATTCCGAAAACCTACCTCGGTCACCCTAAGGAGTCGTTCGCCACTGGTCGTATGACGTAACGGATCTGGGGAAGGTGCCGTCGCCTCGGCGCGCCTCCATGGTCTCCGTCCGCGCCGACTCGTCGATCCAGTAAAGGTTGTACTCCGTCGGAGCTCCGCTGAAGCGCACGTCGAAGCCCTCGGGGAAGCGCATCCACCGCCAGTAGGCCGTGCGATAGAACGGCGTCACGAAACCCGGCACGAATGAGCCGTCCGCGTAAAGGATCTCCTCCATGCGGTACGCCATTTCGCGCATCTCGTCCAGGTCGTCCGAGGTGTCGTAGGCATCGATGAGGGCGTCGAGCTCCGGAATGGCAGTGGACAGGAAGTTGTTGGTTTGAGGGTTCGGAGATCGATCCGGGTTGGGCGTGCTGCCGTCCTCCAGATATGGGACGTCGTACGCATTCGCGGAGTGGTAGAACTCCCAGTACCGGGGATACAGCTCCACCCCTACCCCGAAGGCTGTAAACGCGATGTCATGATTCTTCTCCTGTACCTTCTTCCAGGCGGTGGCGGAGTCGAGAATCTCCACCTGAAGCTCCAGGCCCGCCTTCAGCGCCTCCTGCCGGAGAATATTCAGAACCGGGGCCAGGCTTTCGTATCCCGTAGTAAGCGTGAAGGAAAGCCTCTGGCCCTGCTCGTTCACCAGGATTCCGTCGGGTCCGCGCTGGGTGAAGCCTGCTTCGTCGAAATGCTCCGCAGCCTTGGCGAGATCGAAGGCCCGGGCCCGGATATCCGGATGGGTCATGTCTCCGTACCCGTCGGCGGTCGTGTTCATTCGCACGTAGTCGCCACGGAAGTACTGGTCCAGCACGAGCTGCCAGTTCGAGGCATAATGGATGCCGAGCCGAACGTCCCGGTCCCCCAGGATGGGCTGGGCTGCGTTTATATAAAGGCCGTAGGTGGGTCGAGGCACATCGTTGTAGAACGTCGTCTTGTGGATAAGACCCCGCTCCACCAGGGGATGGTCGTCGGGTAGCTGGTCGTACCAGTACTCGGCGAGGCCCATGCCTCCGATGAAGTCCAACTCACCGGCGAGCGCCGCCTCGAAGGCCTTGGGTGTGTCTCGGATGACCGTCAGCTGGATCCGGTCCGGATTGTACCGATACCGCCAGTTGCGCTTGCTGTCGGCCCACCAATCCTCCAGCCGCTCAAGGCTGACGCCCGTCCGATCCGTCCGGATCCCCTCCAGCTCGTCGTCGGTCAGTACGAAAGGTCCCGTCGTCGGTGTGAAACGCCACTGATAACGCTCGACGAAGTCGGGGCCGAAGTCCCTGTGGAACTCCCGGGGCTTGGGATAGAGCTCCAAGACGAGCGCCGCCATGTTCGGCCGGGCGTCCACGAGCCCGATGGAGAACGTACGTTCATCGTAGACCGTCAGGTCCGTGTAGTTGACGTCTTTCCCGTACCAGTTGTTGTACCACGGATCCTGGATGTGCGGCGACTGGAAGAAGTAGAACATGAAGCGCATGTCATCGCTGGTCACCGGATTACCATCGCTCCAGCGGGCGTCAGGGTCCAGCCGCACGTACACGCGCTGGCCATCGGAGTCCATAGCCCACGCCTCCGCCAAGCCCGGATAGTACCGATGGGTCCCCGCGATGTCCGGATGCAGATGTGCGAGCCGGACCGTCATGTCATCGAGGATGTAGGGCCGAAAGGAGCTGTTTGCGTCCGGGCCCATAGTGCGCAGCGTCCGGGGGAAGTCCTGGATGCGGGCTCGGAGCTCCCCGCCCCTCACCGCCTCCGGAGAGCCGAGCTCGGGGAGGTCCGACCCGTCCTCCCACGCCAGGTCGTCCGGGAGATCGTCCGGGCTCGCCTCCCGGAAGAACTCGGCGTTCGCCGCATAGTAGGCTTCGACCTCCTCGGTGTTGTCGTAGGCCTCGACCGCGTCCTCTCCCCCTTCCCCGCAGGCGGTCGCGAAGAGTGCTGCTCCCAGGAGGAGGAGTGCCGTCGGGCGCGAACCCGGATTCGTGCGATGTCTGTTCATGAAGTCTACTCGTATAGCGTGAACTGTTTCGGATCCACGGCCTCCCGGATGGCCTCTCCGACGAAGGTCACGAGGGTCAGGACAATGACCATTGCGGTGAACGCGGAAGAGACGATCCAGGGGGCTGTCTTGAGGGTCTGCGTACCCTGTTTGAGCAGTTCCCCCCAACTCGGGGTGGGCGGTGGAAGCCCGAACCCGAGGAAGTCGAGGGCCGTGAGCGCCGTGATGGCACCGGCCACGGTAAACGGGATGAACGTCACGATGGTTGAGACCGTGTTCGGCAGGATGTGGGTGAAGATCACCCGTCCCGGACCCGCCCCCAGCACCTGGGCCGCCGCCACATAGTCCCGGGCCTTTTCCTTGTACGTGGCAGTCCGCATGTAGTAGGTCATGGCCGTCCAGGAGAAAGCGACCGTGATGACCAGCAGCAGACCCAGATTGGGACGAATGATGGAGGTGGCGATGATGACGACGTAAAGGAAATTGATGTTCGACCAGATCTCGATGAGTCGCTGGACCGCCAGATCGAACCCGCCGCCGAAGTACCCCATCAGGCAACCCAAGAGGATCCCCAGGATGTAGACGCCTGCCATGAATCCGAACGCGAAGATCATGGCGTAGCGGAACCCGTAGACCACCCGGGCGAGAACGTCCCGGTTCTGGGTGTCTGTCCCCAGCCAATGCCCCTTGCCGATATCCGGTGACCGGGGCATGAAGAACTCTCCCGGATACGCATTCTCGAGAGGGCCATAGGGGATCAGGGGCATGACCACAAAGTTCCCGGAGTTCCCCTGGGCCTCGAGACGCTCTTGAAGCTCACGGTAGTTCGTCTCGTACGCGTAGCCCAGATCGAACTCGGTGCCCGGGATGAATCCGGCGTAGGTGGGAAAGTAGAGCTCGCCCTCGTACCGTACGACGAGAGCGCGATGGTTCACCAGGAGCTCGGCGACACAAGCAAGCGCAAGCATGACAACCAGGGCCACCAGGGACCAATAGCCGCGGCGGATCGACTTGAAGCGCCGTAGCTTCTTCAGGGCCAGCGGGTCCAGGCGGATCATCGCGGCTCCTCAGTTGAACCGGATCCGCGGGTCGATCACCGCTACGAGGGCGTCCGAAAGGATGTTGCCCACCAGCAGAAGCAGTGAAGAGATGAGCAGGATGCCCATGACCACGGGATAGTCTCGGTCCACGATGGAGTTGAAGCCGAGGAGGCCGAACCCGTCGATGTCGAAGATCACCTCGATGAGGAATGAACCGGTGAGGATCAGGCCGATGTTCTGCCCGAAGGTCGTTGCCACGGGGATCAAGGAATTTCGGAGCCCGTGCTTGAACACCGCATCGCGGAACGGCACCCCCTTCGCCACCGCCGTGCGCATATAGTCCGCCGCGAGGTGGTCCATGAGCGTGTTCTTCATGAGCAGAGTGGTGAACGCGAACGCTCCCACCAGATAGCAGAGCAATGGCAAGAACGTCTGGTGCAGAAGAGCCAGAAGGCCCCCGAACGAGTCGTACCGGAACTGGCTGGCCGAGAGCCCCGAAAGGGGGAACCACTCCAACTGGGCGGCGAAGATCAGGATGAGAATGCTTCCCAGCACGTAATTGGGGATCGCGTAGCCGGCGAAGATCAGGACCGAGCTGTAGTTGTCGAGCCAGGTCCGGTGCTTCAAGGCCTTGAGGACCCCCAGGGGGACGCACACGGCATACGTAAAGAAGACGGTAAGCAGCCCGAAGTATATGGAGATGGGGAACTTCGACTTGATGACGAACCAGACGGGCTCGTTGTAGAGGTAGGAGCGGCCCAGGTCGCCCCGCGCCACGTTGCCCACCCAGTGCGCGTAGCTCACGTACCAAGGCTTGTCGAACCCGTAATACTCCCGCATCTGCTGTATCTGGTCATCGGACAACGTCGTGCCCGAGGCCACCCTGCCTCCGCCCCCCGTCATTGTGGTGGCTTGACGCGCCTCGGCGATGGCACGCTCGATAGGCCCGCCCGGTACAATCCGGGTCATGAAGAAGACGATGAGCGTGATCCCGAACAACGTCGGGGGGATCAGCATCAACCGCCGCAGGAAATAGTCTCGCATCGCTGTGGGCCGGGGGGGACGGCAGGCCATCCGAAGAGGCCTGCTGCCATCTTGTCCCCGAGGTGGGTTCACCGCAAGAAGGGGAGCCAACAACGCAACAGCCGCAGAGATCAGCCATTTCCAGCGCGCACCAACGCAGGAACATCGATCCAAAGCGGGCGCGCCACACGACTGCGCCACGCCCCGTAAATATTTGCTTTGGCGCCCGTTGCGACATCCCGTCTTCCGCCGGCTTGCCGCAGACTTTGCTAGAGCCCATGCAAGTTCCACTGGCCACGCCAGTGCCGCCTCCCTTCTACCTGAATGGCGGGATCAACCCAAGACCGGTCAGGCTTGGTCAGCCGCACAGCCGGTGGCGGACCAGTGCCAGGACCTGCTCGAGGTTCGGCACGAGCAAGACGTCGACCGGTAGGCCGGGCAGCTCCTCCCTTCGCTCGAGGTGCGCGATCACGGGCCTGCCGTACGCAAGGGCCAGCTCCACCTCTGAACGCGTGCCGGCCCCTCCAGGCATCGCCACGACCACGTCAGCGGTCAGCACGACCAGGTGATTGCGTGATTGGGGCTCGACTCCACGCTCGCCGCGCGCCGAGAGGTGCGTGTGTACCGGGATCTCGACCCAGGGGTTCGGATACCCGAGAGGAGGCTCGGGGGGAGCTTCGGAGGACGCGCGGGCCGGCAGGATACCTACCGACGCCCCGCGCCTTGGGTCGACGCCCACGAAGCCTCGAGCGACCTCCGCCATGACGCCCTGGCCCCCGCCAGTCACGAGATGGACACCGACCCGCGCAAGGCCCGCCCCTAGCGGGACGGCACGTCTCGTATGGCCCATCGTCCCCGAGCCCACTACGCTCACCCGCCCGAGCGCGCGGGTCGATACGGACCGGTCGGTGCGGGACATGGCGACGAGTTCAGAATGTGCTCAAGATGGAGCCGCGAACCTACGCTCCCTCATCGGTTTGCGCTAACCCTATGGCACCGCCGCAGGACGTCGACACACGGCCCCTGGGGCCTCATCCCCCTCCGACACCTGCATACACCCCCGCGAGGAATCGAGCGAGATCACCCCATCTCCCTTCGAAGTCGGCTGCCGGCCCCGCTGCCACCACCTGTTCGAGCGTCATCCCCTGGGCGACCATCGCCGCAACCCGATCCTTGACGTCCAGGATCATGTCGCGGAACTCGATGACATCCGCGCGTGTCGATACGGCTCCATGACCTGGAATGGTCCGCGTCTCAGGCCCGGCGCTCCCGACCGCGTGTAAGCTCGAGGTCGACCGGCTGCAGGCCTCAAATTGCCGGAGCGGTATTCATCCCGGGCCTGGATGCTGGGCCGAGTCCACTCGTGCTCGCCGATCTGTCCCGGCCCTTCGATCGGATCCCGGACGATCTCGCCGCCCCACCCTCCGCCGGTCGCCCGAGACGCGCCTGTTGTAGGCATCGGTGAGCCAGGTCGCGATCACGATGCGATGCTGGAAATCCGGGGTGTCCGCATCGTCGGCATGGGCCTCGAACACCCTGCGTTCGGGACCGCCATTCATCGATACGAACCAGGCTCCGTCTCTGAACTCCGGCGCCCCGCCCGGCACCGGTGCGACTCTTGCGCGATACCGGCGGCCCTTGTGGATGAACTCGATCGATCGCAACACGTTGACCTCTCTGGCGACACCATCCCAGCTGCCCTCGACGGAGACGGCGCTTGAGCCTGGACGTAGCAACAGGCATCGCAGCGCTGGCCACCGTGCTGACAGCGGCGAACAACGTACAGCCTACCGGCAGCGGTTGACCGGGGCAACGTTGCGCCGGAGTGACGTGGGCGCGGCGGCGGCGTCACCCCTACTCCGACCGGAGCGCCCGCACCGGGTCCACCCGACTCGCACGCCGTGCCGGGACCCACGCAGCCAGCAGCGCCACCCCGGTCAGTAGCATCGGAATCGTCGCGAACGTCACCACGTCGGTGCTCGAGATACCGAACAGGTAGTCCGAGGCGACCCAGGTGACGCCGACGGCGAGCAGGATCCCGACCAGGCCGCCTGCGACCACCAGGCGCATCCCACCGCCGATCGCCATGCGAACCACGTCGGCGGCCGACGCACCTAGCGACATCCGGATTCCGAGCTCACGTGTGCGCTTCGCGACGGCGTAGCTGACGACGCCGTACACCCCGATCCCGGCGAGCAGGAGCGCGAGCCCACCGAAGACCGAAAGGAGCAGCGCGGCCATCCTCGGGGGGAACAAGAGAAGCGCGAGGTGTTCGTTCATGGTCTTGATCTCCTCGAAAAGCACCATGTCGGGGGCGACCTCGTCGAGCGCGGCCCGGGTGATCCCCACTAGCTCCTCGCTCGTCCCCGGGCCCTTCACGACGACCTGCATCCCGAAGAACCTGACTTGGCCCTGCAAATGATAGACGTACGGCCGCGGGCTCTCGCCGAGCGTGCGGACCTTGGTGTCGGCCGCGATCCCGACGATGCGCAGGTCGTCGCCCCCGGACGCCTGGATCGCCTGACCGACCAGGTCCTCCCCCGGATAGTAGCGCTCGACGAACGCCTCAGAGACGATGACTATCCGCTCCCCGTCCAGATCGTCACGGGTGAACGGCCGTCCCGACACGATCTCGACGCTCATCGCCTCGAAGTAGCCGGCGCTGACGTTGGCGTTGTCGATGTCGTGGTCCCCGTCCGGCGTGTCCGACGGGACGCCGGGTAGCAGATAGCCGTTCGTCTGCACGCCGACGCCCAGCGGGAGACGGTCCGCGAGCGCGACATGCGTCACCTCGGGGTGGTCGAGCAGCCGCTGCTCCAAGGCGTTGTAGAAGGCCTCCACCTCACCCTGGGTCTCGTAGCCCGCCAGCTCGGGCATCGGCCAGGCGAGCGCACCCGGCCCGGTGTCGAAGCCCGGATCGATGGCCTGTGCCTTCTGCAAGCTACGCACGAAGAGGCCGGCGCCGATCAGTAGGACGAAGGAGAAGGCCACCTGGGTCACCACCAATCCGCCGCGAAGGTTGAAACGGCGCGGCACGCCCGAACCCGTCGCCTCGTTCTTGAGCGTTGGGGCGACGTCGGGGTTGGTGGCCTGGAGGGCAGGCACCAGACCGAAGGCCACGCCCGCGAGCATCGACACACCCGCAGTGAACAGGAGCACGGTCCGGTCGAGGGAGATCTCGACGTCCACCGGGACCGGCAGTGGGGGCTGGAGCGCCATCAAGAGCTGAACGGTCCACTGGGCGAGGAGGAGGCCGGCCACGCCACCCATGAGTGCGAGCATCGTCGTCTCGATCAGGAGCTGGCTGACCAACCGTTTCCGGCCAGCGCCCAGGGCCAGTCGCACCGCGATCTCCTTTCGGCGATCTTCGGCCCTCGCAAGGAGGAAGGAGGCGAGGTTGGCGCACGCTATGAGGAGCACCAGGCCCACCACGGCCAGAAGCAGGCCGGCCACCGGTGTGAGGATCCGGTCCACTGCCGGGTTTAAGGACACGTTCCCTGACGGGATCGCCGACATGAATCGGTGTTCGTTCGACTCCGGATACGCCTCCGCGAGGCCGGCCGAGATGGCTCGGAGGGATTCGTTCGCCTGCTCGATGGAGACACCGGGGAGGAGGCGGGCCTTCATGAACATGCTTCGACTGCCCCGACGCTCGAGCTGCCCGCCCGGCATGAGCACGTCGGTCATCATCAGCGGCGTGAAGAAGCCGGTCACCAACACCGGCATGGACCCGGTGTACGCCTTCGGCGCTACGCCGACCACCGTGTACGGGCGCCCGTTGAGCCGCACGTCTCTCCCTACGATGTCCGGGTCCGCTCCGAAGTCCTGGGTCCAGGTCCGGTGCCCCAGGATGATCACCGGGTGCGTGCCTGGCGTCGCGTCCTCTTCCGGCAGGAACGAGCGGCCGAGCTCCATCTCGATCCCGAGGGTCTGGAAGTAATCCCACGAGATCAGCTCGCCGAAGGCGATGCGCGGACGACCTCCGAGATCGATCCGGACAATCGTGGTCCTCGTGGCAACGACATTCTGGAAGACGTCGTTGTCCTCACGCAGGCTCAGATAGTCCGGATGTGACGACGTCGCGTACTGGAATCCGCCCGAGTCCGAGGAGTATACCTCGACCAGCTCATGGGACTTCTCCACAGGCACGTCCCGGATGAGTACGGCGTTCACGATGCTGAACATTGCCGTGTTCGCCCCGATCCCAAGAGCGAGAGAAAGGACGGCGACGGCTGTGAAGCCCGGAGCCTTGGAGAGACGACGAAAGGCGTAACGGAAGTCGTTCGGGTGCATAGGGAGCCTGCTCCAGAAGCCGGGCGCGCGACGCGCGGCCCGATCGGGTCGGTTGCGTTCAGGGGTCGGTCGGACGGACTCGAGGCGTCGGGCGGCCCGACGAAGCGCACGTGCCCGGAGAGTCAGCACGTCCGCCCAGAAACGGGCGTCGGCGAGCACTTTGGGGCGCCCTGCCTGGAGTGCACGCGCGTGCGACGCGGTCAGGTCGCCTTCGATCGGCTCCGCGACCTCGGGCGGGAGGCGCCGCCGGAGCAGCCTCACGGCGAGGCCCGGGGGGTCGACATGGGTCTCGTCTTCCCGCGATCCGCCCCCTCGGCCATGGTCAGCCATGGGCCGCACGCGTACCCGCGTCCTCCCACATCCGGTTACGCACCGTCCGCGCCCGCTCCAGCACCTCGCGGCCTTCGGGCGTCACCTCGTACTTGCGCTTGGCCTTGCCACCCCGCTCGGCCGTCGGCTGACCCTTCCAGGAGTGCGCGTATCCCTTCTCCTCGAGCCGCATGAGCGTCACGTAAATCGTGCTCACCGACACCTTCCTGCTGGCATGCTCCGCGAGCGCGGCGCGGACGCTTCCCCCGTCCGCCTGCTCTCCGAGACGCCGCACAGCCAAGAGGATCAACTCTTCCAGCTCACCCAGATGGGATCCCTTCGCCATCACGCCCTCGCATCTTGATTATTCCGACAAAATCAAAACGCACTACGGTGGGGGGTCCGAGAAGGTTTCGATTCTTGCTCTTGGGTGCCTCGACCGGGCCGGTCCTTGATGCTTGAAGAGCTCCGATTTGGACCAGACTCCGCCGGGGGACGAGGCGACCTCGTGGCTTGTATCGAAGTCGGCCAGTCCGCACTCCGCATCGGCATTCGACACCTCACGGAGCGAGAAGACCAGTAGATCGCCGCTTGTTGGTTCCAGGTCGCTCGCGATCACGCTCTGCCGACGCCGGGGCACAAGAAGATCAGGATCGTTCACATCGACGATCTGCACCGCGGTGACGTCGAACTCGTCGGATGCGACCCCCGTCGCGATGATCGGCACGACTTTGATCTCGTCCAGCTTCGTATCCGGATCCGGATCGACGGTGGTCGACGTATCTCGCCACCCGGAAAGAAGCAGCCCCGGAAGTGGCACGACAGCAGCGATCCTGTTCAAGTCTTCCTCGGCGGATCGGTGGAGGCACGGAGGAACGCTCACGGGGCGAAGCGCGCGGCCACGCAGTCGGTTCCTGTGACGGAGACCTCAGGCTCACATGCCGGGTCTGCCGGCGGACACCTCGCTCAAGAACTGAATGATCTCGGCTCGCTGGACCGGATCGTGCACTCCTCCATGGTCCATGGTGGTGCCAGGCACCTCGCCCTGGGGATCTTGAAGGAAGCGGTCGAGCCGCTCAGGGGTCCATCGCCCCTCCAGTCGCGTCATGGCCTCGGAGTACCGGTAATCGGCGTGACCGGCCACGCTTCTGCCGACGATGCCGTAGAGGTCGGGCCCGATGCCGTGCTGCTGCAATCTCACGTTGTGGCACGCGGCGCACTGCGAAAACACGTGATCCGCCGGCCTCACCACGCGGATGTTCCCGTCGCTGTCCCAGAGAACGAGCGGACCTCCACCGTGGAGTTGCACCAGGTCCCGCACCCTGCTCTCCACCGGGATCCGCTCCACCGAAACCACCCGCCCCTCGACCAGCCTCACGCGGAAGATCGCGTAGCCGTTACTCAGACCGCTCAACGAGCCGACGAGGAGGTCGCCCCGCCACATCGGAAACAACCCGTCGTCCACCTCGATCAGATTCGAGATCCCGATGCTGGGAATCCACGCATGCAGGGGCTGAGTGTACCCGCGGTGGTCTCCCGGAACCCCTCCGGACTCCAGTGTCTTACGGCCGTAATCCGTCCCGTAGCTGGCGAACGGCCACCCGTAGTCGGAGCCCGCCTCGATGCGGTTCAGCTCGTCCCCCCCGTGCGGACCGTGCTCCGTGCTCCAGATGCGGTCGCCTGCGACCAGCAAGCCTTGAGGGTTTCGGTGCCCCATCGTGAAGACCGAATGCTCCCACGTGTCGCGATCCAACACTAAGATCTTCCCGTAGTCGGAGGCTTCGCTCCATCCCTCGTATCGGGCCTCAGTCTGAATCAACTGGTCCATCCCGAAGGCGCCGACGGAGAGAAGAAGGTTCCCCTCGTCCAGCACCGCGATTCGACCGCCCGAGGTGTTGTAGGTGAAGGGTATCGGGACGCACGGCCTCGACTCGAAACGGGTCTTCCACGGCCCCGCGTCAGACCCGTCGAAGATCGACTCTGCGAGGCGCAGGGAATAGCAGTCCTGATCTGGGTCCCAGTGGATGTAGGAGACGAAGAGCCGGCCGTCGTCGTACAGGGCGTCGAACACACGGTAGAATTTCGGCTGCTTCCGCCCCAGCGCCTGGTAGGAGCGAATGTCGATCGGAAGGCCGAGATCGACAGTGGACACGAGGATCTCGTCACTCCCGTCGACGACTTCGATCGAGCGCGCCGCGCCGCTCCCCGCGACGAGGAGGATCCGCCCGTCGGGCAACAGGGTGAGCGCGCCTCCGTCCTGCGTCTCGTCGGAAACGACCTCGTGAGTGGTCACCCTGAGGTCGTGGTAGCTGCTGAAGACGTAGCGCCTATCGGGTCCGATCGCCGCCTCCGCCACGGGGCCCGGCATCAGAAGTCCGACCAGCGAAGGGATCGAGGTCAGGCAAAGGAACACGCCGGCGACCGCTACATGGATGCCGCGGCCCGACCGCCACCCGACCGCCGCGATGGCGACGAAGAGGAGTACAAGCTCGCCCGCGAGTGCGATACGCGGGACTCCCAGGCTCAACCCCCAAAGCACCAGCATGATGGGTTGGGAGACTACGAGGGTCACGAGTAGCGCGTGCATCACGCCGCGGTCGTCGGAGCGAAGACGGGCGAAGCGTCCGGCCAAGTAGGCCAAGGCGGAGAGCACGCCGAGAACCAGGAGCCCGTGGCTCACCCGCCATATGGGTTCGAACTGGCGCAAGGTCACCGCCAGCGCGAGACCCACCACAACGAATAGGGGTGCCATGCCATTCGGCTTGTCGCGAGCGGGGGATTGCCGTTCCTGCGAATCTCGACGTTGGCGGGCCTGGATCATCTGTATCTCAGACGGGGAGCAGGGCGCGACCACCTCGTGCGTGGCGCCTTTTAAACGCTAAACGGGTCCAGGCCGGGAATTCCAGACATTTCTTGCCTGCGCCCCCACGGCAGGCATTCAGCTCGGTCGTCTCCGAATCAGAAAGCCGAAATCCGGATAGGGGAAACGGGGAGTCGGGCCTGCGGTCACAGCATCGATGGCGACGTCAGGGGTGCCGCACCCCGACCCAGCACCTCCGGCCCGGATCTTGCTCTTTTCAGGTGCCAGCATCGGTCACCGCAGGTCTACATCCTCAGTGATTCAGGCGAGGATCCGACCCGCTTCTGCGAATCATCGGTCGAGGGCGTGGAGGCATGAAGCGCTTTCCACTCCTGGGGATTCGCGGGATCGACCGTTGTCACAAAGGGGAGCTCGAGCCGGGCTGGGACAGCCGCAGGCGAGCCGGGGCAGCCGCGGTCCTGGACGTGCGCGAGTCCGCAAAGGTGTGCCGTTTCCGGAACTCCTTGGCCCGCAGCCCGCCGGAAGCTCGGTGCCGCGCGTGCTCGACTCAGCGTTGTCCGAGGCCCGCTGGCGAACGACAGGGAAGACGCGATGTGACGATCGAGGACGCCAAGTCGTCGTTCTCGTGAAGCATGGTGACCAACACTCAGGCCAAGGTGGCCAGATGAACCAGAGAGTCCACGACTGCATGGACGGGCGGATTCCCCCCTCCGCGCTCACCGACGACGAGCGGCGCGAGATGACCCGGCTGCAAGCGGCCATCTCCGGAAGCCTCGATCATGTCCGCCACGCCCCTCCTCCGGATGTGGCGTCTCTGGTGATGGCGAAGATTCGTGCCGCGGAGGTCCCAGTGACTGACGCGATCCGAGCTCGTCGACCCGAGAAAGAGGCGAGTTGGTCGGAGCGGGCGGTCGCGTGGTTATGGACACCCCGCACGGTACGGCTCCGGCCGGCCTGGGGCATGGCCGGCATCGCGATGATGGCGCTCGGCCTTTCGGTCGTCTCCTCGGAGATGCCTGGGCTCGCGAGCCCGGCAGAAGTCATGGCGGGCGGGGGATCGGACGAGGTGCAGATGGCGGAGCAAACCGCTCGAACCGGCTCCGACGCCGTCCTCTACGTGCGCTTTCAGCTGAGCGCGACGAGCGCTTCCTCGGTCAGCCTGGCAGGCACCTTCACAGATTGGCAGCCCAGCGTGGAGCTTGCCCAGCTGACTCCTGGACACTGGACCGCCTTGGTGCCTCTGAACCCTGGTGTCCACGACTACGCCTTCGTGATCGATGGCGAGCGCTGGGTGGCGGACCCGAACGGGCTCGCGGTTCGCGACGCTTTCGGGGGCGTCAACAGCCGGATCGCCCTCCTGCATCCGGAGGCCTGAAGGCAGTGATCCGCACGCCGCGACCGAACTTTGTGACCAAGTCCGGGGGGCGACCCGAAGGAGCGGTCGGGACCCAGGGCCCCTCCACGCGAGCCATCTGGCTCGAGGCGGGTCTCGTCGTGCTCACACTGCTGGCGGTGACCGGGACGGCCACGCCATTGGAGGGCCAGGATTGGTCGTGGTCGTTCCACGGCGGCCGTGTCACGCATGAGCTTTCCGGCAGCTCACCGTCCGAGATCAGCGGGCTCCTGAGCCTGCGCTATCAAGACGCGGGAGGGTCGTGGGGATTCCTTTCCACCGGGGTCCCCTTCGGGGACGGGGATGCCACGTGGATGGCCGGCGGTCTGGGAACACGGATCCATACGGATGCCGGCCCCATCCAGCTCGGGCTCGATGTCGATGGGCAAGCTTATGGCTTCAGGGATCCCTCACTCGCCCAGCTCGGAACGGGTGGGGTTCTGGGCATCCGCCCCCTGCTGGCCGCAGGGAACCGCGCGGCGCGTCTGGAGGTCCGTTCGGGGTGGGCGGGCTACGGCAGCGCGATCGGGGCCAGCAGCTTCCGCCGTTCCGTCCACGACTCCGATGTGCGCTTGCACGTCTACCCGGTGCCGTGGGCACGGCTCACGGGCACGGTCCGGCACATGCGTGCTCAGGAAGGCAGCTACTCCTTCGGCGGAGGCCAGCTAGCACTTGGATTTGGCCGGCTGCAGCTCTGGGGCGGCGTGGGCGGCTGGACGTCGGAACTCCTTCCCACGGTCCCGTGGAACGCAGGTGGCTCGGTGGCCTTGGACCAGGCCGGTGGTACCAGGATCGTCATGACCGCACGTCGAGACGCGACCGATCCGCTCTACTGGAACACGCCCAGAAGTCGGTGGAGCGTGGGATTGACGCATACCTTCGGCGGCAGAGATACGAATCCGGCCCCGCGGAGCCCCCGGATCGTCATGTCCGCCGATGGATCGATAAGACAGGTGGAAATCCGCCTGCCGGCTAACGAAGCTGAGGGCCAACCGTCGATCGCCGGAGCATTCAACGATTGGACGCCCACCCCAATGATCAGGGACGGTGAAGAGTGGGTCACGCCTTCCGGTCCGAGTCGGGCGAGTGGTTCGTGCCCGAGTCGACTCCCGGTCGTCGGCCCGACGGGATGGGCGGATTCGTTGCCATCCTGGTCGTCTCGGAGAGGGGTTGACCCTATGTTCGGCTCATCCGCGACCCAGGAAGCCGGAGGCACACTCCATGAAGACGGAGCCCCCCCGGATTCCGCCGTGGTTCGCCGAGTCCTGGCCGGATGCACGGACGACTTCGCCATTCTGATACGCCGCTACCAGGATCGCTTCCACCGATTCGCGCTCGGAATGCTGAACGATCACGACGCAGCCTCCGACGTCGTCCAGGAATCGTTTGTCACCGTTTACTCCAAGCTGGCCTCATGCAAGAATCGGCACCGCTTCGAGAGCTGGGCCTTCCAGATCCTCAGAAACCGCTGCCGGGACTATCTGAAGAACGTCCGACGCAGTCATCAACAGCTCGACGCCAGGCCCTCGTTCATCTCGTCCATCGGATTGCCCGAGCCCGACCTGGAGCAGTCCGAGCTTAGACGAACCCTCAGGGGTGCACTGGCGGACCTGCCGGAGGGCCACCGGGAAGCCTTCCTCCTGAAGCACCTGCAGGGCCTCACCTACGATGAGATCGCGGAGCGACTCGGTACTTCGACGAGCGCCGCGAAGATGCGGGTCCACCGGTCCAGGGAGATGCTCCGGGAGGCACTCGACCCCGAACATGCCAGCACGATGTGACGTTTCGGAGCGCTGGATCGTCTCCGTTTCAGAATCAGCGAAGAGAACAACCGTTCGATAGGAGTTTCAAATGCACGCCAGCAGGCTCATCCCGAACATCGTAAAGTGGGCGCTCGTGCTGACTCTGCTGCCGGCGTCCGCCACCGCGCAGGACGCCGAAGAGCAGATCCAGGACGCGCTCCAACAAGCCCTGACGACCGGCATCCCCGTCGCATCCCTCGAGAACCTCGTCAGTGAGGGACGGGCCAAGGGTATTCCGATGGACCGGATTGCCGATGCGGTCCAGGCCCGGATGGACGGGCTCGCGCGGGCCCAGCAAGCTCTCGCCGGCGTCCCCGACGTGCAGGAAGCCGACATCGAGGTCGGCGCCGACGCCTTGGAATCCGGTGTGAGCGGAGTGGTTCTCGCAGAGATCGCCAACACCGCGCCCGGCGAGCGACGGTCCGTCGCGATCGCCGCGCTGAGCTACCTCGTGGACTCGGGCATCGTCCCCGAGGAAGCGCGCGATCGTGTCCAGGAAGCCTTGGCACGTGGGCCTGAAGCGCTGCAGAACCTTCCGAGCCAGGCTCGCGGACCCGGTGTGGGCGGACCCCCTGCAGGTCTCCCGGGTGCCGTGCCGAACGGCGTCGGCGCCCCTGAGGGCGTTCCGGCCCCGGGCGGAAATATCCCGGACGGCGCCGGCCCTCCGACCGGCGGCCCACAGCCCGGTCCTCCCTCGGGGATTCCGGGTCCGGGCGGAACCTGATCGAAGGACTCTGATTCGCGCAGACTTCGTGTCCCCGGATCGACGAGGACCTGAGGCGCAAAGGGGGAGCACCAGCCGGTGCTCCCCCTTTCGCACATGGACAGGTCGACGAATGCTTCCCCGATGACCACTGACGTGCCCACACCCCACGTCGGCCGATCCCCGGCCGGCGACAGACACGTCCGCATCGCGGTGTTCGTGTCGCCCCACGGGTTCGGGCACGCTGCCCGGAGCTCAGCGGTCATGGGCGCGCTGCACCGCCTGACCCGAGCTCGATTCGAGCTCTTCACGACGGCTCCGGCCTGGTTCTTCGAAGAGTCGGTCGGCGGAACCTTCCGGTACCACGAAGCGGTCGTCGACATCGGCTTTCACCAGAAATCGGCCCTGGAGGCCGACCTCGGCGCCACGGTCGATGCCCTGCGGAGCTTCGTGCCGTTCGATGAATCCCTCGTCGAGCGTCTGGCGGCGCGCGTGCGTGAGACAGGATGCCAGGCCGTGCTCTGCGACATCTCTCCCTTGGGCGTCGCCGTCGCGGACGCGGCAGGGCTTCCGTCCGTGCTGGTCGAGAACTTCACCTGGGGGTGGCTGTACGAACCTCTGGTCGCCCAGGCAGCCGGGCTCGAGGCGGCCGGACTCGAGCTGGACCGTTGGCTGAATAGCGCGACCGTCCACCTTCAAGCGCGACCCGTCTGCCAACGCCGAGCCGACCTCGAGCTGGTGGACCCCATCAGCCGCGAGCGCCGGACCACACGGAGTGACACCCGAGCCAGGCTACGAATTGGCCAGGACGAGCCGCTCGTCGTCGTCACCATGGGAGGGTACGGCGAAGAGCTCCCGTTTCTGGACCGCCTCCGCAGCCGCGGCGACGAGAGGTTCCTCATCACCGGCGCCCCGACGACGCGTCGGGACGGCAACCTCATTCTGTTCGACAACAACACGCCACTTTTCATGCCGGACGTCCTCCATGCTGCGGACGCGGTCGTGGCCAAGCTCGGCTACGGCACGGTTTCCGAGGTGTGGCGGGAGGGGATTCCACTCGCCGGAGTGACCCGCCCGAACTTCAGGGAGATGCCCGCCCTCGAGGAGTTCGCACGCTCCGAGCTCCAGGGGTTCTCGATGGACGCCGGAGACTTCGCCAACGGGACCTGGATCGAGCGGCTGGACGAGCTCCAGGCGATGACGAGAACACCTCGGCCGCGCGGCGGAGCGGAGCGGGTCGCGGAGCTGGTGACAAGCTTGTTGTCATGATCGTGATGCGCCGCCCCCCGTTGCGATGTTCGGCGGCCAACAAACGACCATGGCGGACGACACGGTCTAGGGCGAGCCGAGTCCCCGTGCCTCGGCTTCAGCCGTGACGTCCTCCAGCCATGCGTCGAGCAGCAGGCTGAGGCGCCGAGCCACCCCCTGCTGCCTCTGGGCCAGATCGTTCCGCTCTCCGGGATCCCTGCGCACCTCGTAGATGAAAGTGGCGCGACCATCGCGAACCAGCTTCCAGTCGCCGCTACGTACCGCGAACTGAGTGAAGCCCCCGTAGTCGGTCTCCCAGAAGAGCGTCCGCTCGAACTCCGGCTCCTCGCCCGAGAGCACGGGCAGCAGGTCGACACCTTCCAGGTCATCGGGCACCCTGGCTCCCGCCGCGGTTAGGATCGTCCTGGTCAGATCCATGGTGATGCCGACCTGGTGCGATACCGTGCCCGCCGGGATCCGCCCGGGCCACTTGATGAGCGTCGGCACCCTGATGCCGCCCTCCCACACGGTCCACTTGCGGTGGAAAAAGGGGGCGTTGTTCGAGAGCCACTCACCCCCGTTGTCATTCGTGAAGATCACCAGGGTATTTTCGGTCAGGTCGAGCCGGTCGAGCGTGGCCAAGATCTCCGCTACTCCGTCATCGACCCGCTCAACCATCGCCACATAGTCGGCCCGCGTGCTCGTGTTCTCGGAGTGCGGCTGAAGGTGCGCCGCGCGGCCCGGCGAGCGGTACGCCGAGTCGGGCGGCTGATACGGCCAATGAGGCGCGTTGTAGGCCACGTCGATGAAGAACGGGCGGTCCGCGTGTTCCTCGATGAACCGCACCGATCGCTCTGTGATCAGGTCGGTCATGTAACCCTCGACCTGGACCTCCTGATCGTTCTCCCAGAGGTCCATCTCATCGGGGCCTCGATCGTGCGTGTAGAAGTCGATGAAGCCAGCCTTGAAGCCGAAGAAATCGTCGAAGCCGTGCGCGTTCGGGCTGAATTCGGGCGGGCTGCCGAGGTGCCACTTCCCCACCAGACCCGTCGCGTAGCCGGCGTCCTTCATCAGCTGAGGCAGGGAATTCCCGGTCACGACCAGGCCCCGCCTGTCCTGGCGACCCGAGAGGGGGACGGTCAGGGCGTACCGTTGTTGGTACCGGCCCGTGATCAAGCCGGCTCTCGTAGGGCTGCACAACACTCCGTTGGAGTAGAAATCCGTGAACCGGACTCCCTGCTCACCGATCCCATCGATCGCCGGGGTGGCCAGGTCCGTTGCGCCGTAGACGCCCAGGTCGGAGTAGCCGAGATCGTCGGTGATGATCAGCACGACGTTTGGACGAGTACTCTGCGCGCCCAATCCGCTCGGGGCCGCGCAAAGCGTGACCCATACGCACAGAGTAAGGAAGCGCGTCACCGATGACCTCCCTGGCAGAAGCGTCCGTCGCATCCGCAACCCTGAAGGCTCCCACCGATTGCGATCCTGACGAACGTGATGTGACGCACGCTGCTGGAAGCCCACCACAGCCGCCTCAGCGTCTCGACATCGGTCACTCCGCGCACCCCGGTTCAGGCAACATGCCGCCGAAGCGTCGATCAGCGCTCCGTCAGGGCTCGCGCGACGGCCGCGGCCTCGGCGTCGTCCAGGACGGGTGTGATGTCCATGTCCATGTGCGGATTCCACTGCCCCAGATAGGTGCTCAGCGCGGCTGCGTCTGAAGCTTCGATGATCGCAACGCCGGTCCGGCCGCCCGTATCATGCCACCGTCCCAGGATCGTCACTCCGGGTCCGGCGTCCATGTGCTCTTCCGCGGTCATGGATCCCCACTGTTCGAGAATGGGCAACCATTTGTCTTGGTCGACGCTCCAGTTCACCATGAACTTCATCGTGGCACCTCGAGAACAAGTGAAGGGATGATGTTCCCGAGACATACGGACTTTGGGGCGGGATCACAACCAGAGACGGCATTCCCTTGAGAGAGAGACCAGAGTCGAGGGGAAATGGATCGCTTGACAGGTCGGCATCCGCAGGGATCTTGTCGAACACTCCCCTACCCCGCTCGTCACCGCAATCCGGGAGACGTCTTTGAATTCGCCGAACCTGCTCGTCGACCCGGCGTGGCTCGAGCCAGGCATTGGCGGTGACCGCCTTCGGATTCTCGACCTCCGTGATGCGGCATCCCACGCGGAGGGGCACATACCCACGGCCGTCCACGTGGGCCTCGGCGCGTTGACGCACCACCGGAACGGTTGCGACAACATGCTTCTACCCGCCGGCGAGTTCGAAGCGCTCATGTCCAGCCTCGGGATCACGAGCGACGACATGCTGGTGGCATACGACGACCATTGGGGCCTGCCCTCCTCGAGGCTGATCTGGTCCCTTCACCGGTACGGGCATCGATCCGCGGCGATCCTCAATGGTGGCTGGGACCGCTGGACCGAAGAGCAACGACCCAGCGACCGAACCCCGGCAGCCAACCGGACCGGCGTCTTCCAGGCCCGAAACGACGCGGACGTCCAAGCCGATGCGTCCTTCGTGCGCCGAGCGGTCACCAAGGGAGACGCGGTGCTGTTGGACACTCGCTCCCCGGCCGAATTCGAGGCAGGCCACGTTCCCGGCGCCATAAGCTGGGATTGGTTCAACGCGGTCCCCGCGCAGTCCTGGGACTGCGCCCGGGATACCGGTGAGCTTCGGGCGGAGTTGGCCTCGCTCGGTGTCCAACCGAGTCAGGAGATCGTGGTCTACTGTCGCACGGGGATGAGGGCAGCCCACTCCTATGTCGTGCTGCGCCACATCGGCTTCGAGAACGTCCGGCTGTTCGATGGATCTTGGCAGGAGTGGAGCCGCACCGTGCAGGAACGCCCTGATAAGCAGGCCGATCTGTGATTACGACGAAGACCATGACCGGGCCGGCGCCCGGTGCGGCGCGGCCTCCTGTCGATCGGAAGCTCCTCTATGGAGGCACGGCCTGGGCGGTCGCCGCCGTCATCTACGTGGTAGCGCACCGAACGGACACCGAGTTCGCCCTCAACTGGGCGTTCGGACTGGGTTTCGGCTTCGTGCTTCAGCGTGGACGACTCTGCTTCGCCTCCGCATTCCGGGACCTCTTCCTCCTGGGCCATGGCCGGACCATGAAGGGCCTTCTCATGGGCCTGGCGGTCGCCTCGCTCGGCTTCGGGCTCGTCATGAGCCTGCAGGTCCCCATGTCCTCCCTCGGCATCCTGCCTCCGACCGCGAACGTGCTGCCACTCGGCATCCACACCGCGCTGGGGGGGCTTCTGTTCGGCACGGGCATGGTGGTCGCCGGCGGATGTGTGAGCGGGAGCATCTACCGGATGGGCGAGGGCTACGTGGCGTCCTGGGTGGCCTTCGGGGGTGTCATGGCAGGGCTCCTCGTATCGGCCTACACGTGGAACTGGTGGTGGGAATCCGTCATCTCGTCAGCGCCCCGTCTTTGGCTCCCGCGCTGGTTGGGCCACCCGGGCGCGCTCACGGTGACGCTCCTCGGGCTCGGCGCGGCCTATTTGGCCGTGCTGTTCGTGGAGTATCGGAGGGGGATGGTGTTGCCCAGTGCTCCGGGATCACGGACTGCCTCGAATAGCGCATCGGACGAGTTGAAGGCCGTGGCCAATCGGGTCTTCGTCCGCGGCTGGCCCGTTCTGGTGGCCGGGGCCGTCCTCGGCGGCCTGAACGCCCTCCTTTTCACCGCGGAAGAGCCGTGGGGCTTCACCGGTGAGGTCAGTCGCTGGTCGATCGGAGTCGCATCTCTCGTGAATGCGGCACCCCCGCCGCTCGCAGGGGTGGACGAGCTGCCAGGTTGCGTCCTGGTGCCCTCCGAAGGAAACTTCTTCAACCACATGTTCTTCCTGGTGTCGGGGATGTGGTTCGGCTCACTAGCCGGCGCCTTGAGCGCCGGAGAGTTCCGGGTCCGGATCCCGAAGCGGCCCGTGCGGTACGCGCAGTCTCTGGCCGGGGGGCTCTTCATGGGGTACGGGGCCGGCATCGCCATGGGATGCACCATCGGAGCCTTCTTCTCCGCGATCCCGTCTCTGGCCGTGAACGGTTGGGTGTTCGCTGCCTTCCTGGGCCTGGGCGCCTGGATTGGCACCCTGATCATTCAGAGAATCCAATAACGAGCACGAGGGGAGTACACCCATGAACAAGGACGCCGGAGCCGAGCCCAGGACACTGGATGTCCGGGGCGAGATCTGTCCCTATCCGATGATGCAGACGGTCACCGCGCTGAAGAAGATGGCGCCGAGCGAGTCCGTGCTCGAGGTCGTCACGGATCACGCCCCGGCGCTCGAGACGATTCCGACGCAGGCGGCGCGCCTCGGATTCGGCATAGAGATCGCGGAGGACGGAGCCTCTCAATGGCGCATCGTGCTCACGCGTAATTCAACCGAGGCGATATCATGAATCGTCACAATTCGCTGACCCGACTCTCAGTTCTCGCCTCGGTGATGCTCGTCGGCGCCGGGTGCGGGAGCGATGCTCCCGAGGAAGCCGCACTCGAGGAGTACGCCAAGGATGTCCTCGTCGACTCCGAGTGGATCGAGGAGAATTGGGACGCCCCGTCGGTTCGGGTCCTCGAGATCGGGGGTGACGGGGCCGACTTCGAGGAAGGGCACCTCCCGGGAGCCGCATTCCTTGCTGCGGCCTCGCTCACCAACCCCGACGACGCGGTCGGCAGTCAGATCGCGACGGGCGCGCAGCTTTCAGCGGCTCTCGGCGAGCTCGGGGTCACGCGGGAGCATACCGTGGTGCTCTACGATCGGAGCGGAAACCTCTTCGCTGCGCGAGCCTACTGGGTGCTCAAGTATTACCAGCACCCGGACGTTCGCATCTATAACGGTGGGGCCTCGAAGTGGACCGCAGACGCGCGAGCGCTGACCACCGGCGCCGTCGAGCACGCAGCCACGGATTACCTGGCCGGTGCCGCAGATCCGGAGATCCGTACCACGTGGCAATACGTCATGGACCACACGGACGATCCATCCACCCTCATGTGCGATGCTCGCAGCCCGGACGAGCATCTCGGCCGCGACGTGCGCGCTGAGCGCGGCGGCCATATTCCGGGAGCGGTCAATCTCGAGTGGTCCGTGGCCCTGAACGCCGACGGCACGTTCAAGAACCCGAACGACCTGGCCCGCTTGTACGAGGGAGCCGGTTTCACCCGCGACAAGCAGATCATCACGTACTGCCAGAGCGGCGTGCGAGGGGCGCACACCTGGTTCGTCCTCAGCGAGCTCTTGGGTTACCCCGACGTGCGGAACTACGACGGGTCATGGCTCGAGTACGGGAACCGGGCGGAGAGCGTCATCGAGGGGTGAAGCAGCCGGCGCGAAAAGGCCTTCCGCCATTTCGCGCGGGCACCGCATGAAGGGTCGTTGCGGAGGGCCCGCGTCAGGGGCGGCCCACGTCACTCCGCACGCAATGAAGTGGCCGGATCCCTCCTGGTGGCGCGGCTCGCCGTCTCCCCAGGTCGGCGGCGCCGCTCACCCGATCACCGTCCGTCACCCATCCACACGTCCTCCAGGACCCGTACGGTCCGGGTCAGCTCCGAGCCCCCAACCCGCAGCGTGATGCGATAGACTCCTGGCTCCGCCATGGGCGGGGCGTCGGGACGCTCTCCCTCCACGGCTTCCGGCGCGTCGCCCCGCAGGTCCCACTGTACGCGATTCAGGCCCGCTTCCGTCGAGCCCTCCAGGCGCCGGAAGACCTGGCCGGTGACCACCTCCGTCACGGTCACGACGGCGGGCCCGTCCATGGCCTCTCTGAGGTAGTAGTGCAGTCCGGTACCGAACTCGGGATTCCGCCCATAGAAGTGCTTCACACCCGTCGAGCCCTGTGCCAACCTCGCGTCGACACGCCAGAGCACGGCGTCCCTTGGGTCGAAAAGGTGCGCCGTGCTCTCCAGGACCTCCGGCGTGAGCTGCTGAAGGGGTGTGACGTCGTCCAAGATGAGCGCGCCCCGCCCGTGCGTGCCCAACACGAGGTCTCCATCCCTCGGGTGCACGACCAGGTCGTCCACACGGACGGTCGGCAAGCCCGTCATCAGCGCTGACCAGCTCTGGCCCTCGTCGAGCGAGACGTAGAAGCCGAACTCGGTACCTGCGTAGAGAAGATCAGGGTTTTTCGGATCCTGCTGCACGACGTTCACGTTGCCGAACGCAGGAAGTCCGTCGTCGATGGTCGTCCAGCTGGCCCCGAAGTCACGAGTCACGTACACATGCGGCCTGAGGTCACCGCTCCTGTGACAGTCGAAGGCGACGTACGCGGTGGCCACGTCGAAGTGCGACGCCTCCACGCGAGACACCCAGCAGTCGCCGCCATCCCCGTCGACGTTGGTAGACACTTCCGTCCATGTCCGGTTGCCGTCACGGCTGACCTGCACGTTCCCGTCGTCCGTGCCCACCCAGAGCACGCCAGGCACGAGTGGAGACTCGTCCACCGTGGTGATGGTGCCGTAGAACGAGACGCCGTCGTTCTTGGACAGGATGCACGGCTCTCCACGAACATCGCCGCATGAGGGAAGTCCCCCCGACACGCTCATGATCTCGAGCGCCTCCGGGTCTAGGCGCTTGGTCAGGTCGGGACCGGCCATCCAGGTCTCACCCCGATCCACGGACTTAAAGAGCCGGTTCCCTCCCGCGTACAGAGTGCCAGGGTTATGCGGAGAGAGCATGAACGGGGTGCTCCAGTTCCAGCGATACGTCTCCCCCGGCTCGGGGGTCGGAACCACGTTCGAGGTCGGGTCCTCCTCATCGGGCGGCGTCGGGCGGATCGGGGTGCCCGCGAGATAGGTGGCATCGACTCGCTCCGCTGCCTGTCCCATGACCTCCCCCCGCCCCAGATCGGAGCGCCGCATGTTGCCGAACTGGCTGGCGCTGTAGACGATGTCCGGATCCATCGGATCCACGGCGGAATAGGTACCGTCCCCCCCGCCCACACGGTACCAGGCGTCGTCGGGAATGAAGAGGCCACGCACCGAGCTCGGCCCGCACCAGCTCCCGTTGTCCTGCAGCCCCCCACACACGTAATACGGGCGGCGCATGTCGACGGAGATCTGGTAGAACTGGGCCACGGACAGGGTTCGAAACGACTCGAACGTCTCCCCACGATCCCAACTCACATCGAAGCTTCCGTCATTCCCGATAAGGATGTGGTCGCTGTTCACCGGATTGATCCACGCGCTGTGATGATCCACGTGCACGAAGGACGCGCCCGGCACCGCTTCGAAGGTCTCGCCTCCGTCTTCCGAGCGGGAAAAGCTGGACCCGCCCGTGTAGACCACATCCGCGTCGTTCGGATCCACGCGAACCAGGCTGTAGTACATGGGTCGGTTGTTGTGGTTGCTGCGGAAGGCCCACGTGCGACCTCCGTCCGTCGAGCGCCAGAGCCCCGTCTTCTCCGGATCCGGGTCGACGTCCCCGGGCTCAGCGCGGTCCGCGGCCACCTCGATGAGCGCATAGATCACGTCGGGATTCGAGCGCGCGATATCGAGCCCGATGCGGCCCATGGTGCCAGCCGGAAGTCCGTTGCCCTCGAGACGGGTCCAGCTGTCGCCGCCGTCATCCGACCTCCAGATGCCGCTTCCCGGGCCCCCTCCGTTGAAGCCCCATCGCGTGCGACGGCGCTGGTAGGTCGCCGCGAAGAGCACGTTCGGGTCCGCGGGGTGGATGACGAGATCCGTGGCCCCGGTGTCTTCGTCCACGGCCAGGACGTGCTCCCACGTACGGCCGCCGTCCGTGGTCCTGAAGACGCCGCGCTCGGGGTTGGGCTCGAAGAGGTGCCCCACCGCCGCTACGTAAACGATATCCGGATCGGTGGGATGGAGGATCACCCGGTGGATGCTCTCGGTCTCCCGGAGACCCATGTGCGTGAACGTCTCCCCCCCGTCGGTCGACTTGTAGACGCCATCCCCGAAGGACGAGCTCTGGCGGTTGTTCGCTTCGCCGGTGCCTACCCATACCAACTGGGGATCGGACTGGGAGACGGCCACGGACCCGATGGACGCGGTTCCGTAGGTGTCGAACACGGGATGGAAGGTCGTCCCCGCGTTGACCGTCTTCCAGAGTCCGCCCGTTGCGAAGCCCACGTAGAACACTCGTGGATCGTTCTCCACCACCGCGATGTCGTCGACACGCCCCCCCATCGTCAGGGGCCCGATCTCGCGCCAGCGAAATCCCCGAAACAGCGGATTGGACGATGGGTTCACCGGCGGAAGCTGCTCGGCCCGGGGGCCACCCCCTGGTCCGGGCGGTCCCGTGACCGGCGCTTGTCCCACCACCGGCCGTGTGCACGCGACGAGAAGCGTTACGAGGAACAGAACCCGGATCATCGGGAAGGTGCGCGTCGAGAGCGCCATGCGTGGACCTCCGTGGGCACGTGCGAGCAGTGGCTTCGGCGATCCCTCGGAGAACGCCAGGCCTCGTCCATGGCCCATTGTACGCCGGAACCGTTGACGAGACGAGCCCCCGCGCCCCGTTCCGTGAAACGTTTCAACACCGTTTGCAGCCGTTTCGTGAAACGAACGGAAATCCGTGTCGCCCCCCCCCTTTGCCCCTCTAACTGCTTGTCATACGTCATCTTGCCGGACGGTCCCCTCCCACTTGAGACGACGGCACACGCCTTCCAAGGCTACCAGACCCAGTGCGGCACGCCGGACAATCGGTCCGGGCACCGCGAGCACCGATCACGTGTAGGACCACATGCAAGCGCGTTTGACCACCGTCCTGGGCCTGACTGCGGCGATGTCCCTGGCCGGAAGAGCGGTACCGGGCTTCCGATCCTGCGGACGAACGCGGTGCGATTCTCGCTGCGCTTCGAGAGACCGAGGGGTCGAAGACTCGAGCCGCGGAGATCCTCGGGATGAGCCGCACCACGCTTTGGCGTCGAATGCGTGACTTCGGCCTGGACGGCTGAGCGTTCCGGGACCGTGGGAAAGGGGCGTGCCACCGGCCACGGTACCGCCCGGGCGCTCCTCCGCGTACAATCGTCCACCGATGCTCGCTCGTTCCCGAAGAGGAGTCGCCATGAAGGGCACCGCAGCAGTGGCTGGACTCGCACTCCTATGTGCGCCGCTCCCGGCGGTGGCGCAATCCGAGACGGCGGAAACGATGTCACCACTCCCCCCACCCCTCGTGCAGGAGACCGTCCTCGAGCTCGAGGACGGCAGCCAGCTTCGCTACGCCGTCTCCGTACCCAGGGGCTTCGAAGCGTCCTCCGACGATCGGCGTCCACTCGTGCTGGCGTTGCACCCGGGTGGGCGGGATGTGTACTACGGAAGCTGGTTCATGCAGAGCATCGTGGAACCGGCGCTCCGGTCTTGGGAGGCCGTCATGATCGCCCCCGACGTCCCTGACCGTAGCTGGGTGACCGGGCGCTCCGAGCAGGCGCTTCTGGAGCTCCTCGAACACGTCTTTCGAGAGTACGCAATCGATCGGGACAGGATCCTGATCACAGGCTTCAGCATGGGGGGGCGGGGCGCATGGTACAACGCCGCAAGACGCCCCGATCTCTTCACAGCTGCCATCGTCATCGCCGGCTCGCCCGAGGGCGTCGACCTCGAGGCGCTCGCCACGACACCCCTGTTCCTGATCCACAGTCCGGACGACGAGGTCGTACCGTTCGCCCCGGTTGCGGCCGCGTACGAAGACCTGGAGGGACGGGGACACACAATCCAACTCCAGTCACTCCCGGGGGCCAGCCATTACAACATGGGAAGCTACCTGGATGCCTTGTCGGAGGCGGGATCATGGACCCGCCAACGATGGCTGGAGCGTGCTCCCTGACGCTTCCTACCGACCCCGCCCACATCCAAATGTCTCAGTCGGACTCGGCCTACAAGATCGTGGAGACGCTCCGAGCTCGACTCGGGCCGGGCGCGGTCGTCACGGACGGCGACGGCCTGGCGTCTCGCCTCGAAGATTGGCGGAAGGCCCACCGTGGTCGGGCCCTCGCGTGGGTGCGACCCTCCAGTCTCGAGGAAGTCGCGGACGTAGTCCGAGCCGCACGTGCACATGGCGTGGCGATCGTGCCCCAGGGTGGGAACACCGGGCTCGCGGGGGGTGCGACACCCACGGGTTCCCGCCCGCAAATCGTAGTGACCCTGGATCGCATGAACCGGATCCGATCCCTGGATCGGATCGCGATGACGGTGGAGGCCGATGCCGGGTGCATCGTGCGGGCGGTGAAGGACGCTGCGACTGCTGCGGGACGGATGCTCCCGATTGGATTCGGTGCGGAGGGATCGGCGACCGTGGGAGGGATGGTCTCCACCAATGCGGGAGGTGTGAACGCGCTGCGTTACGGCACGGCTCGCCAGCTCGTCCTCGGGCTCGAGGCCGTGCTCGCTGACGGCACGATGCTGCGGGGTCTCCGCGGACTCCGGAAGGACAACGCCGGATACGACTGGAAGCAGCTTCTCATCGGCTCAGAGGGCACCCTGGGGATCGTGACCGGTGTGCTCTTGCGGTTGGTACCGTTGCCCGCGGATCGAGCTGCGGCCTGGCTCACCGTCGACAGCCCCGGACAGGCCCTGCGGCTGCTCGAGATGATCCTCGACCATCTCGGCGAATCGCTCATGGCCTTCGAGCTCATGTCTGCCGCCACGTTGGCCAAGGGGGAGGAGCACCTGGGTGGCGCACCACCCTTGAGCGGAAGTCCATGGCATGTCCTCGTCGAGGTCGCTGACAGCGCAGGCGATACTGCCATCCGTCTGGAGGCTGCCCTCCTGGCCGCCGCGGAGGCCGAGCTTCTGGTCGAAGCGGTGCCTGCCCCGTCGGAGACTCGCCGCGAGCATTTTTGGAGGCTTCGTGAGCGACTGGGCGAAGCGGAGCTGATGGCGGGGCCGAGCGCCAAGCACGACGTGTCCGTGGCCGTCTCCGATGTACCCTCCTTCCTGGAGGCGGCCACGGAGGCCGTTCACACGCTCGACCCCGGGCTGTCGGTGAACGCGTATGGTCACATGGCGGACGGAAACATCCACTACAACGTGATGCTCGAAGGCCGTACCGTGCCCGTGGACCTGATCAACGTCACGGTCCACGACGTCGTTGCCGATTTCGACGGCTCGATCGCCGCGGAGCACGGCATCGGACAGAGCCGAGTAGCCGAGCTCGAGCGACTCAAGGACCCCGGTGAGCTCCGGCTCCTTCGCACCCTCAAGCGCACCCTGGATCCGGACGGTTTGCTGAACCCGGGCAAGGTACTGCCGGTCGAAGGGCCGGGCTGAAACGAAATCCTTGTTGAGAAGGCGCAGGCGCGCTGCGAGCGCACAGCGCGCCCGAGGCTGGTGGAAGACCTACGCTCAGCGCACGACCTTGATGTTGATCTTCGGGTGACCCACGACCCCGGCCATACGTAGCCACAACAGCACATAGGCCTCGGTATCCCGTGACGCGGAGATGTCGCCCAGGTCCAGGATGTCACGCCAGCCGAACGACTCGAGCAAGGCCCGCACCTCTCCCTTCGCTCCCTCATCGTCACCGGCCATCAGCAGCGTGTGATCTCCGCTCCCGACGAGCTCCGGGCGTAACATGACGGCGAGGTTCACGGTGTTAAGCACCTTCACAACGCGCGCCTCGGGAAATTCCCTTTGCAGGGTCTCCCCGAGGGATCCGTGCGCCATCGGCGCGAGGGTGGGTGGAAAGCCCGAAGAGAAGTCCAAGGGGTTCGCGAGATCGATGACGATCTTTCCTTGCACCGCCTTGCCGCCCGCCGTGAGCGCCGCGACCGAGCCGAGCCCGCTCGTCGCGTTCACCAGGATGCCACCGTGCGCAGCCGCCTCCGCGAACGGGACGAGGTGGATGTGCTGGTGCTCGGCGTGCCACTCCGAAAAAGGCGGAAAGCCCATGGCATCGGGGGCGGTGCGCGCCCGCGTCGCATCCGGGTCCCTGGTGCCGACCACCACATCGTGCCCGTCTTCTGCGAGGCGGGTCGCCAACTCTCGACCGACCGCTCCAGAGCCGAGGATACCGAGCTTCATGCCGTCACCTCCGAAGTGTCAAAGGGGACTTCATCTCCAGATGTAACCGAACCCGGCGCCGAGCGTGGGCTTGAGGGAGGAGCCGAAGTCGGGCTCTCCACCGTCGAGGCCCGCTCCGAGCGTGAGCATGACGGTGAATCCGCCGTTCCCGATGAACTGGTATCCCACCGCGACACCGGGACCGTAATTGCGCCCTGACTGGACTTCGTTGCTTCCCCAGGTCGAGCTCGTCCAGCTCGAGAGGGCGCTGATGGAGATCTCCAACAAGCCGCGGTGCCGGTCTCCGCCCGTGAATCCCCGGACACCCACGGCCCCCGCGACACCGCTCCCCTCGTCGTTGAGGAGGTTCGGCATGTAGCCGAGTCCCACGAAGCCGGACACCCGCCCTCGAGCCACGTATCCCTCGACCTGCCCGCCGAACCACCCGGAGGCGTTGCCGACCCCCGCCAGCATGCTCGCTCTGGGCGCATCTTGCCCCGCGCCACCGGCGGGCATGAGCACGCTGAGCGTCACGACGGCCGCAGCCATTCTCATCAAACGATCCTTGGTCATCCGCGTCACCCCCCTCAGTCCTGGGTCGTCAGGCGGAGCCAAGCACCACGATGCTCCTCGGGGTGGACGCCCGTCCGGGTCTCCGAGCGCAGGGCCCCGTTCTGGAACCACTCCACGGTCAGCCGCACGCGCTCGACACCAGCGGGCAGACCGAAATGCACCGGCATCGAGCTCTGGCTGGCGTAGCCGCTTCCCGTCTCGACCAGGCGCGATGAAACGTACGTTCCCGGAGAGCCGTCAGAGCCCTCTGCCCGCAGCGTGACCCGGGCTCCTGCGCGGACCTCGCGGCCTTGTGCGTCCACCACGGTGACCTGGAGGGACCGGGCGGTGTTGTCAGGAGTGAGATTGTTCCGGTACAGCGGATGGGTACCGTCCGGCTCACTGTTGTTGGCCAGGGCGAGATCCAGGTCTCCGTCCCGATCGAAGTCCGCCCACGCGACTCCATGGGTGGCGCCTTTGTTCAGCATTTCCCCAGGCGTGACCTCCTCAAAGCTCCCCTGGTTGTTCCGAAACAGAGCGTCCGGCGTCTCCGGCTCAGTACTCAGGTAGCGCCCGACGTAGAGATCGACCCAGCCGTCGTTGTCGAAGTCCCCCCATGCCGCGGCCACGGAGTGATGGTCTGCGGCCAGAGGCGTGCCTCCGGCGACGTTCACGAAGGTCCCGTCGCCTTGGTTCTGCCATAGGACGTCGGCCCCGTACGACGGCACGAAGAGGTCGAGGTCGCCGTCGTTGTCGTAGTCGGACACCGCCACGCCCACGCTGCCCTGCTCCTCTGTGCGGCCCGGTTGGCTCATGCCGAGCTCAGCCGCGATGTCCCTGAAGGTCCCATCGCCGGCGTTCTGGAACACGCCGTCCTCGTCGCCATTTTGATTCGCGGTGAACAGGTCGAGATCTCCGTCTCCGTCCATGTCGAACCAGGCCGCGCCAACCGTGCGCCGGGCATCCCCGATACTGGAGGCTTCGGTCACGTCGGTGAAGCTGTCGCCGTCGTTTCGATAAAGCCGGTTAGCCTGATACCGAAACGCCACGAACAGGTCGAGATCGCCGTCTCCATCGAAATCCACGAACGCCGACTGTCGGCTGATGCCCGAAGCGTCGAGCCCGAGCTCGGGCGCAACGTCCACGAACCGCCGACCTTCCGGGGTGCTGTCGTTGCGGTACAGCCGGTTCCCCTCCCCTTCGACCTGATCGAGACCCACGAACAGGTCGGCGTCACCGTCCAGGTCGTAGTCTCCCCATGCGGCTGCCCGAGTATCCCCGATCTCTGCCAACCCTACTTCCGCCGCCACGTCCACGAATTCGTCGCCATCATTCCGATACAGGCGGTTGGCTCGTGGCCGGAATCCCACGAAGAGGTCCAGATCACCGTCGAGGTCATAATCGCCCCACGCATTCGGCTGGGCTCCGAAGGCGCCGAACAGCTCCGGCTGCACCGAAACGAAGTCAGGTACCGAGACGGGATCGGCGTTCGGTGGTCCTGCCTCCGAGCACCCGGACAACATTGTGGCGCCGATCAGCGCCGGAACGAACAAGGCTTGAACGCGTGCCATGGTGAGACTCCGGAGCGAAGGGCCGACAAGCATGCCGCGACAGTAGGTGACAGAGCGGCGTGAAGCCAGCCCGTGTGGCCTGCCTCCAGCCTGCTCACTAAGGTGTGGGGGCCTCACCGCCTCACCGATCACGTAGACGGACGTCCCGACATCCGCACCCCTTCGCCGAGCCGACTGTGAGTAACACTGCGACCACCTCGCCCTATCTCGTCCCCTTCGACGGCTCCTTCAGAATTCAGGACACCCCTACCACACCTCCTCCAGGGACACCGAAGGCGAAGGTCATGGAGAAGCGCCTCGAGGAGCTGAACGACGAGCTCGCCGACCTCCAGCGCGTCCTGTACGCCCATGACAGCTACGCCCTGCTCTTGGTGTTCCAGGCCATGGACGCCGCTGGCAAGGACGGGACCATCCGCAAGGTCCTTCGGGGGGTCAATCCCGCAGGCTGCCAGGTTTTCTCTTTCAAGCAGCCCTCCAAGGAGGAGCTGGACCACGACTTCCTCTGGCGCATCACCAAGTGTCTCCCGGAGCGCGGCCGGATCGGCGTATTCAACCGGAGCCATTACGAAGAGGTCCTGGTCGTTCGGGTCCACCCCGAGTATCTGGAGGCCCAGAAACTGACGTGCCCGGACAGCGGTACGGACGCCTTCTGGACCCGGCGCTTGGCAGCGATCTCGTCTTGGGAACGACACCTGGCCGACACGGGCACCGTGGTCCTCAAGTTCTTCCTCAACGTCTCGCTGGAGGAGCAGCGGCAACGGTTCCTCTCGCGCCTGGACGAGCCTGAAAAGCACTGGAAGTTCTCCGTGGGCGACGTGCGGGAACGGGGCCTGTGGGACAAGTACATGGCCGCGTACGAGGCGGCGCTCACCGCGACCTCTCGCCCGTGGGCGCCCTGGTACTCCATTCCCGCCGACGACAAGAACTACATGCGGATGACGGTGGCCGACATCGTGGTGCGCACACTGCAGCGGCTCCCCCTGTCCTACCCTCGCGTCGCAGAGAAGGATCGGGCTCGGTTCGACGAGATGAGGACCCTGCTGGAGTCGGATAAGGGTTAGGAGTGAGGCCCCGGCATGTACCCCCTATCGAACCTCATGCGCACGGCCACCTCGATGTCGGCGGAGGGCACCAGGCCTACTGGGAGATTTAAGGCCATCCGGCGGGAAGCGCGATCCTCAAACCGCACCTTCCATCGCTGAGGAGCTGGCTAACCGAATGCCCAATGCGAGCGTTCGTGTCGTAGAGGACGCCGGACATGGATCGGGAAGCTCCGCATTTCGGGCCGCGATCGTACGAGCCACCGACGACTTCGCAGAGGATCTCTGACCTGCGGGCAGAACACGGCCGCTGAGAGCCCTCGCTCGGACCTCAGCCACCGCTCAGCGGCTGCCGCCGCCCTTCTCCGCGTCTCCGCAAGCCAGGCACACGTTGTTATTGTGTGACCCGAGGCTTTCGAGAAGCTCGATGGTGCTCGGGAACGGCCGCACAGTGATGAACGGGCTGTTCGCCATGTCCGCGGTCGTATGGCCTCTCCTGCTCACGAACGTGACATCCGCACCCTTCTCCACCAGGTACATGATCATCTCGTTGTCACCGCGAGCAGCAGCGTGATGGACCGGTGCGTAGCCGCCGTGGTCCCGTAGGTTCACGTCCGCCCCGAGCTCCTCGACGACATAACGGAGCGCCGGCATCCAGCCATCAGGCACGTGTCTATGGGAGTTCCCCGCGGCGGCCTGTCCGTGTCCGACCCCCGCGACGGCATGAACCGCGTACGCACCCGGTCCCCCCAGCTCAACCGGAGGAAGCCCCGACTGGTCGTTCTCGCGATCGAACCCGGACCGGTTGCCGCCACCCTGGAACCAGTCGTCCGGATTTCGGGTCGGGATGCTCGGATCGGCACCGTGCGCCACAAGCAGCCTCATGGCCTCTAGATCCAGCGCGTGGGCGGCGCGGAAGAAGGGCGTGGCACCCACGAAGTTGATGCCCAGATCGGACCGGTTCAGCTCCGCATACCAGACTCGTTGCGCCAAGCGGGCGTCAGGATCGGCTCCCGCCTCGAGGAGCGCCTCCATGAGCCCGATGTGCGTCGTCTCCTGATCCATCCAGTGATGCTGGGATGGGTAGAACGTCCGTGGCGCCCAACGGGTCTCGACGGTCGCGAACAGAGGTTGGTCCCCGTGGATGTTCCGTACGTTCGGATCCGCTCCACGATCCAGGAGACGCATCGCCAGATCGTAGTATCCGTGGATGGTCGCCATGAGCAACGGGCTGGTCTGGTCTCCCGCGCTGACCTGGTCGATCGGCGCCCCTCCGTCGAGCAGGGCCATGGCCGTATCGTCGTGCCCCTCACGAACAGCATATAGGAGCGCCGTCAATCCACCCCAGGTTCGAACGCGATCCGGCCAACGCCCGAGGATATCATCACCCTCCGCTGCAACCTCCTTGAACGAAACGTCCACGGACTGTCGATGGTCCCAGGCCGTGCGAGCCGCCTCCTGTAGTTGCGCGGGGGTAGGGCGCCAGCTCAGGTCATCCTGGGCACCCGCGGCCTCGCGGAACGCCGTGAGAACGCTATCACGTACCTGGCGCGCCTCCTGATTCGCCAGCGTGATGGCGGGCACGTCGATGACGCCTGTCGTGACGGTCGCGTCAGCGCCCGAAGCCAAGAGACGGCGTACGACCTCCGTGCGACCCGCGGCAGCCGCGAACATGAGCGGCGTCTGGCCGCGGGCAGCCTCACGAGCGTCGACGGTCGCCCCATGCTCGACGAGCGCAGCAACCCCGTCGACATTCCCCACACCCGCGGCCAGGTGGAGCGGCGTCGCGCCCCCGCTGGCCGTCGGTTGGTTCGGATCGCTCCCCCGCTCCAGAAGCAGGCTCACGAGCGCGCCGTGCCCTGCCTCACTCGCCATGTGCAAGGGTGTATAGGACCCAAGACGCGTCTCGGCGGTGACCTGGGCGCCGGCTTCGAGCAGGAAGCGCACAACATCCGCGGTACCCGTGCGGGCGGCCCAATGCAGCGCAGTCATGCCGTCACCCTGAGCGGCATTCACGTCCGCGCCGCCGTCGACGAGTGCCTGAAGGGCCGCAACGTCGGCACCCCGCATGACGGCATCGGCGACAGGCGCCTCGGGCGGGATGAAGCCCAGCAAGAAGACCGCCGTCAATACCGCTCCGGCACCGACCGACGGGGTCCTCGTCCTCCTCGTCGTCTCCTGCATCAGGACTCTCCGCGCGGTCAAATGACGAACGATCCGGTGCTGTCACCGAAGCTCGCCATGTCATCCATCCCGAGCTTGTGCATGATGTCGAGCTGAACGTTCGCGAGCGGGGTCCCATCCGGAGCAAGCAGGTGCTTACCACCGCGGAGCTTCCCATTCCCCTCCCCGAGGACGATGAACGGAACCTTCCGATGGTTGTGGCGATTTCCGTCGGCCATGGGAGATCCATAGAAGACGATGCTCTTCTCGAGCAGATTCGCGTCGCCGTCGGTGGTGCTCTTCAGTCGGTCGAGGAAGTAGACCAGCTGCTCCACGTGGTACCGGTTGATCTTGTTGAAGTCCATGATCGTCTCCGGGTTGTCGCCATGGTGCGAGCCCGGATGGAACGGAAGATCGGTACCGGCTTCCGGGAAGGTTCGACCGGACACGTCCCGACTGGCCTTGAACGAGAAGACCCGGGTGATATCGGCCTCGAAAGCCAGCACCTGAAGGTCGAACATCAGCTTCATGTGCTCACTGTACGAGTCCGGTACGCCTGGAGGCGCCTCGGGTAGATCCCTCGCCTCACCGCTGAGATTGCGCGCCTCCACCTGTTCGATGCGGCGCTCCACTTCCCTGACGTTCTCGAGGTACTGCTCGAGTCTGCGCCGGTCTCTGGGCGCCAGGGACTTCCTGAACGACGACACTGTGCTCCCGATCCAATCGAGGATGCTACCATCTCGTCGGCCACGCGCGGCGCGCTCCTCCGCGGTATCCCCCTCGCCGAAGAGCATCTGGAACACGACCCTCGGATCCCGCACGACAGGCAGTGGCTGGGTCGGGGAGGCCCAGCTGATCGAGTCCGTGTACGTGCAGGTATAGCCGTAGCCGCACCCTCCGGACTGATCGATGTTCTCGATGCAGAGCTGCATTGACGGGATCGGCGAGTTCTGCCCGAACCGGCGAGCGTACAGCTGGTCCATCGAAGTTCCGACGTAGACGTCCGATCCCTCGGTCTGCTTCGGATGCGCCTGGGTCAGATAGACGGCGCTCGAGCGGAAGTGATCTCCACCCACCTCGGCCGGCTCGAAAGCCTCGGCCATGCGTACGTCGGTTCCGCTGACAATCGTCAATTGGTCGCGGTAACGCTCGAGCGGAGTGAGGGCGCTGTCGGCCGCAAATGAGTAGTCCCCTCCGATCTCCTCGGGCGACCAAAGAAATTGCGTGCTGCCCCACGGGGTCGTCCCGGCGACGCCGTGGACCATCTCGATGCAGACCAGTCGGGTCGGGTCCGATTCATCGATCTGTCGTCCCGCCGGCACCATCGCGTCCAGCATCGGCAACGAGATGGCCGCGCCCGCACCCCGAAGGAACGTTCTGCGCGGGATGTGCTTGCCCGTGAGGAAGTTCATCGCTCGATCTCCTGCTCGCTCTCTTGAGTATTCATGATTCCTGCCCAGGCGCGATCAACGTCGCACCGAACCGTCGTTCATCTCTTCCAGGGTGGCGTCGACCTCCATCATCCGGAACGGGTCGCTCTGTACCACGCCGATGAAGAATGAGGACATGCGGTATCCGTCCTCCGCAGCTCGCGCCGTGATGCCGCGAATCGCAGGCTGATCGAAGTACTCCATCCGCCGGCCCAGCGCGTAGGTGAGAAGATTCGACACCAGAGCGCGGGTCATCGTCTGAGGGTACTTGAGAAGCGTTTCCCGAAGCTCAACGGGGCTCGCGGCGAGGCTTCCGTCCCAGAGCTGTCCGGTCGTCTCCAGCGGAATCGCCGCATGACCCATGTCACGCCGCTCCACCCGACGATATCGCCCGGTGGGATCGAACATCTCCAGGGGCAAGCCGATGGGGTCCATCATCGCGTGACAACCCGCACAGGCTGGGTTCGCGATGTGGAGCTCCTGACGTGCCTTGGAGGTCAGGATCCTCCCCGGTGCCGAGGCTTCGGCGTCGTCGAGGGAGGGGACCGAGGGCGGCGGCGGCGGCGGCGGCGTATTGAGCAAGACCTCCAAGACCCACTTGCCTCTGTTCACGACCGAGGTGCGGTTGCCAAAGGAAGTGGCGGTGAGGATGCTGGCATGCCCGAGCAACCCACGACGGTTCGGGTCGTCGACCGCAACCCGCCTCATATGGTCACCGACGACCCCGTCGATCCCGTAATGCGCGGCCAGGCGTTCATTGACGTAGGTGTAGTCGGCCCGGAGGACATCGAAATAGCTTCGGTTCTCCTGGACCAGGGAGACGAAGAACTGCTCCGTCTCTCTCCGCATCGCGTCGCGAAGCTGTTCGTTGAAGTCCGGGAACCAGAACTGGTCCGGAACCGCCCGGTCCAGATCGTGGAGTCGGAACCACTGGCTGGCGAAGCGGCTCCCCAGCGCCTCGGCACGAGGATCCGCCAGCATGCGAAGGACCTGGCGCTCGAGTTCATCGTCGTCGTTCAACCGGCCTTCCCGGGCAAGCTCGAGCAGCGTCTCGTCGGGCGGCAGGTTCCACAAGAAGAAAGACAACCGTGACGCGAGCGCCATGTCAGCGACTGGGTAGACGTCGCCTCGAATCGGTGCGGAAAGGACCGGCTCTTCGATCCGGAATACGAATTTCGGGTTCGCCAGAATTCCCTGAAGCCCGACCCGGAGCCCGGCCTCGAAGCCGTCTCGCCCTGCGGTCTCGTCGTACACGGCCATCAAGCCGTCGAGGTCGTCGGGGGCCGCAGTACCCCGGAAGGCACGTTGCATCAGGTCACCCAGGATCTCCTCGGCGCAGGGCCGCTCCTCCTCGGCCGACGTGGCTGTGCACGTGAGGATCCGGTCCCGCACCGGCGACTGCGAAACCCCGGTCGTCTGGAAGGGTCCGCTCAGCTGGAGCGTGGTGAGGTGCGGAAGCAGCTCGACGCCGAAGCCGGCGTCTCCCACGTGTCGATCGGCAAGCGTGAGTTGATGGGGCGAGAGCAAGTCGTCCTGGGGGCCCTCCGCAGCCTTCACGAATGCCGCGGCGACGACATGGGGCCCCGCCGTCACTTCGATGGGGCCCGTGTTCATGTAAAGCCCGACGACATCGCTCTCCCTGAGCCAGTGGTCCATCTCGAGGAGAGCCACCCGCTCGCCGTCGATCGAGACCTCGACCATCTCGCGAAGCGTCGTTCGGGCGAATACCTCACCCGTGAGGCTGTGCGCGAATCCGACCCGGAACGTGTACTCGCCATCGGCCGGAAAATTGTGGACCCGTGACATCCCGCCGCGAGACCCGATCGGGGTGCCCTCGATCCACCCGCGCTGAGAGGTCTGCTGGGACGCCCGGTAGATCGTCTGGCTCGGGGAGACCGAAGGGTCCCCGAGCGCCATGCGGCTCACCGAAGCCGCAGCATTCAGATAGGCAGTGACGAGGGTGGGCGACAGCAGCTGAACGTCGGCCACGTTGTCGAAGTTCGCGCTGCGCTGGTCTGGCGGCAGGAACTGGGCGGGATCGATCTCGAGTCCGAGGAGGTCTTCGACGGCCCGTGCGTACTCAGCCTGGTTCAGCCGCTGAAATCCCCGGCTGCCCGGCTTCGGGTTTGCACCAGCCCATTGGTCGATCGAGCGCTCCAGCGTCTCGGCCAGAACGGTCAGCGTGTCGGCACCGGGCCGCCGGGCGCCCGGCGGAGGCATCAGGCTGGCCCGGAGCTTCCCGATGACGCGCTCCGTCTTTTCCCAATCCTCGTGAGGCGCTCCGACATCGAATCCCTCGAGCGAGAGGTTCCCAGTGAGCCGCCGCTCGCTGTGGCAACGGACACAGTACTGGTCGATGGCGTCGTTGAGGTCCGCTGTCGACACTGAGTGCTCTACAGCGACTCCTTCGGCAGCCGTTGAGGCCGGGCCTTGGGAAGCAGGACCGTCAGCCGCGACCAAGAAGAGCGCGGCCGCCAGCGCGGTGCCAAGAGCGCCGAGATTCGAAAGACTGGGCATACGTACTCCTCGGGCAGCCCGAAAAGGGGGCGCGGGTGGTCTCCAACGCCCGAATCAGGGAACGATCTAACAGTGACGATCTATGGAGAAACAGACGTCGCCGCGGGCCGAATAGGTACACCCCGGCCGGAGCGTTTCGCGAGATCTGCCTCGAGTACGTAGCCTCTTAAGCTTGTACGGACAGGGACTTCGTGTCAATCACGCTCTACTCCGCGCGGAACCGGCTTTGGAGACAGACCAGAACGAGCTGTGCCAATGACTTGGAGGGGGACGACGAGATTCGCCTGGTCCCGATCCACGGCCCGACTTAACGTCACGAGAACGGTCCGCCCACACGCGCCCTCGTCCGAGGTCCCGCCGCCGGGTGTCCCGGACCTCATCCCACCAGAACGCACAGACGGATGCGCCGCATGAACACTGGACTCACCCCTGGCAGCACACTTGCCCGCCTCACTGCGCTCCTCTCCCTGGCCCTGGCAACGGGCTGCTTCACTCCGGGCGAGGCACCATCACCCGATGCCGAGGCAGCTCGCCCCCCGTGGGAGTGGACGGACCAGGAAGTGTTCGACGCGGTGAACCAGGTGAGGGCTGGTCGCGACCTGACCCCGCCCGAGTGGCCCGGCGGCAGCAGGGTCGCGGTGCTCCTTTCCTTCGACGTGGACAACGAGACCGTCTACGGGCTTCGGGACGGCGAGATCAGCGTCGGTCCTCTCTCCGAGGGCCAGTACGGCCATCGCCGGGCCCTTCCCCGGGTCCTCGAGCTTCTGGACGAGGAGGACGTGCCTGCGTCTTTCTTCTTCCCCGCCTGGAGCTTGAAGATCGCCCCCCAGCAGGCCGCGCTCGTGCAGGAGCGGGAGGAAGGCCACGAGATCGCCGTCCACGGCTGGATCCACGAGCGGAACACGCTGCTGGACGAAGCCACGGAGCGACGCCTGCTCGAGCAGGCCGTGACGACGATCACGGACATCACCGGCGAGCGACCCCGCGGCTACCGGGCCCCCTCGTGGAACTTCAGCCCCAACACCCTGGGGATCGTCCGGGACATCGGATTCCTCTACGAGAGCTCCCTGATGGCCGATGACCGGCCGTACGAGCTCGTCCAGGACGGCGAGGCCACGGGACTGCTGGAGCTTCCGGTATCCTGGATCCTTGACGACGCGCCGCTCCTGAATCCCCAAGGCGCGAGGTATTCGGCGCCCCGCGATCTCATGCAGGTCTGGATCGACGAATTCGACCGGGCATGGGAGGAGGGCACGATGTTCCTGCTGACCATGCATCCGCACCGC
>JBDHIF010000033.1:0-38372 GCA_039587535.1 Gemmatimonadota bacterium
GAAGCACATCTAACGATCACCATCGGAGTCAGAGGATTCATGGCCACCCAAGGACACTCTCGAGACGTCGTCATCCTGTCGGGGAAGCGCACCGGCTTCGGCACCTTTGGCGGTAGCCTGAAGGACTTCACAGCCACCGATCTGGGCGCTTTCAGCGGCAAGGCCGCCATCGAGGCGGCGGGCCTGACCCCCGATCAGGTGGATCACACCTTCTTCGGCAATGCCCTGCAGACGTCCGCGGACGCGATCTACCTGGCTCGGCACGTCGCGCTGAAGGCCGGTGTCCCGGAGGAGCGTCCCGCCCTCACCGTGAACCGTCTCTGCGGCTCAGGCTTCGAGGCCATCGTCCAGGGCGCCAAGGAGATCGTCCTCGGTGAGGCCAACGTGTGCCTCACGGGTGGCACGGAGTCCATGAGCCAGGCGCCTCACGTGGTGCGTGGAGCTCGGTGGGGACGGGCCCTTCGCCTGGGGCCGGCCGGCAACCAGTTCGAGGACATGCTTTGGGAGTCACTGATGGATACGAACTGTGACCTCACCATGGCGCAGACCGCCGAGGAGCTCGCCGATCGGTACGGGGTGACACGCGAGGAGGCGGACGAGGTTGCCTACCTGTCTCAGCAGCGGTCCAAGGCAGCTTGGGATGCCGGGCATTTCGACGCGGAGATTGCCCCGGTGACGGTGAAGACCAGGAAGGGCGAGGTGGAGTACGCTGCTGACGAGCACATGCGCCCCGACACCACCATGGAGACACTCGGCAGGCTCCGTCCGTACTTCCGCAAGGACGGCCTGGTGACGGCTGGAAACGCCAGCGGCATCGGTGACGGTTCCGCGAGCGCCCTGCTCGCCGGGGGTGACTGGGCGGAGGCGAACGGCCTCGAGCCGATCGGGCGTGTCGTGTCGTGGGGCTTCGTGGGTGTCGAGCCGAGGGTCATGGGAATCGGACCGGCCCCGGCCGCCCGGCTCGCCTTGGAGAAGGCAGGATTGTCTCTCGAAGACATGGACCTGGTGGAGGTCAACGAGGCGTTCGCGCCGCAATACAAAGCCGTCGAGAAGGAGCTGGGCCTCGATCCGGAGAAGACGAACGTGAACGGGGGTGCCATCGCCATCACGCACCCGCTCGCAGCTTCGGGTGCCCGTATCACGATCCACCTCGTGCACGAGCTTCGGCGCCGCGGCGGTCGATTTGCGCTCGGATCGGCGTGCATCGGTGGTGGTCAGGGCGGCGCGGTCATCGTGGAAGCGCTCTAGCGGCCCTTCTTTTTCAGACGGTCAACTACTACACACGGAGAGGAATGTTGAGTATCCAGAAAGTGGGCGTCGTAGGCGCTGGCCTCATGGGGAGTGGGATCGCGGAAGTCGCTGCGACCCGTGGGTTCGACGTTATCGTGCGGGAGGTCGATCAGGCTTCGGCGGAGAAGGGGCGGGGACGGATCGAGAAGTCCCTGGGGCGCGCCGTCTCCAAGGAGAAGATATCCGCGGAGGACAGGGACGCCGCTTTGGGTCGGCTCAGCTTCACGACCGAGGTCGCGGACCTCGCGCCGTGCGATATCGTCATCGAGGCCATTGTCGAGGACCTCGAGGTGAAGAACGCGCTGTTCGGTGAGCTTGATGGCCTTTGCGGGGCCGACACGATCTTCGCGTCGAACACGAGCTCGCTGACCATCACGGACATGGCTGCGCACACAGAGCGCGCCGACCGCTTCGTGGGGCTCCACTTCTTCAATCCGGTACCGGTCATGAAGCTGGTCGAGGTGGTGCGCACCATCGCCACCAGCGAGGAGACTTTCGATCGGGCCTTCGCGTTCTCCCAGAAGCTCGGCAAGGTGCCGATTGCCGCGAAGGACAACTCCGGCTTCGTGGTGAACCTTCTTCTGGTGCCGTACATGCTCGATGCCATCCGTCAGCTCGAGCGCGGCGTGGCGAGCATCGAAGACATCGACACTGGAATGGTGCTGGGTTGTGGCTACCCCATGGGACCGTTCACGCTGTGCGACTTCGTGGGGATCGACACGCTGTACAAGATCAGCGAGATCATGTTCGACGAGTACCGTGAGGAGCGCTACGCCCCTCCGCCGCTCCTCAAGCGGATCGTGGCCATGGGTCGCTATGGGCGGAAGTCGGGGAAGGGCTTCTACGATTGGTCTGGTGAAAAGCCGGTGCCGCTGCCCATTTGACGTCTCCTTCCCGCCGCTTCGGGTGGCCTTCGTCAGGGCGCACCTGACCCGTGAGGCACTTTGCGGCTGGGCCCGGCTGGAGGACGTCTTCGACCGAAGCGTGGCGTAGACCCCCCTTACGCGAAGAGCCGGCCGCCTCGGGGGAGGCGGCCGGCTCTTCAACGTTCAGTAAGCGGCGTAGACCGCAGGGTCGCTAACCGCGGCCCCTACGCTGGCGACGACGCTCCCTGCGGATCGCCGCCTCCCGCTTCCGCTTCCGCTGGGCGCTGGGCTTCTCGTAATAGCGCCGCTTGCGGAGCTCGGAGTAGAGTCCCGACCGCTGGACCTTGCGCTTGAACCGGCGCAACGCGCGGTCGAGGCTCTCGTTATCCTGAACGACAACTTCCAAGAGGATCACCTTCCGTGGGTTTGGTCCTGAGTGATAAGCTTGAAAAGCTAAGAAGTTCGCCAGATCGTGGCAATGTTACCGGTCAGGGTCCACGACAGCATTGCTTTGGCTGGAAACAAATGGTTATCGTGGCGATCCGATTTTGTCCGGACCTGTGTCCGGTCCGTCGACACGCGCGCGGCGTCAGAGTGCCGCGGTGGGAGGGAGTCACGTGGGTCCAGGCTTGCACAGCAACGTCCGGCCAGAAGCTATGGGCGACGTGCCGGGCGTATGTGCCGTCCCTCTCACCCGTGCCATCGTTCAGTATCGGGCCGTGCACGAGATGGATCTCGCCGGCAGTCGGGTTTCCGACATCGGCATGGGCCTCGTGATGGACGGACGGTATGCAGCCGCGGCGGAGGTTCTGGACCTTGGAAGCGGGCGTCTCAAGGTACTCGACCTGAGTCGCGAGCTGGTCATCCTCGATTGGGCTTACGAGCCCACCCATGAGCACCTGCAGGCGCTGTTGGCTGCGGACGGGGAAGAGGGTGAAGCGCGCCGGTACGGGTTCCGCATGGCCATGGGGGTCCTGGGCAGGGTGGGATTCGGGCCGCTGACGCGGCCGGTGCTCCTGCGTATCGGTTACCGCGACGTCTGCAGGGACTTCGATCTGCACGAGGAGACGTCGATCCGCATCGTTCTTGGCGCTGGCCGGGTGGTCAGGGCACATCTGGACTATGACGACTGCGCGTTGGTCTTCCGGACGGCGATGCATGCCCCCGACCGACCCTTCGAGCGGGCCGTGATGGACGCTTTTCCGGGTGCGGCGGTCCGCCGGGTCGATCCTTCGGGGCCGGAAGCCAGCCTACGCTACCGTGTGGCGTTCGAACTTCCCGGATCCGTGAGGGAAGTGCGGTCGGTCGTGTCGGAGATCCGTGATGGGCTGGCGCACCTCACGGCTCGATTCGAGCCGGACCGGTTCCGGGCGGTGGCCGGGCTCGTCCAGACCTTCGGTGCGCGAGAGACACTCTCCGGTCTGGAGGAAAGGGAGCTGGGCGGACGCGATCTTGCCGCGTCCGCTTTGCCGTTCGCTTCCGCTGCCTTGCACTGATGCCGGCGGCCAGAGCAGCGAGCGCGGGTCGCACCGGGTCCGGGGTCGACCGAGACGAGCTGAGACGTTGGTACGCGCTCTATCGACGGCGTCAAGCGCGCCGGCTCGTGGACCTACTGCCCAGGGATGCGGTTCGCCCCCTCTACAGGGCTGCTGCCGCGGCACACGGCTCCGACGCCGATCCGCTGGAGCGCCTCGTGGCGTTTTGTGTCGACATCTTGCCCCTACCACCGTTCGAGGTTTGGGCGAGGGACCTGGCTCTCAACCCTGAAGCGCACCTTCGGGATTTGGACGACACGACGGAGGTGCCCAACCTCCGAGACCCGGCGACGCTCTGCGTCCGTGAACTGCGCCGTGGCCCCGAGCGTTGGGAGGTCCGCTTGAGAGGGTTCGCCGAGGCTGGTGCTTGGCGTGCCTACCTGGCCTTCCACGGACCCTCGCTCAACGATGCTTTCCACACCGCGTCCATCTTCCGCGAAACGACCGCCGGCGCACTCCGTGACCGATTCCAGGGCTTCGACGACCATGTCCTCGAAGGCTTTTTGAGGTCCTGCCTGCCCTGAGCGTTTTTTGCAAAAATTGCTCGACTGGGCGGTACCGGTTGCGTGACGTTGATCTCCGTAGAACCCCCTGCCATGACTGCACTTCCGCGCCGCGTTAGTCCTGCGCGCCTCACGGAATGGCGACTCGGGAACAGGTGAATTCGTCATCGGTGGGCAAAATGTCAAGTCGTTGGTGGACAACGAGTTGAGGATTTTCGGGCTTCCTGCGGTGTCTACGTCTCGGGGTTGCGCGGGGTGGCGGGCCCTCTTACCGTTTTTCCCGTCTCGAGGCTGGTCGGCCCCTTGCCCCCCGATGATTCGAATGGGTGAGGCCGAACTTCGAGAAAGTTCGAATTGCAGACTTCTTGGTTCCTCCAATGCAATGGGTGAGGTGCGTCCATGTGGGAAACCCGATCCGTCCAGCTCAATGTCCAGCTTCCGCGAGACATCGCAGCACAGGCCGAGGCGGTCCAGGAGACGGATCCGGGGTTTCTGAGTCGCATCGTCCTCTACGGGCTCACGCGTCGATCCATCTACCGGCACCTTCGAGACGGAGAGGGCCCATCTCTCGAGGAATCGGGAGAGAGCGCCGCGGCTCCTCTGAGCTAAAAGAGCCTTGCGCTGACCCGCCCCACGGCGCATATCTTGGCCGGGTAGGAGCCTCTTCGCTCCTTCTTTTCGCGCCCGGTGTGAGCCGGGGGCTTCTTCACGTCCGTAGGGAGGTCGAAGTGAGCGCAGGCGAAAGGGGCGTAGACCAGCCTCTCGAACTCCTGCGAGCCAAGTACCTGGACTACTGCTCGGCCCAGATCGCTGACCTGTTGGTCTATCTGAGTGCGGACGAGATTTACCTCATCGCCCACCAGGCCCGGTCAGGGGAGCCCGCCGAGCGCGCCAGCTTGGGCTATTCGGAGATGGTTCAGGTCGCGACGGAGTGGCTGGCGCGCCGGATCGCGCTGCCGCCTTTCGACGTCTGGGTGGAAGATTATGTTGCCAATCCCGGGCGATATGACGACTACCTCATGGGCCTTTGGCGTGCTGAACTCGACGCACCCGAAGACGGCTGAACGTTCGCTGCCGCACCTCGCCAACCGGCCCTCCCGAGTCTCGCCGCTCAGGTTCGTGAGTGTGGTCGCCCGGGCGGCACGGGCATCTGGAAGAGCGCCTGAAGCGGGACCCTAGAACGGAAGGTCGTCGTCGGGCTCGGGCGGGGCTCCGCCGCCACCTTCGCTGCCGCTGTATCCGCCACCGCCACCGTAGCTGCCGCCCTCCGCATAGCTACTCGAGCTCCCTGCGCCCGAGCCGGTGGAGCCCAGCATCACCATGTCGTTCACCACGATGTCCGTGAAATATCGCGTGCCCCCCTCTCCTTCCACCTGGGAGTACTCGATCCGGCCCTCCACGTAGAGGCGATCCCCCTTCTTCACCCACTGCTCGACGATGTCTACGAGACGTCCGAAGAAGGTGAGCCGGTGCCACTCCGTGCGCTCTTGCTGCTGGCCGGAGCGGTCGGACCAGGTCCGGTTGGTGGCCAGCGACACCTTGGCCACGCGCGCGCCGGACGTGAGGGCGCGGATCTCGGGATCGTTCCCGACGTTTCCGATCAACATGATCTTGTTGAGCGAGCGGCTCATGGCGTGGTCCTTTTCGGGCTCGGTTACGTGGGGCGGCTGCGCGGCCCGTGGGGCTCTGTCGCGGCGGTTGGCGCGTGAAGGTAAGGCTTGGCTCGGGCTTTTTCCATGTCGGCCAGGGTCGCTATCTTGCGGACCTCCAACCCTTCGACGAGAAACCCGAGAGGATGCCCGGAATGACCGAATTCAGCCACGTCCGCGTGGAGCGAGACGAAGAGATCGCCATCGTCATCGTCGATCGTCAGGAGAAGCTCAACGCCCTCAACGCCGATGTCGTGTCGGAACTCGGAGACGCCTTCGCCGGCCTGCGGGACGACGACGCCGTGCGGGGCGTCATTCTCACTGGCGGGGGCACCAAGGCCTTCGTCGCCGGTGCAGACATCGCTGAGCTGGCCACGATGGACTCTGTGAGCGGCGTTCGGGTCAGTCGCGACGGTCAAGAGGTCTTTCGCTCCATCGAGCGCTTCCACAAGCCGGTGCTGGCGGCCGTGGGCGGCTTCGCCCTCGGGGGCGGATGTGAGTTGGCGCTGGCTTGTCACATGCGCATCGCTTCCGAGAACGCGAAGTTCGGGCTCCCTGAGGTTGGCTTGGGAATCATCCCCGGTTATGGCGGAACCATTCGCCTGGCCCGACTGGTGGGCCTCGGACGTGCCATCGAGCTGACGCTCACCGGTGAGATGTTCGATGCCGAGCGTGCTCGGGACCTGGGCGTTGCGTCGGCCGTGGTGCCCCGGGACGACCTGATGGACGAAGCCAAGCGGTTCCTCCGCAAGGTTACCAAGAACGGACCGGTGGCCGTGCGCATGGCTCTGGAGTCCATGTATCGGGCCGTGGACACCGCGACGGTCGAGGCGCTGGACTTCGAGTCCTCGCTCTTCGGACTCCTGGCATCCACGGAGGACATGAAGGAGGGCATGAACGCCTTCCTGGAGAAGCGGAAGCCGGACTTCAAGGGGCGGTGATCGAGCGACCCTTGGGCCGCGTCGAGACACCGAGGGTGCGATGCGCTGAAAAGCGTTGGCCTGCAAGGGTTTCAGCAGGTAAGTGGTGGGGTGGTCCGAGGCCCTCTGCATCGTTAGCTTCAACCATGCTCCGAAGGAATCCACCGACTCGGTCCGCGTGCGTCTGAAGGGCCTGAGCCTGCGCGGGTTCCGTAACCTGGAGCAGCATGATCTGGAGATACCGCGCGAGGGCGCGGCCCTGGTGGGGAACAACGCCCAGGGCAAGTCGAGCTTCCTCGAGGCGATCTACTATCTGGAGACCTTCCGTTCGTTTCGCGGGGCCCGTGACGACCAGCTCGTCGCCTTCGATCAGGATGTGTTTCGCGTAAGCGGGACGGTGGAGTCAGGAGCCGAAGTTGGTGGAATCAACACGATCACCGCGGCCTTCGCGCGCGAAGGGAAGCGGAAGAAGGCCACGATCGACGGGGAGGAGCCCCAGCGGTTGGGTGACGCGATCGGGCGTCTCGCGGCTGTGATCTTCTCACCCGCGGACATCGAGCTGGTGAGCGGTGGCCCTTCCGAGCGGCGTCGCTTTCTCGACATCGTGCTCTCGCTGAACGAGCCGGGATACCTGACGGCGCTCCAGGAGTATCGGCAGGTGCTGTCGCGGCGTAATGCGGCGCTCAAGGCGCACCAGCCCCGGGCTGCCGTGATTGCGTGGAACGCGGGGCTCGTGAGGAGTGGCGCGCGCGTGATCGCCGCGCGTCTGGCGTGGGTCGAGGAGAGCCGGCCTTCCTTCGGCGCCTGCTACGCAGCCATCTCCGGAGAGGGGAGCGCCAGCATGACGTATCGCTCGAGCGTGGCTCTCGACGGAGCGTGCTCGGAAGAGGAGATCGAGGTGGCTTTTCGGCGCGCATTGGACGAGTCCGCGGAGCGGGAGAGCCGGAACGCGACCACGGTCGTCGGCCCCCATCGAGACGAGGTGCGGCTCCGCCTGTCGGGGAGTGGGAACGGACTGGATCTCCGGGCGTACGGGTCGGGAGGCCAGCGCCGGACGGCTGCGCTTTCTCTCCGCCTGGTCGAGGCGCATACCATTCGGACGAGACGCGACACGGAACCCCTGATGCTTCTGGACGACGTGTTCGCGGAGCTCGACGCCGGGCGCAGCGAGCGCGTGCTCGAGCTCATGGATTCCGCCGATGTCGGGCAGGTCGTCCTCACCGCACCCAAGGAATCCGACGTACGGGTGCGAAAGGACGTGCTGCCGCGGTGGCGTATCGAGGCGGGACGGATCGAGTCGTGAGCCGAGGGAGGGGACCCGCTCGGATCGGTGGCATGATCGAGGGTCTCCTCGAGAAGCATGGAGTGCGTCAACAGGTCCGGCGCATGGAGGTGTTGGGGTTGTGGGGTGAGATCGTCGGCGACGATCTCGCCAAGGTCACACACGCCAAGGCCGTGGAGGGCCGCACGCTCTTCGTCGAGGTGCGAAGCAGCGCGTGGCTCATGGAGTTGAACATGATGAAAAGGGACTTCCTCGAGCGCGTGAACGAGCGCATCGAGGAGGCTCCGTTCGAACGGGTCGTCTTCGCGTTGGCGGGGACGGAGTAGCGCGGCACGCTCCGCGCACACCAGTCAGAGGTCGAAATGGCGAACGAGAAGGAATCTCCGAAGGGCAGGCAGTACACGGCGGGCCAGATCCAGGTGCTCAAGGGACTGGAGGCAGTGCGGAAACGGCCTGGCATGTACATCGGATCCACATCCGGCCGCGGGCTGCATCATCTCGTCTACGAGGTGGTCGACAACTCGATCGACGAGGCGATGGGGGGGCATTGCACCGAGGTCTCCGTCACGATCCACGAGGACGACTCCATCACCGTGGTGGACGACGGTCGCGGGATCCCAGTGGACATCCACCCGACTGAGAAGGTGCCCGGCGTCGAGCTCGCCATGACGACCTTGCATGCCGGCGGAAAGTTCGACAAGGACAGCTATAAGGTCTCGGGTGGCCTCCACGGTGTGGGCGTCAGCGTGGTGAATGCGTTGTCCGCGTGGCTGGAGGTGGAGGTGCACCGGGACGGCCGACGCCATCAACAGCGGTTCGAGCGGGGGACCAAGACAACGGAGCTCGAGGATCTCGGGCCCGTCGAGGGAACGGGTACCCGGGTGACCTTCAAGCCGGACCACGAGATCTTCACAGAGTCCGTCTATTCGTGGGAGATCCTTTCGAACCGTCTGCGAGAGCTGGCCTTTCTCAACAAGGGCCTCAAGATCATCCTCGTGGACGAGCGCGAGGACGCCCAACGCGAAGAGTACAAGTACGACGGCGGTCTGGCGGAGTACGTGACCTATCTCCGCGGCGGCCGCCAGGCCATCCACGAGCAGGTCTGCTATTTCGAGGTGTCGAAGCCGGAGGCCGAGATCGAGTTGGCGCTCCAGTACGACGAGGGCTTCAGCGAGAACACGCACACCTTCGTGAACAACATCAATACCCACGAAGGCGGGGCGCATCTGACCGGATTCAAGGCGGCTCTCACCCGGACGATCAACGACTATGCGCGCCGCAACAAGATCTTCAAGAAGGATGAGAGCCTATCCGGCGAGGACGTCAGGGAGGGACTCACGTGCGTGCTGAGCGTCCGGGTCATGGAGCCCCAGTTCGAGGGCCAGACGAAGACCAAGCTCGGCAACAGCGAAGTGCGAGGTGCGGTCGAGGCTGCCGTGAACGAGCATCTGCAGATCTTCCTCGACGAGAACCCCAGGGCCGCCAAGGCGATGATCGAGAAGTCGCTCCAGGCGTCACGGGCTCGGGAAGCGGCGCGTCGGGCACGCGATCTCGCGCGGAAGAAGAGCGCGCTCGAGGGTGGCGTGCTTCCCGGCAAGCTCGCCGACTGCTCCATCAATGACCCTTCCATGACGGAGATCTACCTGGTCGAGGGTGACTCCGCCGGTGGAAGCGCCAAGCAGGGCCGTGACCGCGCGTACCAGGCCATCCTGCCGCTGAAGGGGAAGATCCTGAACGTGGAGCGCGCGCGGATCGACAAGATTCTCTCGAATGACGAGATCCGGGCCATCATCACGGCCATCGGAGCCGGGATCAGAGAAGAGTTCGATCTTGACAACGCCAGGTACCACAAGGTCGTCATCATGACCGACGCCGATGTGGACGGCGCTCACATCCGGACGCTGCTTCTCACCTTCTTCTTTCGGCAGATGCCGGAGCTCATCGAAGCGGGATACGTCTACATCGCCCAGCCACCGCTCTATCGCCTCCAGAAGGGGCGACAGGAGCTGTACGCCTACAACGAGCAGGAACGGGTCGAGTTCATCAAGCGGCTCGGCGGATCACCGGACGATCCCAAGGGGATCCGACTTCAGCGCTACAAGGGTCTGGGCGAGATGAACCCGGATCAGCTCTGGAAGACCACCATGGACCCGGAGTCCCGCACGATCATGCAGGTGCAGATCGAGGATGCGGCCATCGCGTCCAGCCTCTTCGATCGGCTCATGGGGGACGAGGTCGAGCCGCGACGGCAGTTCATCGAGAAGAACGCCAAGTACGTGAAGAACCTGGACGTCTGAGACGGCGGGCGCGGCGTCTTCGTCGGGATGTCGCGCCCGTCGAAGGCGCCCCTACGTGCCGACCAGCTGCCGCGGCCCGATCAGTAGGGACTGATCTCGCCTTACGGTGGCTCGCTCGAGCCACCGCGGCGGGTCGGTGCTCGTGAACAGAAGGCGAATCCTGTGTTCGCGGCCGAATCCATACCTGGTCTCGCGCGCAGCTGCGTCCAGGGCGTCGAGCGGATCCCGGTCCCGTCTGAGATCGCCCCAGATGCTCGTTCCGTAGAACGCGGCGCCCGAGGTCAGCAGGCCCGCCACGGGGATCTCGTACTCCGGCGCCCAGAGGCTGCCCAGCTCGCGCGCGTTGGCCCCGAGCGTCTCCAAGGCGTCGTACTGCATGTGCTGTCGGCAGATCTCGGGAAAGATGTCCTCCATGTAGGCGTCCAAATCAGGGCGTATGGCGCGGACGAGCGCCTCCGGTGACGCCCCTCGCGGGAGGCCCCAGGTGGTGGGGTGCACGAATCGATACCAGAAGGCGACGCAGGGGTCCGCCAGGCGGTAGCGCTGCGATCGGCTGCGCGGAGCCGCGTCGAGGGACCGCCGGACCCGGACGAGTCCGAGCTCCTCTAGACGTCCCACATAGGGCGCGAGCTGCCCGCTGGACGTCAGGTCGGGAATGGCTGCGCGCAGGGATCCCCAGTCCGCTTCCCCCAGTGCGAGGCGGGTGAGCACTGCGTTGTAGCGACTGGTGGTCTGGAGGTCCCGCTCCAGCCACAGCCCGGGCGCATCGGCGAAGGGAGCTCCGCGCTCGATCATCAGCTTCCGAATGTTCGTCTCGAGCGTGAGAGAGCGGTCGACCTTCCTAAGCACCTCGGGGATTCCTCCCAAAGCGCCGTAGGCCCGCAGGAGCTGGCGTGGAGTGCCGCCAGGCAGCATGGGGACGGCGGCGCGCAGGGGGAGCGGGGGTACGACGAGCGTCTCGTCGTCCGTGGCGTCGTCGGGTGGCAGGCCCACGAGGATGACATGGAACGCCCGCCGGCCCTCCCGGGCCAGGTCCATGACGCTGTCCAAGGGCTTCTCGAAGCGTGCCCTCGCCTCGGTGAGCCGGTGCGCGTCGTCCAGAATCAGGACAAAGGGCGCCCGTCCCGGCCGTGCCTGTCCGGCAGCCTGGGAGAACAGCCTCGCCCAGCTCGAAGGGTGTGAGGACGGCTCCTCGGGTGACTCGTCGGCCGTGCCCTCGGTGTTCTGGTCGAGGCTCTCCATGAGCACGCTACGCTGCAGGGGCTCCGGGAGCGCGGGCATCCGAACGATCACGTGGGAGAAGTCTTGGACCGCACGCTCGACCAGCGCGGACTTCCCGACGCCACGGATGCCGGAGACCCGGATGGTCACGGGGTCCTGACGATCGAGCCATGACCGAATCTGGCCGATCTCGCGACTGCGCCCGTAGAAACCCGAGTCTTTGCGCGCCATGTTAAATAGGCTAACGAGTCTTAGCGTAAAAATACATATGCTAATGCACCTTGAGAACGACGGTCTCGGCCCGCAAGTTCACGACTCGTCATACCCACAGGCAACGAGGTACCGATCATGCCCAGGACCACTCCACGCTTCGACACGCTGGCGGCCGCCAAGTATACGCCGACGCCGCAGGCGGACGGCAGCGCAGAGAAGCGCATCGACCTCGAAGAGGTTTTCGGAAAGAACCTCTTCGGGCTCCATCAAATGAAATCGAGGCTGCCCAAGCCCCAGTACAAGGCGCTGCTGGCAACCATTCAGAACGGAACCGAGCTCGACCCGTCGGTCGCGGACGCCGTTGCCATCGCCATGAAGGATTGGGCCATGGAGAAGGGCGCGACGCACTTCACCCATTGGTTCCAGCCGCTCACCGGCCTCACGGCCGAGAAGCACGACTCCTTCCTGAAGCCGACCGGAGACGGTCGGGCGATCACCGAGTTCACGGGGGCCGCGCTGGTCCAGGGCGAGCCCGACGCCTCGTCGTTCCCGTCGGGCGGCCTTCGTGCCACGTTCGAGGCGCGCGGCTACACCGCGTGGTCTCCGGCCTTCCTGATGGAGGGGCCTGGTGGAGCCTACCTCTGCATCCCCACGGCGTTTGCTTCTTGGACGGGTGACGCGCTGGACAAGAAGACGCCCCTCCTGCGGTCCATCCATGCGCTCGATCAGCAGGCACGGCGCGCGCTGGAGCTCTTCGGCACTGCTCCCAAGCCCGTGCGTGCGACCTGCGGTCCGGAGCAGGAGTTCTTCCTCGTGGACGAGGAGTTCTTCTACCGCCGACCCGACCTGGTGACCTCCGGTCGCACGCTGTTCGGTACCCGGCCGCCGAAGGGTCAGGAGATGGACGACCACTATTTCGGCTCCATCCCGGCCCGGGTCCTGGAGTATATGAACGAGGTCGAGTTCGAGCTTTACAAGATCGGCATTCCCGTGACCACCCGACACAACGAGGTGGCTCCGGGACAGTACGAGATGGCGCCGATCTTCGAGGACGCGAATCAGGCTGCGGATCACCAGCAGCTCATGATGTCGACGCTTCGCCGCGTGGCCCGCAAGTACGGCCTGGTCTGTCTACTGCACGAGAAGCCGTTCCAGGGTGTGAACGGGAGCGGGAAGCACCTCAACTGGTCGTTCGGAACCTCCGAGCAGAACCTGCTGGAGCCCGGTGAGACGCCGCACGAGAACATTCAGTTCTTGTTCTTCACCTCGGCGGTGCTCAAAGCCGTGGCGAAGCATCAGGATCTCCTCCGGGCGAGCATCGCCCACGCGGGCAATGACCACCGTCTTGGCGCCAACGAGGCGCCCCCGGCCATCATCTCGGCGTTCTGCGGGGACCAGCTGCAGGACATCTTCGAGCAGATCGGAGAGGCCGGAGAGGCGAAGACCAGCAAGAAGTCCGGCCTGCTCGGCCTGGGGGTCAACGCGCTCCCGAAGCTTCCCAAGCACGCTGGTGACCGGAACCGGACGTCACCCTTCGCGTTCACGGGCAACAAGTGGGAGTTCCGCGCCGTGGGCTCGTCGCAGAGCGTGTCGGGCCCCGCGGTCGTGCTGAATACCATCGTTGCCGAGGCCCTCGACGACCTCTGCACGAAGCTGGAGGCGGCTCTGGAAAAGGGCGCGGGCTTCGAAGATGCGCTTCGGACCCTCCTCGCAGAGGAGATTCACGAATTCAAGCACGTCATCTTCAATGGCGACAACTACTCCCAGGAGTGGGTGGACGAGGCTGAGCGTCGCGGGTTGCTCAACCTCCGCACCACGATGGACGCGTTGCCACAGATGGTTTCCGAGAAGAATGCCGCTCTCTTCGAGAAGTACGGAGTGCTCTCGCCGCGTGAGCTGGAGTCGCGCTACGAGATCTACGTTGAGCAGTTCTTCATGACCATCAACATTGAGGGCGAGACGGGTCAGCACATGGCGCAGACCATGTACCTCCCTGCGGCTCAGCGCTACCTGAACGACCTGCTGGAGACGGCGGAGCGTGCAGACGAGCTGGGGCTGGTAGCGGAGGGTGTGCTGTCCACGGCGCGCCGGGTCAACGAGCTCATCGACCAGCTCGCGCAGAAGGTGGGCGTCCTCGCGGAGCAGAATCAGGAGCTCGGCGGCGAAGATGTCGTATCGAAGGCCGAGCACATGCGGAGCAACATCATCCCCGCGCTGAACGAGGTGCGGGACGTTGTGGACCGCCTCGAGCGGGTGGTGCCGGACGACTACTGGCCAGTGCCGACGTACCGGGACATGCTGTTCGTGAAGTAAGCAGGTGCCGACGGCGCCGGGCGAATGGCCTGGTCGTCGTGGGTTGAAGTAGAGGGGGCCGGTGGCGATTGCCACCGGCCCCTTTATCTTGCGGCGCTGGTACTCTCGTCTTCGGGCACAGGAGATCCCCTCCACCCATGGGCCGACTCCATCCCACGTCCGCCACGCACCTGGTCACTTCACTGGCCCGGGAGGCGCGTCGTTACCCTGTGGGCAGGAAGATTCTGGTCACCCCGACGGTGGGTGGCGGGAGAGAGCTTCTTCGGCGGCTGACCTTGGAGCGTGGTGGTTGGGTGGGGTTCGAGGTCACCACGCCTCGTCCTCTGGCCCTTCGGATCGCGCGGGGCGCCATCGCCAGTCGCCAGCTCTCTACGCTTGATCCTTTCGAGCAGCGGTCCTACCTCGACGACGCTCTCGATGCTGCCCTCATGGGTGCTACCGGGATCTGGGCGGACCTGAGGGAGAGCGTCGGATTCCGGGAGCAGATGCACGAGGCCGTCGTGGCGCTCCGGATGGCGGACATCGACGCGGCATCGGTCCGACGGGCGCGCCTCTCCGACGAGGAGAAGCGCTCGATCCTCGCCTCGGTGCTCCACCGCTACGAGCGTCTGCTCGTCGAGCGGGGGCGCCTGGACTCCGCCGGGATCTATCATCTGGCGGCGACCCAGCTCGAGGAGGGTATCGTGGAGCCCCTCGATCACCTGGATGCGGAGGCGGTGCTGCTCCAACCGGGCCTCGGTTTGCGGGGATTGGCGGGACGCCTGATCGGCGCGCTAACCGGACGAGGAGCGCGGGTCCTTCGAGCGGATCCTCCGGTGGGGCGAGAGGTCCCACAGGCGCTGCTCTGGAGTCGCGGAAGCCCGGCGAGTGGACATGCATGGCTCGACGAGCCCCAGCGTCTCCCACCGGAGATCGAGCCGCCGAGCGTCACGCTCTTCCATGCGGCCTCGATCACGGACGAGCTTCGCGAGGTACTGCGCCGTATCCTGGGCCGAGGACTGAGGTGGGACGAGGTCGAGATCGTCACGCCGGATCCGGCGGCTTACGGGTCGGCGCTCCACTCCATCTCGCTCACGCTCGGGGTGCCGGTGACGTATGCGGTGGGACTTCCCTTGGAGCGGACACGTGTCGGCCGCGTGGTCCACGCGTATCTGGATTGGGTCGCCGAGGGCTTCCAGGCGGCGCCCGTGCGACGTCTCCTCGAAGCGGGCGACCTGAGGCCCCCACGCGCTCGCCCACAGATTCCGGCGGCCACTCTGGCCCGAAGGTTCCGCCGGCTTCGCATCGGGTGGGGACGCAAGCGGTACCGTTCCACCCTTCGGGACGCCCTGGACGCGGTCGATACCCTGGAGCGACGCAGGACGGAGAGCGAGGAGCAGTACGAGCGTCGCAAGGAGAGGGTCCGGGATGAGCTCACGGCCCTCAGGTCCATCTTCTTCCCTGTCCTCCGTGAGACTCCGAGGGTCCCGGACCGGGCGACGGAGGCTGGGCTGCCGGTCTCGGCGGCCGAGCTCGCCAGGGGACTCAGAGCTTTCCTCCGGCGTGCGCCCCGAGGGCGCGGGCCCGAGCGGGCGGCTCGGGACGAAGTACTCCGAGTCCTGGAACGGGTGGAGTCTACTCTGAGGCGGCGCACCCACTTCAGGGGTGCGCTGGCCGTGCTTCGCAGGCACCTCGAGATCCGAGTCCGCGCGGAGGTTCCGGATCCCGGGGAAGGTGACGATCCCGGAGCGCCGTGGGCCTCCGAGGGCGGGCATCTGCACCTGTCCGATCTCGAGCACGGCGGATACGCGGGACGCAAGGCCGTCTTCTTGGTGGGAATGGATGCGGACCGTGTTCCCGGGAGCAGCGGTCAGGACCCGCTCCTCCTCGACGCGGATCGGAGAATTCTCGGACGTGCGCTCCCGACCTCCGTAGAGCTCTCCCGGGAACGCTCGTTCCGCGTGTCGGCACTCTTCGCTCGCATCCGCGGCGAGGTGACGCTGTCATACGCCGCTTGGGATCCGGTGGAGGCTCGCGGACCCAGCCCGTCTCCCGTGCTGCTACAGGCGTTGCGGTTGGGCCGACGCGACGAGACCCTCACCTTCCAGGACCTCCGCGAGGCTTTGGGCGGGGTGGTGTGCGCGATTCCCCAGGGGAGTCATCCGGTGCTCGACCGGGACGATGCCTGGATGGCCCGTCTGGGCGATGGGCCCGTGCTGCGCCATGGCCTGGCAGCGGTTGGTGCGGCGTATCCGGGGCTCGGCGCTGGGATGGCGACGGCCAGGCGCCGGGCCCAAGGTCCTCCAGGGCCGGAGCACGGCGTCATCACGCCGCGACCGTCTCTGGATCCTCGACGGAACCCGGCGATCGTGCTGTCCAGCGCGAAGCTCCAGGCCCTCGGCGCGTGCCCGTTGTCGTACCTGCACCGGTCAGTCCTCGGGCTCTACCCCCCGGACGACCCCGAGCCCGATCCGGATCGGTGGCTCGACCACTCCGAGCGGGGCCGGCTGCTCCACAAAGTCTTCGAGGCGACGCTTCGGGGGGCGAAGGAAGGGGGGATATCCCATGCCGACGCGGAGTTCGAGGCGGCGGCCCTCGAATGTCTGGAGGAGGAAGCTTCGCGTCTCCGAGCGGAGCTTCCGGTGCCTGGTGAAGGCACGTTGCGGCGGGAGCTTTCGGGTTTGCGAGACGATGTTCGGTCGTTCGTAGCGATGGTGCGAGAGCGAGGAGCCCCCTGGGCCCGACTGGAGCTGGGATTCGGCTTCGACGACGAGCCGGCGCTCCTCGAGGTGCCGGGCGGAACGGTCCGCTATCGAGGTGTCGTCGACCGGATCGACGACACCGGGATGGACGGAATCCGCGTCGTGGACTACAAGACCGGTATGGCGCGCGATTTCGGCAGTACGGGAACGTTCGCCGGCGGACGTCGTCTCCAGCATGCCTTGTACGCGCACGCGGTCGAGTCGCTGCTGGGCGCACAAGTCGTGGCCGGTGAGTACCACTTCCCCACGCTACGTGGTGAGCACGAGGTCCACAGCTTCACACGATCGCGCATGGAGCGAGCCCCGGAGCTTGTGGGCCGGATGCTCGACGGTGTGGCGGAGGGGACGTTCGTACCCACCAACGAGGGGAGCGACTGCCGGTTCTGTGACTACGCGGAGATCTGCCGGGTGCGTGCCACCGGCTTCGGATCCTGGACGACGCCCTTCGCCGAATGGTCGAAGGAGCGGCTATCAGAGGGATCCGACCCAGCCCTCCGTCATCTGAAGGCGGTCCGGGAGTTCGAGAGCTAGCTCCTCTCGCCAGGCGCTCGCGGGTCCGACAGGATGTCCGCGAGGACGTCCGGGTCGATGTTCCCGCCGGAGATCACCGCGGCGACCGGTCCCCGCCCGGCCTCCCCGGTGAGTGCCGCGGCAAGGGCCGCCGCGCCGGCGCCCTCCGCCACTACGCGCGCGTCCCGAACCAGCCTACGTAACGCCTGCTTGACCTGCTCCAGCGTGACGACGATGGATCCGTCGAGAAGGCTGGATGCCAGGGGCCACATGGCCTCCAGCACGCTCGATCCGCCGATGCCGTCCACGAAGGATGGCCGTCTTTGAACGCTCATGGGCCGGCCGGCGTCGAGGGAGGCTCGGAATGGTGCGGCGGTCTCCACCTCCACGGCGAACACGCGCACGCCGGGGCGGAGCGCCTTCACCGCCGAAGCGACCCCGCTGGCCAGTCCCCCTCCACCGAAGGGGACGAGCACCGCCTGAATGTCCGGTAGGTCAGCAAGGAGCTCCAGGCCTACGGTCCCGTTTCCTGCGATGACATCGGGGTCCGCTACCGGATGGATGAAGTGTCCGCGCTCCCCAGGGTGCCCATGGCGTTCCAGCACGGCCCACCACGTCTCGTACGGCACCGGCACGACCTCTGCGCCGAGCCGCTCAATGGCGCGGAGCTTCGCGGATGGGGCGGAATCGGGGACCACCACCCGGCACGGCACGCCACGGCTGCGGGCTGCCCACGCCACGCCCTGAGCCATGTTGCCCGCACTTCCCGTGTACACCCCGTGCCCGAGGGCCTCGTCGCTGGCGAGCGCCAAGGCGTTTGCGGCACCCCGCAGCTTGAACGACCCGATGGGCTGAAGCGACTCGAGCTTCAGATATACGGCTGGCTCCCCCGGCTCTGGAGGCAGAGGCAGGAGCGGAGTGCGTCGCACGACGGAGGCGATGCGAGCGTGCGCCTCTCGCATGGCTTCGAGGGTTATGGGTCCCAACACCGTGCTCCCGCCTTCGTCCGGGCCGTCGGTGCCTTCCCCCGACGGGGTGCCCGGACCAGATTGCCAACGTGACCGATTCACCGCACGCTCCCGAGCCCGTTCTCGACAGCCCGGCCAGACGCCGGATCAGCGAGGATCTCGACGCCAATCTCCTGGTCGAGGCGGGCGCCGGCTCCGGGAAGACGACTGAGCTCGTGAAACGGATGGTCTCGCTCCTCGCCTCGGGGCGGGCCCAGGTGAGTGAGATCGCTGCCGTCACCTTCACGCGCAAGGCCGCCGCGGAGCTGAGGGAGCGATTCCAGGCAGAGCTCGAGCTGCGTGTCCGCCGGGGCCCGGGAGAGGCTCCGCAGGAATCCATAGAGGCTCTTCAGGAAGAGGAACGGGGGCGTCTCGCCCTGGCGCTCGGGGAAGTGGACCAGGCGTTTGTGGGGACGATTCACGCGTTCTGCGCCCGGCTCCTCCGGGAACGCCCTCTGGACGTCGGTCTCGACCCCGGGTTCGAGGAGTTGGCTGCCGACGAGCGGCTCAGGCTCCGGCGACAGTTCTGGGAAGGGTACCTGGAACGGCTGGTGCGGGAGGAGGATCCGGTACTCGAGGAGCTGGCCGCCACGGGCCTCAGTCCGTCGTCGCTTCACCACCTCTACGACGTGCTGGTGGAGAATCCCGACGTGGACTTTCCTGCGGATCATGTTCGCCCTCCCTCGGAAGCTGCCATCAGTCGGGTGCGAAAAGAGTTGGAGCGCCTGGTGGAGCGTGGATGGGAGCTCATGCCGGAAGCCGTGCCCCATCCCGACTGGGACGGATTGCAGAAGAAGATTCGCAGCCTCCGGTTCACACGCGAGATCACAGGTTGGAAGAGCGCACCCGGGTTCTTCGAGGCGCTTGCTCTGATTTGCAGGGACGGGCCCACCCGGCACCGTATCACCCAGAAGCGTTGGAAGGACAACGCGCTGGCGAAAGCCTTCTGTGAAGAGGTCAACGACTTCGCCGTCGGAGACACCGAAGCGAACCGCCTCCTGAGCGGTTGGTACGAGCACCGCTATGCTCTCGTGATCCGGTTGGCCAAGCGGGCCGCCGAGGATTTCTGGGCGTACCGCAGGAGGGCGGGGCGACTCGATTTCCAGGATCTTCTCGTTCTCACCGCGGAGCTCCTGCGCGAGCGACCGGACGCCAGGCGTGAGCTCGGCGCGCGATACCGCCGCCTGCTCGTGGACGAGTTCCAGGATACCGACCCGTTGCAGGCTGAGATCATGCTGCTGCTGGCTTCCGACCCCGACTCGAGCGGTACGTCGGATTGGCGGGACATGGTACCGCGGTCAGGTGCGCTCTTCGTCGTTGGAGATCCCAAGCAGAGCATCTACCGATTCAGGCGGGCGGACATCCAGCTCTACCAGCAGGTGAAGGACCGGTTTCGGGTCTTCGGGGACGTCCTCGAGCTCACCACCAACTTCCGTTCCCGACCACCGGTCGGGCGATTGGTGAACGAGCTCTTCGCCGGGAATGACTACTTCCCGGACGATGCGACGGCAGAACAGGCTTCCTTCGAGCCCTTGAACACCCGTCCCGTCGAGGAGGGTCAATTCTCGGGCGGTATCTTCACATACGACGTGGAGCCGGACTCCGGGAGCCGGGATGCGATTGCGGAGGACGACGCCGCTCGGTTGGCCAGCTGGATCCGTCAACGGGTGGACGAGGGCCCGAGGCGGGCCGGCTCCTTTCTCATCCTCACGCGGCAGCGGCGTTCCATCGAGGCTTACGCGCGAGCGTTGGAGGCGTGGGGGCTACCCGTGCAGATCACCGGGGCCGGCGTCGGCGTGGAGGAAGAGCTCAGTGAGCTGAGGGTCCTGCTGGAGTGCATGATCGATCCCACCAACCCGGTGAAGGTCGTGTCCGCGCTGGTGGGCCTCTTCTTCGGTTTGGACTATGAGCAGCTCCTCGAGCACCGGCTGTCGGGAGGCTCCTTCGATGCCATGCGGCCGGGCAAGGAAGGAGACCCTGAGGTTCTGGAGGGATTGCGCCGCCTCAACATCTGGTGGCGTGCTTCCAATGCGGAGGCTGCCGACGTATTCGTGTCACGGCTCGTAGGTGAGGTCGGGCTCCTACCCTTCGCCGCGGCCGGAGACCTGGGATCCCTCCGCGCCGGAGCTCTGGTGTTCGTTCTGGACACGGTCCGCTCGACAACGCTCGCCGGCGAGGCATCGCTTCCAGGGGTGCTCGATGCATTGGATGCCGCCCTGGCGCTGAGTGAGGCGGAGGCGCCGCTGGAGCCGGGTCGTCCGGACGCCGTCCGCGTCATGAACCTCCATCAAGCCAAGGGACTCGAGGCTGAGGTCGTGGTGTTGGCGGATCCGAGCGGCGAGAAGAGCCGAAGGCCGACGCAGCACGTCCGCCGGGACGACCTGGGTGCCGGCCGAGGGTACTTGAAGGTGATCGAGCCAAGGCGGGGCCGGCGTGGGTCCACGACCCTTGCTCAACCGTCGGAGTGGCGGAAGTGGGAGGAGGCGGAGCGAAAGTTCGAAGCGGCCGAAGACATCCGCCTGCTGTACGTGGCGGTCACCAGAGCACGGGAGGAGCTGTGGGTGGCGCGCCGAGCGGACAAGCCGGAGAAGTCCCCATGGCAGGCGTTGGACCCGTGGCTCGAGGAGGGTGCCGAGCGGGTGGAATTGGATCGACGGACCCCGCCGAGCCCTGGCGCTCTGGACGAATCCTCGGTACCGGATGTGGCGCGGGAGGTGTTGCATGCCCGGACACGCCTCCTGGACGCTCGAGCGCCGGGCTTCTCCTTCGTGTCCGTCACCGCTGCCGCCAAGGAGTCGGGGCCTGACCAGAGCTCCAGTCGTGGTGAGGATCCCGGGTCGCCCGTCCACGCGGGTGGCGCCTCCTCCAGCCGGTTCCGAGGCTTCTCGTGGGGGAGCGTGGTCCACGGTGCATTGGCCTTCGCGGCCGAAGAACATGGCGGGGTCGAGCTTCGGGATGCATGTCGTGACCTGCTCGTGGAGCACGGACGGCCGGTGGACGACCATGGCGAGCCCATCGAGCTCCAGGAGCTCCTGACTCTGGTCGAGCGGGTAAGAGGCTCGGAGGTCTGGAGTCGAGCCGCCGACGCCTCGCGCCGCCTCACCGAGATCCCCATTGCATTGCGCGAGGGGGCCAAGGCCCTGCGAGCGGACAGGGAGAACACCGGGGGCACGCCCTCTCCAGCCGTTGGAGGCCCGCGGCAGCTGGATCTGTTCGGAGGCTCCGCCCCGGCAGTGCCTTCAGACCACGAGATGAGCGCCTCCGAAGGGGTAGCCGGCGAGGAGGCGCTCGAGGCACCCTCCGAAGCCGCTTCGGAAGTCCTTGGATCGCGTGTGCTGGAAGGGGTGATCGATTTGGTCTTCCAGGAACCCGACGGGTGGGTGGTCGTGGATTACAAGACGGACCTCGGGACGGACCCCCTCTTCGAGAAACGGCTGGCGGGGTATCGGCGGCAGGTGGATCTCTATGCCGACGCGTGGGGTTCGCTCACGGGGGATCCGGTGAAGGAGCGGATCCTGTTCTTCACGACCCAGGGGAGAGTGGAGCGGTGGTGAAGCCGGAGGGAGCGCAGGGGGTGCAGGAGGGCTTGAAGTGGCCTCCTCCGGGCCTCGAGCGCATGCAAGGAGACCTCTGGCGCACGGCTCGGAGTGGCGCGCTGGCGGGGGCGCTGCTGGTGCTGCCCATGGTCCTCTCGGTCACTACGCGGTGGGACCTGTCGTCGCTGGGCCCGATGGCGGACGCCTGGTGGGTGGGTGTGCTGGTAGGGGGCGTGGGTCTGGCCTTCACCGTGGACCTGTTCGGGCGGTTGGCCCGTATGGCACGTCGGTCCATGCTTGCCGTCGACCGCGGGTACGCGCTGCGAACGGTGCTTTGTGTGGTCGGTGACCTCCGACGGGACATGGGGTTCCTGCTCCGTGGGGCGCGGCACTTCTCGGAGGTCGAGCGCCCGGATCGGGACCTTCAGGTGGTCGTCCGTCTGGTGGCGGCCGGGCTCCTGACCGGCGCGGGGGTGTGGCTCACGGTCTCCCTGGCTGTGGGCCTCCTCGTCGCGGCCCGCGGATGGATTGAGCCTGTCACGCTGCGGTATCTCGTCACCTTGCCCGCGGGGGCTGCTTATCTCACCGGTGTCGTGCTCGCCTTCACCGACGAGGTACGTGTCCGACGGGCGCGCAGGGCGTGGCACGGCCAGGCATGGGAGGACGACCTGGATCCCCAACGCATCGAGGCGTGGCAGGCTCAGGCGGGCCTCACACCCGCCCGGGGCGGGGGAGAGCGATGGACGCGCCGACTTCGCGGGATGGCCGCCGCCCTTACCGTAACGGCGCTCGTGGCGGTGGTGCCGGTGCTCTCTCTCCTTCCAGTCTCCGCGGTGGGTCCTGTCGTGGCCAAGGTGTCGTTTCCACGATACGAGGGCATCCAGCGCCGCGCCGCTGAGCTGGAGGTCTACCGCGTGCATCGTGTGTCGCCCGACCCCGCGATCACGCCGGGCGAGGCGGGAAGGTTGCTTCAAACGCTGGCGTACGTCGGGGAGGCAGGCCCTGTCCCGGAGACCGAGTTGGAGCCTCCGGTCCGCATCGCGGAAGACTGGCCCCCAGGAGGCGGTGCGGGAATGCTCGCCGGTGTGCCGCCTCACTTGTGGCACGACACGATCTTCGGATTGGTGCGGGATGGCGCTCCGGCCGAGCTGACCACCTATCTCTCCGGCGTGGCGGACCACTCCGCGAGGGTGGATTTTTCCAGGTTGGCCCGGGCGATCCGCCTAGACGCTGCGTCCGGTCGCTGGGACCCGTCGTTCCAGGAGCGTCCCGTACGGGTCGGACTTCCGGCGCCCGCACTCCACGGGGTTCGACGGGGCGCCCGAGCGATGGTGGCCACGGCTGCGCACGAGCTTCTCCAGGGACGTCCTGAGACGGCCGAGATCCTCCTTCGGGAGGTCATCTCGGTGGGATTCCTTCTGTCGGATCAGGGGCCGACCCTTCGGGACAACCTTCTTGGCCAGGCCATGATCAGGGAGGGTGGCATCGGGCTCGAGCGTCTGTTCGAAGCCACGGGTCAGGTCGGACGTGCACAGGAGCTGGCGGGCGCCCGCGCCGCCGGGGAGCGCGCCGCTCGTCGGATGCACGCCCCGATTCCGGAGAGTCCGGAGGCGATGGTGCGCATGCTGCCCGGGCTGGTGCTCGACCCGTCGGCTGTGCGGGGTCTGGCCTGGGAGAGCTTCGCCGTGATGTCGACCTTGGCGCCCTGCATGAACTTGAACCGGGTTGTGTTCGGGTCCGGTGACGCGCACCGTGACTTCGTGCGCGCCGCGCACCAGGCGCTCGTGCGGTGGCCCTCCGAGGAGGGCCTGTTCCGAGTGGCGGGGGGCGGCCTCTTCGAGCGGGTGGAGCCGGCCAGCTTCAGCCCGCTTCGCCTCCTGACCCTGGCCGTCCGCTCCGGCGAAGGCTCGTGCGCGGAACTCTTGGGTCAGTTCAGCACAGGGACGGGAGAATCGTGAACATGACCAGGGTCTTCGCGGGATGGGTTCTGAGTGCTCTGGCCCTCAGCGCCGCGCCCCTGGAGGCTCAAACAGTGCTCTCCCGGGTGCTCGACGCCGAGAGTGGCGCGCCCGTGACCGGAGCCCTCGTTCGCCTGTTGGATGCCGGTGACACCCCCGTGCGGGACGTCCTCACCGATGGGATCGGGAGAGCCATGTTCCTCGGCCTCGCAGAAGGTGACTATCGGGTACGCGTGGAGATGATCGGCCGCGAGACGACCTTCAGCGCGCCCTTCACCGTGGCAGGGGAGGTACCTGTACGGATCGACGTGCAGTTGCCCTCCAGCGCCATCGCCCTGGAGGGCATCGAGGTCCGTGGGGAAGAGCGGTGCAGGGTGCGACCCGAAGAGGGGCTCGAGCTTGCGCGCGTCTGGGACGAGGTTCGGAAAGCCCTCGAGGCCGCGTCTCTCACGGGGCGCTCGGACGTCTATCGGTACCAGACGGAGATGTATGAGCGGGACCTGGATCGGGAGGGACGTGTCGTGCTTCGTGAAGAACGCTCCTCACGAGACTCCTTCTTAGAGACGCCCTTCTCCAGCTTGCCGGCGGAACGGCTCGCGGCAGGGGGATACGTGCAAGAGCAAGGTGGCGAGAGCATGTACTACGCTCCGGATGCCGAGGTGCTCGTGTCCGACGCATTCCTGGACACACATTGCCTTCGCCTGGAAGAAGGGGACGACGAGGCCGACGGGCTGCTGGGTGTCGGGTTCGAGCCAGTGCCGTCTCGCGACCGGCGCCTCATCGATGTTCAGGGCGTGCTCTGGGTGGACCCGAGCACCGCCGAGCTGAAGTGGCTGGAGTACCGATACGTGAACATGGATCCCGACCTCCGGAACGATCTGGTCGGTGGGCTCGTCGAATTCCAGCGTATGCCCGACGGGACGTGGATCGTGCCCGAGTGGTGGATCCGGGTACCGCTCCTGGTGCGTGAGCCTGGATTCACCGGGAATTTCCGGACCCGTATCGACGGATTCCGCCAGACCGGGGGCAGGGTGGTCGAGGTGCGGAACGCGGGCGGCGACGCCTTCATGCGTGGCGAGACGGCCGTCATAGAAGGCTTCGTGCAGGACAGCCTCGGCGTGTTTCCGCGACGGGGCGTGCGGGTCGGCGTCACCGCGTCCAGCCAGATGGTGTTCACCGACCCCGAGGGTCGCTTCCGCATCGACAACCTGACCGACGGTGTGTACACGCTCCGGGTGGTGCCCCCCGAGTTGGAGGCGTTGGGGTTGGAAGCCCCGACTGTGGAGCAGGAAGCCACCCGCGGAGAGGTGTCGACGCTCTACTATCGCGTGCCGTCCGTGTCTGAGCTGGCCTTCGACGCGTGCCGGCGTGAAGGCCTGCCGGAGGAGACCGCGATGCTCGCCGGACGTGTCGTCGATGACGATACCGGCCGTCCCCTGGCCAGCGTCACCGTCCGGGTGGCATGGGAGCGCTTCTGGTTCGACCAAGAGGATCCGATTGCCATGGACGCCAACCGGAGGGGCCTGGCCACGGTCACCGATGAGCGAGGCCGCTACCGCATCTGCGGGATTCCCGATGGCACGCTCCTCTATCCGAGCCTCGTCCACGACGCGAGGGAGCTGGAAGCCGATACGCTCCGGATTCCCGAAGACCACCGAGCCCACCTCTTGGACCTGCGCTGGGAGCCCTGAGCGAGCCGCGTGTGGTCCCGGGGGTCGCCCGTCTGGTGCACGGGGAGCGCGGGCACCTCAAGCGCGCCCGCATCGGCTTGGTCGCGCACCCTGCTTCGGTACTTCCCGACCTGCGTCATTCGGTGGATGCGCTGGAAGCAGCGGGCTTCGATCTCGTGGCGCTCTTTGGACCCCAGCACGGCGCCAGGGGCGAGAAGCAGGACAACATGGTGGAGTCGGCGTTCTACAGGGACCCGATGACCGGACTCCCGGTCCACTCGCTCTATGGGGAGGTTCGCAAGCCCACGCCCGAGATGCTGGATGGGCTGGACGTCCTCGTGTTCGACCTCCAGGACGTGGGGGTGCGGGTATACACCTTCGTCTGGACCATGACTCTGGCCATGGAGGCGTGCGCCGAGGCAGGAGTCCCGTTCGTGGTCTTGGATCGCCCCAATCCGGTGGCGTGCGAGGTGCGGGAGGGCCCGCTCCTCCGCCCTGACTTCGCGTCCTTCGTCGGGCTTCACCCGGTGCCGCTTCGGCACGGCCTGACGGCGGGGGAGCTTGCCCGTTGGGTGAACGTCGAGCGGGGTATCGGGTGCGATCTGGATGTGGTCCCGTGCGACGGGCTCCGTCGAGGCATGCGGTGGCGGGACACTGGACTCCCGTGGGTGCTCCCTAGCCCGAATCTGCCGACCCCGGAGTCCTGTGAGGTCTACCCCGGCATGGTGCTGCTCGAAGGCACGAACCTCTCCGAAGGGCGGGGTACCACAAGGCCGTTCGAGCTGTTCGGTGCGCCGTGGCTCGACCCCGAGGCGCTAATCGAGCGGCTCGAGGGCCGGCTCGGACCGGGGGTGAGGCTCCGCCCCTGCTACTTCGAGCCCACGTTCCAGAAGCACGCCGGGGCCCTGTGTGGCGGCGGCCAGCTGCACGTTACCGACTCAGAGGCCTTCCGTCCCGTGCGAGCGGCCCTGGAGATCCTCGTCGCCGTGAAGGCGTTGGCGCCGAACGCCTTCGCTTGGCGTGCGCCCCCCTACGAATACGAGGAGGTGATCCCACCGATCGACCTGCTGTGGGGCCACGATGGACTTCGCCTCGGCATCGACGACGGTGCGGGGCCCGACGAGATTCTCGAAGGGGTGGACCGGGAGATCGCGGATTTCCGGGTTCAGGTCGAGCCGCACCTGCTGTACGAATCTGAAGCCGGATGATCCCCGAGGCGGGGCCGACTCAGGCCCCAGTAGGGCTCAGCGGCAGTACCGCATGCGAGCCAGATCCATCTCGATCTGGAGCTGGAGCTCGTCACCCGGGTCGACCATAAGAGCATCGGTGGTACAGGACGGACCGGCCAGCAGGTCGATCTCGAATCGCAGGGGGCGGGCGAACTCCCATGAGATACGGTATACGGCATTGGCCTTGCCGCCGACCACACCGATTCGCTGCCGGCCCGCGGTGCTCACGGCCCAGAGCCGGGCGTCCTGGAAGTTCAGGTTGGTGACGTGGATGCTGATGGTCTGGGGCCCTTCGGTGGCGGCCGAGAACGGGTCCGCGCTGACGTTCGGGCCGGATCCCGCGCAAGCGCCCAGCCCGAGGGAAAGCCCGAGCGTGGCGACCGCGGCTACGCGCGTCCAGCCCGGCATCCCGAGACCCCCACTTCGTTGGGTACCTGGACCCACACACGGGCGCCCGGCTCTACGGGCAACGGGCTCGTCTGGCATCCGCGTCCTCCTAGGACGTCGATCTCGAACGAGATCGGGTTGGCGAAGTTCCACTCGAGTCGGAAGTTCTGGTCCGTCTTACCGGTGACATTGCCCAGACGGACTCTTTGTGAGGATGACACCGCGTAGATCGTGATGTCGTTGAAGTTCATGTTCTGGATTTGGATCCGGAGCCGATCCTCCTGCTGTTGCTCGAGACTTCCGTCGAACGGGTTGCGCGCGCTGCCGGCGAGGCTGCTACACGCCGAGGCTGCCGCGAGGCTCGCCGCGAGCGCCAGGACGCGAAGCCGCGACCGCATCATCGGTATGGATCTGATCTTCATGGCCTCATACTACGCCTGAGGAGCATCGGCGGCGAGCGAATCACTCGAGTGTTGGAGCGGGCCCTCGTTGGGCTCGCGGGGACTGCGACCGGTAAGGCACGTATCTGTCCTCTGTATAGTGATTGGGAGCCGGAAGGGTCCGCCGGACACTGGCTCCCTTGCTCGCCGAGGAAGCGGAAGCGAACGGCCGGATCACCGACCGGTACCGATCCCAACGGGCCAGGATCTGGTGAACAGGATCTTCCCGCTCCGCGACAGCGTCATGCCGTCCCGCCTCGTCGTGAACTTTCAGATCCGGTTCTGAGCCGAACGGAGCGGTCACCTGGCGGGCTGGCCCGGCGGCGGCGTGCCGGGGATCCAGCTCAGCTCCGGGCTGTGCCCCGGCTCACCAAGCGGCATGTGTCTCGTGCGATGAGGAGCTCCTCATCGGTGGGGATCGCCCATGCCGCCAGGCGAGCGTCGTCCCGGGTGATGCGCCTGCTTTGCCCGTCCACGGCTCGTTCGTTGGCCTCCTTATCCAGGTCGAGCCCCATCCACTCGAGGCCCTCGCTGATGGCGCTCCGGATGCGTGGCGCGTTGGCGCCGATGCCACCCGTGAAGACCACGGCGTCTGCGCCGCCCATGGCGGCGATATAGGCCCCGACGTACTTCCGGGCCCGATAGCAGAAGACGTCCACGGCTAGGCGGGCACGTCGGTCATCGTGCTCATCGATCTCGGCCAGGAGATCGCGCATGTCATGGGTCAGTCCGGAGATCCCGAGGAGGCCTGACTGCCGGTAGAGGAGGCGCTCGACCTCCGACGGGCTCATACCCTCCTTCGCCGCGATGATGTCGAGGAGGGCCGGGTCCACGTCGCCTGAGCGGGTCCCCATGACGAGGCCCTCCAATGGCGTGTAGCCCATCGACGTGTCCACCGAGACGCCTCCGTCGATGGCGCAGACCGAGCAGCCATTTCCCAAGTGGAGCGTGACGATCCGCACCTGATCCTTCTTGATGCCCAGAAGGGTGCGATAGCGCCACGCCACGTAGCGGTGGGAGGTGCCGTGGAATCCGTACCGGCGCAGCTTGTGACGGCGGTACAGCGAGTAGGGGATGGCGTACAGGTACGCGTGCTCGGGCAATGAGGCGTGGAACGCCGTGTCGAAGACCGCGACCTGGGGAACGCCGGTGCCCAGGACGGAGCGGACCGCGCGGATGCCCTGGAGATTGTAGGGGTTATGCAGCGGTGCCAGGGGAATGAGGTCCTCCAGGGTGGCGAGGACCTGGTCGTCCACCAGAACCGAGCTCCTAAAGCGCTCCCCTCCGTGGACCACCCGATGCCCTACCGCCCCGATGTCCGATACTGCGGAGACGGGCACGCCCGATCGATCCGAGGCCAGCCAACGCAGGATCCAGTCGACCGCCGCCGGAAGGTCCCGGAGCCTGGCCGTCTCGATGGACCTCGATCCGTCCGCGTCTGTTAGATGGAGCACGGCCTCTCCGCCGATTCGTTCGATGGTTCCGAGCGCGAGCTTGCGGTCCTCATCGGACGCCATCCGCTCGCGGTCGGTGAGGACGAGCTCGAACTTGAGCGTGGAGGAGCCCGCGTTGAGGACGAGGACGTTCATGGCGCCGGGAGTCGAGGGTGATGGGATACCGACAAACCTAGCGCGGTGGAGCCGTCGCCCCGAAGCGCGGGTGATCCGCGTCAGCTACCGAGGTGGGCCACCATGACGCGGGTCGTCCGGTCGTCGGCCCGCGAGGGCTGCACCCAGACCACCGTCCCGTTCCGCTCGGCGCGAGCGACCGATCCGCCCGAGACCACCTCTGCCCCTGAGGCCCGGACGCTCGTGTCGTCCGCCATCGCCCCGCCGGTCGCTGCGGCGGTGGCGCGGAGCACCGCCCGCGTGAGCTCGTGCCCTGTCCATGCCGCGTCGGGGCGCACGACGGTGGCGGAAACAGAGATCGTGGCCCGCCCCTGCGCGGAAACCGCCAACGGTCTTGCAGAATGAAAGACTGTCAGAGCGGCGACTGCTAACACGGTGCGGAACGCCGTCCCCTCGATGTGTGCCGTCATGGGAGGCTCCGCGGGCGGGGGTGGGCATGGCCCTCGAGAGCACAGGTCACGTCGATATGGGCGGAGGCATCTACAGCGTTGGTAGATAACGGTTTAGGCCCTCCCACAGGGGTGTCTTGGCAACGCCTGGCGGGTCCAACGATGACACAGTGAGTCGGCCGGAATCGCTCGGCTCTGCGTGGTCGTGTGAGTGACATGTCTTCTGACGCTGACCTGGTCTGATGCGGTCTTGGCACCGGCGTTGCCTCCTTGATGCTCCGCCGACTCGGCTGATGGGTCGGCGGGAACAGAGTCATCGTGCTCGGGCGGGTTGCTCGGGGCGACCTGGCGGGACGCACCCGCTCGACATCTCATTGGACAGGGGAATCAACCGATGCGCAACTCGACCTTCCTAGCCGTGGCCCTCGCCGCCTTCGTGGCGCTCCCCGGAGGCACGGCCGCCCAGAGCAACACTGCGGACCTGACGGCCACCGCCCAGGTGCTGGCCCCCATCGACGTCTCGTTCGTGTCCGACCTGGATTTCGGCGACGTTCTGCCAGGCGTTCCGATGACGGTGGCCCCTGCCGACGGTGGTCAGTTCACGGTGACGGGCGCCACGAGCGAGGACGTCATCCTCGACTTCACTCTGCCTTCGGACCTCACGGGTGGCGGTGACCCGATTCCCGTGTCCTTCACGGCCGGGTGGGGGGACGATGCGCCCGACGCCTCGATCGATCCGACCAGTGACCCGACGGTCAACCTCGGCACGACGACGAACATTGACGTGTTCCTCGGCGGCACGGTGACGCCTGCCATCAACCAGGCTGCGGGCACCTACAACGCAACGGTGACTCTGACCGTGACCTATCCCACGACCTGACCCGGTCGTGCCCGGAGCGGTACCTTAAATGCGCACGGTCCATGAGGCCGGCGCCCCGGCCGCTGACGGCTCGGGGCTCCGGCCTCGGCTTGCTTACCCGAGACATGACTCCACGCGTCACGACCCTCGTCCTCAGCGCGTTCCTCGCCTTTGCGCCGACGGTGGCGGAGGCTCAGGGCCCACCGGGGCAAAGGCCCCCGGGCGGGGGCAGGCCGTTACGGGTGCAGGTGCAGCAGGGGCTTTCCTTCGGCACGCTGCTGCCTGGGGTGCCACAGGTGGTCGCTCCGAGCGACCCGCTCAACGCCGGCATCCTCGACATCCGCGGCGGAGGACGGACTGACGTGCTCGTCTCCTTTCTGCTGCCAGTGCAGCTCGACGGTCCCGACGGGGCCGGCGTGCCCGTTTCTTTCCCGCCGGGATCGGCGGGGTATTCGCCGACGAGGGACATCGGCGCGCAGATCGCGTTCGACCCCTACGCCTCGGAGGTCCTCACCCTTCCGAGAAACGGTCGAGGAATGGTATACCTGGGTGGCATTGCCATGCCGCCCTCTCAGCTTCCGTCAGGAGGCTACGCCGGCACGATCACCGTGACGCTTTCCTACCTGGGGAACTGATGGGCGGGCGCACGCTCCGGCGAGGCCTTCTCATGGGCGTCGCGCTGACTGTGGTCCTTTGGATGGCCGAGGCCTTCGCCATCGTGGTGGCGCCGACTGCCGTCTACATCACCGACGGCGAGCCGGCCTCCGTGGTGACATTGTACAACCCGTCGAACGTCCCGGAAGAGGTGACTGTCGGGACCCTCTTCGGGTATCCGACGACGGATGAAGACGGGCGCCTCTATCTCCACGTGGATTCCGCCGGGGATGACCCGCGCTCAGCCGCGGATTGGATCCGGGCGCTTCCACGCCGGGTCGTGGTGCCGCCCGGGGAGCGGCGGGTGGTGCGCCTGCTCGCGCGACCGCCGGTCGGTACTCCGGATGGCGAGTACTGGACCCGCCTCGTGCTCACCAGCCGCGGACAACGGATCCCCGTGGAAGGCGGGGACTCGGCCAGCGTGAGCGTCGGTCTGAACATGCAGGTCAGGACGATCATCTCCGTCACCTACCGGCAGGGGGCAGTCACCACCTCGGTGGGCGTGGATGAGCTCGACGCTGAGTTCCGCGGAGACTCTTTGGTAGTCCGACCGGGGCTCGCCCGCCTGGGAGAGGGCGCCTACATCGGTACGATGCGCCTGGCCCTGGCCACTTCGGACGGCGTGGAGGTGGCCTCCTGGGAAGAGCAGGTGGCGGTCTACCGGGCCTACGCGCGCCGCTATGCCTATGAGGTGCCCGATATCCCGCCAGGTACCTATCAGCTCGTGATCCGTCTCACCACCGAGCGGGACGACATCCCGCCCGAGGACCGCCTGGTCTCCGACCCGGTGGAGGTCGCCGTGGAGGTCGTGAAGCCGTGAACACCGGCTGGCGCGGTGTGTCGGGTGGCTTCGCGCTCGCCGCCGCCCTGCTGGCCTCACCCGTCACAGTGCGGGCTCAGGCGGCTCCAGGGGCAGCGGTCGATCCCGCGACCCTCGAAGAGACGCTGGTGGAGCTCCGCGTGGGACGCCTCGCCGCGCGGACGGTGATCGCACTCACCGATGGATCGAGCATCATGGTATCCCTCGGATCGTTCTTCGATCTCGCGGAGATCGATTACACGATGCTTCAGGACGGGCAGATCCGGGCCGTGACCTACCCTGGCCAGCGCGCCCTGGTCATCGACGCGGCCGGAGGGCTCGCCACGTTGGACGGCGCGTCCCTGGATCTGCCGCCCGCTTCGCTGGCATGGACGAATCAGGAGGTGTTCGCCGCCACAGAGGTCCTCGAGACCGCCCTGGGACTGCGAATGCGCGTCGACTGGGCGCAGCTCACGGCCACGGTTCGGGATCCCGACGCGCTACCCGTAGGGCGTCGCCTACAGCGGGAGGCTCGGTGGGCCGCGCTGGGAGGGCCGAGGGACTCCCAGTACGAGCCCTTTCGAGTGGACCTCGAACAGGGACCCTTCGGCGGTGCCGTCCTGGACTGGCGGCTTTCGTCCGACGTGGGCGATATGTCGGGGACGACTGCCTATGCCGTCGGCGCGGGTGCGAGAGCCTTCGGGGGTGGACTCCAGGTGACCGCCCGGAGCCTTGGCCCAGCGAGCCAGGGCCGGCACCAGGTGGACGCGACCTACCAGCGTGTCTTCCGCGATCTCGACTGGCTCACCCAGGTTCGTGTGGGCGACGGCTTCGTCTCAGGTCCGCGGTACCGGAGTATTCGTGGCCTTTCCCTCACCAATGCGCCGTTCGTGCGGAGGAGCTTCTTCGGGGTCGATTCCTTCGCGGGTCGAGTCGGACCGGGTTGGGACGTCGAGCTTAGGCAAGCGGACCGCATGGTCGATGTCACCCGAGCGGACGAGCAAGGTGCGTTCGCCTTGGACATCCCGCTTCGCTACGGCGAAAATGCCTTGCAGGTCGTGGCGTTCGGCCCGCACGGAGAGGTGGTCACGACCGAGCGGCTCCTCCTTCTCGGATCTGACCGGTTGAGAGGGGGCGCGTTCGAGTGGGGCCTCAGCGGAGGAGCCTGCCGTGACTCTCGTTGTGAGGCCACGGGAAATCTCGATCTACGCTACGGCATCTCCAACGCCTGGACCGTCCGCGGGGGTGTCGAGGCCTTCCAGCGCGACACGCTGCGAGGGCTGGCCCAGCCCTACCTCGGGGTGAGCGGCGCCGTGCTGCCAAGCCTCCTGGTCTCGGCTGAGGGTGTGCATGAAGGCTTCCTCCGTGGCGGCTTGACCTTCGCGCCGTCCCCACGGGTCCGCGCCCGGCTGGCGCACACGGCTTTCTCCACCTCCGCGGTGGCTCCGGTCCTGCACGACGCCAGTCGGCGGATGACGACCGAGGCGGACCTCCTCGTCCGGCCCCTCGCGCATCGCCCGCGGTGGCTCGTGAGAGGCTCCGTGACACAGCAGGCGTTCGATTTCGGTTCCAGGACCAGAGTGCAAGCATCGTCCTCGTTTCAGGCGGGCCGGACCCACTACGAGACCGGCGTTCGGCGGGAGGTGGACAGCTACGAGGTCGGCGGGCGATCCACGCGCGACTATCAGTTCGCCGCGGTCACCGGCATGCTGCCCCTCCCGGGAAACCGACGGTTGTGGGCGAGGGCCGACATCGAATTCGCCGAGGCCTCGCAGCTGGATCGGTTTCGTACCCGACTCGCCTACCAGTTGGGTCCCGGGGTCCGGGTCGAGGTCGGCGGAGGGTGGCAGCGGACATTTGGATCGGAGATGACGCTGACCTTCAGCGCCGATCTCGCACAGGTCAGAAGCCTCACGCAACTCGCCGCCGGAGACCGAGCACCGACCCGCGTCACTCAGGTGTCCCAGGGGACGATGCATTGGAACGAGGCGACGCGCGGAGTAGGCTTCAGCCACGGGCCAGGGCTGGAGCGGGGCGGTGTCTCCGGGTATGTCTTCGTCGATGACAACGGCAATGGACTGCGAGATCCGGACGAAGCCGGCGTGGATGGCGTGAGGGTCGTCATCGGTGGCCGAGCCGTTCGCACCGACGAGGACGGGCGCCACCTCGCGTGGGACCTCGTGCCGTTCGAGCCCGTGGATATCTGGGCCGATTCCGCATCGATCGCGGATCCGTTCCTCGTCCCCGTGAGAGACCGCGTACAAGTAGTCGTTCCTCCCTCTTCCTTCGGGCGCCTCGATATCCCGCTGACACCCTCCAGCGAGCTCGTAGGCAGCGTGATCCAGGTGACCGAAACCGCGGAGATCCCTGTGCCGTACGCCGAGCTCGAGCTCGTGCGGCTCGAGGACGGAGCCGTTCGGACGGTCCGAACGTTCTCAGATGGTGAGATCTACGAGATGGGGATCAAGCCGGGACGCTACGAGCTTCGCGTCGCGTCCGACTGGCTCGGTCGTCATCGACTGCGACCCGAAGTGCCGGCCGTGGTCGTGGACATCGAAGCCGGTCGGGGAGCCGCCGCTCCTGAGCCGGTGGTGGTCCGCCTGCGCTCCCTCGCCGGAGGCGGGTGACGAGCAGCTTCTGATCACGGTGGACGCCCGCCTGGCTGCCGCGACCCATCATGACGTGGGATCAAGCGCTGAAGGCCTGGACGTTCCGCCAGGATCTCTGCCGCCGCCTCAACGGGGCCGTTCTTCTAGCGTCCGGCCGTGCGTGAGCGCGCCACAGAGGATCGCCTGGCCCCTGGAGGCAAGGACGCGGGGCACCCATCTTTCACCCCCTTCCTCCGTCCCCCGTCTGCCGGAAACATGCTCTCGAATTGCGTCTTCTACCGGCGTTCCGGCGTGACCGTCCGCCCGTTGGCGGGGAACGGGGCCTTGCGCTGGTGAGGAGCCTCCGCCACGGCCGCCGCTACGATGTCGCTGGTCTCGTCAGTGGAGTCGTCGAGCACCTGGATGTCGAACCGGTCTCGCGGGTAGTCCTGGTAGGTAGCAGCGCGAACGTTCTGTTCCGCGGGTATCCGTTCGTTGTAGAGCGGAATCTGAATGGTAACAGTCGGGCGGACGGGCTCTTGCGCAGCGTGGACGGGCCGAGCCTCTTTGAGGTGCGCGCTTGCCCCGGCACGGATCTCCGCGCGGTTCTCTAGAAACCGGCACCGCATACGCAGCTCGACAACGGCGAACGCGGCGCCGAACACGGCCGCGACGCCACAGAGCAGGGCAATCAATGCTGGCATTCCGGGGTGATGGTGCCAGAAGGCGCAACAGAGAGGGCGAAAAACGGTATTCAATGGAGGGCGCCCGTAGGAACCCTGGGATATCTGCGCCACTCGAGGATTTCTTGACGCACTGCGACGGCATCCGAACGGAGTCTTCTCGACCGACCGAACCCTCGCCGGATGAGGTCGGGCGTGCCGGCGTGTCCACCAGCGCGTCGGGTCTTTGCTGCTCCCCGCCGGTGTTCTCCCGGATGGCGGCGATTCTGCTCATCCTCCTCGCCACCACGCCGATCGGCGCCCAGGAGGATCCGGGCTTGCGTCCGGATGGTGAACGAGCGGCAGGTCCGGACGTCGACGCGTGCACGATGGGGCACATCACGGCCATCGAGGTGCAGAGCCGCTCTATCTACGATCCCGAAGGCGCTCCTTACCGCGCGGTAGGGTTTGCCTACGAGCTCGCCAACGCGCTCCACGTCAACACTCGGGAATCCTTCATCCAGCGGGAGCTTCTGTTCGAGGAAGGCGATTGTCTCGACCCCTTCCTGCTCTCGGAGTCCGAGCGCCTTCTCGACCAGTACGGGTTTCTCACGGATGCCAGCGTCTCGTCCCGGGCGGATGGGAACGGCGGTCATATCGTCGTGGTCACCACTCGTGACGAATGGTCCACGAAGGTCGATCTGGGATTCACGTACGATGAGGGCGCCAATGTCGAGAAGCTCCAGGTCACGGAGGAGAACTTCCTCGGGCACGGAGTCTTCGGCGAGTTCACCTACCTGAACCGCCGCGAGACGAGGACGCACTCCTTCGGGGTTTCCACGCCGCGCTTCTTCGGCCGATCCGATGCGGGGATCGCATGGGGCAAGTCCCGCTCGGGGCACTTCTTCGATCAGCACCTTCGATATCCGTTCGTCGGAGAGGCTGGAAGCTGGGCCGTTCGCCAGGGCTACCGGCGGGGGACCGACTTCTTCGGTTACGCCACGGGGGGCATGGAGCAGTTCACCCGCCTCCTCGTTCCGGTCTTCAGGGAGAATGCGGAGTTCTCGATTGCCCGCCGGTTTGGCGACCCTGGAGCGTCCGTCATCGTGGGTGCCAGCCTCGTGCGGGACGTGGTCCGGTTCGACGATCCGGCGCAGGTGACGCTGGGGAGCGGCTATGACGACCGTGCTCTTTTCGAAGGCACGGCTCCCGAGTCGATGCTGCGTCAGTGGCGGGGCGGTGCGGCCACCCGACTCGGCGTCCACCTGGGGACCCGGCGATTCCACTACAGGGACTACGTGGGACTCGACGGGGTGCGGGACCACCAGACGGTCGGGCTCGGCCTCTTCGCCGGTGTGAGCCTGGCGCGGGGTCTGCCCATGCTGGCGCCCACCGGGGTGGAGCGGCTCGAGGATTGGGTGGCCCGTTCGCATGTCAGCTTCTCGGCCCCGGTGGGGAGCTCCCTTCTCCACGGAGGGACCACTTGGGAGGCGCGGTACGACGCCGGCGGGTGGCGGGACGTGCTCGGTTCGGCGGACCTGGTGTTCTACGGCCGGTCCAGGTACCTGCCTGGCCAGACGTGGTTCGCCCGCGCTTCGTTCGGGGGAGGCTGGAAGACCGAGACCCCGTACCAGCTCTCCCTGGGTGGGCGCGAGGCCGTGCGAGCCCTGGCAGAGGACCAGCTTCCGGGTGGGCGGATGGTCCTGTTCGTCCTGGAGGACCGCATCGCGTTTCCATGGCCTAGCTCGAAGACCATGGATCTGGGTGCCACCGTCTTCGGTGAGGCCGGTCGGATGCTGCCCGGCGACGTCCCCTACGGGGTAGATTCCGGCTGGCAGGGGTCCGTAGGCTTCGGGCTGCGAATCGGGCTTCCTCCAGGCACGAGGAATATCTGGCGTGCCGACGTCGTCTTCCCGGTGGGATCGGCGGGAGAGAGTCCCATGTTCCGCCTGACGTTCGAGCTGAACAAGTTCCGCTTGGGCTTCTTCAATCCCGAGGTTCGGCGCAGCTACTGGTTCGGGCTGGGACCGGAGACGTTCTGACCCTGCGGCGGCCCGTTGGTTGCCGGATGAGGCCCCTCCCTTCCATCGAGCGCCGGCGCGACCGAGATTCGAGCGGCCTCGTCCCCCGAACCTGAGCTCCATGGAAACCCGACGCCCGACCACCGCTGCCGCCGAGGAAATCATCGGCGGCTACTTCCCCGTTCTGGACCACGGCTTCGTCTCGTTGGTGGACTACATGGGCTCCGACGAAGACGTCGAGCGCGCCGCTCGGGTCAGCTATGGAGCGGGAACGCGGAAGGTCTCACAGACCCGCGGCCTCGTCCGGTACCTGCGGCGGCACCGCCACACGACCCCGTCCGAGATGGTGGAGCTGAAATTCCACTGCGCCATGCCGATGTTCGTGGCACGGCAATGGATCCGACACCGAACGGCGTCGGTGAACGAGATGTCCCATTTCGCGCTCCAGAGCCGGTCGAACAAGCAGGGCCGCGACGAGCGCGCGGCCCCTGAGATCTATCGCGAGGCGGTGGAGCGGTGGGAACGGCTGCGTTCGGACGCGGGAGGGACTTACGGCTGGCTGCTGGAAGAGGACGTGGCGCGGGAGATCGCGAGAATCGATCTCCCCGTGTCGATGTACACGCAGTGGTATTGGAAGGTGGATCTGCACAATCTCCTCCACTTCCTCACGCTCCGTGTCGACCCTCGGGCGCAGTACGAGATCCGGGTCTTCGCCGAGGTCATCGCCGCGGTGGTCAAGCGGGTCGCTCCTCTGAGCTATGAGGCGTGGGTGGACTATGACCTCGGGGGGGAGCCGTTCAGCCTCGGCGAGCGTCGCGCGCTTGGAGCCCTTCTGGAAGCGGTGGATGGCAGTGTGCGTGTCCGGGAAGGTGCCGCGCTCGACGCAGAGGCTCTCGGCGGTTTTGGTCTTTCTCCGCGTGAGGCCAGGGAGTTCCTGGAGAAGCTCGAGCCCGGAGCCAGGCCCGACTTCGAGCTCGACCTGGGCCAGATGGTCTCGGCTGAAGCGATGGCAGCGCGGATGTACGAGGCGGTTCCCGGGAGCTTCGAGTGACGGAGCAGGCTGGGTGAGCCCCCCAATCCGCCTCTTTGTGACCGGTGGGACGTTCGACAAGGAGTACGACGAGATCCACGGCCGGCTGGAGTTCGGGGATACGCACCTGCCGCAGATGCTCGAGATGGGGCGATGCCGTCTCGACGTGCAGGTC
>JBDHIF010000168.1:0-2476 GCA_039587535.1 Gemmatimonadota bacterium
TGTCAAGGGTCGCCTATTCGGACCGCACCGGGGTCGGCCAAACGGACCGCTGATTCGGGGTCGTTCGCCTCGCGGTCCTGGCGGTCGTCAAGTTGGCGCTGTTTCGCGATCTCGCATCAGCCCTCCTTCCCTTTCTGACTCGTCTTTGGCGGATTGCGATAGGACTTGCCCTCCATCACGAGCACATGGGCGTGGTGCATCAGTCGATCCAGCGCCGACTGGGCCATCAGCGCGTCCGTGAAGAGCGACGTCCACTCCTCCATCGCCCGGTTCGACGTCACCGCGATCGAGCCCCGCTCGTACCGCTGCCGGATCACCTCGTAGAGGTCCATCGGCTCGTCGTGATCCAGCGGACGAAGGCCGAGATCGTCGAGGATCAGGAGGTCCGGGGACGTGAAACGCAGGATCCTCCGATCCCAGGTGTGATCCGCCCGGGCCGCCTTCAGCTCCTTCAGCATCTGGTGGGCGGAGGTGAACAGGACCGTGTATCCCGCTCGACACGCCCGGTGGCCGAGCGCCTGCGCGATGTGGCTCTTCCCCGTACCGGCCGGGCCGATCAGGCAGACGTTCTCCTGCCTCGCCACGAAGGTCGTCGTCGCCAGCTCGATGATCATGATCCTCGCCTTGGGGATCTGGCGATTGAAGGTGAAGTCGAAGTCCTCGATCGTCTTCTGATGCTCGAAGCTCGCCCGGCTCAGGCGAAGGGCCAACTGCTTCGCTTCCCTCCGCTCCACCTCGTCGGAGAGCAGGCGGAAGAGGAACTCGCCGAACGGCAGATCGTCGTCCGCCGCTTCCCGTGCCCTGAGCTCCAGAGTGTTCAGCACCCCGGGCTCGTCCGCCGCTCTCATTCTTCACCTCCAAACAGCGGCAGATACTCCTCGGGCCGCCGGGCGAACCGGGGGGAGTCGAGCGTCCGGCGATCCTTGCCGTTTTCGGGCAGCGGCTCGAGATCCAACGCCTTTGCGAGGATCCGTTTGATCCCGGCGTACGTGTGGTTGCCGAAGTGGAGAGCCCTCTCGCAGGCCGCCTGCGCCCGGGATCGCGGGAAGGTTTCGAGGTGGCGGACCACGTACTGGACGGTCCGGAGCTGGGTCAGGACGTCGTCGGAGTCGAAGATCTCACGGACGAAGCGACCGACCACACAGCCGATCTCGTCCGCCCGCCGCTCCCAGTACTCCCGGCTTCGATGCCGGTAGTCCGAGCGATGATCGGGAAGGTGCGAGTCGGTGGTGCTCCTCACGCCCGAGCCGCGGCGGCTGTGGGTGGCCACCCTCTCGTCGTCCGCGTAGACCGTGATCGAGTGCTCTGTGGCCCGGATCGATACCTTTCGCCCGATCAGCGGCCAGGGCACGGAGTAGAGCCGCCGGTCGAAGAGCACATGGCTGTCCCGGTGGACCTTCGCCTCCTTCCAGACCACCTGCTCGAAGGACTGGTCCGGGAGCGGGGACGCGCATCCCCGCGACCTCGGCGACCCACTTCGGCAGGCCGCTTCGCGCCTCCGGGAAGTCCATGGCGCCCCGGGGACGGAAGTAGTTCCTCTTCACGTACTTCACGCCCGCCTCGACCTTCCCCTTCTTCTCCGGGCTCCTCGGCGGGGTGGGGTCCACCTTGAAACCGTAGTGCCGGGCCAGCTCCCGGTAGCTCTTGTTGAGCGCCACGGGACCGTCCGTCCCGAAGGCGGCCCGGATCACCGCGGCCTTCAGATTGTCCGGCACCACGGTCTTGACCACTCCGCCCAGCTCGCGGAAGGCCCGCACGTGGAGGTCGAGCCAGGTGGTGACCTTCTGATCGAAGACGACGTCCGCCCACATGTGCCGGCTGTAGCCGAGGACGGCCACGAAGACCCAGGCCTTGCGGAGCCGGCCTTCCACGGGATCGTAGAGCTTCCCGACGTAGCCGAAGTCCACCTGCAGGACCTCTCCGGGCTCCGTCTCGACCGGGATGGCCACATCCTCGGGTTTCACTCCCTCCTCTTTGTCCAACCGCCGGCAGAAGCGCTTCATCGCGGAGTAGCTGGCTTTGAAGTCGGGATCATCGAGTCGGAGCCGGTCGTGGATCGCGCGGGGACCGGCGCCGGCGGCCCTCATGCTGCGGATCTGTGCCGACAACGGGCCCAGAGAGGAGATCTGCTGGGGGGCGGGGCGCGGCGGTGCGTGTTCGGCCACGGCCGCCTTGAGAGTTTCGATGGGCGGGAGGTCGGCGGGATCTCCCGCCATCAAGCCGGCGGCGGCGAAGGCCAGCCGGTACTTCCGTTCGGTGTTCGGTCCCATCCTGAGCATCCGGGCCGCCTCCCGCGGCCCCGTGCCCATCCGATGGAGCCGTACGAGCTCCTGAAGTCGATGCATATCCACCCTTTCTCTGCTCACCAGGCGCCTCCTTCGGTTGACCGACAGGAGGATGCACTCCGTGAGCAGGACGTTCGAAGTCTTGAGACGAGGGCAGGTGCCCTCAGAACAAGTCGATCAGGTGGACCGGA
>JBDHIF010000034.1:0-24366 GCA_039587535.1 Gemmatimonadota bacterium
CTCCACACAGGTGGACGCGGGCCAGGGTTCGGACCAGAACTCGCGCCACACGCTCTCGATCGCCGGCCAGTGGGTCATGTCACATACGTACGTCCGGATCTGCACGACATCGTCGAGATCCGCACCCGCAGCCCGGAGGACACCCTTCATCCGTTCGAGGACTTGCCGGGCCTGACCCGACACGTCCCCCACGGCCACGATCTCCCCGCGCTCGTCCCGGGAGGTGAGGCCAGAGACGAACAGGAGGCGACCGGATGCCGGTGCCTCGACGACCTGGCTGAAGCCCGCGATGGGCACGCGGTAGTCCGGGCTGTTGATGGCACGACGAGGCATGCGGGACTCCGGGAGCTCTTAGGGAACGAACGCCACGATCCTGAGCGGTCCTCCACTTCCCCCTTCGATCTTCATGGGAAGCGCCACTACGAAGCTTCCGGACGGCGGAAGAACCCCCAGGTTGGCCACGTTCTCGAAACCGGCCACGTTCTCGGCGAACAGCGTCACGTGTGAGCGGAAGTCCTCGGACTGACCGTAGTCGATGCTCGGCGTGTCGATCCCGACGGCGGCGACCACCCGATTCTCCACTAGCCACGCCGCTGCCTCGGGTGAAAGGCCCGGAAAATGAAGCTCGGGGACCGCGTCGGGTCCTGTCAGCTCCGTCCCCAGGTACGCGGCGCGATCAGTCCAACGTGCGTCCCACCCCGTGCGGACGAGGAGGATCGCTCCGTCGGGGATGGGGCCGTGATCCGCCTCCCAGGCCGTCAGATCCTCCGTGGATACGAGATAATCGGGATGCGCGCGCTCGGAGACGTCCACGACCACGGCGGGTCCCACCAGCCGGTCGACGGGGATAGCGTCCGCCGTGAGCCCTTCCTCGTGGAAGTGGATGGGCGCGTCGAGATGGGTTCCACCGTGCTCCGCGGTGGAGAAACGGTATGACGAGTAGAACCAGCCGCCATCCGTCGGACCGAACGCCAGCTCTTCGAGCTCGAAGCCCACGGTGTCCGTTGGCCAGTAGACCGTTTCGTCGTCGAACGTGTGGGTGAGATCGATCCATTGACCCACCCTGCCGTCGAACACCGCCCCGTAGTCCGTGGCCTCGGGCGCGCAGGCGATCGCAGCCGTTGCGGAAAGCAGGACCACCGCGGACCTCAACACTCCCAACATTCGATTCTCCCCTGGCTGTGCACGCATGAACGTCCTTCCTCGAGCTGGCTCATCCACCGAGCCAGTAGCTGATCTTGAGAATGAACCGGTTGTCCGCAGGCGCGCCCCACATGTCCCCGAGGTCCCTGGCAAGGTCGAAGTCCCCGGTTCGCGCATCCAGCTCCTGCTGCCGCTGCCAGACCAGAAAGACCGTCGACCCGGGACGATATTCCCAGCGCAGCACGGCGTTGCCGATGAGGGACCGAACGTTGAAGTCGCGGTCGCGCAAATCGTAGTCCGTGGTCCCATCTCCGTTCAGATCCAGGTGCTGTTGACCATCGGCGTCGCGGCAGATGCTTCCACCGGCGCACTGAACTGACCCGGCCACGAGCACCGGATTCCCCTCCTCGAAGCGGCGGAAGTCGAACGATCCGGAAGCTGCGAGCTGCTTGTACGCCAGGTAGTCACCCGACGAAAGTAGCGGCTGCGCGTAGAGCTGTAGCGAAAGGGTCGGCGAGACGATGTAGTTCGCGCGAAACTGGAGCGACAACGTCGTGCGATCCAAGTCGCCGAAGATGTATCGGCGGCCATACGTCGGCTCGTACGGGAGGACCGAAGTCGCGGCTACGTACTGCGCCTCGTCGGTCTGGAAGCTGAGTTCGGGCCGAAGGTCGAGGAGCAGGCTCTCGGTCGGCCGCGCGTTCAAGCTGCCGTTCAGCGACAAGCTGCTTCCGGATCCGAGGGTCGATCGGGCGTATTCCAGCCCCACGGTGCCCGACCACGACTGGCGCCGGTCCGAGTTGAACCCCACGCTGACCCCATAGTGACCCGGCTCCACCATGATGGGCCCGCCGCGCGTGGCAGAGCGGCTGTACAGATCGGGCTGCCAGGTGAGACTCAGGTTGGCCTCGTGAAATGAAAGTAACGTTCCTCGCGCATCGAGATTGAAGTTTCCACCCGTGTAGGCGCGTCGCCAGGACGACCAGGCTCCAGGATCGTCAAGAGCCTCGTGACTGAAATTCACGATCGTTCTAAGCTGTATGTTGTAGTTCCGGAAGAGCGAACCCGGCCGAATCTCCCGGTACGCGAATCGCCATCCCCCGTCGAGCCGCTCCCGGGTCGTGCTGAAGCCCATGTCGTTGATCTCGAAGCCCTTGGTCACCTGCGCGAGCCACACGGAACCGATCCAGTGCTCCGTGTTCTGCCGGTCGAGTTGGAGACGCCACTCGGCCCCGGTGAGCGACGTCGCGGTCGAATCCACCTGAGCTCGCGTCGCGTCGGGCCTCTGGAAGTAGTGGTTCGATGCGGTCTGGACCGCCACCATGGACCCCGGACTGCCCCGAACGTGGCTGCCCGCGAGGAACCCACTCAGACGCCAACCCCGGTTCGCCCACTGATGGTCGAAACGAAGGCCCGCGGTGTAGGCCTGGTCAGGAAGAAACGAGAGACCGCCATCGTCGGGCAGGCTTCGCCTCAGGACGGTGGCGATCGCTCCAACCTGGGACGCGCCGTCGTTGAAATCCTGCTGGGCAGTACCCGCAGCGTACACGGTACGCGGTTCCACGACGGATTCTACCACACCGTCGTCGACCCAGGCACGGCCCGTTTCCTTGTCGGTCAGGGCCGCGAGCAGCCCCATGGAGAGACCCCCCTCGCTACGCCCGGTGAGCTTGGCCGCGCCGAGGATCGTCGCAGCGTCCGCCACGTCGGAATACGACCCATCGGACGCCACATCACCCTGCGGTGCACGTCCGATCCGGCGGCTGTAGAAGAGCTGGTTCCGGCCACCGGACAGCCCAAAGTCGAAGACCTGGGCGTCCTCGACGAAGAATGGCCGGCGCTCGTCGAAGAACGTCTCGAACGCGGTCAGGTTGATCTCGGCGGGATCCGCCTCGACCTGCCCGAAGTCCGGGTTCACGGTAGCATCGAGGGTGAACGCCGATCCGAGACCGAACCGGAAGTCGGCACCTACCCGCGCCCCGGTCTCACTCCCATCGAAGAAGGGATCCGCTTCGTCGGCCGGGCCCCGATGAAGGCTCGAGAGCACGTAGGGACGCCCCTCGATCCGGCGGACCGACCGGGGAACACGCACGCCCTCCAAGGTCGCGAATCGACTGACGTTCCCCTCCTCCTCTGCTCGCTGCCTGACGTAGCTCGCGAAATGGCTGACCTCCGCACTGGCCACGCGGCGGCGTGAGAAATTGACGCCCCACGTCTGAGCACCCTCTCGGGACGAATAGCGAATCTGACTGAGCGGGATGCGGAACTCGGCGGTCCAGCCGAGAGAGTCGATCTCCACCGCCGATGCCCACACGGCGTCCCAAGTGACGTCGTCCATGTGGTCGTCGAACATGTATTTGTCGACCTGGACTCCCGACGCGTTGACCTGGAAACCATAGCCGGTGCGCCGGTCGAGATTGGTGTCGATGTACACGCCGAACCAGTCGAAGTAGGGTCCCCGATCGTCCCGGCGCACGAGCTGCTGCGCGATCTGGCTCGGATCGGGGTCGAACATCCGTCCGGACACGTAGATCGCGTGATCATCGACGAGGACGCGAACCTCCGTGTGCAGCGTCGACAGCTCGCCCTCATCCGGCTCCGCCTGGATGAAGCCCGTCCCGACGGGTGCTTCCTGCCAGGAGGATTCATCCAACCGGCCGTCGATCCGGATCGGTCCGGTCGCCACGCCCGCGCGGAGCACCGGTCGGGGACGTTCCGAGCCCACGGGTGGGGTATCCACCAAACTCTGCGCCGCGGCGGTGCTCGGGTGCAGCAGCACACCGGCGGTGAGGACAAGTAGACAGCCGGCCCAACGAGCCGATCGACCGAGCTGTGTCGTGTGCTGCAACCGAATCGTCTCCGTCAGGCGTCGTATATCGGGGCCCGTCGCACCGGCCCTTCCCCGGGATCCTATGGCCGCAGCGCCGCCTGGGCCATATCCGCAGCCGTGTGCGTGCGGCCCACGCCCCCTAGCGAGCCAGAATCCCCAAGGGATCCCCCGGATCTACGCCCGGCATGAAGAGCTCACGGCGTTCCACGTGCGTGAGCTGGTAGACCAGCCCAAGCCAGTTGTTCACGATGGCCTTCGCCGTATCGCCCCACGTGTTGTCCAACAACGGTGTCACATCCCGCTCCAGGGTCTCCGGGACGGGCTGCCCCATCTCGGCGGCGCGGGCGGCCCGCTCCACATAGTCCCGGGCGAGCGATTCCGCTTCCGGTGGGAAGTAGTGGTCCGGAAAGGGCGGAGGCACCGGGAGCTCACCCTCCACGAACCGGCGCACCTCCCGCTTGTACTCCTTCAGCAGGCTCTGCAGGTCGTACTCCGGATGTCCCTGGAAGTAGATGATGCGGAACTGATCCGCGCTGGCGGCCATGTGGACCCCACCTTCCTCGCTCTCCACCAGAACCGCCAGACCCGCAGCCTCGAACTGTTTCCGGGTGATGTCGTTGTGACGCGAGTGGGGGACATCGAATCGGGTGTTGATCTCGCGAAGCAAGGGGTGGTCACGGGTGTGGACCCGGTGGCTGTACACGCCCCAACGCTTCTTGGGGAGCGGCTGACGCTCGATGCCGTGGAGATGCCGAACCAGGGCGTGCGTCGCGAGGCAAGAACACAGTACAGAGGCGACGTGCTCCCGGGCCCAATCCACCACCTCGACCAAAGGATCCCAGAACGGCTCAACATGGACCTCGGGATTCGCCACGTTGGCGCCGGTGATGATGAGGGCGTCGAGCCCGGCATCCCTCAGGTCCTCGAATCGGCTGTAATAGCGCTCAATGTACTGCCTGGCCTGATCCCCACGCTCCAGACCAGGCACGGAGAATGGGTACACGTAGAACTGGGCGATGCGGTTGCAGGCCCCCACGAGCCGAATGAACTGACGTTCGGTGGCCTGGAGTGCCGCATCGGGCATCATGTTCAAGAAGCCGATGTGAAGCTCGCGAATGTCCTGGTGACGGGCCCGGTCCAGGGTCAGAAGCTCGTGGCCCTGGGCATCGAGTGCCGAAAAGGTCGGAAGGTTGGAGTGTGCGACGAGGGGCATCGGATACCGTTCCTAGCGGGACGCTGCCAGCGCCTGGAGGACATCCGCTTCGATGTCATCCAGATCTTCCAGCCCCACCGAGATTCGGATGAGTCCAGGTGTGATGCCCACTGCGAGGCGCTCTTCTTCGGTGAGCTTCGCGTGCGTCGTGGACGCCGGATGCGTGACGATGGTCCGTGTGTCCCCCAGGTTGGCGGTGAGCGAGCACATGCGGACGGCATCCAGGAACCGGCGTCCCTGCTCCAACCCGCCGTCGACGGTGAACGTGAGGAGGCCGCCACCGGCCGACATCTGACGTCGAGCGATGTCGTGCTGTGGATGTGTGCTCAAGAAGGGATAGCGGACGCGCCCCACGCCTTTCTCGCCGTCAAGCGTCTTCGCGAGGGCCAACGCATTCTCGGAGTGCCGCTCCATACGAAGCGCCAGGGTTTCCAGGCTCTTTGAGAGGACCCAGGCGTTGAACGCCGAGAGCGTCGGCCCGGTGGACCTGCAGAAGGCGAAGATCGAGTCCACCAGGTCACGGCGCCCCACCACGGCGCCACCCAGCACCCGCCCCTGCCCATCGATGAACTTGGTCGCGGAATGGACGACCAGGTGAGCCCCCAGGTCGAGCGGGCGTTGCAGGGCCGGTGTCGCGAAGCAGTTGTCCACGACCAGGATCAGATCATGGCGGGCGGCCACCCTGCCCAGGACCTCGAGATCGAGGATCTCCAGAGCCGGATTGGTGGGCGTCTCCACGAAGATCATGCGGGTGGCGTCGGTCACTGCGGCCTCCCACCCAGCTTCGTCCGCGGCGGCGTCCACATAGGTGTGCCGGACCCCGAAACGTGGCAGGATCTTCGTGAGCACGGTGTGGGTGGAGCCGAAGACCGAGCGACACGCCACGACGTGATCACCGGATGACAGCAAAGCCGCCAGGGTAGCAAAGACGGCCGACATCCCGGACGCGACGGCGTGGCCCGCTTCCCCGCCCTCCATGATCCTGAGCTTCTCTGCGAGCTCGGCCACGTTCGGATTGGTGAACCGGCTGTAGATGTTTCGCTCCACCTCGTCCGCGAACGCAGCCCGCATCTCCTCCGCGCTCCCGAAGGTGAAGCTCGACGTCAGGAACATCGGAACGGCGTGCTCGGACTGCTGCGAGGGCGGAACCTGGGTGCGTATCGCGGCGGTGCGCGGCTTGGGATCGCTCATGGAACGGCGTGGGAGCTCGGTCATGTGTGTGGGGCCTCAGGCTAGCGTCAGGCGCCCGGGCAGCCAAGAGGGCCGGGACCCGGCCCGGACACCCCGGTGGGGCCGGCGACCGTCTCGCTCCGGCGCGCCCTCGAGCCGAGCGCTTGCCTGTCGCCCCGGCGGTAGCCACCTATACTCCCACAAGCCTCACCACCGAATCCTCAACCGAGCGGGATGGTACAAGTGCGAAACAGCGGAATGCTCCAGACCGGAGTGCGAGCGGGAACGATCATGCTCTTGCTGACGATCCCACTTGCCCGACCGGTCTCGACGCAACAAGCGACACCTTACAAGCTGGGGATGTTCGCCGAAGACCGGCGAGCCTTCGTGGGCGTGGTCGTGGACGACGCGGTGGTCGTGGACCTGTCCCGAGCGGAGTCCGACGCCCCCCCGACCCTCCGAGCCCTCATCGAGCAATGGGACGCGGGCTGGGCCACGCGCATCGGGGCGTTGGCCGCAGCCGCACGCGGTACCCCCCCGGCCTATGCGTTCCCCCTGGAGCGCCTCGAGACGCTCGCTCCCCTAGACGATCCCGACGTGCTGCTCATGGCCGCACGGAACTATGTGGAGCACGCCGAGGAGATGGCGGCAGTGGGCCGCACTTCGGGCACCACCAGCGTCATCGACGAGAGCGTGCTCGTGGGCCTCCCCGGCATATGGAACCGGGACCCTGAAGATCGCCGGCCGAACCCATACCTCTTCCCGAAGCTGAAGTCGGCCATCTCCGCCACCGGAGACCCCATCGTCCTTCCACCCGGCCGGCCCATGATCGACTTCGAGTGCGAGCTCGTGGCGGTCATCGGTCGCACGGCGAAGCGCGTTCCCGTCCAGGAGGCTCTGGACCACGTCTTCGGCTACATGGCCATGGTGGACGTGTCGGACCGGCAGGAACGCGCGGACGGCCGGTACGGCTCCGACTGGTTCATGGGCAAGAGCCACGACTCCTTCGGGCCGAGCGGGCCGTTCGTGGTCCCCGCCGAGTTCGTCGGCGACCCCCAGGCGCTCCGGATCGAGTATCGGCTCAACGGTCAGATCATGCAGGACTCAGGCACGGATCTCATGGTCCACACCGTCCGCGACCTGGTCTCCTTCGCGTCCCACATGTCCACTCTGGGGCCGGGTGACCTCGTCGGCACCGGCACCCCGGGTGGTGTGGGTGAGGGTCGGACCCCACCCGTCTATCTGCAGCCGGGAGACCAAAGCGCGTGCACCATCGAGCGTATCGGGACAGTGGAGAACCCCGTGGTGGCGATGCCGGGGAGGTAGGGCCGGGGGCCGACGTGTAGACGGGTCGGAAGAGCACGCATGCCCTCTCTCGACTCTGGAGACATCCATGGTTGCACCAATCCGTCCCGATCCCACCGGCCCCGGCGAGGAGTCGGTCTGGCGCTATCCCCGCCCACCGGCGCTGGAGTCGACGGACCAGGTCATCCAGATCCGCTTCGCGGACCAGCTGGTGGCCAGCACGCGTCAAGCGTATCGGGTCCTGGAAACCAGCCATCCGCCTTCCTATTACCTCCCTCCGGAAGACATCCGGATGGAGCTCATGGAGGACGCCGGCGGAGGGTCATGGTGCGAGTGGAAGGGCGGTGCCCGCTACTGGACGCTTCGGGTGGGTAACCAGGTGGCTGAGCGGGTCGCCTGGAGCTACCCGGATCCGACACCCCGCTTCGAAGCCATCAAGGATCACCTCGCCTTCTACGCCGGTCCGCTCGACAGCTGCACGGTGAGCGGCATGACGGTCACGCCCCAACCGGGCGGCTTCTACGGCGGATGGATCACCCCGGACATCAAGGGGCCGTTCAAGGGCGGACCCGGAAGCTTGGGGTGGTGAAGCCCGAAACGGCGGCTCGCGCCCAGTGGCGAGGCACCGTATTCTGGGGCCCGGCCCGATGCGAGACGGGAGGGCGGGCCATACCCTGAAGGCCCGTCGTCACTCTGAACGGAGGCTCCAAGTGCCGCCGCTGCACCTACGCCTGCTCCCTTTCGCCGCTCTCGTCGTCGGTGCCTGCGCTCCGGAGCCGTCTCCAGACCCGGTTCCAGAAGCCATGCCCGTTGCCGACGCCGCTCACGACGTTCTGCCATGGGCCTTCGTCCTGAACGACCCGGTCGAGACGACCACGGCTCCGGACCCGGACGAGATCGTGACCGTGCCGGGATCGGCCCTGGAGCTTCCCCGCCGCGACATCAACATCGACAACGGCCCGCCGGACTGGCACCCGGACGCGCACCCGCCCATGCCCGAGGTGGTGGCCACCGGCGGAGGCGAGGGCGTGCTCGCGTGTGGCTACTGTCATCTGCCCAACGGTCAGGGCAAGCCGGAGAACGGTCCTGTCGCGGGTCAACCGGTAGCCTATCTGGTGCAGCAGATGGAGGACTACCGGAACGGGCTTCGACGGACGGGTGAGCCGCGGATGGGCCCGCCCACCCTCATGATGGGCATCGGCGCCGCGGCGACACCGGAAGAGGCCCTGATCGGCGCCGAGTACTTCGCGTCCATGGAGTTCAGACCCTGGATCCGGGTCGTCGAGACGGATTCCGTGCCCGAAACGCGTTTCGCAGGGTGGATCCATGAAGTGGTCGAGGACGGAGGCATGGAGCCCATCGGCAACCGTGTCGTGGAGATCCCCGAAGATCTCGCGCGCACGAAGCTCCGAGACGACGCTTCGGGCTTCGTCGCTTACGTCCCCCGTGGCTCCGTCGCCCGCGGGGAGGCGCTCGTGCGCACCGGAGGTGAGGACGGGCGTTCCGTCCCCTGCACCACCTGTCACGGCGACGACCTCCGCGGACTGGGCCCGATGCCGGCCCTGGCCGGGCGATCACCCAGCTACATGGCGCGTCAGCTCTACGACCTCAAGGCCGGGAACAGGAATGGCGCCTGGTCCGACCTCATGGACGCCTCGGTGGCGAACCTGACCATGCGTGACGTGGTGGACATCGTCGCCTACGCGGCAAGCCTGACTCCCTGAGCGAGGCCGACAGAGCCTCTTCACCGACCTGTCGCGACGCCCCGACCCGTGGTAATCTGGCGGACCGAACAAACCCGTGTCCCAGGAGATGACATGAAGATGAAGGCCATGGCCCTCGCATCGGCCGTCGTGCTGGTGGCGGCAGCTTGCTCCCCATCGGCCGACGGCGCGCCGGAGGAAGCGGCCGAGGGTCCCACTCCGGAAGAGCTGGCACAACGCGCCGCCGAGCGGCAGGCGGAGCTCGACGCCCAAGCGCGGCCTATTGAAGCGCTGGAAAGCGTCTGGCTCGAGGAGCTGACCTGGATGGAGATCCGCGACGCCATCCGGGCCGGCAACACTACGGCCCTCATCGCCACCGGCGGTGTGGAATCCAACGGCCCCTACCTGGCATCGGGCAAGCACAACTACTCCAACCAGCTCATGGCGGAGTCAGTGGCGAGGACGCTCGGCAATGCGCTCATCGCGCCTCTGGTCACCCTCGAGCCGGGCCGGCCCGATGGGCCGGTCACCGTCGGCAACACCGGACCCATGGTGTCGCAGGACACATACGTCAGCTGGCTCATCGACATGGGGGACAGTCTCAGGGGGATGGGCTTCACCGAGATCTACTACCTGGGCGACAGCGGTGGGAACCAGCGCGGCCAGCAGGCTGCGGCCGAGGCGCTGAACGCGCGGTACGGTGGCTCTCCCGCGGTCTTCCACCATGTGCCCGAGTTCTACAACCACCAAGAGGTCCGCCGGTGGATCCAGGAGGACCTGGGCATCCCGGAGGAGATCGAGTACGGGGCCAGCCGGGGCTCCAGCGGCATCCACGACGAGCTCTCCATTTCGTCTGTGATGTCCGTCCTCGACCCGACCACCATCCGCTTCGATCAGCGTGCGGATGAGGGTCTGGCCCACATCAACGGCATCGATCTCGAGCCCCTGGCTCAGACACAGGATCTGGGGCGCCAGATCATCGAGTACCGGACGCGGATCACGGTGGACGCCATCGAGGCGCTCCGGGCGCAGGGAATGTAGCCGAACGAGGTAGCCGGCTAGCCGTGCCAACCTCCACACGATAAGTCATGGCCCGGATCGAGATTCGCGAGTCCGCCGAGCTGACCGGCTCGGCCGAGCACGCATACTCGATCCTGGCGGACTACCATCACGGTCATCCGTCCATTCTCCCCAGTCGACACTTCACCCACCTGAGGGTACTGGAGGGCGGACGCGGGCACGGGACGGTCATCCAGTTCGGGTTGAAGCTCGGTGGCCGCGTTCAGGAAGCCGTCGCGGATGTCACCGAGCCCGAACCGGGGCGCACCCTGGTAGAGCGCGTGAGGGACGATCGGGGGACAGAAACCACGTTCACCGTCGAGTCCGCCGGTGCAAGCCGGGTCCATGTCACCATCCACACCCGGTTCACGGCTCGAGGGCTGCCGGGTTGGGTGGAACGGCTCGTGGCCCCTCGGCTCCTGAGGCCCATCTACCGCCAGCAGCTGGCGCATCTCGGTCGGGCCCTCGCCGCCGACGGCAGCCCTCCGGAGGCCTCCGGGTAGCGCTCCGAAGCCCGGACGTCAGTACGCCATCGCGTAGATGATCAGATTCAGAAAGAGGCGGGAGGCAAACGTGGAGTAGGACAGCGGATACATGGGCGACTCGGCCCACTCCAGCGCGTCCCCGAGGTCCGTGTTCCAGTTGATGGCGACCATCAGTCGTCCGTCATCGTCGAAGATGCCCCGGAGGTGTGCCTCATACCCGTCGCGCTCCCAGGTGCGCGCACCCGGAATGCCCCGAGCGACGTCACGACCGTTTCCCACGTTGGGTACCTGGACAATCTCCTCTTCGATCTCGTAATAGGATCGGAAGACCGGATGGTCGCGGGGCACGTCGACGATGGGGCGCCCCGGCAGCACGCGGCCGAGCTGATATTGGACGTTCCGCCATTCCCCTGTTCCCCAGAAATCGTCGAGCATGAGGAACCCACCAGCCTCGAGGTATCCCCGCAGTCCGGACGCTTCCGCGGGCGTAAGATCGGCATACCCCCACTCCAGGCTATACAGGAACGGGTACCGGCGGAGGTCCGGGTCGGCCAGTGAAACCGGCATCTCCCACCCGCATGCATCGAGGTTGGAGAGCCGCGCAGCCACCCGGGTCATGACCCGGTCGGCGTTCGGATAGTCGATGGACCAGGACGGACCACGGTCTCCGAGCCGGTCGCTAGGCCCCCCGAAGAAGCCCCCGCCCCGGTAGCCGTTGTAGATGGCACGGGCCAGGTAGAACTGATGGGGTCGCTTTCTTGGCCCGGCCAAGGCCTTGCGGTATCCTCCCGCCGCGACGTCCATCTCCGACAATCGGCCCGGCCCAGGGCTGCACGACCAGGTGGCCGGCGCGTTCGGGGGCGCCTCGCCCCACCAGCTTGAATCGATGATGCTGCCAACGACGCCGGGGCGGCCCTCCACCGCCGATTCGGTTTCCTGCCAAGCGCCTGCGAGCACACCCGACAACAGGCCCACCCCCAGAACCGATGCCAGGGCCGCCCGCGGGATCATCACACGCATGTGAGCACGCGCCTCGTAAGGCGTTGACGCCTAACGTTCTGCGGATCGTGCCTGGCCATCCGTGCCCCTGGAGTCGTGAGGTGAGCGCCCGAGTGCCCGATCCCCTACACCACGCATAGCCGGGAAGATCTCGCGTCTCCGGGCCCCTACATGGCGAACGGATAGGTATCGGGAACGGTCTCCTCGACGTCTCCATCGGGCAAGGGCCCTGGGAGCGGCCGAACCGCCGAGCTCTCTTGAAACCATATGTACTCGTCGAACTGCGCGGGCAGCACAGCCTGGAAGTAGTGGCTCACAAGCTCGGTCCGGGGGCGATACACGACCCCGATCGCGCGTTCGAGGTGAGGCTGCAACAGGGACTCCCGGACCTCGGGCACCTCAGGATATCGGAGCGGAAGGAAGAAGTTGCCCACCCCCGCTCCGTGGCAGATCCACTCATAGCTATCCCGATGGGACGGGCGCACGTCCATGACCCGCATCGGCTCATCCCAGTCGTCGGCGGCAGCCACTGTCCCTTCGTGCGTCCCGAAGCCGATGTTGAACACCGCCTCTCCGTAGGCCTCGCGGGCAAGCTGACCAATGTTGTGCTCACCGCGCTGGCCCATCTCCGTCGCTCTCGCGTCCCCGACGTGGGAGTTGTGCGCCCATACCACTGCTCGCGCTTCCGCCCCACGGTGGGCCATGGCCGATCGAAGGACGTCGAACATGTGCGAATCCCGGAGATTCCATGATTCCCGCGATCCCCGGTACATCACCCTGTAATATCGCTCAGCCTCCCGCACGACCACCGCGTTTCGCTCGGCGTCGAAGACGTTGGCTCCATCGGACCGCTCGTACTCCAGCCGCCGGGCAAGCAGTCCCTCCAGGACTCGCATGACCTCCTCCTCACATCCTTCCAGCCGGCCCGCAGCCGCCGCCCGGCCGTACACCGCAGGGTCCTGTTCCCAGGGGCTGAAGCATCCGTATCGGACGCGGGCGGCGCGGGCCGCCTCAGGATCAACTTCGTCGAGAAAAGTGAGCACCGCCTGGATGGACGAATGCAGGCTGTAGAGATCCAGACCGTAGACCGAAACCTGGTGCGCCGCATCCACCGCGTCGTGATTGTGTTCGAAGAGCCAGTCCACGAAGTCTCTGGTCTCCTCGTTCCGCCACATCCACGTGGGGAAGCGCTGAAACGCCGGACCCAGTGGCGGGCGTCGTTCGTCGGGCCGGACGTGAGCGTCGATCGCTGCCGCATCGGGCCAGTCGCCCTCGATCGCGACGATGTTGAAGCCCCGTTCTTCGATCAACGTCCTGGTGATGCGCGCTCGCATCCTGTAGAACTCCGACGTTCCGTGCGTCGCCTCACCGATGAGCACCACACGAGCGTCTCCGATCCTCTGGAGGAGCGGCCCGAGGTCCGCCTGCTCCAACGCGCCGAACGGCTCACAGTGCCCAGCGACCAAGTCGCTCAGCTCGCGGCCTGACGGCTCCGTGATCCGAAGCGGGCGGGCAGCGCGGTGCCGGACCTCCGGCACCTGGTTCACGGCCCAACCGGCACTTCCGATGAGTGGGACGAACTGGACCCGCCCCAGCCGATCCTCCACGTACTCATGCGGCGCAACTCGAGTGACGCGCACCAATTCCTGCGCCCGGGCCTCCGTCCCCACGGGAATCACCAAGCTTCCCCCCAACGCGAGCTGTTCCAGCAGCGGCTTGGGTACCTCGGGGCCCCCGGCCGCGACCACGATCCCATCGAACGGGCCCTTCTCGGACCAGCCGAGCGTTCCGTCGCCGGCCACGACCTCGACATTGTCGTAGCCGAGATCAGCCATGCGGACCCTTGCCTGCTCCGCGAGCCGCCGGTGACGCTCGATCGCGTAGACCCGTCCAGCCACCTGTCCTAGCACGGCAGCCGCGTACCCCGAGCCCGCCCCGACTTCCAGCACCCGGTCACCCGGCTCGATGCCCAGAGCTTCCAGCATGAGCGCAACGATGTAGGGCTGCGAGATGGTCTGCCCCTCCTCGATCGGAAGCGGCGTATCGTCGTACGCGAACTCGGACATGTCCGCACCCACGAAGCGCTCGCGGGGGACCGTGCGCATGGCCGTCAGCACGCGAGCGTCACGGATACCCCTGCGCTCCAGCTGACGCTCTACCATTCGCGATCGCTCGGCGGCTCGCTCACCTACGTCAGTCCTGGCGCTCATCTTCTCCTCCTCGGGCGTGTCATCTGTCGCGCGGCCGGTATCCTGCCCGCCGCCGCATGCCCGTCGTCGTTTCGGGATGCCCTAGGACGGCAGAATACCCCGACCAGGCTCCGAACGGCACCCTGGTGGGTCATTTCGGTATGAAGAGTATTCTCCCCGAGCCTGGAGCGCACCGCTTGTCGAAATGGTCGTCACACTGCACGCTGCTACCGCGATCCGCGCTCCTGGCGTGCCTGACGCTGGCGACCGCATGCGGCGGAGGTCGGACGCTCAGCGTCCCTGACTTCCGCGGCAGTCCGGCGTTCCGTGTGCAGAACATCCTGCTGAGCGTGCAGAACCAGAACTACGCCGATATCGTGGTCTACGCAGCTCGTGGAGGCTCGTGGCAACGTATCGGGGAAGTCACCGGCAATGGGTCGGAAACCTTCGAGGTCCCTGATCAGCTGACCACGACCGGCGCTTCCCTTCGCTTTCGCGTCCATGCCATCGGGGCGTCGGACGCGACGGACTTCGTCACCGACCGCATCTTCGTATCCGGTGGCGCAATCGTGGAGCTTCGGGTCGCCTCCGTCCTACGCATGTCGAGTTGGTCCGTGCGCTGATGTCGAGCCCCATCGTCCCGGTACTGCCCGTCCTCTTCGGACTCGCGGTGCTCTGGGCGGGCACAGGGCTGGTTCTTTACTCAGGCGGGCGCATGCGGGGGCGGACGGCCGGGTGGGAGAGGCTGACCGGTTCCATCGTGGTCGCCTCGGGACCGGTGTTGCCGGCACTCGGAATCACCGCTGCTGCAGCCGGGATCGCAGCGGCCGGTCACGCGGTGCCCGCCGCCGGTGGGCTCGTTCTCGGCACCGTGATCGGGAGCGTTCTCGCGAGGCCCACCTTGATCCTAGGCCTGGGGGCGCTGGCGAGGGCCACGATCGACGAGCCGAGAATGGGCGGGGCGCGAGGTTTACCCTTTTTCCTCGCAGCGATCCTCTTGCTGGTCGTCCTGTCTTTGGATGGAACGCTCGCCAGACCGGAGGGGGGCTTGCTCCTTACCATCGGTGTGCTCCAAGGGGCGCGACGGATTCCAGGCACCATGCGCGATCACCATATCCCGACGTCCCGCTACGGCGTTCTCCCCGACCCCTTCCTGATCGCGGCCGGCCTGGCGGCGATCGCGGCCGGTGCCTGGTTCCTGACAAGAAGCGCCGTGTCGCTGTCGGATACCTGGGGTGTCGCCTCGGTCCTTCCCGGCCTACTGGTGCTGGGTGTAGGCGTGAGCCTGCCCGATCTGGTCCTGGGGCTGGACGCCGCGACCAAAGGAAGGCCGACGATGTCTCCTTACAGTGTCCTCGCCAACGGTGCACTGGGACTGCTGGCACCGTTGGGACTCGCGGCCCTGATTCACCCCATCACTCTGCCTCCTCGGGTGCTTGGCCTGGACATCCCTGCGGCCGCCGCCGTAGTCACCGCACTCGGGCTGGCGTGCCGCCGCCGTACCGGACTCTCGCGGCGGGCTGGAGGGACTCTGGTGGCCTGCTTTCTCGTCTACGCTGCCGTGCGCATCGTCTCGACCTGACGTCCCTGGCCAGGCGAGGATGGACTCCGTGCGAAGAAGGCGGCTAGGCGTCGTCGTCCGCCAGCCTTCTCAGGTACTCGAACGTGTAGATCCCGGTACTGTGGCCGTCGCTCCAGCGGAACTGCAGGGCATACCGGCCAACGTACAGGATCTCGAGGGGATAAACGCTCGGGTCGACCATGGCCGGGGTGAGCATTCGCTCTCCCGTCATCTCATCCACGCACCCCGCGCAGGGGCACCGGAGCCGGAGGGTTCTCGGCTCATGCTCCGTGACGGCCCCGTCCTGCCACGCGATACGAAGCCGGGCTCCGTCTTCCGTCGGCCCGATCTCGTCGGGAATGAAGCTGGGCGCTGTCACGTAGAGCTGCCTCCGCGCTCGAGGAGGACCGCCGCGAGATCGCGGAAAGCCCGGCCTCTGTGGCTCCGCGCGTCCTTCTCGGCCGGGGTCAGCTCGGCGAAGGTCCTTCCCAGCTCCGGCACCAGGACGTAGGGATCGTACCCGAACCCACCGGTCCCCCTGGGCTCGTCAACGATCCTCCCCTCGGACTCGCCCCGAGTCACGATCTCGGCTCGGGTCTCGTCCACGAAGACGGATACACACACGTACCTGGCGGTTCGTTTCTCCGGAGGAACGCCCCGTAGGGAATGGACCAGATACAGGTTGTTGGCCTCGTCGTCCGATCGGCCCTTCCTCCAATCCTCGGGGGCGAACCGCTTGCTCCGCACCCCGGGAGCTCCACCCAGAGCATCGACCACGATCCCGGAGTCGTCCGCCACCGTGGGGAGTCCCGATCTTCGCTGGAAGTAGACGGCTTTGGAGCGCGCATTCTCCTCGAAGGTGTCGTACGGCTCCAGGCCCTCTTCGTCCGGAGATTCGGAGATGCCGACGTCAGCCAGAGAGACGAGCTCCAGCTCCGGCACGCCCGCCAAGATGCGGTGAATCTCCCTCATCTTCCCGGGGCTCCGCGTCGCGACGAGGAGACGGCGCTCGTCGCTCACGACCCAGCCAGCACCCGGGCCTGAGCAGCAAGCAGCACCTCGATACCCGAGATCGCCAGGTCCAGAAGGGTGTCGAGCTCGTCACGACGAAATGGGTCGCCCTCCGCCGTGCCCTGAACCTCCACGAGCCCACCCGATTGCGTGCCGACGACGTTCATGTCCACCTGCGCACGGACATCTTCGTGGTAGTCGAGGTCCAGGCTCGGCGAGCCATCCACGATGCCGACGCTGACGGCCGCCACACGCTCGCGTACGGGATTGCGATCCACGAGCCCCTCGGACATCATCCACTCCCCTGCCAGGGCAAGCGCAACGCACGCCCCGGTGATGGCGGCGGTCCGCGTCCCTCCGTCGGCCTGCAGCACGTCACAATCCACAGTGACCGTATACAGACCCATGGTCGTCAGGTCCGTCACCGAGCGCAGCGACCTCCCGATGAGCCTCTGGATCTCCTGGGTACGCCCTTTCGGGCCGTTCCGCTCGCGACCCGAGCGTGTGTGGGTGGCCCGTGGGAGCATCGCATACTCACCGGTCACCCAGCCCGCGCCGCTCCGCTCCCGCCAGGCGGGAACACCCTCCACCACGGACGCGGTACATAGCACCCGTGTGTTGCCCGTGGCGATGATGCACGAGCCTTCCGCGTACGGCGAGACACCCGTGTCGATTTGGATGGGCCTGGGCTCGTCGTATCTGCGTCCGTCCGGACGATCAGGCATTCCCCAGCTCCCGTATCCGTTGCATGAGTTCCGTCGTCGAATACCCTTCGACGAACGGGATGAGAACCACGCGCCCCCCCGCCGCTTCCACGGTTTCCCGGCCCACCACGTCTTCCATGCGGTAGTCCCCCCCCTTTACGAGCACGTCGGGGACCAGGGCTCCGATGAGCTCGGCGGGCGTATCCTCGTCGAAGAGGCACACCGCGTCCACCGACTCCAGGCCTGCCACGACCGCGGCGCGAGCCTCCTGCCCTACGACCGGACGGTCCGGCGCCTTCTCCAGCCGCCGAATCGAGGCGTCGGTGTTAACCCCCACCACCAGCGCGTCACCCAGAGCACCGGCCCTGGCCAAGTAGGTGACGTGACCGGGGTGGAGGAGGTCGAAGCAGCCGTTGGTGAAGACCACCCGCTCGGTCCTCGGCCGACCATAGCGCCGCACCAGCTCCTCGCGTCCGAGGATCTTCCCCGCCGGATCCCTCATGACGGGGCGCTCGTCGCCAGCAGCTCCAGGGCCCCGCGCGCCACCAGCTCCTCAGCGGCCCTTCGCCCCGCGTCCTCCGGGTCGTCCAGTCGCCCGGACGCCTCCGCGCAGACGAGCCGGCGTCCCTCGGCCGCCGGAACCAGTGCGCGGATCCGCAGGAGGGGCCCATGTGGTCGCGCCACCACCCCCACGGGCGCCTCGAGCCCAGCTCCCAACGCCCTCAGGACGCAAACCTCGGCTTCGAGGGCGGCCCGCGCCCCTCCGTCGTCCAATTCCCGTAGCAGGTCGCCGATCTCTTCGGAGGATTCCTTCCACTCCAGCAAGAGGGCCCCCCGCCCCGAGGCGGGCAACCAGGACGTCGGCTCGAGCACCTCACCAATCCGGTCGGCGGCACCGGCCGCGCGTATCGTAGGCACGGGACCGATCCAACCCTGGAGCTCCCCGTCGTCCAGCATTCGGAGGGCGTGGGCCGGGTCCGCCACCTGCCTCGGGGTGACATCCGGCCGGTGGACCGCCAGCAGCTCGTGCCGAAGGCGCCCCTCGACGGCCACACTGGCGCCGGGCGGTAGGTCTGCCACGGACGTGCTCGCCGCGGTGACAGCGACGAGCGCGTCCCTGGGCTCCGCCAACCCGATGACCGCGGCTGACGTGGCGGGAGGAAGTCGGTCCAGTCGACCTTCGGCCGGGCGGAGGGTGAGATCCGCCTCTGCAGCGGGGTCCACCGTCTCCACCTCGAAGCCCGCTCCCTCGAGAATACGCCACGCGCGTCTCCCCTCCGAGGAGAAGGCTTCGGGCACCGCGAGGCGTAACGTCATCGGCTCACTGGATGGAAAGGCGACGGACTGTGATCCGGGCGACTCACGCCGTCCTTGGCGAACCTACAAGTATAGGATCAGGCTCGCCGCGAGCAGGATCGCCACCCAGAGCACCATGCTCCCCGACGGCCAGGACCGAGCCAGCGGCCCCAGCTGGCCATGAGCACGGTCCGCCGTACCCAGCACCGTGCGCACGAAGCTCAGGACGACCGAGCGGGCATAGCCGTCGATACGGGCGGCCGCCCCCCCCACTGTCGAGACCAGCCAGGGGCCCGCCTTCCGGTAGATCCACTCGGCGTCGATGTGCACCGCCCGCTGCTCGTCGGGGTAGACTCCGGACTTGAGCAAGGTCACGAATCCGAGCGCGCCGAACAGCAGGAGCTGCATCTGCGTCAGAACATGGGTCGCGTCGTAGGCATGGTAGTTCGACTCGAACGGGAGCAGGCGATAGAACACGTCCGGGAAGGTCCCGATCGCAACGCAGAGGATCGCGCCCAGGCCCATGGCTACGAGCATATTGCGCGGCGGCTCCTTCGCCCGAATCCCTGAGTCGTGCGCGAAGAAAGCAAAGTAGGGAATCTTGATGCCCGCGTGCTCCAAGACGCCAGCCGAGGCGAACAGCAGGAACAACCACACGATGTAGTGGTGCTGTTCCAGCGCCGCCGCCATGATCATCGACTTGGTGACAAAGGCGCTGAATAGGGGAAACGCCGAAATCGCGGCCGCGCCGAAGATGCATAGGGTGGCCGTGATCGGCATCGTCTTGTAGAGCCCGCCGAGGTCCGTGCCCTTGGTTCGACCCGTCATCGTCATGACGGCGCCCATGGACATGAAGAGCAGACCTTTGAAGATCACGTCCGCGAACGCGTGGGCGACGGCACCGTTCAGGGCCAGCCCGGTACCGATGCCGATCCCGACAACCATGAACCCTATCTGGTTGATCATGGAATAGCCGAGAACGCGACGTAGATCGTTCTCGAGGACGGCATAGAAGATCGGGAAGAACGTCATGATGGTCCCGATCGTGATCAGGATCTCCGTCCCCGCGAAGCCACGGGCGAGCGCGTAGACCGCGACCTTCGTCGTGAACGCGCTGAGGAACACCGTTCCCGTGGGTGTTCCCTCGGGGTACGCTTCCGTGATCCAATTGTGGACCAGGGGAAACCCGGCTTTGATGCCGAACGCGAGGAGGATAATCCAACCCGCCGGTCCGCTCTCGGTGCCGATGTGGTCGAACGTGAGGGAGCCCGTCTCGTGCGCCAACATCAGCGCACCTGAAAGGAGCAAAACACCCGAGACTACGTGGATCACGAGATAACGGAAGCCCGTCTCGAAGGATCGCTCAGAGTCTCGCGCCCAGATGAGGAAGACCGAGGTCAGGGCAAGGCCCTCCCAGAACACGAACAGCGTGATCAGATCGCCTGCGAACACCGCGCCCAGCGCGCTGCCCGCGTAGAGCATCGCGGACACATGCTGGAGCCCCGGGCGATCGTCGTCCCCGAGGTGGAGTGCGTAGACGAATCCGAGGAATGCAGCGAGGTGGAACAGATAGCCGAACAGCAGGCTCAGTCGGTCCACCCTGAACGGAGTCAGCTCGTAGCCGAAGAGTGTCAGCTCGAGATGTACCCCCGGCTCCGCGCCGATGAGATTCAGCCCACCGAGCAGCGGGACAGCGATCAGCAGCGCCGTGCGGATGGGCCCCTTCGTCACCGCGACGAAGAAGGCGCCGACGAAGAAGACTACGAACGGAGGAAGATCAACCCACATCGTAGTAATCCTCGGACCGAATCAAGATCTTGCGCATCTGCTTGGCCACGAGCACCAAGAACCAGAACGAGGCGAACCCCCAGAGGGCGTAGAAACCGAACAGCGGCTCCCACGGATGATGCGTGATCCGATCGACGAAGAACTCGCCGACGATCGTGATCCCGCAGAGCACGTAGAACGCAAGGAAGAACCGGCGTGTGTTGTCGGGCGAATCAAAAAAGTGCCGCTTCTCGCCCGGCGCGGGGTGCTGATGAACGTCACTCATTACATGCCTCCCGGGACGACGCGCGTCATCAGCTCATAGGCGAGTTCCGGCCAAACGAATAGCCCGACGGTGGCGGCTGCAGTGATCATGATGGCAATCAGCGAGGGTATGGGAGCCTCATGGATGCCCGGCTCTCGGTGCGCGTCTTCCGGCGGTGCCGCGAAGAACGCCTTCACAGGCACCTCGAGGAGGTAGTAGAGCCCGAGGAGCGAGCTCACCATGAGGACCGCGAGCAACCCAACCTGTCCCGCCTCGAGGGTTCCGAGCCCGAGGAACCACTTGCTCCAAGATCCACCCGCGGGCGGGACACCGATGATGCTGAGCGACCCGACGAAGAATGCCCCGAAGGTCACCGGCATGGTGCGCCCCAATCCCTTCATTCTGCTGATGTCGGTCTCGTGTGCGGCGACCATGATCGCGCCGGCGGCGAAGAAGAGCGTGATCTTGCCAAACGCGTGCATGGCGATGTGCATGCCGCCTCCGATCAATCCCCAACTGTTCGCCAGCATGGCGCCCAGAACGATGTATGAGAGCTGGCTGATGGTGGAGTAGGCCAGTCTCGCCTTCAGGTTGTCTTTCGTGAAGGCCACCAACGACCCGAGGATGATGGTGGCCGCGGCGGCCCAGGCAAGCCAAGCAGAAGCGGCGAGGCTGGAAAGGAGATCCAGCCCGAAGACGTACACCGCCACCTTGAGCACCGTGAACACACCGGCCTTCACGACGGCGACGGCGTGCAGCAGCGCGGACACCGGGGTCGGCGCCACCATTGCGGCGGGTAGCCAGCGGTGGAACGGCATCACAGCCGCCTTTCCGACACCGAAGACGTACAGAACGAGAATGGCTCCCAGCACGCCCGCAGAGGCGGTCCCGGCCAGGATTCCTCCGGCGGCGAATTCGACGGTCCCGGCCAGGTGCCAGGTCCAGATGATCGCCAGGAGCTGCAGCACGACGGACGTCGAAAGCAAGATCCCGAGATAAACCCGGCCCGCCCGCTTGGCCTCGTCGGTTTGGTGGTGCGTGACCAGCGGGAAGGTGCACAGAGTGAGCACCTCGTAGAACGCGAACAGCGTGAACAGATTCGCGCTGAAAGCCACGCCCATGGCTCCCGCGATCGCGATGGCGAAGAAGAAGTAGAATCGCGTCTGGTTCTCCTCGTGATGTCCGCGCATGTAGCCGATGGCATACAGCGAGGTCACGATCCACAGGAACGACGCAACCAGCGCGAAAAGAAGCCCCAGCGGCTCGATCTCCAGAGCGAGCTGGATGCCCGGCAAGACCTCCACCAGATCGAAGCGGGGGCGCGCGCCACCCATAACGGGGTCCACCAGAGACCAGACCACCCCGAAGAGGGCCGTGCCTGTGAGAAGCGTGGCGGCCTCTCTCGCGTTGGGCCAGGCACCCAGTAGCAGCACCACTAGCGCGCCCGCTACGGGCAGGAGCACCCCAACGAGAAGCGCGATCTCCGGGCTCACCGTATCACCCCCAGAAGCGTGGCGGCCGCCTGGCGCGCGACACCGGCGGTGAAGGTCGCGTTGATCCCGAAGTAGATGTTCGCGGCCACCAGGCCCCAGAGGGGGAGCAGAAGGCCGAGGGGCGCTTCAGCCACGGTTCCCTCCTCCCCCGGGAATTCCTCGAAGTAGGCCACCTCGACGACCTTCCAGATGTAGACGACAGCCATAAGGGATGTAATCAGGACCAGCACGGCCACCGGCCACCAGCCGCGCTCGAGGGCGCCGGTGATGAGATACCACTTGCTGATGAAGCCCACTGTGAGTGGAACGCCGATGATGCTGAACCCACCGGCCACGAAACCTGCCATGGTCCACGGCATCGTTCGACCGAGTCCCCTCATGGCATCGATGTGCACGGAGCCGATTCGGTAGAACACCGCACCGACAGCCATGAACAGGGCTCCCTTCATCAAGGCGTGATTGAAGAGGTGAAGGATCGCGGCGGTCAGTCCCGTCACGGAGGCCATGCTGACGCCCAAGATCATGTAGCCGATCTGCGCCACGGAGCTGTAGGCCAACATCCGCTTGACGTTGTCCTGGAAAATGGCGACCAGCGACATGCTGAAGATGGCCACGAGCGCCAGCGGCAGGAACACGAGGTCCACCTGCATCCGGTCGAAGGCAAAGCCCGCTCCGAACACGGTGAAGAAGAACCGCAACATCATGTAGACCGCGACCTTCGTAGCCGTGGCCGCGATGAACGCGGTCACCGCGGAAGGCGCGAAGGCATACGCGTTCGGGAGCCAGAGGTGTAGCGGGAACAGCGCGAGCTTGAGGCTCAGGCCCACCGCGAAGAAGGCGAAAGCCACTGGGACAGTTCGCTGGTCCATGACCGCAGGAAGCCGTTCGGCCAGATCCATCATGTTCAGCGTACCGGTCGTGGCGTAGAGGAGCCCGATGCCGATAACGATGAACGTGGCGCCCACGGAGCCCATGATCAGGTACTGGAACGACGAGACCAACGCGCGCCGGTCCTGACCCATGGCGATGAGCGCATACGCGGAGAGCGACGATATCTCCAGGAACACGAAGACGTTGAAGACGTCGCCTGTCACCGAGATACCCAGGAGTCCGGTGAGGCTCAGGATCCATGCCGCGTAGAACAGCGGGATTCGATCCGATTCGACCTCTCTCGCCACACTGGTTCTGGCATAGACGATGGCCACCGCGGCAATGGCCGCCACGATGAACGCCACGAACGCGCTCACCGCGTCGATGCGATACTCGATGCCTATGGGCGCCGGCCAGTCCCCCATCTCGTAGACGAGGACCCCTCCTCCCTGGACCTGGGCAAGCAGCGAGGCGGCGGCGTACAGCGCCCAGAACGAGGCCGCGGCTGCGACACCCCATGAGAGCGCAGGCCGGTTGAGCAGCGCGGCGAGTGGCGCCGAGATGAGTGGAATCGCGACGAGAAGTGCAGGCAGATGCTGGCTCACTGGCTCTCGTCTCCGAGCTCGTCTTCTTCGATGGTTCCGTACGCCTCTTTGATCCGCACAGTCAGCGCCAGCCCCACGGCCGTGGTGGCCACGCCGACGACGATGGCGGTGAGGATGAGGACATGCGGAATCGGATTGGAGTAGACCACATCCTCCGCCCCGTAGATGAGGTACGGCGGGGTGCCGCCGCTGATCTTCCCGAGGCTGATGTAAAGGATGAAGACGGAGGCCTGGAAGATGTTCAGGCCGATGAGCTTCTTAACCAGGTTGCCCCGGGCGATGAGGGTGTAGAAGCCCGTCATCATGAGGACCACCACCGCCCAGTAGTTGACGAGTCCCAGCGCCTCCATCAGCTCCTCTCCCGGCCAGCGAACGCGTAGAAGAGGCCGACCATGACACCGAACACCGTGGTGATGACCCCGAGCTCGATCGCAAGAATGCCGTAGTGCTGACCGTCCGCCGGGTCTGTGGCGAGGACGTTGTAGGCGAGGTAGTTGTCACCCAGCGCCAGCGTGACGAAGCCGGTACCGGCGAAGATCATCACGCCGAGAGCGCCGCAGAGGTACGGCACCACGGGCGGAAGGACCTTGAGGACGTTGGCGAGCCCGTAGACCAGGCCGTACAGGACGAAGGCGGCCGCGAGAATCACACCGGCCTGGAAGCCGCCACCGGGGCCATAGTCTCCGTGGAACTGAACG
>JBDHIF010000071.1:0-5572 GCA_039587535.1 Gemmatimonadota bacterium
CCAGCCGAAGGTCCGCCAGGTTTCTGACTCCGAAGCCCACGGTCGCCCCATCGAAGGTGTCGTCCGGGAACGGTAGCCGCAGCGAGTCGCCGCACACCGGACTCACCCGGGCCCCACGGATCTTCTTCCCGCCTTGCACCAGCATGGGATGCGCGAAGTCGGAGGCCACGACCCGGCCTTCGAACCCTTGTCGCCGCTCCAGCTCCAGGGCGAGGTCGAACGTCCCCGCACACGCATCGAGGTACGTGCCGGCAGGCTCGGAAGCCCAATCGAGAGCGCCGACGGCCTTCTTACGCCACGATCGGTCGATGTTCAGGCTCAGGACATGATTCAGCAGATCGTACCGTGGAGCGATCTCGGAGAAGATGCGCTGAACCTGGCGCTCCCGCTCGGCCCCTGCCTTCGGGGCCGCGTCGGATGGGGATTGCCTCGTGCCGGCGAAAGCTAGGCGAAGGCGGGAGGCGTCTCAACGCCCCGAGGTGAAACTGAAGATCACCTCGGTCCGTAGGGGGCGGTCGATGAGCACCATGACCGCAGCTTTACGGACGGCCGTCGCCGGGCGACTGGTCCACCCTGAGCAGGAAAGGCCGACGCTGGTCGCCACCGACTACGCCGAACTCGAAGACCGCAAGCTCGCTGCGCTTGCGGCCGGGGGCCGTGAGCCCGCGTTCCGCGAGATCCTGCGTCGCTATGAACGTCCGGTGTTCTCGCTCGTCTATCGAATGGTGCGCGACCGGACTCTCGCCGAGGACCTGGCGCAGGAGGCCTTCGTTCGCGCTTTCAACGCGATCTCTTCCTACAAGTCCAGCTACAAGTTCAGCAACTGGATTCTGAAGATCGCGAACAACCACACCATCGATCACCTGCGCAAGAAGAGGCTCGACACCGTCTCCATCGACGGCTCCCCGAACGCTACGACGGGAGAGGAGATGAGCCGCACTCGGCTCGTCATCGCCTCGGAGGAGGAGAGCCCTCAGGAATACGTCGAGAACCGCGAGCTGGGTGGGCACATCGAAGAGGCGATCGGTACGCTCCGGGATGAATACCGCACGGCCATCCTCCTCCGGCACGTCGAGGGATACGCCTACGAAGAGATCGCGGAGATCATGGAAGTGCCGCTGGGGACTGTGAAGACCTACATCCACAGGGCCAGAGGCGAGTTGAAAGAGCGCCTCTCCCACTTGGCATCGTGACGTGACCGTATGAGACCCGCCACCCGTTCGGACTTGAAACTCAGCCGGCGCTGCAGCCGTAGGGCCGAGCATACGCAGCACAACGGAGCAACCAAGTGAACACGCCCAACGACAATCATCACCTCAGCGCCGAGCGCCTCCAGGCGTTCCTGGAGGAGGAGCTCTCCAAGCGGGAGCGCCACCTCGTCGAGGAGCACCTCGGGTCGTGCCCGCGCTGTGCCGGTGAGCTCGAGGCGTGGAAAGTCCTCTTCGGCGACCTGGGTGGCCTCCACGGCTTCCGGCCGCACGAGGGCTTCACGGAGCGCGTGATGATGCAAGTGAGCATCCCCGAGCGCTCCTCCCTCCACTCGCGGGTGCGGGACCGGCTCGCAGCGTTCGTCGGCCTGGGCCAGACAGGGCATCTCGACGCCAATGTCGCACAGGATCTGGTGGACGGCCTCATGCCAGTCCGCCAGGCCGCTCGAGTACGCCGTCATGTCGAGAGCTGCGAAGCGTGTGCCCATCAGGCGGAGGGCTTCGCACGGGTCGTCCGGAAGCTGGACACCCTGCCTCGGCTCGAGCCCTCGGCGTCCTTCGCCGATGAGGTGATGGCCCGGGTCCATCTAGCACGTCAGACCGCTGCCATACCGGCCAAGGCCGCAACGGCTTGGTCCGATTGGATGGTCGCCGCGCGCAGGCTCCTTCCCAGCACGCGCCAGGCGTGGGCGGCGCTCTCGGGAGCCGCGGTGACGCCTGCCGTCACGCTTGGACTGGTGGCCTACGCCGTCTTTTCGCACCCGGCTCTGACGTTGGGATCCCTGCTCTCCTGGATGTCGTGGCAGATCACCGATCTGGCCGCGGCAAGCTGGGCCGCGAGCATGGGTATCCTGGCCCAGGGCGTGGGCGCCCTCGGTCTCCAAGGGATCCTGGATGCCGCCGCTGCGGCGCCCATGGCCATCGCCGGGGCCGCATTGGCTTACTCGGCCCTGGTCGTTCTGGCCTTACGGGTCCTCTACAAGAACCTCATCACCGCTCGCTCGGTGGGGATCAGATATGCGCAAGTCAGCCGCTCGTAACCGTACGCTCCTGTTCGCCCTCGCGGCGATGGCGCTACCGGCGTTCGCCGCGCCAACCTCCGCTCAGCTCCGGGAGGTGGTGTCCAAGCAGGTCGCGGTCGGCACCTCCGGGGCCGAGCTCGTCCTGGAGTTCCGGGACGGGTCTCAAATGGCCGTAGCCCTCAGGGATGGCTCCGTGGTGGTGGGCGACGAGTCCCTGGGAAGCTTCCAACCCGGTGACGCGCTGGACGCTTCGTGGAGGGCGCTCCTCGCTGAGGCCATCGCTCTGGAGAATGGCCCCCTGGCCCAGGCGTTGCAGGGCTGGGCTCCTCCGGAATCCCTCGACGGCGACCTGGAAGAGACGGCCGCCGAGCTCGACCGAGCGATCGAGAGTGCCCTTGCGCAGGAGGTGAGCAACAACGCGGAAGGCGTGTCGGTCTCCGTCGAAAACGGTAGCGACGCCCTGGCGCGGCTCCTGGTGGGATCGGTGACACGCCTGAGCGTCATCGAAGAAGCTCTGGAGGGAGTCAGCCCCCGCATCACGGTGCTGATCGAAGAGGACCTGAACGTCCCCGCCGACGAGGTCCGCGAGGGAACCCACGTCGTCATCGGCGGCTCCACCCGAGTAGCAGGGGAGATCCGCGGCGATCTGGTCGTGGTGGACGGAGACGTGGCCCTTGAAGACGGAAGCTCCATCACGGGCGAGCTGCGCCTGGCAGATGCCCGGGTGCTTCAGAACGAGGGAAGCGTGGGCGGGGGCCTCGTGGACGTCCTGGCTACCGAACGGTCGGCCGCAGACGCGATCCGTGAGCAGATCCGAAACGAGGTGCGCGACGAGGTACGTCGCGACCTGCGTGAGGAGATCCGGCGGGCGACCCGCATCGGGGACGACGGGTTCTCCTTCCTGTCGCCATTCCGCTCGGTGGCGCGCGGCATCGGCGGTCTCATAGAGACCATCTTCGTGGTGCTGGTCCTTGGGCTCCTGGGCGCCGCCGCGGCCGCCTTCGCCCGAGAGAACCTCGAAGTGGTCGCCGACACCGTCCGCGAGGCTCCGGCGCGGGCTGCGATGGTGGGAGTGGCGGGTACGTTCCTGCTCATCCCGGTCTGGGTCCTGGGCGCGGTGGCTCTGGCGGTATCGATCGTGGGGATCCCGGTGGCCATTGCCTGGCTACCCCTCTTCCCCGCGGCTGCGGCGTTGGCAGGCCTTTTCGGGTACATCGCCGTGGCGAAGAACGTCGGTGAATGGCTGGCCGACAGCGGATACGAGTGGACGGATTGGGTCCGGAAGAGCAACGCCGTGCACACCATCGCCGCCGGTCTGGTGGGACTGTCGCTGGCATTCGCAGCGGCGCACCTGCTCTCGATCCTCCCGTTCTTCGGATTCCTCTCCGGGCTCCTGACGTTTATCGGCGTGGTGGGCACGCTGGCGGCGTTCCAGGTCGGCTTCGGTGCGGTGATCCTGACCCGGGCGGGCCGGCGCAGGGAGTACTGGCCCGCGGATCCCGACGAAGCGTGGGCCGCGGCCACGAGCTTGGACGAGGACGTCGATGAGGCGGCTGGAGTCGGGAGCACTGACCAAAGCGACGGCGAGGGGGACGAGCATGTTTGACCTGAAGCGTTCCTTAGCGACGGCCATCCTGACCGCCGCGATCTGGCCCGCGGCTACCGAGGCACAGACGTGGAAGGAGGTCACCATGTCGCGCCAGCTGGAGGGCACCAGACCCGTGAGGGCCCAGGTGTCCTACGCGGCGGGCACCTTCTCGCTGTCATCCACGTCCGACCCGCTGCTCTACCGCATGGCATTGCGGTACGACGAGGAAGCCTTCGAGCCCCGTGCCGAGTTGTCCGGAGATCGCCTCATCATCGGGTTGGAAGGAAGCGGACGGAGGTTCTCGCTAAAGCGTTCTGCCACCGACGGTTGGATGGAGCTCCAGCTGGCTCGCGGTGTGCCCATGGATCTGGACCTCGAGTTCGGAGCGGTCCGTGCCGACGTGGATCTCGGCGGCCTCACCCTCACGGACCTCGAGCTCTCGACGGGCGCCTCGGAGTCCGTGATCGAGGTCTCCGAGCTGAACCCCGGGCGGATGGAGCGCGCTGAGTTCGAGGTAGGTGCCGCGGACTTCACGCTGAACGGCCTGGGGAACCTGGGCGCCGAGACCGTGTCACTGGAGGCAGGCGTAGGACAAGTAACGCTGGGGCTCGACGGAGCCTGGCAGTCTGACGCGCAGGTCGAGATCGACATGGGTCTGGGCGCTTTGGAGCTCCGAGTACCCGAGGGTCTCGGGATTCGCATCCGAAAGGATAGCTTCCTGACATCCTTCGACTCCGAGGGCCTGGTGAAGCGAGGAGACGCTTACTACTCCCTGGACTGGGAGGAGGCGGACCGGAAGATCACCGTCGACCTGAACGCGGCCTTCGGGACGGTGCAGGTCGTATGGATCCGATGAACGGAATTATTGGAGAGACAAGATGCTAGGCTCACTACTCACATTCTTCGCCGTCGGCCTGATCACGCTCGTCGTCGCCGGACTCGTCCTGAGCCTCATCGGCACCGTGTTCTCCCTCACCTTCGGCCTGGCCACCTTCCTCCTGTTCAAGGTGGCGCCGGTACTGCTGGTGGGGTGGGTGGTCGTCAAGCTCGTCGACAAGGGGCGGGGACGCGGATCCCTTTCGGACTCGGACCGCCGTTGGCTTGAAGGCGACTGACCGAAACAGTCACCCTTAGGGCGGGGAGCCCGTGAGCGAGCCGTAACAGTTCGCTCACGGGCTTTCGTTCGTGCCTCAGCGCGGAACCGGCATCCCCACCGAGCCGGCGACCCGCTGCGCGACGGCCTCCAGAGCCGTTCCTGCAGCGGAAGCTGGGGCGGACACCACGGTGGGAGCGCCCTCATCCCCGGCCCTGGACACGGCGGGATCGAGCGGGATTCGCCCAAGGAAGGGTAGCTCGAGCTCCTCGGCCAGCTTCTCTCCACCTCCCGATCCGAACACGTCCACGATCTCCCCACATCCCGGACAAGCGAGTCCACTCATGTTCTCCACGATGCCCAGGACGCGCGTATTGACCCGCTCGAACATCTTCACACCACGGCGGACGTCCCCGGTGGAGACGCGCTGCGGCGTGGTCACCATCACAGCGCCGTCCACGTCGATAGTCTGGACCAAAGAGAGCTGGGCATCACCCGTTCCTGGCGGCATGTCCACCACCATCACGTCCAGGGGACCCCAGTCCACCTGCTCCAGGAACTGTTTCAAGATCCCGGAGATGAGTGGACCACGCATGATGGCGGGCTGATCCTTCTCCAGAAGGAAGCCCAGGCTCATGAGGCGCACGCCGTGCTCCTCCAG
>JBDHIF010000035.1:0-30407 GCA_039587535.1 Gemmatimonadota bacterium
CTATCAGCTGGCGCCTTCCAGGGGAAGCGACCTCGGCACGACCCGACCGCGTGCCCGCCTCCTTGTGAGCCCGACGTTCAGCTTCGTCACCGCCTCCCAGGGCATGCTATCCGGTGGATCTTTCCGGAACACGCCGCTGACGGACGAGTTTACGTTCCGCGATTACCTCGCCACCCACGGGGACCAGGCCACACCGATCTTCCTCGTCGAAGGCCGACGGCTGGTCGGTGTGTTCAGCGCGGACTCCTCGCTCAGCCCTTCGGCAGGCCAGACGGTGGTCTCGCTCATCACCCCGTCGACCCCGGAGCCCCCGACGGTGGATGAGGAGGAGATGAACGAGGTGATGGACAAGACGGGCCCGAGGGGCGCAGGCACATAGGAACAGGTCCCAGTCGACCCTCTCCTCCGACTCGTCCCCTGGAATGGCGTACTGCCACGCTACAATCGGCTCGTTCCGCGCCCAAAACCCCTCGGCATAGTCCAGCTCGCTGGTCGCACCCTCGGCGGGGACGGGACGTCATCGCCCGATGTATCGGTCATTCTGCGGGTCGACGAGGGGGGAGCGGCATCCCGAACGCGGAAGGCGCCGGCGGGTACCGGCGGCATGAACGCATCTACTTTCGTGCAGATCGCCCACCTCGTGGGCACCCTGGGCATGTTCGGAGTCATCCTCGTCGTACAGCTCGTACATTACCCGCTCATGGCGAAGGTGGGGTGGGAGGGAGCCGCCGACTACGCGAAGTCGCACACCGACCGGATGGGACTGGTAGTCGGCCCGCTCATGCTCCCGGAGATGGCGGCCGCGATCTGGCTGGCGCTCCTACCTCCGAGTCCGGAGCTCGGGACCGTGGCCCGGGCAGGGCTCGCGGTCCTCGTCGGCATCTGGCTCGTGACCGCCACGGTCTCGGTGCCCTGTCACACCCGGCTGGCGCAGGGGTGGAACGCCGTCGCCCATCGCCGGCTCGTCCTCACCAACTGGCTCCGGACACTCGGCTGGATGCTGCGGGTCCCGATTGCGCTGATGCTGGCGGGTGTCGTCTAGGCGTCGACCTCCGGTGGCGTCGGGGCGACAGGGGCGAGTGTTCCCCCGGCTCGACGCTGGTTGGCGATCGTCCTGAGTCCCTCTTCGTGGATCATCCGGTGGGCGAGCTGGAATCCTAGCTCACGGTAGGCTTCGAACTGCGGTTCGCTGAAGAACTGATCCGCAGTGCTCTCGTCCGGGAAGGCGTCGTTCGCCTTCTTGTACCCGACCAGGTCCGAGGGAAGGTCCGCAACCATCGTTGTCTTCAGATAGAAGAGCGTACCGTCGGCCGGGCGACCAGGGCGCCGACCATCACCCTCGTCCTCCACATCACCCCGGGAGTACCAGATATCGGCGACCGCCCACCCGCGCTCGGCGATCGGGAAGTCGACGCCCTCGACCTCCTTCTGCATCACGGTCCACCGGGGGGACCGATCCTCCCGCCACAGAATCTTCACGCCGAAGTCGACTCGCGTCCGCTCGACGACATTGGCAAGGTCCGCAAACTTGAACTCCGGATCCGCGCCGCCGTCTGTCACCACGATCACTTCTGCGCGACGACGGATCGCCTCATAGAGCGCAAGATTCTCGAAGTGGCCACCGTCCGAGAGCTGAATGAACGACGCGTCTTCATGGAGACCACCGCCGAGCAGACCGCTTTTCAGTCCGGGTGTGATGAAGTTTGCCGAGAGCTTTGGTGGTTGGTACTTGGGATTCGGCGCCCAGAATCCCAGACGGAGATTCAGGAAGGTGAGGAGTGCCGATGTCGCACGCCCCCGGGTCGGCCCCCCACCTCCGACGCCGGCATCCGGGTTGAGCGCAGCACCGGATACGGCCATCGCGGTCGCCAGCGTGAATCCATTCCGACTGAACAGGCTCTGATTGAAAATCTGCATCGGGAACCAGCCAGTCGCCGAACTCCCGCAGTAGTAGGGACTGAGTATGAAGTTGTCTCCACCCCGGCCCCGATACTTCGCGGTGTGCGAGTCGGTCAGGATGAGGTTCGTGTTGACCAGATGGAGGGGGCGAACGTGCGAGCACCCGATGTCCATGAGCGTCGTGACATTCGCCGACGTGGCGGGACGCCACTGCTGTGCCTCGATCGCGCTCGACTCGGGCATGAATGCCTCCATCAAACGGCTACGGTACATGGCGTGCGGGCCCACCAGATTGATGTTCGAAAGGAATCCGAGACCCAGTCCCAACCCCACCAGCATCGACGCCGACTTCATCGTACCGAGCGGGCCCACCAAGAACGTCACGACGTACGCTCCCACGGTCACGGCGAAGATTCCCGCGACGATGCCGACCCCCATCAGTGAGCCCGATCTCTGCGACTTGTTCGCCCCACCCTTCTGCTGCGAGCCGAATCTGGCGTACCCGGAGAGCGTACTGATGACCGCGGCGATAGCCGGTACCGAAGCACTCCACGCCCATCCATAGCCATACTGGTAGGCGACGATATCCCAGATGATGAAGTCGCCGATCCCTTCCACGGCTGCCAGCCATGAGAAGCCGATAGCGAGCATCCAAACGGAACCGAGCGTCCCCTGGTTCACGCGCTCCCAGTCGTACCACCATCGCCCCGTCGATCTCCGCGCGGATGCAAGAGAGTTCACAACCGAGAAAACACCCAACACACCGAAAAGCACGAGCGCGATCGCGGTCGGAAAGTTCGGTACCCAGCGCACGAATCCCCAGAAGTGGTCGATCCCGATCTTTGCGGGCTTGCGCACGACGTCTGGCAGCCACTCCGCTCCGTCCAGGCGAGAGCGCCAGAGATCTCTCTTTTTCGCTGCAGCGGTCGCGACTTCCGCAGCACCCTCCTCCTTCGCTCGCTGTTTCAACTCGCTGATCGTGGGCCGCGCTCCCTCGGGGCCTGTAAGCTCGAGAGTGAGAGTCTCCACTCGATGTGCCGCACTCGTCTCACACTGCGGGAGCACCGAAAAGAGGCAGGCTGCGTGGGAGAACGACATCACCGCCATGACGAGCAGCGTGTAGATCGCGGCTGATATGAAGGTTCCCTGCACCACCGATCCAACGAAGGAGAGACCGTTGAGGCCGTGTCCAGGGGTCAGGTAGCGCCCGTGATGACGCAGATAATCGAGGAGCCGATTCCGACGCGCTCCTTCGCCGAGTGAGCCGACCGAGTCGGTTCCGAAAGGAAAATCTCGGGACCAGTCGACCGGGCGCGGTGGAGGTGAGGTCGGATCGGGTTCGCCGCGGTCTTCGTCGAACCGATTCTGTGGTGGATGCCCGTCACGATTCGCCAGGCCCCAGGTCATAGCGGATCCCGCGTACCCCCCGCCCGAGACCGTCGACAGGTAGTCGAACTCGCCCATGAGGTCGTCCGCGTGGAGCGCCTGCTGCACTCCGATGGAGAAGGACGCGGAGCGGATTCCACCTCCCGAATGGGACAGTATCCACAGACCACTTCCTTTGAGATCGTCCGGTCGATCCTCCTCGATCCGGCCGCGCTCGAGCTCGAGCACCTCAGCCTCGGATCGGGGATCCCGCTCGCGCCGGAAGCGCGGCCACCGGATTCGGCTCCGGCGGCCACGCTCCCCGTCAGACATCGCCGTCCCCGTCGTCGGCTGCGGCCGCGGCGGCCCCGGACTCCCTCGTCATGGGGACGCTCGGGAGCGACTTGAGGAACTCGATGATGTTGAGTCGGTCCTCGGGCGAAAGTGCCGGCCCGATCACCCCCAGGGTCGACTTCACCCCTATGGTGTCACCGGCAGGCAGGCAGCCTCGTCCCCACCAGTCTGAGGAGCTTTCTTCCCGGTCGCCGCAGAAGCGATGGCCCGCATTCCAGTTACCCGGGATCGAGGTGTCCAGGAGGAAGCCGTTCTCGACCGGGCCCCACTCGTATCCGACCCACTCGGGGTCGTATTCCTTCGTGCCCAGCCAGAACGTGTCGGGGCGCTCCTCCTCCGGGCCGAGGAGGTGATAGATGGTCGGGACCGAACCGTTGTGCAGGAACGGTGGCGTGGCCCAGACGCCGTTGAGCGGGCGAGCCTTGTAGCCGAACGGGGCCTGGATGACCGGAGGACGATATCCGTCGAAGCGGGCGCGCTGGTCCTGATCGAGGCCGAGTTCGTCGTAACGACGATTCTTGGACACCTCGATCAGGAAAGGCAGCGCGACTCCCGCGGAGACGGACGCGGCACCCTTCGTCGGGGTCGCCTGCATCGCGTTCAGTGAATCCGCGTACCGCCAGCCTATCGTGCCCAAGTCCACCGCACGAGTCGCAAAGTTCAGCGCCGTTTTCGGGTCGGTTCCGACCATTCCCAGATTGACGATGTTCATCTTGAGGTAGCGGCGTCCGACCGGCGAGTCGGCCGGGTCCGTCCAGTACTCGTCGGCGAGGAAGGCATCCCCGTCGGTCATCGGCGGCATATGACACTCCTGGCAGTTATCCCGGTAGAGCTCGGCACCTAACTCCACCCGGTCGTGCCTCAGCGCCGGCAGGATGTCTTCCGGCCATTCGGGCGACCGCAGTCCCTCGTAGGGTGCCTGACCCCGGATGAGGGACTCCATCTCGTGGAGATTGACCACGTTGATGGTCGACTGGAATGGGAGGATCGTGTCGACCTCCTCACCCGATCCGAAATATGTCGTGTCCCCCATGTTCACCGAGGCGAACACGCCCATCGACTCACCCGCGTTGCGCATCATGGGCTGCGAGAACGAGGCGTTGTACTGCACCCAGTCGAACCAGGGCGTATCCCAGATGTGCGGGAAGTTCACCGGGGCGTCTGCGGGCACGAGGTTTTCCCAGGTGATCTCCTCCCCGAAGACAAAGTTTCCGATCCGCCCGACCGCATCGAGCCGCCCGAATCCCTCTACGACCGGATAGATTCCATTCGCCGCTTCATAGTCAGCGAGCGCCTTACCCCGACTGATGAGGGCTTTCATCTTCCGCTCGAGCTCCGCGACCTGCTCGTCCGTGGCATCGGGCCCGTGGACGCGTTCGATGAATCGAGCTCGCCGGGTCGGGATGTAGTAGGTCATCGCCAGAGCGACGCCGACCGCCTCGCGGAACTTTCCGAGATCGGTGAGCGCCGGACCGCCCTCGATCCGGATCCCCGTTCCATCGTAGTTCAGCTGACCCGTGTGGCAGGCTGCACAGCTGAACCCCATGACATCCACCGTTTCCTGGGTCCGCTCATCGACCCAGTCTTCGAAGCGGGTGAATCCGATCGGGAGTGCGTCCGGGTTGTTCTCCTCATACAGACTGAGCGTCGAAAGTCCCGGCTCCTCGGCCCAGTGTAGGGTGAGCGAGTCGTAGTCGTACGAGGTGTCGGGGTTGGTGAGGAAGCCGAAGCGAGAGATGTAGTCCGGAGCGAATAGCAGTCCGACCTCGGAGAAGATGGTGGGCGCCACCTCCGGGCGTTCCAGATTGACGAGCCACTCGTAGGGCATGGGCAACTCGAAAGATCCGCCCTGGGATGCATGCCAGTACCACTGCGCATCCGCCCCCGACCACCCCTGGTCGAGTGCGACGATCGAATCCAACTGATCCTGCGGCGGCAGCTGGAAGTTCCGGGTCGCGTAGCGCGAGACCCCCTGAATTCCGACCCATCCGACGACCACCAGTCCGACCAACCCGATTCCGACCTTTCGTCCCCTCGACATCGGCGACTCTCCAACGTGGGCAAACAAATGTCTGCGGTACAATGCGCCGCCGTATCACGGTGTCGCAACCGTTTCGGGTGGGCGTGGCCACCGGACATCGTCCGCGGCACCCCTCGGATTCACCCGATACCGACGGAGCCGGAGATGAACCGGGATGTGGTAGGTCCCCTGAGCCAGATGATCCGCGCGATCGCCGTCGTGATCTCGATTCTCTACCTGTCCCGCTCGATTCGACCGATAGAACGGTCATGGGGACTGAACCGGGGCACGGCGCACTCCGATAACGGGAATGTCTACGCGTCCGGGTGCTACGCTCTTTCCCCCGACATGCCAGGAACGGATGTGGAGCGTGGAACTTGCAAGGCTCTACGAGACGCTGGCTGGTCCTCCGCCGCGAGACGTCCGACCCAAGGCGGAAGGCGGACCTGCGCAGTCAACCTGGACGGAGCTGCCGCCGGTGTACGCACTGGATGTCCAGCTCATCGCTACGAAGGATTCCGAGCTGACGAAGGCCCGGCTCGAGGGGTTGGACGCGGTTCGCGCAAGCGTCCTCGACGACCAGCCCGAGGAGTCGAGGGGCATCATGCTCATCGCGACCCCCAACGACGAGCGACCTCGGCACGACCCGACCGCGTGCCCGCCTCCTTGTGAGCCCGACGTTCAGCTTCGTCACCGCCTCCCAGGGCATGCTATCCGGACTCCTCGCTCAGCCCTTCGGCAAGCCAGACGGTGGTCTCGCTCATCACCCCGTCGACCCCGGAGCCCCCGACGGTGGATGAGGAGGAGATGAACGAGGTGATGGACAAGACGGGCCCGAGGGGCGCAGGCACATAGAACGGCAGCCCTTGGCGTGCCAACCCGTGCAGTCCGGCGCCCAGCTCGGTCACGCTCCGCTCAACCTGCCCCAACGGCGCATTCAGGAGATCGGTGGTGGCCTCTTCTTCAGGATGAAGAACCCTTCCTGCATGCTCGTCACGATGATGGCGCCGCTCTCGAAGAAGGGGTACGTGCTCCACGCGCCGCCGAACCCCGGGCCGCTCCCGTACGGCGCGGTGTCGAACATTCCGACCTCGACGGGATTCAGTGGATCCGTGGTGTCGAGGATGTGCAGTCCATACTTGTAGTTCGCCTGGTAGGTGAAGTTGCCCTTCACGTAGAGATTGTGCGCGCTGGCCGGCAGCGAGCCGAAGAACTCCCGGGCCAGGACCGGATCCTCGAGGTCGGCCACGTCCCAGATGAGGGTGCGCGTCGTCTCGACGTTTCCGGCGATGACGTCGCTCTCGTCGTCCATGATGAAGTACTGCTGATCCTCGGTGAGCCAACCCTGGTGCATGTACGCCGGGTTCGGGTGCGAAGCCCTGGAGAGCTCGACGGGGTTGGCCTTGTCCGTGACGTCCGAGATCTGGAAGCGATCACCCGACATGCGGAGGCAGATCTCACGGCCGCGGTATGCCTCGTCGGGACCATCGTAGAGCACGCACTGCGCGTCGTGGCTGTTCCCGGGGTCGGAGCACCCGACGAAGGTCGGGTCGAGGGGATCGTTGATGTCCACCATGTGGAGTCCGGCGCACCCTCGGCTGGTGAGGTAGGCGAACCCGGTGTCCTCGTTGATGATGACGTTGTGGGTACTCTCGACGACGTTGAGTCCGTCGCCTCGATAGAGAAGGTCGGGCTCGAAGATGACGGGTGGGTCTGTCACGTCCCTCAGTCGCGTCAGATCGAAGACCTGCATCCCGTGTTCCCCCGCGCCGTCGGCGACGATGAAGGCGTGGTCTTTGAACGTCTTGATGTCACGCCACAGCTGGGATCGCGGCGTGTTGGACGTCTTCGGAAGGTCGCCCAGCAGCACGGGATTGGTCGGGTCGGTGATGTCGATGAAGGACGTGCCGTCGTTGCGACCCACCAGGGCGTACTCCCGCCCCGTCGCGGCGTCGGTCCATCCCCAGTTGTCGTTGGCCCGGACCCCACGAGCGCGCTCGGGCGCGGTGAGCATCGAGCCCGGCACGTACGCGTACAGCTCGATGTCGGTGCAGTCGAACTGGTCCACCGAGCCGTCGGCGCATCGGCGCTCCTCTCCGGTCATCGCCCCCATGGCGTCGGGGGGGCTCAGAAGGAGATCGACTTGCTGCCACGCGCCGCTGCCCCCCCGCTCGTACACGAAAACCCCTCCGGCCTGATGATCGAGACCCGACGCGGTGACGGCGACGACCCCGCCGTCCGAGACCACGCGGTGACCGAAGGCGTCCTCCGTATTGGTCTCCTCTTCCGCGAACCGGAAGGTGCGCACCCCGGTGTCCGAGAAGACGAAGGTCATCCCGGTTTCGATGCCTCGAGCGACGGGAGCCCCGATCCAGACGTCGGGCCCGGCGAGCGCCACAGCGCCGCCGAAGATATCGCGCTCCAGGGGCTCCGGTGCGTCGATTCGGGTCGGCCGTGACCAGCCGCTCCCGTTCTCCGCGAGCCGGTACATGTATGCCGCGCCCAGACCGAGGCCGGCGTTCGGCGCGCCCACGAGCACCCGGTCTTCGGCCATCGCGATCGCGGAGCCGAACGAAGCCTGCGCCTCCGCCTCCACCGCGAGCTCGCCGGAAGGCTGCCACATCCCGTCCCGTAGTCGGTACTCGAAGACCCGACCGGCAGCCTCGACGGCACCATCATCTCCAGCCGCGAAAGGTGCCCCGACGAGCGCACGGTCCCCGCTCATGGCGATGGCCGCACCGAACGCGTCCCCGCTGGCGGAGGCCTGCGCTCTGAAGCGTTGGGCCTCGGACCAGCGGCCGTCCGGTCCGCGCCGGTACGCGTAGACCAACCCGGCCGGCATCTGCTCGTCGGCCTCGTCACGACGAAGCGCCAGTCGGCTCTGCTCCGTCTGGACCCCGCTCTGGCCGACGAGGAGCCAGTCACCCGCGGCCGCCATCGAGAGCCCGAAATCGACCCCGCAGTACCCGTTGTAGTTGCATCCCGGGTCGAGGGTCTCGAGGCCGTTTGTTTCGAGCACCGAGGCGTGAGCCCAACCACTGCCCGAACGCTCGAAGGCGTCGATGCGACCGTCGCGGCTCGCTACGAAGAGTGTGGTGCCTGTGGACGCGAGGAGGGCCCCGAAGCCGTCCGCCCGCTCCGCGTCAGGCGCCGTCAGCCGACCCGTCTCCACCCAGGTCCCGCCCTGTTTTCCATAGAGGTAGACGGTGCCGGGGCGGAAAGTGTTGTTCGGCTCCCCGACGATGAGCGCGTCGCCGTCCACCAGGACCGCGTTGCCGAAAGAACCGGATTGCGCGGTCGCGGGTGCGACGAGCACGCCGACAAGGAGGATCGAGAGGGCGAGACGGGCGAGGGGCGTCATGGGACCTCCGGAACGGGCAGCATCGCCAGCGGAGCGGGCGTATAAAACGAGGGGACGAAGATATTGTACGACGCGGGCCGGGAAAATCCGAATCCCCGAAGTGCGACGGATAGCTCCTCCGACGTGAGGACGAGGACGTGGGGTTCGCCATCCAGGAAATCCTAGACCGTGAGGGCATCGAGATCGTCCTCAGCGCGCCGACCACGGGCGTCTCGGCGGACCGGAGCCGTGCGACACCCGTGTCAGATGATCGTGGACTCCGCATGGAAATGGTGTATTGGCCTGCGGTAGGGCCTGGAGTCCATTCCTTGAGCTGAAGGTTCATACGGGTCGGGCGTTGGACCGCGCAGCGCTGGACGCGTTACTTCATGGCGTTGGGGCCAGGGCACGCGGGGACCCCGAAGCCCCAAGTGACGACCAGCTGAGGGCCGAAGCGGATCGCAGCTACGGCCGCCTGGACGGAGCCCACGCGGGTGGACACACTGTCTGAGCCCGAACGTCGGCGTCGGGTTCCGACCGTAGCCCCTTCCACGTACCACGGAGACCTCCATGCCGAAGCCCACCCGCCCGGGCCTGATTCTTTCCGCACTCGGCGTAGCCGCGCTGAGCGGGTGCGACCAGCCGTCACCTCCGTCGACGGACCTGGGTGTCGCATGGGATCTTGCGGAGCACCGGGCCCGCACGCTGTCCGATGTCTCGTACGACATCGACCTGACCATCCCGGAAAGCCAGGATGATGGCATCAACGGCCGAACCATCATCACCTTCGATCTGGACGATCCAGACGGTCACCCGGTGGTCGTGGATTTCACGGAGCCAGGCGAGCGCGTCCGGTCCGTGCGGCTGAACGGTACCGAAGTCCCCTGGGAGCCCGTGAACGATCACGTGGTGGTCCCTGGCGACGAGCTGACGCGGGGGTCGAACCAGTTGGAGCTCACGTACATCGCCGGCGACGATGCCCTCAACCGGAACGAGGATTTCCTCTACACGCTCTTCGTGCCCGATCGCGCACACTTCAGCCTGCCGGTCTTCGATCAGCCGAACGTAAAGGCTTCCGTGCGTTGGACGCTTCGGATACCGGAATCCTGGGAGGGGGTGGCGAACGGCCCTCTCGACACGGCATCCGAAGCCGCTGACGGCCGGGTCCTCACGTTCACGTCCACGGAGCCCATCCCGACCTATCTGTTCGCCTTCGCGGCCGGGCGCTTCGAGGTCGAGGAGGAGGAGGTGGACGGGCGCCGGATGCGCATGTACCACAGAGAGACCGATACCACCAAGGTCGCGCGCAATCGAGACGCCATCTTCGAGCTCCATGGCCAGGCGCTGAGTTGGCTCGAAGACTACACCGGCATCGACCATCCCTTCGGTAAGTTCGACTTCGTCCTGATCCCGTCCTTTCAGTACGGAGGCATGGAGCACCCGGGCGGCATCCTCTACAACGCGTCGGGCCTCATGCTCGACGAGACGGCCACCCAGGGTCAGATCCTGGGCCGAGCCAGCGTCATCGCCCACGAGACGGCGCACATGTGGTTCGGCAACCTGGTCACCATGGACTGGTTCGACGACGTCTGGATGAAAGAGGTTTTCGCGAACTTCATGGCGGCCAAGATCGTACACCCGTCGTTCCCGGACATCGACCACGACCTCCGGTTTCTCATGGCCCACCACCCTTCGGCCTACGGCGTAGACCGGACGCCGGGGGCCAACCCGATCCGTCAGGAGCTGGACAACCTGCGCGAGGCGGGCACGCTCTACGGCGCGATCATCTACCAGAAGGCGCCCATCGTCATGCGTCAGCTGGAGGCGCGGCTGGGGGAGGAAGCGTTCCGGGACGGGCTGCGCGACTACCTTGCCGCACACGCCTACGGCAACGCCACTTGGACCGACCTCATCGAGGTCCTCGACCAGCTGTCTCCGGAGGACCTGCGGAGCTGGAGCCGGGTGTGGGTGGAGGAGCCCGACCGACCCACCATCCGGGTAGCCAGAGAGGGGGCAGACGTGGTCCTGACGCAATCGGACCCGGCGGATCGGCGCCGTGTCTGGCCCCAGACCCTGCACTTGCGGCTCGGACGATCGCACGGGGATACCCTGGTCACGGTGGAGCTCGGTCCCGAGCCGGCGCGCGTGCCCGGAGTCGCGGACGACCGCCTCCAGTACGTGCTACCCAACGGGTCCGGTGTCGAGTATGGCCTCTTCCTCTTGGACGACGCCTCCCTCGCCTATCTGGCTGACCATCTGCCCGAGCTGGAATCCGGCCTCGCCCGGGGCTCCGCTTGGGTCACCCTCTGGGACCAGGTGCTCGAGCAACGAGTGGCCCCGGAGCCCTTTCTGGACCTGGCTCTGGCCGCGCTGCCGCTCGAGAGCGACGAGCTCATCCTGAGCCGCGTCCTCGGATACGCAGGCGCCACGTTCTGGGGCCTCCTGCACCCCGATGCCCGAGAGGAGCGCTCGGACGCGCTGGAGGCTGTGCTCTGGGAGGAGGTCATGGGTGACCGGCCGGCCACTGCGCGGTCCGCGTTCTTCTCTACCTGGCGCGCCGTGGCCACGACCCCTGACGCCGTCGCGCGCATGCGGCGACTCTGGGCCGGAGACGAGGAGCTCCCCGGCCTGCCCCTGTCGGAGAACGATCAGACGGCCCTGGCTACTGGGCTCGCGCTCCGCGGTGTGGACGGGTGGTCCGACGTGCTGGATGCCCAGGACGAGCGCATCGCCAATCCCGACCGGAAAGCACGCTTCCAGTTCGTGCGCCCTTCGTTGGACGCCGACCCGGAGGTCCGTGCCGCATTCTTCCAGTCGCTGGCGGATCCGGCCAACCGCACCCGCGAGCCGTGGGTGCTGGCCGGGCTGGGCAACCTCCACCATCCCCTACGCGGGGACACCTCCCTGTCCTTCATCCGACCCGCGCTGGACATGATCGAGGAGATCCAGCGCACCGGGGACATCTTCTTTCCCGGTCGTTGGCTGAACGTCACCCTGGGCGGGCACGGAGAGGTCGAGGCCGCCGAAGCCGTCCGCGCGTTCCTGGACGAGCGGCCCGACCTACCGCCGCGCTTGAGGGTGAAGGTTCTCCAGTCAGCCGATGGCGTTTGGCGTGCTGCGGCCATCCTTCACGGTTGGGAGCGGTGACCATGAGCAACGGATCAGCGACCCGCTCCGACCGCGAATTCCTCCGCCACACGCTCGCCACGCTCGCGTACCGGGCAGAGAAGGCCCTACGTGACGTACCTCCGGAGTTTGCCGTATTCCGGGTCTCGCCCGAGAGCCGCACGCCGCTGGAGATCCTAGGGCACATGGGAGACCTCATGGAGTGGGGGGCGCGCATGGCGGAGGGTGACCGGACTTGGGCGCCCGGGCCTTCGGAAGACTGGCCCCGCGCGCATGCTCGCTTCTTCGAGGGCCTCGCCGCCCTCGACCGTGCGCTGGTCGAGGCCGAGTACGACCCGGCGCGGGTGGAGCACGTCTTCCAGGGCCCTATCGCCGATGCCCTCACCCACGTGGGTCAGATCGCACTCTTACGGGGTCTGGCAGGCGCGGCGGTCCGGCCGGAGAACTACATGCGGGCCACGATCGAGATCGGCCGTGTGGGCACGGATCAGGCGACGGATCGATCTGAGTTCGACGGCGACGGCAGCCGCCCCCAGCCGCCCCGTTGAGGTCCGGCAAAGGGGCGGTCGAGTAGAGTCGACCCGCTGCCTCGCTTCCTTGACGGTCCAGGCTTATTCTGGTCTCCTGCCAGCAACGACCCACCCCGAACACCGTGCGGACCAGGGAACCCGACCATGACGCCACCCAGCTACGAAGCGCCCGGCCCAGGAACCTGGGAGCAGGACTCGACCCACTTTCCACGGCCCTTGACTCCTTTTGTCTCGGAGGTCTTCCCGGAGCCCTTCAAGAGGGGGTTCAAGGAAGGCACCGCGCGCTATGGCCTCCTGTTCAGTCATCTCGAGCCGGCAATCATCAACGGCTTCATGTACAACCGCATCGACAGCGTGGCTCCCGACGACGAGGAGGAGGTCGGCCGACGCTTTGGGGCGGCCCAACAAGCACTCGAATCCAAGATTTGGCGTCGTGACATCGAGCTCTGGGACAAGGAGTTCAAGCCCGACTCGATACGCCGGAACAGGGCGCTCCAGGCCGTGGACGTGACCGCCCTGGACACCGAAGGCCTGCTTGCCCATCTCGGAGCCGTGCGTGAGAACGCCGGGGAGATGGTGTATCGGCATCACAAGTTCACGATCGGCTCCATCATCCCGGTCGGACTCTACCTGTCGAACGTTATGCGATGGACGGGACTCGACGCCGGCGAGGTGCTCGCGCCGCTCAAAGGATCGTCACCCGTCTCGCTCGGTTCTCTGGAGCAGCTCCAAAGCCTCGCGCGGGCGCTCGAGGATTCCGGGATGGGACCCGACGATTTCAACGGAGGTTCGGCCCGGGACTCCCTCGACATGCTCGCGGACCGCGACGACGCCGTTGGTCAGGCGATGAGGGAATTTCTCGATTCCATCGGCCTGCGTCTGGCAGGCGGATACGACATCGCCGACCCTTGCGCGGTAGAGCTTCCGGAGATGTTGCTCGGCACGATCTGGTCCGCGCGCGAGGCGTCCGAGGGCACGGCCGACCCGTCGACGGAGGCGGAAGAACGCGTTCGCGCCGCTGTCCCGGAAGAGCACAGGGAACGCTTCGACGAGCTGCTCGCCGAGGCTCGTTTCATGAATCGCCTGCGCGACGAGCGGGGAATCTACAACGACAACTGGGGGACGGGGATCGCGCGCAGGGCGATCCTCGAGGCCGGTCGTCGGCTCGCCGAGTCCGGCAGGATCCGCGAGGCCCAGAACGCGCTGGACGCGACCTCGGAGGAGCTCGACGGCATGTTGCGTGGAAGCCCCGAGCCTTCGGCCGAGGAGCTTGCGTCGCGCACGCATCGGCGCCTGCACACGCCCTTGGACGAGGCACCCCCGTTCCTCGGGCCGGAGCCAGCCCCGCCGCCGCCGCCGGACGGCCTTCCGCCCCACGTAGCCGAGATGATGGGTGCGGTCGGTGTCGCCATCGGTGAGGTCTTCGCTCATGGCCCGCCACCGTCCGGCCCAGCGATCACCGGCCGCCCGGTGAGCCCAGGCGTCTACGTCGGAACCGCGCGCGTCATCGACCACCCTGAAGAGTCGAACCGAATCCAGAAGGGTGACGTGCTCGTGACCGGATCGACATCCGCCGCCTTCAACGTGGTGCTGCCCCTCCTTGGAGCCATCGTCACGGACCGAGGTGGACAGCTCTCGCATGCCGCGATCGTCGCCCGGGAGTTCGGAATCCCCGCCGTGGTCGGCACGTCCAAGGCGACCGCGGCCATCCCCGACGGTGCGCGCGTCAGGGTCGATGGCTCGTCTGGAACGGTCGAGCTGGCGTGAGCCGAATCGTACCGCTCGAAGACGGGGGGGACACAGAGTCGTTCGGGGGTAAGTCGGCCAGCCTGGCTCGATCGGTCGCGGCGGGGCTGCCGGTCCCACCCGGGTTATCGCTTGACGTCTCCGCCGTGGAGTCGGTGGTGCGCGGCGACGCCCCCGCGCTAGCGGCCCTTCAGGACGTCGTCCCAGACCTGGGGGGCTCGGTCGCCGTCCGCTCGTCGGCTGTCGGTGAGGACGACCAGGAGTCCAGCTTCGCCGGGCAGCACGCCACGCTGCTGAACGTGCGCACCTACGACGACCTGATCAACGCGATCCACGAGGTCTACCGCTCTGCGCACTCCGCCTCCGCCCTCGCGTACCGACAGCGCCTGGGCATCGACGGGGAGCCGAGAATCGGCGTCATCGTGCAGAAGCTCGTGAACGCAGACGCGGCGGGCGTGCTCTTCACCCATCACCCGGCGACCGGAGCCGAGGAACGCCTCATCGAAGCCGCTTGGGGGCTGGGCGAGGCCGTCGTCTCGGGCATCGTCATCCCGGATTCGTACCGGATCGACCCCAACGGGCTTGTGCTGGAACGGCACCCGGGGGAGAAGGGAGTGGAACTCAGGCCGGGTGGTCATGGTGGGATCGAAGAAATCGCTGTCGAGACCGAGCGAGTGCGTGCCCTTTGCCTCAGCGACCCCGACCTCCACGCCCTGCACGAGCTGACGGTGATGTGCGAGGGTGAATACGGTGCGCGCCTCGACATCGAATGGGCGTTCGCCGACCAACGGCTGTACCTGCTCCAATGTCGCGCCATCACCCGATGAGCGGTGCCGACCTGCCCCGTATTTTCGGAGCCCCAGAGTCTTGACGCCCACCGGGCCCACAAGCGACAAGGTCTCGCCGCTCTTCTACGTCGGGATGTTCCTCGCGGCGTCGCTGTCACCCCTCGGGTCGACCATGATCGCAGTGGCGCTGCCCGCCATCGGATCCGAGCTCGAGGTCGGCGGAGGGCGACTCACTCAGTGGCTCGTCTCGAGCTATCTGATTGTCGGCATCGCCGTGATGAGCCCGGGTGGCCAGCTCGGCGACCGCATCGGCCACCGCCGAGGGCTCGTGCTCGGCATGACCATCTACGGGGCCGGCTCCGTGCTCGGCTTCACGGTGGCGAACCTACCGGCCCTCGCGTTCGCGCGGATCGCGATGGCCGCCGGCGGCGCCATGACCGTGCCCGCCGTAATGGCATTGCTGAGGAACCTGATCCCTTTCGAGCGGCGACCGCGCGCCTTCGGGTATTTCGGCTCCGTGATGGCCACTGCAGCCGCCGTCGGTCCGCTGCTGGGGGGAGAGCTTACGGCGCGTTTCGGCTGGCGCTCGGTCTTCGTCGCCAACATCCCGGTGATCGTGCTCGCCTACTGGTTGATCCGGATCACGACCCGGAGTGAGGCGACCAACCGAGCCGAAACAGGGCCTGAGGCGCCGGCCTTCGACCTGCCCGGGAGCGTGCTCCTCGGCGTTGGACTGACCTTTATGGTGTTGGCCGCTCAGGCATCGAACGCGCTCACGGCCGCCTGGGCCGCAACCGGTGCCGCCGTGGTGTTGGCCGTGTTCGTGTGGTGGGAACGAAGGGTGCCAGAGCCGGTGCTCGATCTGGGACTCTTCCACGAGCGCACCTTCTCTTCGGCCAGCCTCGTCATCGGGCTGCAGAACCTGGCGATGTATTCACTGCTCTTTCAGCTCCCGATCTTCTTCGACCAGATCCGCGGCGTGGAAGCCGACATCGTCGGACGGACGATCGTTGCCATGATGCTCGCCATGATCGTCTGCTCGCCTCTCGGCGGTCGCCTCTCGGAGATCGCGGGCGCCCGCGCCACGGCCTTCTGCGGCACGCTGATCTCCATCGCGGGGGTCTATCTCATCTCCGACTTTCAGGCACTCCGCTCACCGACCGACGCAGTGATCGGCCTGATCCTGATGGGCGCAGGACTCGGCCTATCCTCCGCCCCATCGCAGGCGGCTGCCATGAGCGCGGTGGGAAGGACGAACGCCGGCATGGCCGGCGGGGCGGTCTCGACCGCACGGTACGTCGGCGGGGTGATCGGCATCTCCGCACTGGGCCTTCTCCTCGCTGGAGAAGAGGCGGGGGTTGAAGCGCATGGAAGAGCAACCGTCGTCTACGGAATCGCCCTGACCGTTGCAGCGCTGAGCGCACTAGCCCTCCCGGGGAGGGCCGCGGCGTCCGACGCTTCAACCCGTTCGCCGCGGTCCTAGCAGCCCGGAGCTCCGTCGCGCCCTTCACGGGTTTGCTCCGCTCCATTCGGATCTGCATCCTGAAAACCTCGATCACGCCTGAGCGGAGTACGCTTTCTGTTCTGGAGTGGCCAATCGTTCGATAAACCCGGCCTGGCGCCGCAGGGCAAGTTCAAGGCTGCGGAGATCCGATACCGATCCCCTGACCAGATTGATACGTCACGCCTCGGGGAGTGGCTGGAACAGGCCAGAGCCGTGCAATGGGACTACAAGAACATCGTGAAGCGCAAGGACAACCTCGAGCGGCTTATCTAGCGGTGCGGTCCCTGCACTTGGCCTCGCACCCATAGTGGCCTCCACCGGAAAGCGAGGTCCGGGAACCGGCCTCGACGCAGGGGTCGCTGCCATCTTCCTGGCGGCGGTCGCGGCATCGGCGGTCCTCAGTCAGAGCGGCAGGGACGTCTACCTCTTTCTGTTCGGTGACCTGAATCCGCTGCTGGTGACAGCGACCATCGCGGGCCTGGGAGCCTTCTCCCTCCATCGCCTCGTGGCCATGGACTGGTTCGAACCCGGTGCCTCCAGCGGCCGTAGCGTCCTTAGTGCGATGGGCCTGGGTGCGGCGCTGACCATTCCGGTCATTCTCGTGGACTTCGCGGGCGGGTTTCCGGCCGACATGAATGTCCGCTTTCCTGAATCCCTGCTGTTCTACCCGTCCATCGCGTTGGTCGCCGAATCGACGTTCCACCTTCTGCCCCTCGCCCTGGTCGCGACGGTGTGGCGCCGGACGAAGGTCGAAAAATCACGCGCCCGGCTCACAGCGATAGGCGTAGCCGCGCTCATCGAGCCTGTGCTCCAGGTCGTCTGGGGCAGTGAAATGTCACCCGCCTGGGCCAATACGTGCGTGGGAATCCAGCTCCTGGTGTTCAACGTCGTCGGCCTCGAGATCTTCCGCCGCGCCGGCTTCGTGGCCCTATACGCTTTCAGGCTCGGATACTATCTCATTTGGCACATCAGTTGGGGCTACCTTCGACTCCCGTTGCTCTTCGAAGCCGCGACGCCGGTCGGCATGAGATGATCGGAGACCGTCCACCACTGCGACAGCCTGACCGAGTAGCGAATGAATCGATTGGATGAGAACAAGAGGACCGCTCGAGCCTTCTACGACCTGATGTTCAATCAGAATCGTCCGAGGGAGGCCATCGAGCGTTACACCGGCGACGTGTACATCCAACACAACCCTCACGTCGGGGACGGCAAGGAAGCGTTCATCGAGTACTTCGAGCGGATGGCGCGGGAGTATCCGGGCAAGCGGGTTCACTTCAAGCGCGCCGTGGCCGAGGGCGACTACGTCGTGCTCCATTGTCATCAGGAGTGGCCGGGCGACGAAGATTACGCCGGGATCGACATCTTCCGTTTGGACGCCAACGGGAAGATCGTCGAGCACTGGGACGTCCTGCAGGTGATCCCGAAAGAGGCCGCAAACGCCAACACCATGTTCTGACCGGACGAATCAGCGGACGCAGCCAGCCCCCAGCCCAAGCGATCCCTTGCCGATCCGTACCCCTAGGGAAAGAGCGTCTGGCTGTACTTGATCAGCAGGGTTCGGCCCCGGCTGCGCGGAGGAACGACGGCCGACATCCCGAGGTCGGTGCGGAGGCTCTCGCTATACACGAGGTAGAGATCCCGTCCCTCCCTGGGATTGATGCGCAGCCGAGCGTTCACGCTGAAGTCGTCCGCAGCGCTGTTGTACTGGACCAGGCTCGAGAGCGTGACGCGGGTGTCGAGCATGAACTCGGTCTGCATGCGTGCGACATGAGCGGTGAACGTCTGATCCCGTGCATCGAAGGTGATGCGGTTCGCCTCGTACGCACCCGTGACCTTGAAGCGAGGCGAGGGGGTCCAGAAAGGGGATAGCAGGACGGACCAACGGGTCCCGTCGAAGAAGCGGCCGGCCCTGACCACCACGTTGGACCGCACCGGATACCGGGAGGGCATCGTGTAGTTGACCCGACCTTCCAGGCCCCGGTACCGACCCGCGGGCACCCAAGCCTCGTCAGACAGCTCGAAGGTCTCCGTCAGGTCGTCGTCGGTGCCCCGAACCCCGACCGTGAAGACCTGGTTCGACGTGAGCGCGAGGTTGTACGACAGGTCCAGGCTTCCTGACTCCAGCGAATTGTCGGCGTTCCGCAGGTAAGCCGCGCCCGTGAGCACGACGCCCTGCTCGGAGACCCGGCTCTCGCTCCCCTCCTCCGGACGCCATCGATACGCCCCTCCACCCGTGACCGCCTTGTAGTTCCTTCGGCTCTCGAACCCCAGGCCCGGGCGGTACTCGCCGCCGGCGTAGGCAAAGCCCAGGTCATAGGCCAGGCCGATGGCCCTGGTGTTGCGCCACTCGGCCCATACCCGGGCGTTGTCCAGGGCCGTCTCGAAGTTCACGCCGTCGCTCTCGAGTGTCTTGCCGAGGGCAACGGTTAGGTAGTCGTCACCGAAGGCGTTGACCCGGGCGTCCAGCCCCAGCGCCATGTTGTACGCGCCATCGGAATCCATGCGGACCGTGGAGATGTGCCCGAGATACGAGTTGGCGTTCAAGACCTGACGCTTGAGCCGCAGGACTCCGAACGTCTCCGCAGGGTCGTCCGCGACGGACCTGGATCGCATGACGAGCGCTCCGAGGTCGGTGCTGCCCGCGCGCGCATTGATCCGCGCACCGCCGAGCAGAGGTACCGGCTCGCCACCCCGGAGCCCGATCCGTCGGCTGTAGAAGAGTTGATTGGACCCGTCGAAATCGAACGAGAAGTTCCCCGTCCGCTCCAGGAAGAACTGTCGCTTCTCTGGAAAGAACAGCGAATAGCGCGTGAGGTTGACCTGCTGGTTGTCCGCCTCGACCTGTGCGAAGTCGGTATTCAGGGTGAGGTCGAGCGTCACGTTACTGGAAAGGCCATACTTGACGTCCCCTCCAATCTCCCGCTGCGTCTCCGAACGTCGGTCGTACCGGCTCTCGGCATCATTGAGCGCGTATCTGTGGGAGAGTCCGCCGAGGGCATACGGGGTGACGTAGAGCGGGCGCCGACGGTCGAGCCCGTCGAAGTCCACGCGCGCTCCCTTGGACGGCTTCGCGAAGCTCCAGAATCCCCAGTTCGGCGGGACCGCCGGAAACATCTGATGTTCCCCGGTGCGTGCGATGAAGCGGTAGAGCAGCACCCCCATGCGCACACGGCCCTGAGCGTCCGTCTCGAAATTCAGGCTGGAGAGAGGCACGCGCATCTCTGCATACCATCCCTCGGCATCCCTCGTGACGGAGCCGTCCCAAAACGTGTTCCAGTCGACGTTCACCGACGCCATGGTCCGAGCATCATTGCGAATGGATGCGTCGATGCGCGCCCCGGTCGCGTAGAGGACGAACGCGACCGCGTTCTCGGAGTCGTCGAACGTGTCGAGGATCAGCCCGATCTGGTCGTCTTCATCGCTCCAGGAGTCCCGCTTGTACGTGGTTTCCGAGAGGGAGGATGGGTCACGCATGTAATTGCGTGCGGCCATGTAGACGTAGTTCTCGTCGTGGCCCAGGAGCAGCTCCGTACGCTCCGTGAGCGGGCCGCCTACGACCGGGCCGTGTTGGTACAGCGGCAACGGAGCCACTGCGTCCCAGGCCGCCTCGTTCACGACACCGTCCAGGACGACGGGCCCGTCGAGCCTGTGGACCAAGGCGGGGGTCATCGAGCCCCCGTCGATCCCCGACGAACCGAGCTGGGCGGCCGACTCCAGCGGGAGCATCGCGGCGCAGGCCACCGTGAGGGCTACGGATGCGCCGAGGACGCAAAGGCGCACCGACTGCGTCTGCACGTGATACTCCGCAGTTCGAAGAGGGGTGGTGGAGGTATGAACCAAGCCGCCTACGGTACCCAAAGGTCCCGTCCCGGATCAACCTCGATCCGATTCACGGGCGGCTTCGAAGATCGCGATCGATCCGTGTCGAGCCGCCGGCGCGTAGCCCCGAGCGTCCCGGCCGCGTATGGTGCTTGCCGGGCCACGTGATGATCCGATGGAATGGAGAGGAACACCCGACATGACGACACGCGGGACGAACACTCTGCGGGCCGGCCGGCGGGAGATGGGACGGCGCCGTTCCCTGAGGACGCTCGTCCTGGTGCTCGCGCTCCTCGGTACGGCACCGACCCGCGCTCACGCACAGGCGCTCGACCCCGCGACCGAAGCACTGCTCCAGGCTTCCGGAGCCGAGGTCGTCCTGGCCGGGATCCATGGGGAGATCGATCGACTGCTGCGCATCCTCGGCGTCGAGCCGACCCAGGCGCAGGTGGACGTCCTCACTCGGTACCTCGATCCTGCCCCGCTACTTGCGGTCATGGGGGAAGAGCTGCAGCGGCTCGGAGACGCCGATACGAGGGAGGCGGCAGCGCGTCTGTTAGCCACCGGTGCCATCGCCAGGGTCGACTCCCTGCGAGACGCCGAGCCCCCGTCCGTAACCTTCGACGAATTCGTGGCCCGTCTCGAGGAACGTCCACCGCCGCAGGCGCGAATCCAGCTCATGAACGACGTCGTCGCGGGCCAGGCCGCGGGGCCCGCTCAGGTGTTGCTGGCCGAGCGCATACGCGAAGCTGGCCACCGCATCGCCCGAGCCACCGGAGCCACCGTCGAGCCCTTCGCCCCGTTGACCCAAGCCGATTGGGTGGCCAGGGCCGAGGAAGCGCACAGCCAAACCCTCATCTCGTTTCTCCATGAGTACGAGAACGTCCCGGACGACCTCTTGGAGGCTCGAGTCCAGGTCTGGCTCACCGATGCGGGCGCGTGGTTCTCCGAAGCATACAGCGTTGCCCTGGCCGAGACCGTATCGAGGGCAGCGGACAGCGCGGCTACCGCGCTCCGCGGCAGCTGACCTCATGCGCGCACACGCCCACCATCGGGCGGCCGCTCCGGCACGGTCTCGAAGGCTCACGATGATCTTCGGCGGTCTCGGGTGGGCCTGGGCATGCGCGACCTCGGCATACTTGTTGGTCGCGTCTCGTGGCACGGGCCTGTTGCATGCATCCTTGTTCATGGGGACCGAGGCCGATGCGAGGCAGCTTCTCCCATCACTTTCTACCGCGACGGGCGTATGGGTCACCGCACTTCTCGCGTGCGTGACCCTCTTGGCCGGCGTCCCCCTGGGGGTCGCGCTGGCGCATCCGCCCGACCACGCCAGAACGGCGTGGCCCGCTGCACTGGCACTCTTCGCCTTCTCATTGTTCGCCGGGGCCCCGCTAGGGACCCCTTACCTCCCCAGCGCTGTCCTCCTTCTGGCCGCGACGATGGGTGGCGACGTGGAGCTTGCGCCGTGCAAGGGTCGCCCGTAACCGTGCTTGGCCGGACTCGAGGCCCGTCGGCCACGCACGGGAATACCCACATGCGCTCACAGCTTCCCCGCTCTTCGAATCCCGAAGCGCCCTCGCGCTGGGCGGAGGACGTGGCATGAGACGCAGAGCACCGGCTCTGGCGATCGCCGCGGCCACACTCCTCGCAACGACTTCGGCCGCCGGGTGGATCACCTCGTCGCCCGGCCCCGCTTCGTCTACGGCTTCGCCCTTCCAGGCCCAGGAAGGGGTGCGCGGATGGACCTGCGGCCCTGGCCCGAGAGGGTATGCCGAGATGACGGAGATGCCGGAAGGATACCTCCGCCCCAACACCGGCGCTCCGACCCGCCCGCACCAGTTCTACCTCGTGCGGGCGATCTACAGCGAGGGAATGCGCTTCGGCCGGATTCCGGGGAGGTCTTGGGCCATCGACTACCCGACCGCCGACCGGGTCATGACACGCGTGGCCACGCGGCTCTCGAACCTCGACGCCTGTGAGTGGGAGAAGCCGATCTCGTTGGCGGACCCCCAGCTCCGGCGACATCCGTTCGTGTATACCGTGGAGTGGGGCAACGGCGCCGACCTCACCGAAGCGGAGGTCGAGGGCCTCCGTAGCTACCTGGAAGCCGGCGGCTTCCTGATGGTCGACGACTTCTGGGGCACCCGAGAGTGGCGGGTGTTCGAGGAGCAGATCCGTCGCGTGCTCCCCGACCGATCGATCGTCGAGGTTCCCCGAGACCACGCCATCTTCCGCTCGTACTACGATATCGACGAGGACATCGTCCAGGTCCCGAACATCCGAAACGGCAGTGCCATCACGCGAGGTTGGCCGGGCGCCCGCACCTTCGAGCAGGACGGATACGAGCCCCACCTCCGCGGGATATTCGACGAGGACGGCCGCCTCATGGTCGCGATCAACTGGAACACCGACCTCGGGGACGCCCTGGAGCATGCCGAGTCTCCCGAGTATCCGCTCGAGTTCTCGACGTTCGCGTCACGGCTCTTCCTGAACCTCATCATCTACGCGATGGCGTACTGACGAGACGGGTGATCACCCACCGGCGGCGTGCCCGTCCTTCCGGGGATCAGACCCCGCGGCGTATCCGCGCTCCAGCTTCATGATCGCCTGAGCGCCGCCGTAGCTCAGTCGACCCGCGGATCCCACCTCGTGCCCCATCGCTTCCAGAGCCGCGCGCACACCGTCGCCGATGGGGGGTTCGAGCGTGATCCGGAGCCCCGAGGAATGCCGGATTCGTGCAGCGTCGATGGCATCCTGGAGATCCATGTCATAGACGAGCAGATTCAACATGACCTGAACGTGCCCCTGGGGTTGGAAGGCCCCACCCATCACGCCGTAGCTGAGCCAGGGCTCCTCCGCGTCGCCGGCCTCACGGGTGATGAACGCCGGGATGATCGTGTGGAAGGGCCGCTTGCCCGGGGCGATGCTGTTCGGATGCCCTTCCTCGAGGGTGAAGCCCGCGCCACGGTTGTGGAGCATGATTCCGGTGCCTGGGACGACGACGCCGGACCCGAAGTAGCCATAGATGCTGTTGATGAGGGAGACCATGTTCCCCTCGGAGTCAGCCACCGTCAGATAGATCGTCTCGCTGTCGGTGAGGAAGCTGCCCGGCTCTGCGTGCTCGGCCGGCTCATCCAGGTCGACCAGAGCGCGACGCCCCGCCAGGTACGCTTCGTCGAGCAGCTCTTCCGGAGCGACGCGCATGTGGTCGGGATCGGCGATGTGCTCGTCCAGGTCGGCGTACGCCAGCTTCTTCACCTCCGTCATGAGGTGGATGTACTCGGCTGAGTTGTGCTCCATCGCATCGAGGTCGAAGCCGTCGAGCATCCGTAGCATCTGGAGCGCGGCGATGCCCTGGTTCGGCGGCGGCAGCTGATACATTCGATATCCGCGGAACGGGACGGAGATCGGATCCACCCACTCCACCTCGTGGCTGGCCAGGTCCTCCAGCGTCACGAAGCCTCCGAGCGCAGCGAGACCCTCGACGATCCGTGCTCCGAGCGAGCCACCGTAGAGCGCGCCGATGCCGTCCCGCGCGACGGTCCGCAGGGAGGACGCCAAGTCGGGGTTTCGGTGCCAGTCTCCGGGCTCCGGAGCACGAGTTCCGTCGATGAGGTAGACCTCGGTGGCTCCGTCGTTGCGTTGGAGTTTCTCCACCTGGTTCGCCCAGTCCTCGGCAATGATGGGCGTGACCGGGAATCCCTCTTCAGCCAGCCTGATGGCGGGCTGCAAAGCGTCGGAGAGCGTGAGCGTTCCGTACCGGTCCAGCAGCGCCGCCCACCCCGCCAGCGACCCCGATACGGTGACCGCCTCCGCCCCGCTTCCGGGCATGCGCTCGCGGCCCCGGGCCACGAGCGTGTCACGGGAAGCCAGGGAGCCCGCCCGACCGATGGAGCGCATGCCGGTGAGACCACCGTCTTCGGCGCTCCACGCCAGCGCGAACACGTCCCCCCCGATGCCCGTCATGTGGGGCTCGACCACGTTGAGCACGGTCGCCGCCACCACGGCGGCGTCGAACGCGTTCCCTCCCTCCGCCAGCACCCGGAGCGCCGCGGCGGTCGCCATCGGCTGGCTGGTGGCCACGGCGTAGTTAGGCGCGTAGACGGTGGACCGCCCAGCCAACGTGCTCGGACGCTCCGACTCGTCGTCCACATCGGCCAGGTCAGGGGCCCCGGAGCCACACGCGGCCGACCCCAACCCCACAAGGACAACCATTGCCATGAACCCGGGAGCAAGGCGGAGTCGGTGTGCACGCATGGTGACCTCTGATGCGGAACTGAGATGGGAGAATGGGAGAGAATGAGTTCACGGGTATCCACGCGCAATTCGGCTTGCGTCGCGCCGGGATGGCAACCATATGTCCCGTGGCCGTAGTCGAGAGGCGGCCACGCCGCTCCCTGCCCCACCCGGCCCAGAATCCCCGCCATGGTTTCCACCTCGAGAACCGCGTCCGCCGTTCTGCTCGCGCTGGCCGCGTGCGCTCCGAGCCCAGGCGCCGACGTCACAGGCCCGGCAGCCGGCGCGGAGCGAGCGGGCATCACCTTTGGGCAGGACACGATTCTGGTCGAGGTCGCGAACACGGAAGCCGAGCGGGCGCGCGGCCTCATGGGGCGCTCGAGCGTCCCGGACGGGTCGGGCATGCTCTTCGTGTTTCCCGAAGCCGCCGTTCAGGGGGTGTGGATGCGGGATACGCCGCTTCCGCTCGATGCCGCTTTCATCGACGAAGACCGACGGATCTCGACGATCGTGGAGCTCGAGCCCTTCGACGAGACCGTCATCTATTCCGACGTGCCCGTCCTCTACGTGCTGGAGGTAACCCGTGGCTGGTTCGCCCGACACGGAGTCGAGGTCGGTGACATCGCTATCATCCGTTTCCTCCCGCCGCTCTGAGCTCCGGTGCCTCGACCGCGCCCCGCCGGCCCCCGAGTGCGAGCGTCACCAACGCCCTCCCGAGCTGAGAGCCCGTAATCGAGTGCCACTTCTCCCGTGGGCCTCGAAGCCCCACCATCGCAAGGGCGCTCAGAGCCCCGTCCAGGACGGTCGCCGCAGCCCGCTCAGCGGGCCGGTTCTCGTCGCGGTCCCGTCCCGTGATGAATCCCGGACGGGCGATGAGGTGTGGCACGCCGAGGCTTCGGATCTCCGCTTCGACGCGAGTCCGGACGCTCATGTAGGCGTTGACGGCGCGACCATGCGCCCCGGCAGCGCTGAGGTAGACGAAGCATGTCTCAGGACAGACCTCCGCGACCGCCCTGAGAAGCATGACGGTGAGGCCGTAATCCACTTCCTCGTAGGAGCTGCCGTCTCTCCGGGCTCGGCGTGCTGTCGTGCCGAGGAGAGCGAAGACCACGTCGGGCCGGTGCCGATCCATCGCGCCCGCCATTCCCTCGGGTGTCCACGGCGAGACGTCCACCGTGGCGCCGTGCTCGTCGAAGCGGGTGCGCCAATCAGAAAGAGACCTCGAATCGGGCCGGACATGGGCCACCGTGTGCGTCCGCTCCTCCGCGGCGTGAGCCACGACGCTCCTGCCGGTGTACCCGGTCGCGCCGGCCACGAACACTCTGGTGGTCATGGGGTGACGTTACCTCGCGAGCGGACGGAAGGCGAGCCCCGGTTGGTGGCATGCCCACGAATCCATCGGAGGACCTTATGAAGCCGTCGGAGCTCGACGCACCCTCCGTTACTCTGGCCCGGTGGGCCGGGGTGCTCTACCTGGTCATTATCGTCTGTGCCGGATTCAGCGAGGGGTACGTACGGATGAGCCTGGTGTCCCCCGGGGACGCCGCCCGGACCGCCGCGGCCATCCGCGGCGGTGAGACCCTGTTCCGGGTGGGCTTCGTGACGGACGTGGTCGCGTTCCTCTCGGACGTTGCTGTGGCTGTCCTCTTCTACGCCCTCCTGAAGCCCGTGGGCCAGGTGTTGGCCATGATGGCCGGAGCCTTCCGCCTCGCCCAGGCCACCATCCTCGGGCTGAACATGCTGAACCATCTCTCGGCAGCTCTGCTGCTGGGTGGCGCCACGTACCTGGTTTCCCTCGACCCCTCGGAGTTGGAGTCCCTGGCGCTGCTTTCCATGGAGCAGCACCGCTACGGGTACCTCATCGGTCAGATGTTTTTCGGCATCCACTGCGTGATCGCGGGCTTTCTTATCAAGAGGGCCTGGTATTTCCCGACCTTCCTCGGCATCCTCATCGGCGTCGCCGGGTTGGGATACCTGGCCGACGGGCTCATGTATTTCCTGTTCCCGGAAGCGGCGCCGTCGACGTCTCCGTACTTCATCGCTCCAGTGGTCGTGGGTGAGCTCACCCTCTGCGGCTGGCTGCTGGTGAAAGGGGTACGGACCGCCGAGCCGACGGCCTGAGCGGAGGTCACCCCCATGTTGGACCGACTCCCGGAGAAGCTCACAGGTGCGGCCGCCTGGTCCGGTGAGGATCTGCGAGCTCAACCTCAGGCGTGGCTCGTCCAACTGACCCCGGAGCACATCGCGGATCTGGAGCAGGCGGCACGCCACTACCTGGCGCTGGGTCGGGATGTGGGTGAGATCACCGCCGACGATTTCCCCGTGAGCACGTTCGACGAGCACCTGAGGACGCTCAAGCACAAGCTCCTTCACGGGATCGGCTTCGAGGTGCTCCGGGGTCTCCCGGTCCACCGATACGACCAGAAGTTCGCCGCCACCGTCTTCTGCGGAATCGGCGCGCACCTCGGAAGCGCCCGCTCCCAGAACGCGCAGGGTCACATCCTGGGCCATGTGCGGGACACGGGGGCCAGCTCACGGGATCCGGACACCCGCATCTACCAGACTGCGGAGCGCCAGAGCTTCCACACCGACAGCGCAGACGTGGTGGGACTCCTCTGCCTGCGCGACGCGCGAGAGGGCGGGGACTCGCTGCTGGTCAGCGCCCTGTCGATCTACAACCGATTCCGCGCGTCACGGCCCGACCTGCTCCGGTACCTTTTCGACGCTGTGGCCACGGACCGGCGAGGAGAGATTCCTCCGGGCGAGAAGCCGTACATGGAGATTCCCGTTCTGAGCTGGTATGACGACCACCTCACGGTCTTCTATCAGCGGCAATACATCGAGAGCGCCCAGCGTTTCGACGAGGCGCCCCGTCTCACCCACTCCCATGTGGCCGCCCTGGATCTCTTCGACGCGCTCGCGGAAGACCCGAAGCTGCACCTGCGCATGCGCCTCCAGCCCGGAGACATGCAGTTCGTATACAATCACAATCTCCTTCACGACCGCACCTCCTTCGTGGACTGGACCGACCCCCGGCGTCGGCGGCATCTCCTGAGGCTCTGGTTGTCTCCCCCGGGTGACCGGGCGCTTCCGCCATGCTTCGCTCAGCGCTACGGCTCGTTGGAAGTGGGGGACCGGGGAGGCATCATCACGGAGCACACCGTGTTGAGCGCTCCGCTGGACTTGGGAGCACCGGAAGACCCGTAACGGTCGGGGCCATTGAGCCGTGGGGGGGCAAGCCGTTCTCACTCCCGTGCCTCGATGGACGGAGGTGAACGGGCCACGGGTTCCCGCCGAGAGCCCATGGATGCCGCACGCGCCGTCGGGGCCGGACTCATACTTCGAAGGACGTCTGACGAGGATCGAGTTGAGCCCCTAGGCCCGGTAGCGTTCAAAAGAGGCCGGATCCAGGTCATCTTTACCGACCCCAGTCCGTATCCTCGAACGACCACCTCCCTTGGCCCTGTCCCACTCCGCGCGTCTCACCGTGGCGGGAGTCGCTCTGGCGGCCCTTGTCCTGCCTACATCATCAGCCGCACAGATCACGCCCGAGCAAACGGGGCCGCCGGTCGACGGCTCCGCCGTGCCCGTCGCACCAGCCACGATCATCCGTGATGCCGAGGGCCGACCGACCGTCCGCGCCATCCGGGTGGACGTACCCATCGACCTCGACGGTGTCCTCGACGAGGACGTCTACCGGGCCAACGACCCTTTCGGGGGGTTCGTCCAGGCCATTCCGGACTTCGGGGCGCCCGCCTCGGAGCGGTCCGACGTATGGGTGAGCTTCGACGAGAGCCACATCTACGTCGCTTGCCGGTGCTGGGACTCTAGCCCGCCCGAGGAGTGGCTGGCCAACGAGCTCCGCCGTGACGCGGACGGGCTTCGCGACAACGAGAACTTCGGAGTCATGTTCGACACGTACCACGACCGTCGGAGTGGCTCCGTGTTCTACACCAACCCACTCGGGGGCCGCGCCGACTACCAGGTCGTGGATGAGGGCGGGCCGAACAAGGACTGGAATCCCGTCTGGGACGTGGCCACCGGCACGTTCGAAGGAGGTTGGACGGTGGAGATGGCCATCCCGTTCAAGTCGATCCGATATCTGTCGGGTCGAGATCGGAGGTGGGGCTTCCAGATCCGGCGAGGTATCCGGCACAAGAACGAGTGGGTGTACCTCAGCCCGGTGCCCCAGAACCAGGCCGGCCCGCAGGGGATGAACCGGATCTCGGCGGGAGGGACGCTAGCGGGCCTGGACCTGCCGGACGCGGGGAACAACCTCGACATCAAGCCCTACGGCATCGCGGGCTTGAGCACCGACCGGACGGTGAGCCCCGTCGTGTCGAACGACGGAACCGCCGACGTGGGCATCGACATGAAGTACGGGGTTACGGCGAACCTCACTGCCGATCTCACCATCAACACCGATTTCGCCCAGGTCGAGGTGGACGAGCAGCAGGTGAACCTCACACGCTTCAGCCTGTTCTTCCCCGAGAAGCGGGAGTTCTTCCTCGAGGGTCGCGGGGTTTTCGAGTTCGGTGCAGGCGGCGGGGGCCGGTTCGGCTTCGGCCCGCCCCGGGACGCACCGACGCTGTTCTACAGCAGGCGCATCGGCCTGGACGGCGGGGAGGTCGTGCCGATCCGTGCCGGAGGACGTCTGACCGGCAAGGTGGGCGCTTTCACGCTCGGCGCCATGAACATCCAGACCGGAGGCGTTCCGGAGGCCGGCGTCGACGGGACGAACTTCTCCGTCCTCCGCGTGAAGCGAGATCTGCTCCGGCGAAGCTCCATCGGCGTGTTGGCCACCAATCGGTCGCATGCGGTGGAGGGCGGCGGTTCCGCCCAAAGCTACGGAGCAGACGCCCAATTCGCGTTCTTCGAAAACCTCGAGCTTGGTGCCTACTACGCCGCCACGGAGACACCCGCACGCACCGGGGACAACGAGAGCTATCAAGGTCGCGTGGACTGGAACAGCGACCTCTACCAAGCCGGCGTCTCGTTCTTGAAGGTCGGTGAGGATTTCAACCCGGAGGTGGGGTTCATCCGGCGGCGTGGGTTCGAGAAGAGCTCCGCGAACGTCCGTTTCAGCCCCCGTCCGTCCTCCATCGACGCGATCCGCCAGCTCACGTGGAGCGGACGTGTGGACTATTTCGAGGACGCGCTCGGGCGCACGGAATCCCGTGTGCAGAATGGACGCTTCCAGGTCGAGCTCGAGAACAGCGACCAGGTGTCGTTCGAGGGCACCCGGAACTTCGAGCGTCTCGACGAAGCCTTCGATGTGAACTCGGAGCTGACCGTCTTGCCAGGCTCGTACACGTTCACCGACTTCCGGCTGCAGTACAACTTCGGCCCCCAGCGCCGTCTTGCCGGAAACGTCTCGGTCGGCTGGGGCAACTTCTTCGACGGGTCGCTCACGTCCGTCGGCGTGAACCAGGGCCGGGTCGTGATCACCGACCGGCTGTCCTTCGAGCCCGGAGTGAGCGTGAACTTCGTCGAGCTCCCAAACCAGCCGTCCACCACGCAGACCGTTACGCGACTCCGAGCCGACTACGCCTTCACTCCGCGCATGTTCGCCAGCGCCCTCGTGCAACACAGCTCGGACAGCGATACGTTCTCCAGCAATCTCCGGTTCAGATGGGAATACCAGCCGGGAAGCGAGCTCTTCTTCGTTTGGACGGAC
>JBDHIF010000036.1:0-24080 GCA_039587535.1 Gemmatimonadota bacterium
CGCTTCCACGAGCGGCTGGCGGCGCTGGGCCTGCCTCCGTACCGGATGGAAGTCACCAGCGCGCTGCGGACGGGAGAGCACCAGGCGCGGCTGAGGCGATCCAACCCCAACGCCGCGGCCGGCCTGAGCTCCCATCAGTTCGGCACCACCGTGGACCTCTCGTACGCGGCCTTCGCACCTCCCCTCCAAACTCCCGACGTCCTGCCCGTGGACGCTCCCGAAGCACTCCGGCCCCATGTGAGACGCATGGTGGACCTCGCGCTGGAATCGGTGTCGGGGAGGAAGTCACGGGAGTTGGGTAGGATCTTCAGCGAGGTTCTGGCGGAAGCACAGGATGAGGGCATCGCTCTGGTGATCTACGAGCGCCAGCAGACGGTCTATCACGTCACCGCGGAGTCCAGGCCGGTCCGCCGTCGAACAAAGGGTTTTGGGTCAGGTTCGTCGCATTCGAGCCGTCGGGATCGATAAGGTAGATCTCGAAGTCCCGGAAGAACGCGATGCGGGTGCCGTCGGGCGACCATGCAGGATCGGTTTCGTTCGCTGAGTTGTTCGTCGGCCTCATGCGGTTCGAGCCGTCCGCGTCCATCAAGTAGAGGATATCTCGTTGCATCCCGGGCAAGCGTGAGATGCGAGCCAACGACGGCCGCGGAGGTGACGCAACGGCCCACCGCGTAGGAGCATGAGAATTCGTGAGTTACGTCGAAATCGCAATGCCTGCCCACCGCCGGGCCTGCGAATCCGAAGGCCTGCGCTTGTGGCTGTCCAGCCTCGACTGGCTGACCGATCAACTTGGACGCGCCGGTGATCTGAGCTGCGGCACGGCTGTGTGGTAGGGCAGGAAGCCTCGGTCTACATTGCGAGGCCAACGGGGCACTTCCACGTGGGTTGTCCGGAACTCGGATGGCCTGGCCGTGCCCGCGATCCCGAACGCCCCACCCGGCTCTCCCTCATGCCAAACCTCAGCGACGACCCATCGCAGACCCGGATCCCCGGCGTTCTGCTGGCGATTCTCGCGATCGGCGTCGCCGTCCGGTTTCTGGCTGCCTCCAACGACCTCTGGCTCGACGAGATCTGGACGCTCCTCCATCTCAGGGCGATCGGGTCTCCTTGGGACGTGTTCACAGAGATCCGGCACGACAACAACCATTTCCTGAACAGCCTCTATCTGTACTTCATGGGTGGCGCTGAGTCCCCTGTCGTCCTGCGACTCTTCTCTGTCCTCACCGGCGGCCTCTCCCTGCTCCTCACATGGAGGATCGGACGGCGGAGGAACGGGCTCCAAGGCGTTCTCTTCACCACACTCGTGACCTTCTCCTTCCTCATGGTCCTCTACTCGTCGGAGGCCCGGGGCTACGCACCGATGATCCTGGGCGTCCTGATCTGTTTCGACGCCTTCGAGTGCTGGCTGAAGACACGATCTCGTTTGGCGCTGGCTTCCCTCTGGTTCGGGTGCCTTTTCGGATTCATGGCGCATTTCTCCTTCGTTCAGTTCTTTCTGGCTCTGGCGGTGTGGCTGGTCACCGGACCCGAGACCAAGGAGGGAAGAGGAGCGCTGGTGAGGAGGTCGGTGGTCGTTCTCGGCCCTCCGGCTTTGCTGCTCCTGGCCACCTACCTGTTCCACATTCGCCACATGCCTCCCGGAACGGGTCCGCGCTACCCGGCTCCAGTGGTCCTCGTCGACGCCATCAGCCTGGCGGGCGGCGGGCCGGCGCTTTCCCAGGCCAGTCTCGACGTGTTCCCCGTGGCGTTGTCCATCTCCTACTTCCTGGCCATGCTCACGATTCTGGAGCTTTGGCGATTGTTCCGCGTCGGCCATCCCCTGCGGTTTTTCTATCTCACCGTGCTGGTGGCGGTGCCCGCGATCTTTCTGGTCGTGCTCCAACCGCAGGTCATCTTCATCCGGTACGTCCTCGTCACGATCCTGTTCTGGTATCTGCTGATGGCTGGTGCTCTGGACCGGATCAGCTCCCGGGGACGGATGGGAAGCGGCCTCGTGGCGGTGGGGATGGCGCTCTTTCTACTGGGCAACGGGCTGCACCTAGCCGACCTCTTGCGTTACGGGCGGGGACAATACCGGGAAGCCCTCTCGATGATCGCAGCCGAGACCCATGGAGCTGTGGTGGAGATCGGAAGCGACTACGACTTCAGGGCTCGAGCTCTCATCGACTATCACTGGCCCAGGGTAGCACCGGCTGTGACCGTAGACGTCGTGCCAAGGGACGACGTGATGCGAAGGCAGCCCGAGTGGTACCTGGCCCACCGCCTGGACAAGCGCGATCTGCCCCCGGGTGAATTGCAGATCGGCCCCGCGGCCTACGAGCTCCTGGGCGGCTTTTCCTCAGCATCCCAATCTGGTTGGGCCTGGTTCGTCTACCGACGACAATAGGGCAGGCCCATGCATCCGGCCCCACCCTCGTCGAACCGCAGGTATTCTACGAGAGAGACACGCTCCGGAGCCCCGCGGTCGTTTTGGCGACATTAGGGCTCAGGGTCCCGACTCGGGTACGGACCGGAGCCAACGATCGGTCCGATGGGGAGCTAGCGCTCGCTCACCAGCCGCGTCAGCTGCTGAAGCGCCGCCTGGACCTCGTCCATCTCGGCCCGGAGCTCTTCGTACCGCTTGATGGCCTCATTCCCCGGATGCTGGTCCGCCCGGGTGGTGGCGCCGTAGAGGTAGTTGATCTGATCGATGAGCATGGGCGGCGGGTACACGGTGATCTCCTCGGGAGCGAGGAGAACCCGCTTCACCGTCTCGATGCGCTCCGCGATCTCCTCTGAGTTGTCGCGCTGCTCGAGCATCTCGATCGCCTCGAGGGCGTTCTGGCCGTCGGCGATGAGGTCCCGGACCCGGATGTTGTGCTCGAACTGAAGCCGCAGGTCTTCCATGGAGGTCCCGTCGAGCTCCACCCGCGGATCGATGAGGAGATTCAGGCTGGCCTCCTGGGTGCCGGCGGGACCGTGCAGGCGCACGGTATACGTGCCCGGCACGGCCATGGGCCCGCGGCCGCCACCGTTGGGGCCGGGATACCGGAGGTCCCAGACGAATCGATTCAGGCCCCGCTCCGTCGGCAGCGCCCCGCTTCCCGATTCCGTGCTGCGGAAGGTCCGAACCGTCTGGCCCGTCCCATCCACGATCTCCAGGGACACCTCACCGCCCACGTCGCCCACCCAGTAGTCGATGGCGGCGCCAGGCGGCGGAAACTCTGGATCCGCCGGCCCATCACCCCCGGTGCCGTACCGCATGCGATACGCCTCTCGGGGCTGAAAGAGATGGGCCCCCGCAGTCTCGAGGCCCGCATCGTACTGGTGAAGCGGCGTCAAGTTGTCGAGGACGTAGAAGCCCCGACCCATGGTGGAAAGCACCAGATCCTTCCGGTACACCTGGATTCCGGTGATGGGCGTGACCGGTAGATCGAGCTGGAGCGGCGCCCAGCTCGTGCCGTCGTCGAAGGACACGAACATCCCGCGCTCCGTGCCCAGATAGAGGAGCCCCTCGCGGTCCGGATCCTCGGCAATGACCCGGGTCGGGTTGTCCGCCTCCACGCCGTTGTCCCCCGGTGTGAGGTGGGTCCACGTCTGCCCGTAGTCGTCCGTCCGGTAGAGGTAGGGCTGCCAGTCGTTCAGCAGGTAACGGTAACCCGCGACGTACGCCTTGCCGGCCCGATGGGGCGACACGAAGACGTCGTTCATGCGGCCCTCCGGCGGCATGCCCGGAGGCGTGACGTCGGCCCACGTCTCGCCGCCGTCGCGGGTGACGTGAACGGGTCCGTCATTGGCCCCCGTCCAGATCTCGTCACGGGAATGGGGTGAGGCCGCGATGGAGTAGAGGGTGCTGTAGTGCTCCTCGCCGGTGATGTCCCGGTTGATGGGGGCGCCGGAGATGACCTGGCGCTCCGGAATGAACGCCGTGAGGTCCGGGCTGATGGTCTCCCATGTCCGACCACCGTCCGTCGTGCGGTGGACGAACTGCGAGCCGTGGAGCACCAGGTTCGGATCGAAGGGCGACACCTCGATGGGTACCGTCCGCTGGAACCGGTAGGGCAGGTCCGCCGGGTTCACACCGTAGAGGCTGACCACGCCCACGTTGAACTGCTGCTCCTGCCCCGTGAGCTCGCTGTAGCGACCGAAGCGGCCCTTGCAGTTGGAATAGACCACGAGCGGCTCGATGTCGGGCCGCGGCACCGCCGGGCCCGTCTCGCACCCGCCGATCTCACGCCACCACGACTGGTGACCGGCCAGGTCGGCCTCGGACGGCGGCAGGCTCGGCACGGCGATGGTCGTGTTGTCCTGCTGGCCCGCATAGACCCAGTAGGGGAAGCGCGAATCCACGTCCACCTGATACAACTCAGCCGTGGGCTGATTGAGGATCGTGGACCAGGTCTCGCCGCCGTCCAGCGTGACGTTGGCCCCGCCGTCGTTCCCCTGCACCTGGATCATGGGGTTCTCGGGGTTGATCCAGAGGTCGTGGTTGTCCGCATGGGGCGTGTCCCGCCGCTCCCAGGTGAAGCCACCATCCGTAGAGCGGTAGTAGCGCACGTTCCCGATGTAGAGAACGTCGGGGTTCTGCGGATCGGCATGGATGTTGGTGAAATAGAACGGCCGGCTGATGAGGTTCTGCTGGCTGCTGGTCTGTCCCCAGGTGGCGCCCCCGTCGTCGGACCGGTAGACCCCGCGCTCCTCGTCCGGGGCCTCCACCAGGGCGTAGATCCGCTGAGGGGCGGCGTTGGAGATGGTCAGGTCGATCTTGCCGATGAGTCCCGAGGGAAGGCCATCGGTGAGCTTGTCCCACGTCTCGCCGGCGTCGGTGGACTTGTAGATGCCGCCGCCACCCGAGGCCTGCATGCCGCTGATGATGGACCAGGGCTTCCGCTCGGCTCGCCAGGTCGAGGCGTAAAGCACATCCGGGTTGCCCGGCTCCATGACGACGCCGTAGACGCCGACGCTGTCAGCGATCTGGAGGGTGGCCCGCCATGTGTCCCCGCCGTCGGTGGTCTTGTATAGACCGCGCTCGGGGTTGGGGCCGAAGGGGTTGCCGACAGCCCCGACCCAAACGATGTCCGGGTTTTCAGGATGGACCACCATTCGCCCGATCTGTCCAGCGTTCTCCAGGCCGATGTGACGCCAGCTCTCACCGGCATCCTCCGACTTGTACATGCCGTTTCCGCGAATGATGTTCGAGCGAATGCCGTCCGAGCCCATGCCTACATAGAGGATGTCGGGGTCGGAGGGAGCCACGCGGATGGAACCGACCGCCGGGCTCCCCCGCAGGTACGCATCGGAGATGTTGTGCCAGTTCTGGCCGCGATCCGTGGTCTTCCAGATCCCACCCCCGGTGCTCCCCATGTAGAAGGTGGAGGGGTGCGCGGGGTGGCCGGCCACCGCGGTGACCCTGCCACCGCGGCTGGGCCCGATGGAGCGATAGCTCATCCCACCGAGGGCGTCCTGTTCCACCATCACCGGAGTCCCGGGAGCTGAAGCGACTTCTGCCCCTTCCTGTCCGGCCGCGGCGTGGGGAGTAAGGGCTCCGGCGAGGAGCAGGAACGAAGAGGCGACGAGGCTGCGCGCCGCGACTGCGGCGGGCCTGGGTAGCTGAATGATCATACGGTTCCGATCTGTGAATGCGGCGTGAACGAACGACCACTAATAGTGCCGCACCCCGACCCGACCGACAACCGATCCGCCCGCCGAATCAGGCGCGGACGGGCATCCTCTCAGCAGGTCGGCCCGACCCCGGCTGACCGGTCACGCGCCCGTTCTCGTAGACGACGGCGCCACGGCGAATCGTCATCACCGGCCACCCCGTGAGCGTCCAGCCCTGGAACGGCGTGTAGTCCGATCGGGACGGGTCGTCAGACGCGTCGACGACGTGCTCGAGCTCCGGGTCGAGGATCATGACGTCCCCGTACGATCCCTCACGGACAACGCCCCGCTCCGGGTAGAGGCCGAACGCTCTAGCCGGGCCCGTCGAGGTGACCTCCACGTAACGCTCACGCGTGAGCCTTCCGGACCGAACGCCCTCCGAGAAGAGCACGGGCCTGACGAAGCGCAGGTCACTCACCCCCGGTCGGAGACGGGCGATGTTCAGCTCCGGATCGAGCTTCTGAGCCCTCGTCCACGGCGCGTGATCCGTGGCGAGCATGTCGATACGTCCGTCCGCCAGACCCTCCCACATCGCCTCGACGTCACGGGCTGTACGCAGCGGCGGCTGGCCGATGTAGAGCGGGCCGTCCGGCCCCCGCAGCCACTCCTCGGTGAAGTACAAGTAGAGCGGGCGGGTCTCGATCGTGACGGGCAGCCCTTCCGTATCAGGATTCCGAGCCGCCCGAAGCGCGCCGAGCGAGGAAAGATGGACCAGATGCATCGGCGCGCGCGTGTGCCGGCACAAGCTCATGGCGTCCTGGGTCGCCGCCACCTCGGCCAGCTCCGGACGGCTCTCAGCGAAGTGGGCCAGCGACGTCCGGCCCTCCCGCTGCAGCCGCTGAAGCACGGAGGCCAGAATGGCGCCGTCCTCACAATGCATCAGTGTCACCACGCCCGCATCGCGCGCCGCCTCCAGGACCTCGATGAGGGCGCCCCGGCTCGCGCCGAAGTCCCCGCGGGTCATGAATACCTTGTGGCTGGTCTGTCCCCGGGCCGCGAGTTCAGGCATCAGGGCCGCGAACTCCGAGGTGGGAGGCCAGCTCGAGGCATGGAAGAAGACGTCTCCGATGGCGCTCCGCGGCACCTCCGCCAGCCATCGGTCCATGGCCTCCACGGCGTTCTCGTCTCCCTGCGGGTAAGCGAAGGTTCCGACCGTGGTGATCCCTCCCGCCAGAGCAGCCGCCGTGCCTGTCGTCAGGTCGTCGACGAAGTTCCCCTGGAGGTGCGCGTGGGGATCGACGCCGCCGGGCATCACGAGACAACCCGACGCTTCGATGACGCGGGCCTCACGTCCGGGCTCGAGCTCGGGCCCGATCTCCGTGACGCGCTCCCCGACGATCCGCACGTCCGCCGACCTCGACCCATCGAAGTTGACGACGGTCCCACCACGGATGAGCAGCTCGGGCGCGGGCTGACCCGCCCGCCCGGACCAACCGAGGAGCGGTCGCGCGCCCGTGGCGATCCCGGCGGCGGTAAGCGCGGTGGCCCGTATGGCTTCGCGGCGGTTCATGGGGTTCCTCCTTGAAATCGTCCCGTGGGGGGTGGCTCGATATCGCTTTCCATCGGCTCCAGTCGCACGATGGGTGACAGCGCGCCCCGTCCCAGGCCCTCCAGGGCCAGGTAGACGAGACCGTCGGGACCGGTGCGGACGTCGCGAATCCGCCCGAGGACTCCGACGAGCAGCTTCTCCTCACCGAGCGCGCGTCCATCCCCGAGCGCGATCCGCGCGAGCTGCTCCCCCACCATGCCTCCAGCCAGCGCGTTTCCGCGCCACCACGGGAAGCTGTCCCCCCGATAGAGCGTGAGGCCGGAGGTGCCGATGGACGGGACCCAAACGTAGTGCGGGGTGACCATGCCCACGCGCTCGGTCTCTCCGGTGATCACACGTCCATCATAGTGGATTCCGTAAGTGAGGACCGGCCAACCGTAATTGCCTCCTCGGATGACACGGTTGAGCTCGTCACCACCCCGCGGCCCGTGATCGGTGATCCACAAAGCGCCGGTACCCGGGTCCACGGCAAACCCTTGGGGGTTGCGGTTGCCGTAGGTCCAGATCTCGGGGTGCGCGCCGGGCCGGTCCACGAACGGATTGTCCACCGGAACGCGCCCGTCGTCGTGGAGCCTGACGATCTTGCCCAGGTGGGTGGAGAGATCCTGCGCTGGATGCGCGAAGCCGAGATCCGGGTCCACCTGTCGGTCGCCGACGGATATGAACAGGTATCCGTCGGCGTCGAACACCATCCGCCCGGAGAAGTGGTTGTTGTTGGACCCCCACGCGTCGGCCTCGAAGATCTCTTCGAGGTCGACGAGCGCGTTCCCCTCCAGACGTCCCCTGACCACGGTCGTCGTGCCCTGCGTGCCATCGGAGTTCGGCTTGCCATAGCTCAGGTAGAGGAGCCGGTTCTGCCCGAAGCCGGGGTGCGGCAGAATGTCCATGAACCCGCCCTGCCCCGCCTCTCGGTACACGGTGGGCACGCCCGACACCGGCGTCGCCTCCAACCGCCCATCCCGCACGACGCGCAGACGTCCCGGCCGTTCCGTCACGAGGAGCTCACCCGTGGGGAGCCAAGCCATGGACCACGGGTGATCCAGACCCGCCACCACGGTCGCGACCCGGAAGTGATGTCGGGCCGTCTCGTGCACGGCCGTCGTGTCCACGGCGAAGCCTCCCGTAGCCTGCGCTTCGGCTGCCTTCGCTCCGGCTAGACCGCAGGCCAACAGCGCGAGCGCCACCAAGAGGGGGCGTGTCATACAATCGTCCCGTGTTACACGCGTCGTACGGGCTTCCAGCAGCATGAGGCTCTCCAGGGCTCGGCTCCGGACCGGTCGTACCGTGCATGTTGGACCGGCTCGAGCCGAGACACAAGCGGCATTGCGCCAGCGCTTGTACGGGAACACCGTACGGCACTCCTTAGCTGCTTCGGACGGCGACCGGGCCGCACGCACGAGCGCGCACCACCCTCACTTGAACCCAAGCTTACGCGCCATGCGCATGAGAGTCCCCCCCCACCTGTTCTACGTGGGGATCTTGTTCGTCCTCTGCTCGACCCCCTCCACCGCCCGGGCCCAGGTCACCGATGAAGGCGCGGCCCTCCCCAGCCAGGACAGGGTGTGGCCCGTCGATCCGGAGTCCGTCCCTCGCCCCGTGCTGGAAGCGGTGCGCGCCACCGGGGCGCTCACGGTCGACGGAGTCGTGGACGAGCCGGCCTGGCGTGACGCGCCCGTGGCCGGTGACTTCATCCAGTCCAAGCCGCGAACGGGGTACCCGGCCTCGGAGCGCTCCGAGGTACGCGTCCTGTACGACGACCAGTACCTGTATATCGGCGCCGTTCTGTACGATTCCGATCCTGACGCGCTCATCGCGCAGCACCTGGAGCAGGACTTCCTCAGCCTGAACGACGACGTGTTCGGGGTCTCCCTGGATCCGTTCCTCGACCGCCGGAACGCCTACTACTTCTTCATCAACCCTCTCGGCGCCATTCGAGACGGTCAGGCCTACGACAACTCCCGCGCCAGCAACACCGAGTGGGAGGGCGTCATGGACGTGCGCACGTCCGTGCATGACGAGGGGTGGTCTTTGGAGGTCCGCATCCCGTTCTCCACCCTCCGCTTCGACCCGAGCCGAAGTGAACAGGTGTGGGGCCTCAACTTCCTACGCCGCGTGCGTCGTCGGGGCGAAGACTCCCTTTGGGCTCCGGTCGCGCTCAGGACGCGCATCCACAAGATGGCCGAAGCCGGCACCCTGGTGGGGCTCCGGGGACTCCCGAGGAGTCGCAACCTGCATGTGACGCCCTACGCGCTGGGCGCTGACGTGGGCGGCAGCGAGGTCGCGAGTCAGGAGCTCGGGACCACGTGGGACGGGGGCCTGGACGTGAAGTACGGCCTCACCCCGCGCCTCACGCTGGACGCGACCTGGCGGACAGATTTCTCCCAGGTAGAGGTGGACCAGGAGCAGGTCAATCTCACCCGCTTCTCGCTGTTCTTCCCCGAGAAGCGTGCCTTCTTCGTGGAGAACTCGGGCACCTACCAGTTCGGTGACTTGACCGAGCGTGACTACCGCCTCGGAGCTGGCCCGAGAGACTTCACCCTCTTCCACTCCAGGCGCATCGGACTCGTGGACGGCCGGCCTGTCCCTATCGTGGCCGGCGGGCGCTTGACCGGTAGGGCCGCGGGGCTGGAGATCGGGCTGCTCAACATGCAGACCGAGAGCACCGAGACCCTGGAAGCGGAGAACTTCACCGTAGCCCGGGTTCGCAGGACGCTCTTCGGCACCGCCGACGTCGGAGGCATCTTCGTCAACCGCGAGGCAACCGGCGGAGGCGAGGGATACAATCGGAGCTGGGGCGTGGACGCCAACATACGCCTGCTCGGCAATCTGATCGTGCACTCTTACCTGGCCGAGACCCTTCAGCCGGGGGTGCGGTCCGACAACCGGGCCGGCCGGATCTCCGCCGCCTGGCGAGGGCCGATGTGGGATACGTCGATCCTCTTCAGGACCATCGGAGGATCGTTCGAGCCGGGTGTGGGCTTCGTCCGCCGCAGCGACATGCGCCAGAGCTACGCCACCGTCGGCATCCATCCGCGGCCCCCGATCCCTGGAACCACCGAGATCAACCCGTACGTCGAAGTCGATTACATCACGGACCTCGCGTCAGTCCTCGAGACCCGTCGCCTGAGCGCGGGCCTCGGGGTCCCGTTCCTCGATGGAAGCCAGCTCGACATCAAGGTCTCCGACCGCTTCGAACGCTTGGATGAGGCCTTCACGATCTCGGGACAGGTGGTTCCGGTCGGTGCTTATGACTTCCGGGAGTTCGAGCTCTCCTACACGGCCAGCGCTGCCCGGCGCCTTTCGGGCAGCATAAGGGTCTCGGGAGGCGGGTACTTCCAGGGAGATCGACGCTCCGTCGGGGGAAGCGTGATCTGGCGCCCCAGCCCCCATTTCGCATTCGACTTCGGGGCCGACCACAACGTGCTCGACCTCGAAGGGGAGCCCTTCACCGCTGACGTGTTCAGTGCTCGCGTCGACTATCTGGCCTCCACCAAGCTCTTCCTCGGAGCCTGGGTCCAGTACAACGACGCTGCGGAGGAAATCGTCTCCAACGTGAAGCTCAACTTCATCCATGCGCCGCTGAGCGATCTCTTCATCGTGTACACCGAGCGGAGGTCGACGCGCCTCGACATGGCTCTGGACCGACGCTTTACGATCAAGCTCACCAAGCTGTTCGCGTTCTGACGGCGAGGAAGCCCGAGCGTCGCGGCGCTTCATGGCTGACCCTTGCCCCCCTGGGGAGCGAGCCGTCTCTTCAATCGAGCCGATCAGGCCTGACTACATGGAGCGTGTCGATGAGCACTCCCGAGGACCAAGAGCAGGATTCCACGCCCGATCCGCCCCCTCTTGCCGACTCGAGCCAGGACGTCTCGCCTGCCGCATCGCCCGAGACCGGTGCGGCGGAGGGGCCCGAGCCTCGCTGGACAACGACGGTCCCCGCCGCCGTCCTCGTTCTGGCTCTGCTGGTCGGCCTGTCAGCGGCAATGGCCGGATTCGGGAGTCGGTGGGGGCTCTGGAATTTCCGAACGGGCTTCACCGTCCTCCGTTGGGCAGCCTACGGAGGCGTCGCGGCGACCCTGCTCGCGATTCCCGCGATCTGGGTGACCCGGCCGGGCCAGGGAAGGCGCCGGGGGCTGCTCTTCGCCGTTCTGGCGCTACTCTTCGCCGCACCCGTGTTCATCATACCGATGATGTGGCGGGCCCGAGCAGGCGCAGTGCCGCCAATTCACGACATCACGACGGACACCAACAACCCGCCCCAGTTCGAGGCCATCGCACCCCTTCGCGCCGACGCCCCGAATCCGGTGGACTATCCGGGACCCGAAGTAGCCGCCCAGCAGCTGGCCGCCTACCCCGACATCCGACCGGCGGTGCTCGACCTTCCCCAGGAGCGAGCCTTCGAGCGGGCGCTGGCCGCGGCAACGGCCATGGGCTGGGAAATCGTGGCTGTGGACGCCGAGGACGGCCGAATCGAGGCCACCGATCGCACCTTCTGGTTCGGGTTCCGGGACGATGTCGTGATCCGGCTCACCCCGAGCGGCGAGCGGACGATCGTGGACGCACGGTCCAAGTCCCGGGTCCGGGACAGCGACGTCGGTACCAACGCGCGGCGGATTCGAGCGTACCTGGAACGCCTGGCGGCATAGCCGGGCCCACCTCGCTGCCCTGCTCTGCCGGGTGTGCGCTCCAGCGCGCCTAGAGCCCGAGCCTCTGCCAGAGCTCCTGAAGGCGTACGTGGAACCGCGCGTCGTTCTCCTCGAACCACGCCCGGCCAGCGCGTCCCATGCGAACCTTGTCGGCTACGGACATCACCAACAGCTCTTCGATCGCCGCTTCTAGAGCCGAGACACCGACGAAGAAATCGGTGCCGAGCTTCCGCGGCTCGGACCGGGACCACGGCACGAGCACACCCCGGTCCGGCCGCACCAGCTCGTTCATGGGCGGACCGTCCGTCGTCAGGGTCACGGCCCCGCAGGACAGGGCCTCGCCGATGTAATGCCCCCAACCCTCGCTACGCGAGGGACAAAGGTGGATGCCGCACCGATTCTGGAGGGCCCGGAGCTCGGCATCATCCAGGTAGCGGTCGATCAGATGGACATTGGCCGGCACGGACGACGGGATATCGCCCTTCCGATGGAAGAGCAGGGTCAGCGTGGGCCACTCGGGATGGCGCGCCCACACCGCCAGTAACGCTTCCGTGCCCTTGAGTGCGCTCCCCCCGGCAAGGTGAAGGAAGTGGTCGTAGTCGGGCTGCACCCCCTGAATTCGACGGTCCGGTGACGTGAATCCGAGCCAATGAACGGATCCATGGAACCTCGAGAAGACCTCCTGGGCATGGCGCGACTTGCAGAAGATGTGATCCACCCTCCGGAGAAGTGGCACGAGACGACGCGGAAACCGTTCCTGGTTGGGGATGAGCACGTACCGCCCGGCGTGCTTCAACCAGCGGGCCGTCACTCGCTCGAGAAAGACGAGGGTCTCGAGGGGATCCCTTTGTCCGACGAAGCGACGTAGAGGTGAGATACTCCGATACCCTGAGAACACCGGCGAGGGACCCCATCCGGCCAGCGCCGCGGAGAGAATGCGGATGTCACGATCCACGCCCACCTTGTTCGAGCGAGCGACGATTCGGATGCTGCGCCGACCGGCTTCGTGGGTGTCACTCATACGTTCGACCCTGCGCTCCAGGTCTGGAGGGTGGTGCATGGACATGGGAACACCGGCAGCAACCTACTGTCCGAGCAGCCAGAGTGCAGAGGCTTCCGCCTTCTCCGGCAACCACGGCCGGAGCCACGGTGCGGCAGCGGTTTGAGGGCCTCGGCTTGTTCCGGGTGCCGTGGGTCGGCATCATGCGCAACCGACGCCCGCAGTCGCTAGCGGGTCTCCTCCCCAGACGTGAGTGATGCGTGACAAACCCGGAGCCGTTCCGAGTCGCAGCCGTTCAGGCCGCACCCGTGTTCCTCGACCTGCACGCCACGCTCGACAAGGCGTGTGACCTCATCCGTCAGGCCGCCGAAGGCGGTGCACAGCTGGTGACGTTCCCGGAGGCGTTCATCTCCGGCTATCCGGTCTGGGTTTGGTTCATACCCTCCGGAAAGACCCATCCCCTGAGGGATCTATACACCCGACTTCACCGGAGCGCGGTGACGATCCCGGGTCCGGCGATCGATCGCCTCCGCGCCGCCGCGGCGGAGGCAGAGGTGGCCGTGGTGGTCGGGGTCAACGAGCGCAACGCGGAGGGGAGCGACGCAACGCTCTACAACACGCTCGTGTTCATCGACGCGGAGGGACGGCTCCTGGGTCGGCATCGGAAGTTCGTCCCCACTGCGGGCGAACGCCTGGTGTGGGGGCAGGGAGACGGTAGCGACCTCGAGGTGTATTCGCTGCCGTTCGCTCGAGTCGGAGGCCTCCTTTGCTGGGAGAACTACATGCCCCTCGCCCGCTACACGCTCAGCGCGTGGGGTGAGCAGGTGCACGTCGCGCCGACGTGGGATCGGGGAGAGCCCTGGATCTCGTCGATGCGCCACATCGCCAAGGAAGGCCGGTGCTTCGTGATCGGGGTGTGCCAAGCCTTCCACGTCGACGACGTGCCCGACGATCTCGACTTCAAGAGCGAGTACCTGGGTGGGATGGAGGGGTGGATCAACCCCGGTCTCAGCGTGATCGTAGACCCGGACGGGAAGCTCGTGGCTGGGCCGCTCGAAGCCGAGGAGGGAATTCTCTACGCCGATGTACAGCCCCATCAGCTCGTAGGCCCGAAGTGGCAGCTGGACTCTGCCGGTCACTACGCACGACCCGACGTGTTCGAGCTCCGGTTTCACCGTCGTCCGACGCCCTTCCTGCAGGTGGTCGAGGACGACCCTGACGAGACGCGCTCCGAAACCGTCCGAGCCGACGCCGGTTCGGACGGTACGCAGTGAGCCGGCTCCACGCTTGGCAGCAAGCTCTCTCGAGCGCGGTTCCCAGGCCAGCCAGGGCCAACCTTCATGCCCTGTCCTCGACCCTGGTCAGCGGGCGGCCCACCGCCGAGCGCGAGGGGTCAACCCGGGCACTCTGAAGCCAACTCGTGCACGCTCTCCGGGGCGCGTGCGGCCAGATTTCGGGAGCCATAGATTGGCGCCCGAGACGACCGAGCAACGGTCACCGACCCGATCCCCAGTGAGCGTGCCGCAGTGAGAACCATTATGAAGATCTTAGGGTCCATCTTCCTCGTCCTCGTGCTCCTCGGAGTCGGGAGCTTCGTCTGGGCGAGTGGGAAAGCCAATGATCTGCTCAGCCGGACCATCGACGTCCACACGGTCGACTTTCCCGTTCCCTATCCCGTCGACCCGGAGGAAGTCGCTGAGCTCGGCCTCAGTCCTGAGCAGGCGGATTCGGCCGCTTTCGCCCGGGCCCGTCAACGTGGGCAGCACCTCCTGACGTCCCGCTATGCGTGCACCGAGTGCCACGGTGAGGACTTCGGCGGCGGCCTGATGGTCGATGACGGGATGATCGGGACGATCCTGGGCCCGAACATCACCTCGGGGTCAGGAGGGCGGGTCGCGAGCTATACGCCCGCGGACTGGGACCGCATCGTGCGACACGGCGTCCTTCCCGACGGGCGACCCGCCGCCATGCCCTCCCAGGACTTCGAGCGCATGTCCGACCAGGAGTTGTCGGACCTCATCGTCGTGATCCGCTCCGCGCCGCCGGTGGATGCGGAGGTCGCCTCGCCCAGCCTGGGGCCGCTCGGCACGTTTCTCGTCGCGACCGGCGGGATCCCCCTGTCCGCCGATCTCCTCGATGATCACCTCGGCGCGCACGATGTATCACCTCCACTCGCTGAGGCGAACGCCGAGTTCGGGGCGCATCTGGCCTCGGTGTGCACCGGATGCCATGGTCCGGACCTTTCGGGCGGCAACGTGCCGGGGGGTGACCCGAGCTGGCCTCCCGCTACGAACCTCACCCCACTCGTGGGTGGGCTTGGAGACTGGACCTATGAGCAGTTCGCTTCCGTCATGCGGGAGGGTGAGCGTGCCGACGGCTCACCCCTTCTTCAGCCCATGGCTGGGGTCATCGCTTTCACCGCGAACATGACAGAGACTGAGATGCGGGCCCTTTGGGCTTACCTGCGGTCGATTCCCCCTACGGCGACGGCGGACTGAGCAGCCGCAGACTTCCAGTCGCCAAACAGCCCCCGGACTAGGTGAGGAGAACGATCCCGACGCTCATCAGGAGCATCAGGGCCGCCGGCAGCGACCGCTTCGGAGGGTCACTCACCTTCACGTGCATCACGAGCGCGCCGACCATGAGGAGCGCCACGATTCCGGCAGCCGCTCGGACAGGCATGTCCACCCATAGCCCCGCCACCAAAATCACACCGGACACGATCTTCAAGGCGCCCACTACGTAGAAGACGGCATCGGGCAGGCCATACGCTTGGAACTCTTCTCGCAGTGTCTTGGCATCTCCGCCGCGGTAGTCCGTTGCGGAGCCAGCTCGTAGCAGCCAGACATTGAGCAGCCCGAGGCCGACGGCGAGTTGCAGGAAGGTGAGAATGGAAAGCTCTGGCACAGTCATCTCCGGAACGGGTGGCGTGGCATCGGTCAATTGATCGATGGATCGTCGGTCTGGCAAATCGGCCTGATGCCGACCGTCCTCTGGACGGGCGGGCACAGGAAGATCGGCCATTGCGGGACTCGTCAGGTCTCCGGCACACCCCTGTGCCGAGGGGGCCAGGGCAATGTGACGGAGAAGCGGACGCGCGAGAGAGAAGCACGCCCACCGAATCGCGGTCGGTACACACTCAGTTGAGAGGAGCCGGCCACGGACGAAACACCGGCCAACCACCGACCCCCCGCTTGCCAATCACGGCAGGAAACCCCATAGACCCTGGATGGCGCGCACGATCAGCCGATCTTGCGTAATCCCGATCTCAGGACCTGGCGTGCTGAAACGACACAGGAAACGGCCCAACGGACCACACGCCGCGGCACCGCAGAGCCCGGCGCGAGTTCCAGGGTGGGTCGATGCCGCCGTTCTGCTCGCGATCGGGCTTGGGATGCTCGCCTTCACGTGGCGCGGGTGGGCCGATCCGCTCGTAGATTTCGGGCGAGAGCTTTACGTCCCTTGGCGCCTCGCCACGGGCGATCGACTCTTCACCGACATTGCCTGGTTCAACGGCCCGCTCTCGCAGTACTGGAACGCCGCTCTGTTCCGCGTCTTCGGGCCCGGCCTGTCGGTGCTGGCCGCCAGCAACGCCGCGGTCCTAGCGGTAACGGTCACATTGCTGTACGGCCTGACCCGCCCGGTGTGGGGCCGGCTCGCGGCCACCTCGGCGGGTGCGGCCGGGCTCACGGTCTTCGCCTTCGGCCAGTACTTGAGCACCGCCAACTTCAACTGGATCACGCCGTACTCGCACGAGCTCACGCACGGGATCGCGCTCGCGCTCGTCGCCGTCGCGGCCATGGGGCACTGGGCCCGGGGCGGTCGAACCGCCTCGCTGGTGGTCGCGGGTCTCTCACTCGGGATGGCCTTCCTCACCAAGCCGGAGCCCTTCGCGGCAGGCCTAGCCGGCGTGGGCGTGTTCCTGCCGACCCTCGCCCGGGTGGGCGGCGCACGTGCGGCGCTGGTGCTCCTCACCTCAGCGCTCTTCCCTGTTGCGGTATCGTGGGGACTCTTGGGTGCCCATGCCACGGTCGGCGGCTGGCCGGCCGTGCTGGCCGGCGAGGTGTCGACCCTCCCTTTCTACCGCTCCGGGATGGGGATCGACCGGCCGTGGCTCCGACTGGGCATGATGCTCGCGTGGAGCGCGCTTTGGACGGGAGCCGCGGGGGCGCTGTTCGTGATCGCCCGGGCGACGCGACACACCGATGGGCGCGTTGCCCCCCTCGCCGTCGCGACGATCATCCTCACCACGCCCCTTCTCTTTCCGGACCCGTGGGCGTGGCTCGGTGCGCTCCGCCCCCTGCCCCTCGCCACTCTCGGCGTCGCCGTGGGGCTCGCGACCAGGGTCTTCCGTGGTCGCGGTCGTGCGGGGACACTGGACGCGCTGGCGCTCGCCGTCTTCGGCCTCGTGTTGCTTGCGAAGAGGCTCCTCAACGCGAGCGCGGCACATTACGGATTTGCACTCGCGCTCCCCGCGACGTGCGTCGTGACCGCTGCAGCGTTGGCGTGGCTGCCTTCAGTCGCCGATCGCTTCGGCGGACGATCGGACGTGATCCGGGCGGGGCTACTCGCGCTCCTCACCGTTTTCGCCTTCCAGCACGTGGCGATCACCGCCCGATGGCACGCCATCAAGACGGAGCAGCTGGGGGTAGGCGCCGACGCAATGAAGACCGACCCGCGCGGTGCGGTGGTGCGCCGAGCAATCGATCGTGTGGGCCTTCCAGACCCGGCTTCACTGGCCGTGCTGCCCGAGGGCGTGATGATCAACTATCTGACACGCGTGCCCGCCCCAACGCAATACATCAACTTCATGCCCCCTGAGGAGATCCTTTTCGGAGACGCGGCGTGGGCCGCGGCCTTCGCCACTTCACCACCCGACGTGATCCTGTCCGTTCCAAAGGACGTGTCGGAATACGGTCGAGGCCCGTTCGGGATCGGATACGGCGTCGAGCTCTATGAGTGGATCGCGGCGCGCTATCGGTCCAGTGAGGTGCTCCGCATGGAGAACATCTCGTTCGAGATCGACGTGTTACTCCCTCTGACCTCCGTGGACGGACCGTAGCAGCGCGTACCCGCGGAGTTCGATCCTCACACCGCACACCACCGGAGCCGTGGCCGTACTCCAGTCCGGCTGCGAGGCACTCGGGACGGGAGGGACCATTGCGCCTCCGGGCCGAGCGTGCGGCGAAGCCGAGCTGGACATTGTGACGCATGGGAAGACAGGGTCGTCCTTCTCCTGATGCCTTGTGGCTCTGACCCAGTCCGAGGTGACCACAGAGAGAGCGCCGTGTTGTCAGCCGAGGGGCGACTCGAGGCCTGCGGGGCCCACCGGGAACTATGCTCCCACGGGGGGCTCCTCGCTTCGACGGCGGCGGCGGTTCCGCGGGGAGGACAGATTGACCGAGAAACGACAATCGAAAGCGGATATGGCGGCATACGAGTATTGGATGCGCCTCCATGCGGGGGAGCCACGTGATGGACTACTCCAGCACGTGGCATCCGAGCACGACATCCAGCATCAGGAGCTCAGCGCCGCGATCGTACGCTTCGTGCTCGGGCATCCAACCGCCGACACGTAGGGGCCCGGAGCACCACGCCTTCGCGATCACCCCTGCGCGGCACTACAGCGATGACGGTCGCGAGCTGCGAAGCTTCCAAGTCTGCTCTACGACCATCAGAGCTCAGAAGCACCGCTACTGCGGCAACCGACCCTCGACCTCCGTGAGCCAGTTCTGGACGAGGACGAACTCGTTGATCATCTCCTCATTCGTGGCAGCGCCGAACTGCACCATAAAGAGCTGCTGGTCGTCGAGACCGACGTCGTATCCCGCGTAGTTGGCCTGGGCGAATAGCCCGAGCTCGTTGAGGTTGAAGAGGGCATCACGCCGAAGCACGCGTAGATCCCCGCTCAGATCCAGCTCAGCCACGGTCATGTCCCGACCCTGCGTGACGTAGAAGAGCTCCGACCCGTTTCGGGCCCACACCGGATTGATCCCTCCCTGGGTCGAGACCTGCCATTTCCCGTCGTTCACGTTGGGATAGGGCCGAACATAAATCTCGTCCCGGCCCGTCTCCGTCGACTCATAGGCAAGCCATTGTCCGTCGGGAGAGAGTGCGGCCGCCTTCTCGTCGTAGAGCTCGGAAGCCAGGGGATACAGGACGGTGTCTCCCAATTGCATGCCGAGCAGGTCTCGAATGCGGTCGCTGCCGGCCACATTGCTCCCCCCGACACGGAGAATCCACGCCGTCTCGTCACGATTCAGGATGGCTTCCGCGACGTGCCCGTCGAAGTCCAGGACCAGCTCCGGAGGGCTCGTTCCGTCCCATCGACGCCGGTAGAGGTCCAGGTCGGGAGCCCCTTCGTCCGACTCGGCTCCATCGGGGTCACGAAAGGAAATGAAATAGATGAACTCCCCGTCCCGTGACCAGCGCGGCCGCCAGTCCTCGGCCGGATCGAACGTGAGGCGCGAGAGCGGCCCCTCGTCGAGCTCTTTGATCCAGATATCGTCGCCCTCCTCGTCGGTGACCTTCACAGCCAGCCGGCGCCCGTCGGGCGAAAGCGCCACCGAGACCTCGGGGGTTCCCGGATCGAAGCTCCACGCCGGGTCAATGGGGTCCACCTCTCCCGACCGGTCCACTCGAACGACGCGCCCGTCACTTCCCGAGCTGGAGGCGCCCGTCCAATAGAGGAGTGATCCGTTGCGGGCCATCGAGTAGAAGGGCCAGTTGTCTCCATCGACCCGGACACCCTCCACCATAGGCACAGCCGGCCCCTCCAGGGCCATGGCGTCGGTGTCGAAGCGGGCCGCCAGGATCTGCCCGTCCAAGGACCCGAAAACCAGAAGACCGTCTTCGGTCACAAACGGTTTCACGCCTGCCGAGACGGTCTTCCGCTCTCCGGTGGACAGGCGCAGGGCTTCGACACGCGCACCGTCGGCCCAGACCGTGAAGACGGCCAGGTCCTCGCCCGCCACGACCTCGAAGTCGCCATGGGCGCCTCCACCCTCCTCGAGTATCTGCGTCACTTCCTCCACGGCTCCCCCGGACTGGACCACCCGCGAAATGGTTCGGCGCACGTTGGAGAAGTAGATGTGCCCGTCCTCGGCCCAGCGAGAGCAGCAGAAGGCAGAATCCGCCAAGGTCCGGACGACACCTCCCGCCAGGGGTGCGACCTTGAGCTGTGCGTCCTGGACGAACGCTACCTCTGTCCCGTCGGGAGAAAGGACCGGCGAGAAGCCCTGCGAGGTTCCCGGAATCTCCGTGGGATCCAGGCTGCCGAGTCGTCGGAGCTCCAGGTGGGGCACACCGCCCTCGACGACCATGAACACCGCAGCCGTACCGTCATCAGAGATGTCGAACTCATAGCTGGGGAGCTGACCCGCCGCCGGTCTCATGGAGAAGCGCTCCACGGGCGTCGGGAGGTCCGGGCGCAGAAGCGTCGCCCCCAGCGAGCCTGCCATGATCATCGCCACGACCGACATCGCGATGGCCGCGTTCCGCCACCGCGTGCCGGTGGCCGTGATAACGTCCCGCTCCTCCGCCCCGTGCCGGAAGCTGGCCTCGGCCAGAGCCCTGGCGAAGTCCTGGGCGCTGGTGAATCGGTCCGCGGGGATCTTCTCCAGAGCCTTTCGGATGGCGGCGTCCACGTTGGGAGGAATGGACCTTCGGACCGCCGTGGCCGACACAGGCTGTCCCTGGATGATCTTCCCAAGGACGGCCTGGGCCGTGCTGCCCGGGTAAGGGGGCTCGCCCACCAACATCTCGTACAGCACACAAGCGAGGGCGAAGGTGTCGCTGGCGGGGCCGACCGCCTGGTCCCCCGTCGCCTGTTCCGGGCTCATGTAGTACGGCGTGCCTACGCTGAGGCCCGTCTCGGTGAGGCGGCTCCCTCCGGCGGACCCCACCGCCAGGGCGATGCCGAAGTCGGCAACGAGAGGCTCACCCCGGCTCAGGAGGATGTTCCCCGGCTTGATGTCCCGGTGGACGACGCCTGCCTCGTGGGCCGTTTGGAGGGCGCTGGCCACGGCCGTCGCGATCCCCAGGGCCTCGTCCACGGCTAGCTGACGCTCGCGGTCGAGCTTGTCGCGCAGCGTCTCTCCCTCGATGTACGGCATGACGTAGAAGAGGAAGCCGTCGGCCTCCCCCGAATCGAAGAGAGGGAGGATATGGGGGTGCTGCAGATTCGCCGTAGTCTTGATCTCGGTCAGGAAGCGCTCACCTCCGACGACCGCGGCCAGCTCGGGCTTCAGCACCTTCAGCGCCACCTTGCGCTCGTGCTTCAAGTCGTCGGCGAGATAGACCGTGGCCATCCCGCCCTCACCGAGTTCACGCTCGATGCGGTAGCGACCTTCCAGTGCAGTGTTGAGGCGAGGGATGGCGTCCGACATCTCCGAGTCTCCTAAAGGGAAGAATAGACCGAGGTTAGGATGCGGTCGTTAGAGTCGAGGACGCAAGCTGCACGAGACGGCCCGCGGGAGACAATCCGTGGAGACCGCTCGGAACTGCCTTCAGCTACAGAGACCAAAGCAAAGTTGGACGAGTCACGACGCTTCCGGCTGGCCACGCGCCCCCCATGATGATTCGGACATTGCGGACAGCACGCCCATGACGTCCTCGATTAGCGCTCCTGGGCTCGCCTGATGACAGAAGGCCAGCACCGACCGCGAGACCCGCTGTGGAGTCCCCAGGGTTCCGCCATGATCTCATCTTCGCAGCGGATGATCACGTGTTCGATGGCGGTAGGCTCGCGCACGAGGTCCATCGACTCCAGTAGCGTCGGCGTTCTGATGCGCGGTCCGCCCGAACACCTGGCACGAAGCATCCCAGTGGCATCGGGCGTTGCGGGACTCAGACGCCGGGCACATACTCGGATCCCTATCGCTCGTGGCAAGTCGCCCAGGCCGATCCGGAGCATCAGAGTGGCGCGGCGCCCCTGGGTTCCTGGCTCACCGCAAGGATGCGAGGCGTTCAGATGATCCGACCGTATGCTGTTGCAGTGGTTTCAGCACTCATCATGGCTGGCTGTTCCGGGGCGGCCACATCGGTGCCCCAGGACCCGGCGCAACTCGAAGCGATCCTCGAGGACATCCGTGTCGGATGGGAACAAGGTGACGGGGCCCCGTTCTACGAACATTTCCTGGACTGGGAGGGAGCCCGCTATTTCGAGGGTGGCGGGGAGAACGTCGGACTGCAGGATCTTGTTGAGAACCATGTGGAGCCGGAGGCAGAGCTAGGGCTTCGGCTAGGGTTCTCCAATGCCCAGACGCACTTCGAAGGGCGCTTCGCATGGGCTGTGGTGGATACAGATATCCAGTTGACTACCTCGGACGGTAGGGACATTCACAACCGCGGCCACGGGACGTACCTCTTCCGATGGGTGGATGACGCGTGGAGGGTCGTCCACACACAGTCCGCGAGCTCACCCGTGCGGCCCGCTGGTTGAACTGGGTAAGGCTGCTGTCTGTCCACCGTCCCGGGGTTCCGGGAACGAGGGACTTACTGCTGGCGCAGAAGGACGGATCGACACGCTGTCCCAGTGCTGTGGCTGGCCACGCAGCGGAGTCCAAACCGTTCGGGACTGCGGATTCAGCCTGCAAATGACATCGCGGTATCGGGACCCCCAAATCGCTGCGGGCTCCGGTCAGAGCGAGAAATCAACTCACTGACGGAGTCAGCAAGCTGATGTCTGCAGAACCACCCCCTACCCGAGCGCCCGACGCTGCGCCGGGCAGCGCGATCCGGCTGGCCACCCTGGCCTGGCTGATCATGACCACGTTCATCGTGTTTAGTGTCGGCCTGGAAATGCTGGACGGCGGCGGCCTGGTCGCCGGGGTCGCCCTGTTGCTCGGGCTGATGACGGGGAATTTCGGCGCGGCTACCGACCTCGTGGCGCAGTATGCCGGCCCGCCGTTGGCGATCGCGGTTGGTGGAGGAGTCGTGGCATGGATTCTCTGGGCAAGACGCAGGCATGGTTGGGCAGCCTTCGTCTCGAGCCTGGTGCTGCTCTATTTCATAACCCTCGTTTGATCACTCCAATGACGGCGGTGATCCCTCGCTAGCCGTCGCCCACCCCCAAGTATTCCTCGAGGTCCTCGATCAGAGCGATGATCTCCCTTTCATGCTCATCGAGCCGGTCAACGTAATACTCGTTCCAGGACAACCGGAGATACCGTAACTGCTCTCGCAGCTCCACCGTGCCGCCAGGGTTCGCAACCTGAGGACGTTGGCGCTGGGAATCCCAGGCTCGCGCCAGGGTCACACGCACGACCTCGTTGACGTTGTAGTCGTAGTCACGGCCTCCGGACTCGAGCCGAGCGTTCATGCTCTCATAGAAGTTCGCGAGCCGGGCCACCAGGTCCTCGTCCGACACCCATGACAGGTGGTCTGACGAGGTGAGGGCGCTCCAAGTCCCCGCACGCGGATACACCGTCCGATTCAAGAACGCGACCTCGTCTAAGGCCGCCTGCACCGAGTCGGCGGGTAGGGGACCTGTGCCACTCAGCCAACGGAGAAGATTGTCATAGATCGCACGGAGGTGCATCTGTTGGGCTCGGACCTCCACGACCTCCTCGCGATCCTCCTTGAGCTCGACGACGAGCTGCGTGAGCGAGGCCTGGGCATCGCTTCTTCTCGCGGCGTTGTCCGCGATTCCTTCCAGGTAGATCGCCACGAAGACGGAGGCTACGATGATCACAGCCTCTCCCAACCATTTGGTCCAAAGACCCGGGCCCCGTCGCTGTTCTCTCATAGATCACCCCATAGGGTCGCGGGCGACGCCGAACGTCTCGCGAGTCTACTGCGCGGACCGATCTCTGAGCTCGACCCGCAGGCATCGGGTGTTCAGAACGAGCGCCCGCTCGTGACCGCGCCCGAAAGATCCTGAGGTCAGGAATGCCGCACGGTCACGCGGACTGCAGGCGGCGGGGGCTGGGCCCGTGGACCCAGCCCCCACATCGGTTTCTGACGGACTAGCCACCTGGGGTGAAAGAGAGCTCCGGCCTCAGACGCTCGGTAAAGACTTCGATGTTCCTTGCCGCATCGTTCATGATTCCCGTAAGGCGACTCCATTCTGCCTGGTAATCTTGTCGTGCGGCCCGACGTGCTTGGAAGTTGGCGTCAGCATCTGCCGTCCGACTCTCGGCTGACACTCGAAGCACAACCGTTTGTCCGACCGTGCCGATCCCTCCATTCCACACCGTGAGCACGAACGCGTTGCCGAGACCGGCTGCGCGGTCCAGCGCCGAGC
>JBDHIF010000072.1:0-5173 GCA_039587535.1 Gemmatimonadota bacterium
GTGCGGAATCCATGCAAGACTCTCGGACACGCATGCGCTGTGGAGCCAGAGACAGCAACCTCACAGTACCCGGTTCTCCTGCCACGCACGCTCACCGCGCTTTCTTCTAACGTTCAAAGTTCCTGACGTCCGCCGGAGGGCGCGTCGCTTGCCCTGGGCAAGCGGCGTGACCGCAGAGCGGATGTCCCGAAGGGCCGCGCCCGCGTAGCGGGCGCGAGCAGGAACTGGTTGTTAGACGGCGTGAGCCCGTGCGGCCAAGTTGACCCCGTCATCTAGGCTCGCCCCCTGATGCGTCTGCGGTCCGCACCTCGTCAATCAAGTTGAGAATCCGTTCGGACACAGTCGGATGATCGACTATCCCGACGTGATCAACGGACGGCAGCGCAACGTGTTCCGCACTGGGCGTCCGCTGCGATAGGCTCTCGTGTGCCTGTCGCCATACCTCGATACGCTCATCGTCCGCCAAGACCCACTCCTCGGGCAAGGGCACGAGTGCAGTGAAGATCGTCGTTGGAACAGCCGGCAGCGGCCAGGCGCCACGAGCCTCTTCAATGGACTGAGGGAGCGCGTGCCACTGCCCATACCACCCGCCCGGCGGGTCATGCGCCTCTCGAACTTGCTGTTCGAATCCATCCCAGTGCGTGGGATCACTCGAACGCCAATTCTCGTACGCATCTTCCGTGGCAGGATCGACAAGGACGAGTCCAGCAATCCTGTCGGGGTATCGGTTCGCGAATACCCGGGCAAACATCCCTCCGGCGGAGTGACCCACTACAATTACCGGTTCGTGGATGGCAAGCACATCAAGGAGCGAAGCCAGCTCCCGAGCGATCTGATTCGCAGACCTTGGCTCGGGGCCATCCTCGGACCCTCCGAGCCCAGCGCGCTCATACGCGACTGTTGTCGTCGTCTCGGCGATCCGCGTCTGCAGGCCCCGCAGCATGCCGATACCGCCGATAAACCCGGCCTCGAAGACCACAGTCGGCTCGCCCTGCCCGAGCACAACCGTCTCGAGTCTATAGCCACCGACGTCGACCATTCTCGCCTCAACCGCCGCCCGACCGGGTGATTCCGCTGGTGCGCACCCGGCAGTCCCAACGACCGTCAGCAGCACTGCCGCCCTAGCTGTCCGCCGCGCTTTACTCCCTGACCCAACCACTGGGACTAACGGTCTCTTGTTCACAGGCGTTCTCAGGGCTCATGTCGGCTAACGTTCAAAGTTGCAGACGTGGCTCGCGTTAGCGAGCCATGTAGGTCGAAGTGAGCGTAGCGAACGGAGCCTGCAACTGTTTGTTAGCCGTCGTTGTTTTCTGCACGCTCAACCCCACCCACCTCTGACCCGTTTGGAGCATGCTGATAGGGTGCCAGCCTCACTCTTAGAGCGACCTAACGACTCTGGAATTCTGGTGCGGCACCCTCGAGCCCGCCAGCGAGCGCTAGCGAGCTGCCCGCTCAGGATCGCGCCGTCACCAGCAATTCCTTGTTGGGCAACACAACCTGCGCGCTCACAACCCCGCAATCTGTGAGTCGATGTAGTCTTGAAACGCGGGGACGAAGTTCGCCTTCCGGCGCTCCCAGAAATCCCGGTATAGAGGAGCGACGAAGCCCCCGACCAGGGGACGCACCGCAGAATCGAGCCGGTCTTTTGGAAGGAGGCCCTGCTCGTATTGGTAGTAGGCCATGTCCGCATGGCGCGTCAGCAAGAATAGGATGCGCTCACCCTGGTTCTGCTCCAGGGGGGTCAGAGCGTCCCAGGTCCCGTTTGGGTCCGTCAGCTTCATGTAGACAGCCGCGGATGAGGGCTCGAGCATCGCGATATTGAACTGCTCGATTTGCCCGATCAGATCTTGATACGCGGCCATCTGGAGGGCCTCGGTGTTGAGCTGGGTTTGGCGCGCCGTCTCACGAACCTCAAGACCAACAAATACCAACGAGAGCGCGACGGCCCCCGCCGAGAAGATCTGGGTTATTCGTTTGGACCAAGCTTTGTCCAATCCCGCCGCCTTTCACGTGTTGCCCAACTAATGAGTATGCTGCATCGACCTCGGTCGGAAACGCTTTTCATCGCAGCTGTAACCCGACGCGTGACGCATATCCCTCGGCCCGATGCCAGCTTAGCGAACCTGCACGTGAGTCGGCCCGTCACGCAACAATAGTCACGGCCCAGCGCCATATGCGCCGCCGTTTTCGACAATGACGGCTAACGTTCAAAGTTGCCGTCGCGGCTCGCGAACGCGAGCCGTGATCGTCGTAGTGAGCGTAGCGAACGAAGCCGGCAACTGATTGTTATGTGCAGTCGCGGGTTGTCATTCGGGCAATACCTGCATCGTGGCCCTGTGGCTCATCGAGCGTCAATTCCGTCGAGGAAGCCTGCCAGGCCACGTATGACACGCGTCTCCTGGTGCTTGGACCCGGCCGTAAACAAGAGGCTGGGTCGCAGCGGATGCAAGCCGAGCCACTCGATGCCGATTCCCATCATGCCCGACTGGGTGACGACCTCGCCCAGAGGCCGGACCCCACTTCCGTCGATCGGCAAAGCCCAAAGCCGGGATACCGTCGTTCTGTCGTACCCGCCCTGCTCGATGTGCGCATATCCGCCCCCGTCCTCCACCCGGAAGGTGGCGACGAGGAGTTCCTGCCCATCGCGGCTCCAAGCATTGGTTCGTGGACCCGGGTAGAACTCACTTGGGCGTTCAACTTCGTCAAAGAACTGCAGCCTACGACCGCTGGACATTGGGTCAGCGGCCCGCAGGTCAAAGACAGTCGGTTGCTCCCACGTGAATCGCTCGTCGGGATCCAACCAAAAGACCAAATCCGCCCGCCGTGGAGACAGCGCGAAGTTAGCTCGCCCGCCCGGAAGGTGCAGGAGGTCACGACTGCCTCCGGTGGTCAGGTTGCAGGCGCGCACCGTGATGCCTTCGCTGGAGGGCGACCAGTGCAGAAGCACCGTCTCCGCATCGAGCCACCCCATCATCTGGAAAGGAACATCTCTCGGCAGACACTCCGCCGCGACCTCCGCGAACTCCCCGGGATTTGGCCCGAGAAGTAGCAACTGCCCCTCTGCCCCTCGCATGGCGATGCGGTCTCCTTCGGGTGTCCACGTCGGAGTTTGATACCAGTCCGAAATGAGATCCTCCCCCTCGATGAGCGTCTCCACCTGTCCATTACGCTCATCTCTGACCATGAGCTTCGGATACCAATAGGGTTCATGCAGATCCGAGATGAAGACTATGTGGTCGCCATCAGGGGACCAGACGGGCCGCCTGGTCCTCCAGGCCCCCGGATCCGGGACCGGTTCGGGTGTGCCGAGTACCTCAAGCGTCACCGGGTCCAGATCGAGTGTGAGAGCCTGGTCCCAGAAATCTGTGGAGAAGAAGAAGAAGTCCCCGTTCCGGCTGAATTGGCCATCTCCAGTCCACCCGATGTCGCTCCTGAGACGCCGTGGATCCCCAGTGGCGCGCACCCCTTCAACCGGCAGCGCGAACAGGTCCCGCGTCCCGTGGAGATTGCTCGTGAACAGCACCCATCGGCCGTCGGGGGACCAGGTCGGCATCTCGGTGTTGCCGAAATCCGAAAGGAGCAGGTTTGGCTGGGCACCAAGACCAAGTTCGATGGCCCAAAGGTCATCGCCCCCGGTGTAGACAACTCGAGTCCGGTCAGGAGACAGGTGAGGGTTTCCCACACCACGATCGCCTTCAGCTCCGGGCCGTACGGGAGTGGACCAAGAAAGCCGGCGCCGCTCCTCGCATGTCGGAATAGCCAACTCTACGGCCGCGGCCGTGTTGTGACCCTCACCACCCCCGAGAGCAAGCAACCCGTCGCCCCCCTGAGTCCAGGCGAGCCACCTGGCTCGACTCGGTAGCCCACATCGGGCTATTTCCCCGGTCCCGTCGGCCCTCAGGATTCTGATCCCGATATACTCAGATCGGATATGCCAGATTAAGGCAAGTCGCTGTCCGTCCTCCGACACCGCGACCGAACCCAAGACTCCCCCGGCCCCCGCGTATCGGTCGCCGTCCAGTCCGTCCGCCGTGAGCTGAGTGATCTGCCTCTCTTCCACACCGACGCGCAGCAGTTCCCCCTGATCGTCCCTCGTGAAGAGAAACACGCCGTCAGGGCTCGGTGACGCGAGGGCGCCCGCCCAGATCCCCTGAATAGGTACCGAGTCCAGAGGTGCGGACTCGACGGAGCGGAAAGACCCAGGCGCAGCCCGATGACTTTCGGGCGCTGGTCCGCGCCCACAAGACACGAGACAGACCACCAACATGGCCGCCAAGATAATTCTCATGGGCGGTATCCTCCGAAGCCGTCCGTTCGGTGGAAGGGTCTGTTTTGAACCTACACCTGCGTCATCCTAGGCGCAGTCGACTGCGAGCGATTGCACATAACGTTCAAAGTTGCCGTCGCGGCTCGCGCACGCGAGCCGTGATCGTCGTAGTGAGCGCAGCGAACGAAGCCGGCAACTGATTGTTAGGAGCCGTTGCCGACCTCCGGCCCGCTTGGTAGCAGGTCAGTGTTGTACATGTCCGCGGTGATCTTCCACTCTCCTTCGACCTTCTCCCAAACCTCCAAGTAGCTGCCCTCGTCCTGAAGCACCCCACCGGGAGTCTCCAGGCTCAGGAAGTACTTCCCCTGAGAGAATGCCATGTCACCGGAGGTTGCGACCCTGACTTCCGTGGTCTCAAACCGGAGATCTGCTCCTGCCCCCAACAGACCCGCCGCACTCTCGAAGATTGCGGCCCGACCTTGGAGGGGGGGTGAGTCCGGTGGCATCTGGACCGCGTGTTCCGCGAAGAACTGGCTGAAGGCCTCAGCGTCTCCGTTCTGGGCTGCTTCGCTCAGCGTCGCATCCAAGTCCCGGATCGCCCGCGCCTCAGCCGCCACATCGACCTCCACCGTCGCACCTGAGGCACAGCCGACTGCGAGGGCCAAAAGGCAATACACCATGACCCGAGTGATTCGCAGCTGAATCATCTCTCGATACTCCGTCGCGTTGTTGTCTTACTCGGGCAGTTTCTTCGATCCTGCGGAGTGGTTCTTAACGTACAAAGTTGCCGACACGGCTCGCCTCAACGAGCCGTGTTCGCGTAGTGAGCGAGGCGAACGAAGCCGGCAACTGATTGTTAGGAGCCGTTGCCGACCTCCGGCCCGCTTGGTAGCAGGTCAGTGTTGT
>JBDHIF010000037.1:0-24410 GCA_039587535.1 Gemmatimonadota bacterium
CCCGCACCCCGACGGGCCCGCGATCGACACGAACTCCCCCGTCTTGATGCTCAAGTTGATGTTGGACAGCGCATGGGTCTCTACCTCTTCGGTGTAGAACACCTTGCCCAGCCCTCCCAACTCGATCAGCGCATGATCCTTCGACATCTTTCCTTCCTATCCGGGGTTGCGTGCCTCGATATTCGTTCCGTCTGACACCTACCTAGACGAGAGGCGCGCACATTTGGTTGCAGCCCCGTCGCTGAAGACCTCCAGGAGGCCGCGAAAACCATGACCATGCGGCGCTGTTTCTGGGTCCCCGAGGACAATTCCGTGTACGCCGCGTACCACGACGAGGAGTGGGGCTTCCCGGTGAAGGACGACCACCGGCTGTTCGAGAAGCTCAGCCTGGAGGGATTCCAGGCGGGGCTCTCCTGGTGGACCATCCTCCGGAAGCGGGACGCGTTCCGCCAAGCCTTCGCACACTTCGATTTCGAGCGTGTGGCCCGGTTCGGCCCCGCCGACGTCGACCGGTTGCTGGGAAACGAAGAGATCGTCCGTCACAGGGGCAAGATCGAGGCAACGATCTCCAACGCGCGCGCCGCCTGCGAGCTCGTGGAGAACGAGGGATCCCTGGCGGCGTACGTCTGGCGCTTCGAGCCGGATCCGACCAGCCGTCCCCGGAAAATGACCGAGGGATTCCTCCGGTCCACCACCACCACTCCGGAAGCCGTGGCCCTGTCCAAGGATCTGAAGAAGCACGGTTGGCGCTTCTTCGGACCCACGACGGCGTACGCGTTCATGCAGGCCATGGGACTGGTGAACGACCACACCGAAGACTGCATCACGCGACGCCGAGTCGAAGAGGCCCGAGAGAGCTTCGTCCCTCCACGGTGACGCGGCTCAGCGGATCCCGGTATCGAAGGACACGATGATCTGCGTGAATTCCCCGGGCTCCACCTCGACGATCTGATCGGACCCCACGGGAAAGGGATCGCCCGACTCCGGGACGATGCGGTACGCTGCCGCAGCGAGTCCCACACGGAACCTTCCGTCCTCTCCGGTCTGCAACCGGACGATGCGCCGCCCGGACGCATCCTCGATCACGATCCAGGCTTGATGCGGCTGATCCGCGCACTTGGAGTCATCGGAGACGACGGGGCAGACAGGACCTCGGAGCGCGATGCCCTCGATGCCCTGCGGGGCGTCCGGTCCGAGTAGCGCATCGGGGTCGCAAGCCGCGGCCCAGGCTACCGCGAAGACGACTGCCAGCGTGCGTTGAAGTCGATGCAAGGATTGTCCCGATCCAGGTGGGCCATCGTCGGCGTTCTGAAGACGAGCAGAACGTCCGAAACGTGACGAGGTCTCCGCCGGCTGGGCCGGAAACAAAGAGGCGCCGCCCCGAGCCGGGGCGGCGCCTCACACAGGGCGCGTCTCACGCCCGGACGACCGGCGGCGTCAGAGGCCCTGGACGCCCACTTCCGATCCCGCGGGTAGAACCCGGAAGAACAGCCACATACCGAGGGCCGAGTGCCCAGGGATGGTGCAGACCAGCGAGTAGTCGCCTGCCGCTTCCGCGACGAATGTGATCGTCTCCGTCTCCCCCGGCATCGTCGCGTCCACCATGGAGGTGGAGTTCTCGGTCGCGGCGCCCGCGAAGACGGGTTCGGGGGAAGGCGGCGTGGCGAAGTCGCTCAGCTCGCTGGAGATGACCGCGCTATGAGGCATGTTCGGGTCATTGTTCACGAGCGTGAGACTCACCGTGTAGCCTTCCGGCACGTTGATCAGCAGCTCGCCGTTGATGGCGTCGTTGAAGTTCCAGTAGTTGTTGCGGTTCGTCGTGCCCGCGGTGAGCGTGAGGCTCACCGTCTGGTTGGCCTCGTCGAGCTCGTACCACTCGGGCATGGACATGGCCCCGGCGGGCATAACCGGACCCGACGGCGCCGGCTCGGCGGCCGGCGCGGCCGCGTCGTCGACGGTGTCGGCGGAGTCATCTCCGCCACAGGCCGCTAGGAAGAAGACCGCTAGGGTCGAAAAGAGCTTGAAAGTTCTCATCGTAGCTCGCTTACCTCTCAAAGTGATGGTCCCATGGATCTCCCATGAGACCCTGCTAGGCTATCGCCCGAAAAGATACTGATTTCTACCCGCGGCGGGGATGCAGGAACTACCTCGGGTGGTAGCCGATCCAGCCGGGACCGCGAACCGCTCGACCGGGAAGAGCTCCGGTGTGGGCGCCCTGCAGGACCACCGGGATGCCATTCACCAGAACGTGCCGCACACCCGTGGAGAATCGATGCGGCTGCTCGTAGGTCGCCTCATCCCGAATCGTCGCCGCGTCGAACACCACCACATCGGCAAACGCCCCGGGAGCGAGAACCCCGCGGTCGCGTATGCTCAGGCGCGCAGCCACCGCCGAAGTCATCCGTCGCACCGCTTCCTCCAGGGTCAGCACGCCCTCCTCCCGGACATAGCGGCCGAGGATCAGCGCATAGGTACCGTAGGCGCGTGGATGAACAGGCCCTGTGGCGGTCTCGGGATCCTCTCCCCCTGCGTCGGTGCCGAACTTCATCCAAGCCGGCCGCATCTGAGCGACCACGTTCTCCTCGCTCATCATGAAGAAGATCGTCCCGGGGTTGGCCCGCTCGGCCAGCACCAGGTCCATCGCCGCCTCGATCCAATCCGTGCCCATCTCCTCGGCGATGTCGGAGAGGTAACGGCCCACGAAGGGGCGATGCCGAGGCAAGGAAAGACCCAGCACCAGCGTGCCGTCGGGCCCGGAGAGGGTGCATAGATTCTCCCATTCACCGTCATCCGCCTCGATCTCCCGCCGGATTCTCGCCCGCGCCTCCTCCGACGCGAGGTTCTGAAGGAGCATCCCATCCGCGGAAGCCCACGGTGGGAAGCAGGCCGTAAGGCCGGTGGCGCCCGCGGTATAGGGATACATGTTCGCCTGCACGTCCACGCCCCCCGCCCTCGCCGAGTCGATCTTGTGGACGGCTAGCGCCACCTTGTCCCAGTTGCGGCGTCCCGCGGCCTTCAGGTGGAAGATCTCGACGGGCACGTCGGCACGGACGCCGATCTCGATGGCCTCGTCCATGGCCTCGAGCAGACGATCCGCCTCCGATCGCATATGCGTCGCGTAGACCCCTCCGTATGGCGCCGCCACCTCGTTGAGTGCCACGAGCTCATCCGTGCCGGCAAATCCCCCGGGCGGGTAGATCAGCGCGGACGCGATGCCGAACGCGCCATCTTCCATGGCCTGGCGCACGGCCCCCTGCATGGCCTTGATGGCACCGCCCCGGGCGTCGCCCATGCGCTCACCCATGCCGATGCGCCGCAGCGTGGAGGCACCGATGAAGGATCCGAAGTTCACGCTGGCGCCATGCTGCTCCATGGCAGCCAACCACTCGGAGAACCGGGCGAACACCGTCCGGCCGGCCTCGCCACCCGCTGCCTCGAGCATCTCCGGTGAGGCCGGAGCGTTGGTGACGCCCTCACCCAGGATCTCGGTGGTCACACCCATCATGACCTTCGACAGCACCCGGCCGTCGCCCTCTCCGACGAAGGACCACCTGGACTGGCTCTGTATGTCGATGAACCCGGGCGCCACGACCGAGCCCTCGGCATCGATCCTTCGATCAACGGGATAGCCGGCGAGCATTCCCGGAGGAACGATGGCCTCGATGCGATCGCCACGAATCCCGACATCGGCCCGGTACCAGGCGGCGCCCGTTCCGTCCACCACCCGCCCGCCCGAGATCACCAGGTCGAAGGGCCGCAAGTCGGCGGACGGCGACGGATCGGCCGGAAGCGGCGGTGGCGCGGCCACCGGACCCTCGGCTTCGGCGGTCACGGTCGACGCGGGCAGAGCCGGGGGTGCCGGCACCGGAGCACAGGCAGTAGCGAAAGCGAGGGCAGCGACGAGCTGGGACGAGCGCATCACGGGTTCTCCAGTGACAAAGGGTGTCGCGACGATGACCCCGTGCCGCCGGAACGGTCAACTGGGCGCAGCCCACACTCTGGACAATCGGCCTCCGGACGCGCATGGTCGGCACGGGGAGACGAAGCGCGTCGCCCGACAAAAGAGGAGGAGCCAGTGCGACAGGGACAGAAGGGGACTTGGGGTGCTGTGGCGCTCATGCTCACGATGATGGCGTTGGCGGGATGTGCCTCCTCGGGGGGCTCCTCCGGTGGCGGGTCGCCGAGTACCCTGACTCGCGCACAGCTCCTCGAGACCCGGCAGGGGACCCTATACTCGGCGGTTCAGACGCTGCGCCCCAACTGGCTGCGGTCGAGAGGCACCACCAGCCTGAGCGGGTCGTCCCAGGTGGTCCTGTTCTTGAACGGAGCCCCTTTCGGCACGGTCAGCGACCTGAACAGCATCTCCATCGACGCCGTGGAAGACATCCGGTACATGTCCGCCTCGGAGGCCGGGGCCCGATACGGCACGACGGCCGGGAACTCCGGCCTCCTGCTGGTTCGGACCCGCAACTGACAGCCGCGAGACGACCGGTGTGACTCAGGCCGTGCCCGGAGCGCCAGCGTCCACGATGATCCCTGATCACACGGCTCTGCGGTGGGGTTCCGGTGTGTAAGTCCGTGCGCTTCGGTCGTCATGGGGAGTGTCCTGACCGATTCAAGTCCGACCCAAGGAGGTCGACGATGCAGACCCATCGGAGTCCCTGGACACTCGCGGCCCTCGCCCTCGCAGCGGCCGCAGCGCCCATGACGGGCACGGCGCAGCAGCCCGAGAAAGACGCCGCCGTAGCCATGGAAGAGAGCGTCACGCTCCCCGAGCCGACCGTGACGGTCGCGAACCACAACTGGCTCGACATGCACGTGTACCTGGTCCGTGCCGGCGGGGGGAGGACCTCGTTGGGCATCGTGACGTCCCACCAGACGGAGCGCTTCGAGATCCCCGCAGGCTTCATGTCCGGCCCCAGCGACCTCCACATCGTCGCTGATCCGATCGGGAGCCGCAGATCTTACGTCTCGCCATCGTTCTTCCCGGACCCGGGCACCGACTTCGCGGTGGACCTGCACGCTTCGCTGGGCCTCTCCTGGGCCAACCTGCGACACGCCGCGGCCAACTGACGAGCCTGTAGCGCGAAGCTCTTTCGGGAGAGCACCGCCAGGTGGCGGTGCTCTCCTCGCTCGCGACAATCTGCCGGGCGATCCGCGCTCCAGGCGTCGCACTCCAGGACCGGTTCCAGGTCTGAGCCGAGACACGGCGCCGGCCTAGGATGGCAGGCCACCTTGATCCTCTCTTCACCCGCCGAGATCCGAGTGGGCAAGCTTTCGGTGAGCCGGGGCACGACGCATCTTGGCCATCAACGCGGATGCTTTGGCCGGCACGCCTACCCTGCCCCGAACAGTCGGAGAGAACCATGTCGCGATGGAGCGGTGACTTCCTGGCTTCAAAGCGAGAGGTAGGGGATCCCCTCGCCGACGATACCGTGCGGAGCCTCTTCGAATCCGACGGCCTGGAAGCGTTGCGGGCTTTCGGCGGGAACCTCGTGGACGAGAACGGTCACCCGACGGAGGGGCTGAGTGAGGCCATGGTGCACTACCTCGAGGCAACGTCGGCTCCGCCCGACTTCCTCGACCCGGCGAAGTTGGAGCAGGCCCAGGCCATCCTCAACTCACATGGCGCTCTGATCTTCATAATCCTCGTGTGCGCGGGTCTACCCGAATGCTATGTGGGCAAGCTCGGCGTACCGGTACTCTTCTTGACGCAGAAGCTCAATCAGGACATCACGCGTCGGGTGGTGGAGGTCACCAAGTACATGGTCGACGTGATGTCTCCCGACGGCTTCTCCCCCACGGGCCGGGGGCTGGACTCAGCACGAAAGGTGCGGCTGATGCACGCCGCGATCCGCTACATGATCCTGAACGCGGACCAGGCTTCTCTCGCGAGAGGGCTTCCCTCTCGCGTCGCAGAGGGTATCCGGTCGGTCGATTGGCAGAGAGATCTCGGGCTGCCCGTCAATCAGGAGGACATGGCTTACTCGCTGCAAACGTTGGGATGGGTCACGGTCCGGTGCATGCGTGACCTCAATGTCGGTCTGGAGCCGGAACAGGAAGAGGCGATCATCCACTGCTGGAACGTCTCGGGGCATTACCTCGGGATCGACCACGACCTCCTTCCACAAAGCGTGGAGGAGGCCCAAGCGCTCTTCGAGGCCATCAAGGTCAGGGTCGCCGGCGAGTCCATCGAGGGGAAGTCGATGACCGCGGCCGTTCTGGACTTCGCCGCGGAGAAGATCAGCCTTGGCCATTTGAAAGCCGCCCCAAGGGTTCTGACGCGCTACCTGGTCGGAGACGACACGGCCGACATGCTCGGGCTTCCACCGCTGTCCGACCGGGAGCGATCACGCCAGAAGAGATGGGTCTCAGAGCTTTCCACGGTCGCCCGTCTGCGTGAGAAGCGCCTGAGCCTAGTCCCGTGGATGCGCCGGCTCGCAGCCGGGCTGTTCAGTCGCACCGGAGGGGTCGTCACGGAGCGTGCAGCCACAGCGGACGGCCGCGTTCCGTTCGAGCTCCCAGAGTCGCTGGCCGACCACTGGACCGTCAACGCCTTCGAGGGATCAGGCCCCAGCGAACCCGCCGGCTAGTCCCCCGAACCGAGCGCTACGCTTCGGCAGGAGCCGGCTCCGCGGCCCCATCCCAGCGATGAGGAAGACTTTCTTCGAGCCTTCGGAACCAGGACTCCAGGGCCGCATACGTGTCTTTGCGACCGTCATGTAGCGTCAATGCCTTTCGAGCCATGTGCTCGCCCAATGCCCTGTACGCCTCGAACTGCCCCTCATCGAAGAATTGATCGGCGGTGGATTCGTGGGGAAACGTCGATTTACGTGCACGATACTCCGATATGACTTCGTCTTCGTCCCCCGTGACCGAAGACTTGAAATAGAGCAGGTATCCATGCTCCGATTCCCCAGGGTAGGTGATTCTACCGACGGCGAAATGCTGCTGGCTCACGAGACCTTCATCGAGCTCTCCCGACCGGAGATGGAGCTCTCGGACGTCGATGTCGATGTCGACCCCGAGGTCGATCCGAGCAAAGCGGATCAACGTCGCGAGGCCGCCAAAATGCATGTTGGGGTCGGCCTCCGCGTCACCCGTGATGATGAACTTGCAGCGCCTACGAAGCAGCTCCATCGTGGCCAGGTTCTCGATGTGACCACCGTCGGAGAGGTTCACCCACTTGCTGGTCTCGTCGAGCTTGCTGAACATCTCGCGGAGCAGGGCTCTCGGCGGAATCCTCCAGTTGAAACGGTGCGAGAGGGTCTGGAGCTTCGATCCTTCGGGAACCGGCGCGCTGAGGTTCTTGGCTCGCATGAGGGTCGACAGGCTGGAGCCCAGGTAGCCGCCACCCGAAACCGTCGACATGTAGTCGGCGTGGTTGAAGACTCCTTGCTCGTGGAGCGCCTGGGCGATCCCCATGTTGACGGTCGCCGAGCGAATGCCCCCGCCGGAGAAAGCGATACCGACGAGCCCGTGCTCCGGGGTGGGCTCGGTCCTCGGCGCTACAACCCTCTGCCGGGCTTCAGGACTCGCGCCCACGTCGTCCGGGTACGCGTTTCGCCACCGTGCCTGAATCTCACCTAGCTCCACCTCGAACACATCCGCGAAGCTCCATTCCTCCTTGGCTGGGCGCGGGCCGGCGACCGCTGGATCCCGGGTCTCCACGGCGTGGACCCAGCGCGTCAGGCGACCCGGGTTCGGAATCCAGTATCCGAGACGTACGTTCAACAACGTCATGATCGCGACCAGCGGCGGGCTGGTATTTCTGCCCATGTTCGGGGCCGCAGCCGCGGCAGAGATGGCCATTGCGGTGGCAAGATCCATCTGCGGAAAGACCGCCTCGAGATCCTCACTTCGTGTGAAGCCGGTCTTGCGACCGCCGATGAACCGCTTACTGAAGAAGAAGAAATCACTGTTGCGGTCACGGATTCCGATGTCTTTGCTGCCCTGCAGATTCAGCGCCGTATTCACCAAGTGGTATGGGGCGGTCGAGCCGTGCTCGTACTGACAGATGTCCCCGAGGTTGATGTCCTGTTCGATATCCACATCGCCCGAGGTGTCCTGGCCCACGAGATACGCGGAGGCGAGGCGGTCGCGATAGAAACCGCTCATCGATGTCAGGTTCACGTCGACGGAGAGCCAGCTGTAGAGCCACAGCACGACCGTTGCGGCGATGATGAAGAGCCAATCCGGATCGAATGATCCTGGAGTGGCGGACTTCCACGCCAGCCACACGCCGGCCGCGGTCGCCAAGACGAGAATCAGGAGCCTGAAGATGAGCTGGGAGCGGTTGAAGCCCACTCGTCTGACGCTGTAGACGATGGCCATGACCGTGCCGAGGGTCAGCGTCCCGACGATTCCCAGCAACAACATCCACCCGCCCTCGAGGTCCGCGTGGTCGGGGTAGACGAGGCGCTCCGCCACGTAGAGGGACACGAGCACAGGGAGGAGCGCGCCCACCAACCCGATCAACCAGACAGCCAGCTTCTTCTTCGCATCTCCGAGAGAATCGAGGAGCTTGCCGGAGCCACTCAGGAATGCGAGAGATGAAGCAGCCGCACCGCCCGCCAGCCACTCGCGCACGCGACCGGGTCCTCGATAGGAGTGAAAGACGTCTAGGACGTATGGGAATACATCGACGGCGACCGCGACAACCAACAGCAAGAGCGCTCCGCCGAACATCCGCTCGTAGCGATCCCTGACCTTGACCGTGCTTTCCGTGCCGTACCGTATGCTCTGACGCTGCTGGCGGACCTTGAACAGTCGAATGACGACGGGAAACAGCAGGAACCAAACGATTACGGCGAGCGCGGTCCAGCGCGTCAGGAGGAACCGGTGTTCGGTCACGTCGTGCCACCCCGCCAGCAAGAGGGCACCGACGAGGACGAGCGGCAGCAGCGTGACGGAATTGACCAGAATACCACGCAGCATCACCGCAGCCGCGCGGAGATAGTCGAGGAACCCCCTCGGGGTGAGGTAGTTGGAATGGTTGCGCACCCAGGTCAGATACCTCGACTCGCTCGGACCCTTGGTGATGGGGTAGGGAAAGTGCCCAGGCCCGACGTTCAAGTCCGACATCGCGGTTCCTCCTGGTATTCGCCGTCACTGCGCGCAACCTCTGATCACCGAATCCACTTCGACCGACACCAGAAGCTCGCGTCCGCAACATGTGTGTCCGACGGCCAAACCGCGAGTCGCCGGAGACATCTGAACGACCTACCGGTCCGTCCGCGGTCCTTGCAGTACTTCGTGGACACCGTGCATGTTGCCCGCCATGAGCATGTCGATTCTTGACGGCCTACGTCAGCGCTTTCTGAGGTTTCTGGGGGAGCTGAGGCGCCGCCACGTTATCCGGGTGGGGGTGGTCTACACGGTCGTGGGGCTCGGCGTCGCGGAGGCGGCAGACATCTTCCTGGGGAATCTCGGGGCCCCCGATTGGGCGGTGCCCGCGACCCTGATGACGCTGCTTCTCGGGCTTCCCGTGACCCTGGTCGTCTCCTGGGTCTACGACCTCACGCCCACGGGGCTCGTGAAGGACGAAGACCGGCATGCCCACCACGAAGATGAGAACGGCGCCGGGCCCTCAGCCACCACCGAGACGAAGCTGCCGGCGACCCCCGCCGATCGACGCTTCGTAGCGGTTCTTCCGTTGACGAGCCTTTCGGAAGATCGGGACGACGAGTTCTTCGCCGACGGTGTCACAGACGACATCATCACGGCCCTGGCGCTGGTGGAGGGCCTCTCGGTCATCTCGAGGTTGTCGGCGATGCGATACAAGGGCGCCCTGAAGAGCACGCAGGTGATCGCGGAGGAGCTCGGTGTCGGAACGGTCCTCGAGGGCAGCGTGCGACGCTCCAAGAACCGGGTCCGCATCTCCGTGAAGCTGATCGACGCCAGCACCGACCGGAATGTCTGGGTCGACACCTACGACCGGGACCTCGAAGACGTCTTCGCCGTTCAGAGCGAGGTCGCGGAGAGCGTAGCGACAGCTCTTCAGTCGCGTCTCTCACCTCGCGGCAAGGAACGCCTCGCGACGGTCCCGACGCGAAACGTGGAGGCCTACGAGCTGGTCGCTCGGGCGCGGCATGCCTACCTGCAGGTCACACCCGACCACGTCAACCACGGGATGGAGCTCCTGAGACAGGCGATCGAACTCGATCCCGACTACGGCGTTGCATGGGCGCATCTAGCGATCGCGCACTTCGTCCTGCCGTACTTCTCGTCGGTTTCACCTGCCTCGGTCGAGGCCTCCGCAAGAGAAGCGATCGATCGGGCGTTCGAACTGGATGACGGTCTTCCCGAGGCGTATGTCGCCAGGGCCTACTGGAAGTTCAACTTCCGGTTCGACTGGGAGGGCGCCGAAAGCGACTTCGAGAAGGCGATCGAGCTGAATCCGAGCTTCTCGGACGCATATCAGTGGCGAGCACTGATGCGTCACATCTGCCGACGGCCCGCGGACGCCATCGCAGACGCGAGGCGGAGTGTGATGCTCGACCCGCTTTCCTTCCAGACCCGGAGCCAGCTGGCCCAATGTCTCGCATGGGGCGGCCAGCCGGAGGCGGCGATAGGCATTCTGCAGGAGATCCTCAAGGAGGATCGCAGCAACTTCATCGCCCATTGGCTTCTCGGTCTGCTGGTCCGCCCGGGCGACCCCGAGGCCGCCCTCGGGCATTTCGACGATGCCGTGGCTGAGATGGATCTCCCGCTCGGACACGCATCGAGGAGCGTGGCGCTTCGAGGGCTCGGACGCACGGCGGACGCGGACAGCGTCGTTCGAGCGCTCGAGGCCAGAGACGAAGGCCCGGAGTACGTAAGCCCGTTTTCCTTGGCCGTAGCCTATTTCGGGAAGGGTGAACCCGAGCGGGCGCTCGACTGCCTGGAACGCGGAATCGAGGGTCACGATTTCCTGAGCCTCTACCTCCGGTTGATCGCGCCGGCCTATGGCTTCCAGGACCACCCCCAGTATCAGGCCATCCTCAACCGCGTCTGGCCGAGCCACCTCCGTGTCGGTGGCTGAGTAGGGACAGCGTGTGAGTCATCTCGACGGAACGCCGTCGCGGTTAGCTTGCCATCGAGGCTAGCCCGCCCCATCCTGGGCTTCGGCCCCGCAGGCCTGGACAGCCCCTTCGGCTTTCCCTCCCTCAAGCAAGGGCGGCATCGTGATCGACGATTCGCACGAGCACCGAGTCCGGCCGAGCGTGGATGCGATTCCGAGCCCGTTCCTGGCCGCCGCCTACAGCCACGGAGACCTCGCGCCGGACGAGGACGGCGCTGTCTCGGACAAAGCGCTGGAAGAGTTGTTGGCTAGAGTCGGCTTCGACCCGTCGCTTCGCACCAAGCTGGCACCCAGGGCGGGGCGGGGCGGCGGAGACGTCCGACGCTATCTCACAGATAAAGACATGGCGGGCCTTTGGCTCGATGGACATTACCCGAAGGGTGGACACGGCCTCCCAGGAATTCCACAACCGCAAGAGGGCTTCCGATGAGCACTGCAGAGATGGGCGAGAAACGCCTCTGGAGTCGACTGACCCGGACCTTGCTTCCAAAGCTCCTCCGTGGCGCCGGAGTGCTGTTGGTGCTGGGTGCCATCGGGCTCGCGTGGCTTCACGTCAAGATTCGGAGGGCGCTGCCTCCGGTCGTGTTGCCGGAGTACGTCGCGCTCGACACGGTGCTCTGGCTCGACCAGGGGTGGACGCCCGACGACTGGCAGTGGTACTACCATGCCTCACAGGGTGGCTCCATGGAGCTCCCCATCCCGTACTCCTGGATCATGAACCTCGAGCGTCCCGAGATCCCGCTCCTTGTCTTCACGAAGGTGGGGCGGCTCATGGAGCCCGAGTACATGAGCCGATTCGGATTCCTGGCCAATCCGGTGAGGAGCTACGACGTAGACGGGCTGTCGGACGGTTGGGCGGCACCCGCCGGCCTCTCGCGACTGGTCGAGGACCAGCTGAACAACCCCGACTCCCTGCCCGTCGGCTTCGTCCGAACGCGCGAATATCCCGACCGGCGCTACCGGGCGCCCGACGGCTCCACGGGAAGGGTGATCGACGAGGTCGTAGGCTTCAACTGCTCCGCCTGCCACACCGGCCAGCTGAACTACCAGGGTACCGGTATCCGGATCGAAGGCGGAGCGGCCATGATCGAGCTTGGCATGTTTCGCAATGCCGTTGGGGGCGCACTCGGGCTCGCCGCCAACCTGCCCACCCGGTTCAAGCGTTTCGCTACGGCCGTGCTCGGTGAGGACCATACCGATGAAGAAGCCGAGCTCCTCAAGCACCAGATGGAGGACCTGATACGCCGCGGTGAGGCCCTCAAGGAAATCGAGGACGAGCGTGGGATCTACCCGACCTGGGAGGGCTTCTCGCGCCTCGATGCAGTTGGCCGCATCGGCAACTACGTGCTCGGAGAGGAGATCTCCCTGGACAACCTCGCGGTCTCCGACGCGCCCGTGAACTTCCCCCACATCTGGGACACGCCTTGGTTCGACTGGGTCCAGTACAACGCGTCCTTCAAGCTCCCGATCGTGAGGAACGCCGGCGAAGCGATGGGTGTGTTCGCAGCGGTGAATTTCGACGATGTGGACGAGCCCGATTCGCTGTTCCAATCGACCATGGCGCTGGGGAACCTCTACGAGATGGAGGCGTTGATCCGAGGTGACGAACGTTACGCTGGGCTGCGCGCGCCCACATGGCCTGAGGACATTCTCGGGGAGATCGATCAGGACCTGGCCGTCGAGGGCGAGGGGCTCTACATCCGCCACTGCCAGCGGTGCCACCTCCCGCCGTTCAACAACCGGGACGCGTTCCTCGCCGACAGCCTCTGGAGAGTCGACGCCGACACCTCCTCGCTAACTCGCCCGCAGCACAGCTATCTCGAGACCCGCAAGCTCGGACTCTTCGAGATCGGGACGGACTCAAACGCGGCCATGAACATGATCAACCGGACGGCCAGGCTCGGTCCGCTCGCCGAAGTGATGCTCGGCGATTCGGTCTCCGGCGACACGGATGTGCCCTTCGTCACCGCCCTGGGCGCGGCGATCCTGAACGTGGTCGCAGTGAAATACGACAGTCTGGGACTGTCTCCCGAGGTCCGGCTGGCCGTTTCGGGTGACCGGTCCGACCCTCCCGCCCAGGCCGAACCCCAGTACAAGGCCCGGCCGCTCAACGGCGTGTGGGCCACCCCTCCGTTCCTGCACAACGGCTCGGTTCAGAACATCTACCAGCTGCTGGGGCCCGAGGAGGAGCGCGACTCAACCTTCTGGCTCGGCACCAAGGAGTACGACCCGGTGCACCTGGGGTACGTGAGCGGTCGGGTCCGCGACGGCTTCTTGTTCGACACGGGGCTGACCGGAAACTCGAACAAAGGGCACCACTTCACCGGCGACTCCGCCTCGTGGCAGAACGGAGAAATGGGCGTGATCGGGCCGAGCCTCAGTCCTAAGGATCGCATGGCGATCATCGAGTTCCTCAAGGCCATGCCGCCCGTGCCGAGGGGTATGTGAGCGAAGCTCAGCGGGTGAGTGGCGGTCGTCCGCCACTCACCCGCTAGTCTCGTCCCCCGCCGCGTCACCTGGACGAGGTGACAATGGTCGGTTCCGCAGCATCAACCGACGACGTTGATCTGCCGGTAACGGGGCCTGCATCGGATTCGGACACATGACTCGACGCTCAAGCAGTCCCAAGGAGCCGGCACCTCTTTTTCTCTTGGCGCTGCGAGCTCGGCCACTGGCCGTCGCATCCGGGATCATCATCGCTCTGTTGCGCTACTGCGTTTCCTGGCGACCACACCCGCTCGGCCGTCTGTCTCCCACGAGGCCCGATCACCTCGTTGCCGATGGAGCAAGTCATCGGAACGCATGGCGGCGCACCGCTCCTTCAATCCCGACCGTCTGAATCGGCATGTCCAATCCCCCAGCTCCGGGATCCGGGAAGATCAAGGCCTGGTTGACGACCCTTCCCTCCAACTGGGCGCTCGTGTCGGTCTGCGTCGCGAGCGTCATGGCGGTTCTGGTGACCATCCGGCCCGGGGCCGATCCGGATCTCTTCGCACGGGTAGCCGTGGGACGGCTGATCGAGGTCACTGGAGGTGTCACGGACCGGGACCCGTTTCCCTTCACCACCCTTCTGGATCGCTGGATCGATCACGAATGGCTGTCGGGGGTCGTCTTCTACCAGGTCGCCCGGCTCGGCGGGGACTGGGGACTCGTGATCGTCAACCTCCTCCTGATGTCCGCAATGGTGGTGGTGGTGGTGCGGGCGCAGAAGGAGTACGCCGGCGCTTCGCTGGGCTGGTCGCTCCTCACGCTGGTCTACCTCTTCGGGGCGTGGAGCTCCTTCGTCCGGTCTCGGGCCTTTACGCTCCTGGGGGTCGCAATCCTCCTCCTCGCCCTGGTTCGCTGGAGAAACGGGCGGACGCGATGGATCTGGCTGCTTCCACCCATCATGGTCGTGTGGGCCAATGCGCATGGAGGCTTCGTAGCGGGACTCGGCCTTCTGGGCGCGGCGGCGCTCGCCGTCACCCTGCGGACGCCCCGTAAGGCACTGGCGCTCTGGGCGTGTCTTGGATGCTGCGTCGCGGCGACCTTCATCAACCCTTATGGGCTGGACTATTGGGGGTATATCCTCAGCGCCACGACGCGGGAAAGGCCAGTGATCCTGGAATGGCAGACGCTTCAGGACTGGCAGGTGGCGACGGTCTTGGTGTTGGGAGCCATCTACGTCTTGGGCGCATGGGTCAGGCGCCGAGACCACTCGATCCTGCCCGAGACCCTGGGGCTGCTGCTCGTCTCCGTATGGGCCACACTCGATTCGCAGCGCCTGCTCAACTTCTTGCTCCTGGTGCTCGCGGTGTACGGGTCCGGCGAATACCGCAGTGTGGTCGCGGGAGCCAGCCGTTGGATCGGCGCGGGCTATCGCTCCGCCGCTCGTCAGGCGGCGGGCGCCGCGGCCCTCCTCCTCTCCCCTGCCATGGTCATTCTACTCGTCCTCAACCTGAGGGCCGCCCCGGGACTCGATTACGAGGGCTATCCCGTGGGCGCTGTCGAGTGGCTCCACAGGCACGGCGACGGAGGTCGACTGCTCACGCATTTCAACCACGGGAGCTATGCCCTTTGGCGCCTCTATCCTCTATATCAAGTGGCGATTGACGGACGCTATGAGGAGACGTACCCCGAGGAGACCGTGGAGCTCGCCGCGCTGGCCCTTCAGCCTCATGCGCCCGGCCACGCGGACGCGCTACAGCAGATCGATCCGGACTACATCGTGGTGCCCGGGCGCGAGTGGGCTGCCGACTTCGGAGGGGATTGGAGAATGGTCTACTCCGACAGCACGTCCGCCGTCCTGGCCAGGCCCGGTCTCGGGCCCGAACGGGACCGTCCCCCCAGAGGCGTGTGGGTGCCGGGCTTCTGAAGAGCTTGCGTTCCAGGGCGAATAGCTCTGGAATCGGCGGCGTAGGCCGGGCAGGAACAGCAATGCGAAGCCCCGCTCGGGGCAAGCACCTCGAGCGGGGCCAACGCGGTTGCCGGGCGAGGCTAGTTCCGAACCCGGTCGTAGACCTCGACGTTTCGCACCTCATCACCGTTCTGATTCGTTCCAGTCGTCGTCACGGTGAGGGTGTTTCCGTCTTCAGACACCTCCCACGTATTGGGACTCAGGGGCGTCACAACCCCTTCGGCGTTCTTCTGCGTCAAGCGTAGCGTCGAAGGGTTCACCTCCTCAAAGGAGGCGGTGCTTCCCGGCGTCGTGCCATCCGTAAGGAAACCGTAGAGTCCAGCGTCCGTCCAAACGGCGTAATCCCCTCCATCGAACCTGGCTCGGGCCATAGCAAAGGTCGGGACGCCTGCCGGGGTGATGGTGGCCCTCACGGAGACGAGATAGCCCTCGTCGTCGATCCCGAACCGCCGTGTGAGAGCCCGGGGACCTGGACCGGGCTCGAAGCTGGACCGGTTGAGGTTCAGGCTCCAGACACCAACCATCGGATGCTCCTCGCCAGACTGCGCCTGCGCGTCTGAGACGGATACCGCGGTCAGAGCGACGGTGGCCAACACTGCTAGAGTCGAGCGCCACATACGTGCCTCCCTCGAAATGAGATGAGCGCGTCCCTTGCGGAGACAAGTTGCTTAACCGCAAGACGCGCTCAGGCATCGTACGCGGCAACGGGCGATTGGGCAAAGCGACGTCGAGGTGGGGCCCGGCCGACGGTTGGGTCACACGCGCCTCCCGGCAGCACAAAGCCCCGATGGAGGCCGGAACCTCGAGCGAGGCCATAATGAGTGACTCTCAGGGCCACACCTCGTCACGATCTCGATGAGGTGCGTGGGCGACGGGAGGGATGCCGAATGAGCCCGGGGTGCCCATTCATGTGTACTACTCTTGGAAGCGCTGAAAGCCTCGAACTGGGAGCCGGAACCATGACGTCAGGCCTTGGGACCACGAGCCATCTCGGCCGACCGACGCTGCTGTATTCGGGCACCTGACGGTTCTGCCGATTCGCGGCGCGGGTCGTCGCTTGGCTGGATCGGGGTGGCCGACTCGCCTTGCTCCCATTTGAAGATCCTCAGGCGAACGTCCTGCTCGCACCAGTGCCGGAAACCGAGCGCGGTGAACGTTTCTGGCTCGCCCTCGGCGATGGGACGCTCGTTGCAGGGGACCGAGGTGGTGCTGTCTCGCTACTCATGCAGTTCACGCTGACCAGACCCATCGGTCGAGTCGTCCAGAGGCTCCGTCTCGCCTCCACCGTCGATGCGCTTTACAAGCGCGTGGCCCGATCCCGATCCCAACTCGGTGGGTGGGTGCCGGATGGTCCGGCGCCACGGCGATTCCCGTGAAGAAGCGGCACAATAGGCTGATCGTCTTCCGTTGGTGCGTGGTTCACCGCCGGACCGAGTAAGGCGATTCCTGGCACTCGTTGCCGTACATGCGGTCGCCTTCGGCCATCCTCGCTCTGTCGCGGGCCACCACTCGGACCCGCTTCGCGGGATCACTCACCGGCCGCTCGGTTCGAACCGCAGCTCCGATCCACACCAGACCCGAAAGAAAGAGCGCCCCCGGGCCTGGGCCCCGAGACGCGTTCTCATGCGCCCGGCAGGATCCGAACCTGCGAACTCATGCTCCGGAGGCAGTCAGGAGCAACCGCGGATCACGGTAAAGAACCGTCTAACCCCTTGATGGGCTGCATGATCTGCCGATCTTGCCGATCCGCCATGCCGGACTCTGCCGGACCTGAAAAGCGGGAAATTGCGGAGGTAACGGCGGGACTTAGAGCGGGAATCCCCCGAAGGGCATGCCTCACCCCAGACGCCGCCATCGCTCTAGGGGAGGTGTGACTCTCGCGCGAGCATGCGGAGGGGGCCGAAGGCTGCACTTGATCCGAAGCGCCCTCGCCCAAGCAGGTCCGGCGAGGCTTACGCGGACCCGCGTGTGTCCGGGCGTAAGCAGACCTCAGCCTGGCGGACGAAGGCACGGCGTTGCGAGTGGCCGATGCCAGGCGCATAATCGGATCCGCATAGGACACCGTAAGATTACGGCGGATCCGTAGAATCAGAGTTAGGAAGCGACACTTCGCGAGCAGACTCCCAAGGTGCTCCGCACTCTGCGACCCCACACGAAGGAACAAGGAGAACGCCCATGCGAACCCGAACGTGCCTCGTCATTCCAATACTATGCGCGCTCGGGTGCGGGGGCTCCGCCGATGTCGGGACCTCCGACACGTCCTCAGCGGCTGACGAATCTGCGATCCGGGAACACACTGCTCGCTTTGACGCTGCGCTCAATGCCCAGGACATCGAGGCGATGATGGCACTCTATGCCGACGACGCAGTCAGGATGGATCCGAACCTTCCAGCCGCGATCGGCAAGGATGGGGTTCGGACCCTCTTCCTGGAAGCCTGGGAGCTTAGTGAAGTCGAAGTCGTGAACAGCGTGTCGGACGTGCGGATCTCGGGAGGGCTTGCTAGCAGCCGAGGCACCTTCACCGCAACCGTTACGCCCCGAGATGGCGGCGACCCCGTCGAAGACCGTGGGAAATGGTCTGCCACCTACGAGCGCCAGTCAGACGGTACCTGGAGGTCGATCTGGGAGATCTGGAGCTCTGATCTCCCCGCCGCAGGGAACTGACCGGCAGCTAGTGCGGCCCGCAGCCTGACAGGAAATTGCTGCCGTCCAGTGTTACCTAGTCGCCACGTCGGGTAGCGCTTCTGCATGTCGGCGGACGGCCCCGGCAGCAGAATTCCAGATCGTTAGGCAGCTCCCTCCACCCCGTGAATGAGCGGAAGATCATATCCACTAAGGAGCACTGCATGGCCTCTGTACTTGTCACCGGAGCGAATCAGGGAATCGGCTTGGCGACCGCGTTGTCGCTGGGGCGAGGCGGCCACCAGGTTTTCGCCACTATGCTGAACCCCGACGGCGCTTCGGAGCTGAGGTCTAAGGCTGAGGCTGAGTCCCTTCCGATCATACTATCGGCATTGGACGTGAATTCTGACGCCTCGGTGCGCGAGGGGGTGGGAGAGGTATTGGCAGCGCATGGTCAAGTGGATGTGCTCGTAAACAACGCCGGGATCGAACGTCACGGTTCGGTTGAAGAGCTCGATCTCGAAGAGTTCCGAGCGGTTATGGAGACGAACTTTTTCGGGGCGGTTCGGTGCATGAAGGCCGTGCTACCGGGCATGCGGGCCCGCGGCTCCGGGTGCATCATCAACGTCTCGTCGGTCGCCGGTCGGATTGCATCATCACCCCTTGGTCCTTACGCGGCGTCGAAGTGCGCTCTTGAGGCGATCAGTGAAGTCCTCGCCCAGGAGGTGAAGTCGCTCGGGATTCGGGTCGCCATCGTGCAACCGGGGATTATCAACACGGATATGGCTCGGAACCTAGCGGTCGAGCCTGGCGCTTCTGCTTATCCCCACAGTCATCGGATCGCAGGATTGTTCGCGGCGTCGCTGAAGAACCCGACCAACCCCGACGTCGTCGGAGACATGATTCGCGACATCGTCGAGGGCGATTCCGAGCAACTGCGTTATCCGGTTGGGCCAGACGCAGAGCCGTTCCTCGCGTGGCGTGCCTCGAAGAGCGACGAAGCGTGGGTGGCTTGGGGCGCGGCGGACAACGAGTCATGGTATGCCGGGGTCGAGAACGACTTCGGCATTGATGCTCGTGGGGAAGCCTAGCCGAGACAGATAGCCTCCGCCAGGAACTCTCTAACAAGGAATTGCTGCTGTCCGCGGATACGACGCGGTATGGTCGGTAGCGCTTCTGGTTTGTCAGCAGGCGGGTCCGCCAGCAGAGCTCCGAGCCGCTAGACAGTCCTCTCTTCACCGTCGACGGCCGCGTCGTGAGCGCAACTGAGAAAGGTCTTGGGGTGACCCGACGAAGGTGTAGAAGCCGTTCGTCACCCGTCCCTGAAGAAGGCCCAGGTCGCGCATCAGCCCCCGCGTGAGTTGAACGTCCGACGTGCTCATCGTCGGGCTGCCTAGAGCGATGGTCTCTCCGTTCGATTGGAGCGTGTGGTTGTGTAGCGCGTACCAATAGGTCCATCCGTCGGCGACGAGTTCCTCGACGACGTCAAACCCATAAACGGTTTTCGGGGGGAACATCTCCGTTCCCGCGCCAAAGAGCACTGTAAGTCGTATGCCCTCAGCTCCATCTCGACGCAAGACCGACGCAAGGAATTCGGTCGGATTCGTAAGCTGGGACGTGCGGGCGTTCTGGTATGCGAAGAGGAGGGCCTCTATGCAGGTGATCGGGTCAATCCGGCCGACTTCTCCAGACCGGACCACCTCCCAATTCAGGCGCTCATCCCTAGCGAGCTGGGACTCTGGGGCAGGATCGTCGTTCACGGGATGCTTCAAGTCGGCCCCCGCCTCTTCGACGATCGCGCGGTATGCGGCGTACTCCTCGTCCATCGGGAGCTCAGGTCCGATGAGCTCCTGCGAGAACTCGAATTCCCACTTCAGTAAGACCGCCCCGTTGTCCGCCTCTCGTATCACGCTCGGTGTGCTCGGCCACGCGCACGTGTCCGCTTCCCAGGCCGGTACTGGCGGACTCGGAGTGCTCGGTATGACCAACAAGGTCACGACAGTTGCTAGAATCATGGCACAAGGGTTGGTAGTGGGGCCGTTTTGCGGAAGGGCGACAAAGACTACTTAAACGGGTATCAATGCGATCACGCAAAGGCGGGTTGATACGCTGCGCTGGTCAGCAGGCGGGCCGCGCACCAAAATTCCAATCTGTTAGAACGCGGGTGCAACCACTGGGGGCGTGATGGGCCAACTGGCAAGGTGGTCGTCGATTGGACGCGCCTCTCGGGAGTTTGTCCTGATTGTGGTGGGTGTTCTGGTCGCTCTGTCCGCTGATCAGTGGCGCGAAGAGCAGAACCGCCGAAAGGTCGAGCGAGCACATCTTTCCGCCATCCGCGCCGATGCAGAGGCAGCGATCACGATTGTCGAGGGGCTCCGCTCAATCGAGCAGCGCCGACTCGAGGCTAACGAGATTCTGCTCGCGGACGTGCCTCCGGCCGGGGTCCCGTCCGATTCGCTGAGTCGCGTCCTCTTCTAGAGGCTCTATTCATTCGCTCAACGGGGGGAGGTCCCGTTCGACGCGTACGACGATCTCGTCAATGCGGGTCAGTTGAACCTCATCACGGACCCCCTCCTGCGATCGGAGTTGTCCGAGCTCGAGCGCTTCCGCACACAGCTCGACGTCGACCTCGAGTACCTGGCGACGACCCACCTGCACCTGTTCGATCCGGTGATTCTAAGGTCGTTTGACATGGGGGTCTTCGCTGACCCGAGGGATACTTCCCCGCTTCCGTTCACGGAGTGGGATCTCCCCAAAACTCGAGCGATCAGGAACATCCTGATCGAGAAGCTGGGCTGGAGTCACGGGATCGCCGCACGGTTGGACCGACTCGTGACACAGCTGGGGACGGTGTTCGAGAGCAGTCGTCTAGGTCCGCAACGGATGCCTACGCTCTAACAAAGAATCGCTGCTATCAGCGGCGGCTGTTCGGTAAAGTCGGTTAACGCTTCAGGTTTGCGATCGAGCGCGTGCGGCGGCAGAGTTCCGAACCGTTAGAGGGCCCCTGAAAGAGGAGAGTTTCATGCCCCGGATCAACTGGAGTCAGGCGGCCGGTGAAGCGTTCCTCATCCTTCTTGGGATCCTTCTGGCACTGGGTGCTGATGCCTGGTGGGACGAGCGATCTGAACGCCGGCAGGAGGCTGAGTATCTGGATGCGCTCGTCGCGGAGTTGGACCAGATGAGGTCCCACGTCGAGGGCGTGATCCGAACCACGGAACAGATCGAGGATGCCGGAAGCGCTCTACTGCAGGTCGTGCCGAACTGGGACACCTTCGAAACGGACTCGCTGGGTGTCCTGCTCGTGACCGTGAGCCACGAGGTGGGGTGGGCCCCGCCGAACACCGTCTATCAAGACCTTATCAACACCGGTGCAGTAGGCATCATACGCTCCGAGAGCGTTCGCCGAGGCCTAAACGAGTTGATGGGGACTCTGGCCTGGGTGGAGAGTCGGCAAGTGCGACATGACGAGTTCTTCTGGTCCGAGATGGACCCGTTTTATCGTCAGCACCTCTCCATCGCGTCGCTCTTTGGGTATGAAGAACTCCCTTCGGAGCCCTGGGCGCCCGGCAACTTTCTTGCGACTACCGAGTTTAGGAACCTCATATCAGCGAAGGTCATGACTGCCGGCGATGTCGGTGATGCCGCAGAGGAATTGATCGATCTGATTGAGCGCCTATCCGAGACGATCACGCGCGCGGCGGGAGCCCTCTAAAACGGAGTTGCTGCCGTCCGCGCAGAAACAGAGGTTAGCTCGCTTCGCTCGCTGGCGAACGCGAGGCTGCGGAAGCAGAATTCCATTCCGTTAGAACGTCGCCTGCCTGGGAGTTACGAATGGCTCGAGAGAGGAGATCCTGGTGGAAGACGCTTGCCGAAATCGGATCCATCGTAGGCAGCATCCTTCTCGCCTTCTTCATCGACGCATCATGGGCATCCCATCTCGAGCGAGTCGAAGAGCAGGAACTCCTGAGCAGTCTCGCGACAGACTTCGAGAAGAACGACAGCATTCTCCAGGAGGCCCGCGAGGAACACGAGGGGATCCGACTTCGCGGAGCGACCCTGCTTGACTCGATCTCAGAGTTCAGTCGGACCGGACGGGTGCCGTCGGTTGCCGAACTCGTGGTCCGGCAAACCGACTGGCGGACCTATGACCCGATTGAAGGCACACTGGAATCGCTGATTCAGTCGGGGCATCTCGACCTCATCGAGTCCGACTCGCTTCGCGCGGCTCTGGTCGCTTGGCCCGATCAAGTGGCTGATCTCAACGAGGACGAGGAACTCCTTCGAAGCGCGGTTCGCGATCGACTACTCCCGATCGTCTTCCGGCACGTCTCGATGTCCGCTCTCCAAGATCATGTGGACGATGGTGGCGGGGCACCCGTTGGTTCGTTGGAGAACGGGCTGGCTGGACTCCTGTCGTCCACCGAGTTCGCGAACTGGATCCGGGATCAGGTAGAATGGAGAGCCTACCTCCTCGAATGTGAGGGTGACCTGACTTCCCTGAAGCGGGCGCTCACCCGTACCCGCCGCTTGATCGCCCAGGAATTGGACGACTAGCGGCGGGTCCGTCGGTGATGACGGCAGCTCCCGCGCCGTCTGGATGGGGCTAACCGGCATAAGAAAGCCCCACCCGGGACGGTTAGCCTCGAGTGGGGCCAAATGGTGCCGAGTACGCCCGGCAGGTTTGAGCTGCGGTCCCCTTCGGCCATCCTCGCTCTGTCGCGGGCCACCAACCAGGCCCGCTCCGCGGGATCGCTCACCGGCCGCTCGGTTGGAGCCTTAGCTGCGATCCAGACCCGACCCCAAAAGAAACAGCGCCCCGGGGCCGACGACCCCGAGACGCTTTCTCATGCGCCCGGCGGGATTCGAACCTGCGACCTCATGCTCCGGAGGCATGCGCTAGGATGCGCGAATCACGGCAAGAAATCGTCTAAACCCCTACTGGGCTGCACGATCTGCCACTCTTGCCGATTCGCGATGCCGGAAGATGCCGCCTCCGAACAGCGGGAATGCCGGAGTGAACAGCGGGAATTAGAGCGGGAATCCGCATCCGTCCAAGGCGACCTCCCCCCCAAGGGCCCCTCCTCGAATAGGGTGGTGGGACTCCTGCGCGAGCGTTCGGGAGGATGTCGCGAAGAGGGATTTAATGCGTTCCTCGATGATTGGCCGGTTCGGGCGGCAGCTTCTTCTCGGGGGCTTACGCGGACCCGCGTATGCCCGGGCGTAAAGAGTATTTGGGGCCGCTGACGGAGGCTTGGCGTTGCGGGTGCCAGAAGCCAGGCGCATACTCGGATCCGCATAAGACGCCGTAAGTGATTACGGCGGACCCGTAGAATCAGAGTAGCGATCTGCGCGAATCCTGTTTGAGGGCTTCGCGATCGTCGTGTCCATTCTGCTCGCCTTCGCCATTGATGCGGCGTGGGATCTTCGGGGTGAGCTAGCCGAAGAACGGGAAGCGCTCGCCGGCCTCCGATCCGATTTCTTGTCGAGTCGCGAGCAGATGGACTATGTACTCCGTGCTCACCGGAGTCGCGCGGACGTGTTCGACTCGTTCCAGAATGCGACCGCAAACGACTTGGTGACCCTCGCCCAGGATTCGGCCACGGACGTCTACCGACAGCTCTACGCGCCGAACACGTTCAACGGTGTCCGCGGGAACGCCGACGCCCTGATCAGCTCCGGCAAGCTGGACGTGATTCGGGATCGAGTCCTGAGAGAGCGTCTCGTCACCTTCCTCAATCTCGATCTCGACTCTGCCGAGGAGCTGGCCGAGATGCGCGCGGCGTCGAGCGCTTTCTTGGCTGCGACCGTTAGGCACGGTGGTCCGTGGAACCCGGGTCGGGGGAGAGCATCCAATTCTCGGTTGTCTCAAGTTTCGGGCGCTGACTTGGCCCGAATGCGCACCGACGTAGAAGTGATGGGTCGACTCCGACTCGCCCACCATTGGTCGGGGATCTATCTCGGCGAACTCTCTGCCCTGTCAGGAGTGATCGATGAGGTATTGGGGCTGCTAGACCGATCGCTGGAGTAGTGGCCCGCTCCCTAACAAGGAATTGCTGCTGTCAGGGTAGACTGCCGGAGTACGTTGGGTAGCGCCTATGGTTTGTCAGGAGGCGGGTCCTGCAGCAGAATTCCGAGACGTTAGATATCCGGATGAGAGATACGCATGGGTGACCGTCTGCAAGCGTGGAGACATCCCGTCATGGAGGGCCTGGCTGTTCTCGCAGGCATTCTCATCGCGTTCGGAATCGACGCTGGGTGGGACGGTCACGTAGAGCGGCGGCAGGCTGATGCGTACTTGTCTGCGCTGGCGGCCGAACTCGATGTTGCGGG
>JBDHIF010000073.1:0-8268 GCA_039587535.1 Gemmatimonadota bacterium
CCGCCGGAGAGCGGCGCCACAGCGACGTCGCCGTCCCGGATGAACGCTACCTCGGCTCCGTCGGGCGAGACAGCGGGAAAGGCGAGTGCCCCATGCTCCGTTCCCGCGATGGCCGTCGGTGTCAGGCTCTCCCAGCGCCGGAGCATGAGCTGGAACCGACTTCCCGGGATGGGCGCGTCGTAGACGGCTCCGGTGCCGTCCGGCAGGAGTGCTGCGGGCTCGCCAACCGTCATGTCCTGGAGATAGAACCGCTCCACGCCGGGCACCGGCGCCGGTCGCGATAACGACCAGCCTGTCAGCCCGACGCCCACGATCGCGACGGCCCAGCCCGCGGCTGCCACGGCCTTCCAGCGGCCCGCGCTCTCTCCGCCGCCGGCGCCGACCAGTGTACCGTGCCGGAACGAGGGGTCGGCCAGGGCGCTGGAGAACTGCCGGGCTTCCGCGAAGCGGTCCGCCGGCAGCTTCTCGAGCGCCCTCCGGATCGCCGCGTCGACGTTGGCCGGGACCGCTTTGCGCATCTCCGTCGCCGAGACCGGGGCCCCCTGGATGATCCGTCCGAGCACGGCCTGCGCCGTATTCCCGGTGTAGGGCGGCTCACCCGTGAGCAGCTCGTACAGCACCGCGGCGAGCGCGTACACGTCACTGGAGGGCCCGAGCACCTGGTCGCCGGTCGCCTGCTCCGGGGACATGTAGTAGGGCGTCCCGACGCTTAGGCCCGTCTCGGTAAGACGTGCGCCACCGGCGGAGCCGACGGCGAGCGCGATTCCGAAGTCCGCCACGACCGGCTGCCCGTCCTGCATCAGGATGTTGCCGGGCTTGATGTCACGGTGGATTACGCCACGCTCGTGGGCGTGCTGGAGCGCGTTCGCCACCGCCGTGGTGATACGCACGGCTTCGTCGACCGGAAGCTGCTTATCCCGGTCGATGCGTTCACGGAGCGTCTCCCCTTCTACGTACGGCATCACGTAGAAGAGGAAAGAGTCCGCTTCCCCCGAATCGAACAGGGGCAGGATGTTCGGATGGTGCAGGTTCGCAGTCGTCTTGATCTCGGCGAGGAAACGCTCGGCTCCGACCACCGCGGCCAACTCGGGCTTCAAGACCTTCAGCGCGACCTTGCGCTCGTGCTTGAGGTCGTCGGCGAGGTACACGGTGGCCATGCCGCCCTCGCCGAGCTGACGCTCGATGCGGTAGCGGCCTTCGAGGGCCTCGTTGAGGCGGGAGATTGGGTTTGACATGTCGGCGAACATACGGCGTGCCGCTGGATTTCGCTTCCTTGGAGCCTGATCGCCGAGGTTGGCGTGGGCGAGGTCAGACGGTCGTCAGCCGCGTCTAAGCGTGTCCGCCAGATCGATCTTCAGGACGCGCCGTGCGGGAAGATAGGTGGCAACGAGCGCGATGACGCCAAGTAGGATTGGCACTCCCGCCAAGACGACCGGGTCGAGCGCGCTGATCCCGTAAAGCTGTGACGCCACCACGTTTCGCAGGAGAATGGCAGCGATGGCGCCGGCGACCAGCCCGGCGCCGGCTACCGAGCCTCCGTACGTCAAGATCATCTTGAGGACGTCCGAGGGTGCCGCACCGAGGGCCGATCGGATGGCGACCTCGGTTGTGCGTTGCGACACGGAGTAGGCGATCACGCCGTAGATCCCAACGGCCGCAAGAAGCAGCGCGGAAGCGCCGAACAGCAGGATCAGTGTCATGGAGAAGCGTTGGCGCACCATGGACCCATCGACGACATCGAGCATCGGGACGACCTCGACGGGAAGCCTGGAATCGATGGTCCGACGACATAGTAGAGCGTCCGGTACGGCAGCTGAGCCAGGGGATGGTAGACCGTGGCGTCGTCTTCGATGCCGAGGCCGCGGTAGCGCACGTCTTCGGCCACACCCACGACTTCGGCTCGAAGGGGAGGCATGAAGAGAAGCGGGTGGAGTGAATCCCCAGTCTGGTCCAGGGTGCCCCTGGTGAGAACCTGCCCGACCGGATCGGTATCTCCGAAGATCTGGCGGGCCGCGGTTTGGTTGAGGACGACGACCTGCGGGTTATCGAACTCGTCCAGCTCGTTGAAGGGGCGCCCGGCGGCCAAGGGGATCCCCAGGGTCTCGAAATACCCTGGGCTGATCACGCGGAGGCGAGCCTGGTGTGCGTTGTCGTCGTCTGTGAGGAGCCCGCCCTCCGCGCGGTGCCCGTAGATGCCCGAGAGCAAGGCGTCGAGTGGGATGTCGGACGTAGACGCGACGGTGGTCACACCAGGAACCTCTAGGAGGGCCTCCCTCAGCTCGCGATCGAGTCGGGTCAGGTCGCGGAACCAAGGGTAGTTCTGCACATCCCAACGAAGCGTGAAGATCGACCGGTCCTGGGCCTCGAATCCCGGATCCACGCTATTCAGTGCCTGGAATGACCGGGTAAGGAGCCCCGCCCCGATCACCAGCACGACGGCCAGAGCGACCTGGGTGGCGATCAGCCCGCGAAAGGCGCGCCCGCGGCCCGGGCCAGCCGATGATCCTCGCGCTTGCTCTCCCATGACGCTACGGACATCGGTACCGAGGAGGCGGATGGCCGGGAGCGTTCCGAACAGCAGGGCAGAGAAGAAGATCAATCCAACGGTGTACCCCACCACGGCCGAATCCAGGCCGACGGCATCCATGCGTGGCAGATCGGCGGGCGCCAACCCAAGCACGAGGTTCAGTAGCCCGAGCCCCAGCCCCAGCCCCAGTACGGCGCCGGCAGCCGCAAGCACGGCGCTACTGGTGAGCAGCTGCCTCAGGATCTGTCCTCTGGATGCCCCCAACGCGATCCGGACCGCGACTTCCCGGCCCATCACGGTGCCGCGGGAGAGCAGGAGGCTCATGACGTTCGCGCACGCGATGATCAAGAGCGTGACGGCCGCCCCCATGAGGATCAAGAGCGAGGAGCGCACCTCTCCCACGTAGAAATCCATCAAGGGATCGACGGTGAAGGCGCGGCTCTCATTGCTCTGGGGAAACTGTTCGAAGAGCCTCTGTTGGGTCACTGGAAACTCGGCTCGGGCCTGCTCCAGCGAGACCCCGTCGCGCAGGCGTACCACCGACTCGAGGAAGTGGGCGGCACCAGTGGGGCCGGGGTTGAACGCGATCCACCCTTCCGCCCCCCCTGGGTGGTCGAAGCCCGCAGGAGCGACCCCGACGACCGTAACAGGGCCGTTGGACGTGGTGACCGTGTTCCCAATGATCCCCGGGTCACCGCCGTAGAATGACTGCCACAGGGCGTATCCGAGGATGATCGCGCCCCCGTTGACGTAATGCTCCTCAACGAACGGACGGCCCGCGGCCATCGGGAAGCCGAAGGCCTCGAAGAATCCGGACGTCGCCAGGAAGAGCGCCGCGTTGACGGGACGCTCCTCCGCGTCCATTAGGGTCACGTCCCAAGGGAAGGTGCCGCCGGCGCTCTGGACCGAGCTCATCTCGCGGACAGCCATGAGCTTGTTGATGGAGAGGTTCCCGCTGGTCTGCCGACCGTCGGTGAACGACGTTCCCACGGCGAGTAGCTCGTGGGGCTCTGGGAAGTCGAGTGGCTGGAGCAGCACCCCGTTTACGACGCTGAAGATGGCCGTATTCGCGCCGACACCGAGTGCGAGCGTGAGCACGGCCACGGCGGTGAAGCCACGTTCGGATCGAAGGCCGCGCAGGGCCTGGCGGACGTCGCGGAGGAAGGCTTCCATGGGTGCACCGTTCAGGTGGGAGGGTCCACGGGGCGAGGGCACGAGACGCACGCCGATCGCAAGAGAAACCCGCTATACCTTCACCGCCGGAAGGCCGGCATAGAACCGGAGGCCGGACCCGGGGGACGCCCGAGCTGGGGGGACGTACGCGTCCGGATCCGCTTGCGCAGCTTAGGCCGCAGTTTCTGCATGCGCAAGCTCGGGGGCTGCGAGCGCGGCGCGGCTCTGGCCCGTCAGGCTGCGGACCGCGTCCGGCCCCTCACCTCCACTCTAGATCCATGACCCACACGTCGCTCTCGAACTCTCCGAGCGTGAAGTAGACCACGCCATCGTGAACGGCCATCTCGGGACGGGGCTGTCTCGCTGGATCGTCGAAACGGATGAGCTCACGGGGCACCCCGCCCTCCAGCGGGACGTCATACAGGCCCGAAGTCGAGTCGGCGTGGCGCTTGAGGGCGAGAAGTCTTTGCCCTTCTGCGTACCACTCCACCGTGTCATAGAAGGAGCCCAGGTCGTCCTCAGCAGGTGAGACGGAGAGGATCGGAGCACCGCCTGCGGCAGGTATGACGACGACCGCGCGTGCCCCATCTGGATCGACGAAAGCGATCATCGACCCGTCGGGGGACCACCGGGCCCGGCGGCCCATCCTTTCCGGAAAGGACTCGGTTCGCTGCCAGGAGCCAGCGCTGTTCAGCTCGATAACTCTTAGCCACTGGTCGGGCCTCTGCCCCGCGTCGAAGAGAATCCGACGCCCGTCCGGCGCGATGTCCGGGTATCGATCCTGGGCAGAATCAGGCGCAAGGTGCTCGAGCGAGAGCCCGTCGAAATCCACGCGGAAGATGTCGCGTTGCTCCTCGCGGAAGCCGTGCCCATAGATCCATGTCCCGTCAGGCGACCACGACCTCACGAACTCGTCCGTCGGGGTCGCGGTCAGTTGGAGCGTCTCTCCGCCGCCCAGTCTCCGGCGATAGACGTCCTGGTTGCCTGACTTATCGGAGTCGAACGCGATCCAGGCGCCGTCGGGTGAGACCGCGATCCCCTCGACGACCTGCGATCCCGTGGTGACGGCGTTGGCACCATAGGCGGAGGCGGGTGTGGAAGGAATCGACATCGCATAGATGTTCTGGCGCCGACGGACCTTGCTATAGGCCAGTCGCCGGGCATCCGCGGACAGACTCATGTTGTAGGGCTCCAGCCCGGCGGTGACGCGCGTAGGCGGACCCTCAGGTGAGCCGTCGGTCCGCAACTGTGTGAGATAGATGTCGCGCGCTCCGCCCCGGCTCGAAATGAAGAGAAGCCGGCCGTCCGGCAGCCAGGCGGGTGACGCGTTCGAGAAATCCCTCGCGGTCACGGCGACGGGGCTCCCACCGTCGGCGCTTACCACCATGACCGCGGATGGTGCTTTATTGCCGAAGGCATCTCCCAAGCGCAGTCCGTCCCTGTTGCCCTCCACGTATGCGATCCAGCGTCCGTCCGGGGACCAACGCAGGGAATGCGGCTCCACGGCCTGAGTGACTTCTCGCTCGCGGCCGTCTTCGTCGCGGACGAGGATTCGTCTCGTGCCCCCTGTGTCCAGGACGTAGGCGACCTCTCCCCCACCCGGGGACCACGTGGCGGCCTGAGCGATCGTGTCGTCCCCAGCTGGCACCACGGCTCGCGGCACTCCGCCACGCGCTGGCACGCGGTAGACACCGCCCGCTGCGTGCAGGGAAAGAAACGCTCCGTCCGGAGACCACGCCGGATAGTCCTCTTCCCCGAAAGACTCGTCGGTCACGGCCACGGGCCGGCCGCCATCCACGGGTCGAACCATGATCCGGGCAGACCGCTCGTCCGGCCCGAGCCGCCTCTGAGTTGCGACAGTGGGCCGTCGAGCTGCGGTGGTGGCGACATACGCCAGATCTCGTCCGTCCGGCGACAATGCCGGCGCAAGCTCGAGCCCGTCCTCGAAGGTGACTTTGGTCACTGCTCCGAAACGCACGAGCGGGGCGGGTCCGAACATATCCGTGGAAAGGCCGACTAAGATGACCACGGCGGCACCAGCGAGCGCCGAGGCTGCGAGGACTGCGCCCGACCGGGGACCCTGAGCATCGTGCACATCGCCGTGCGAGAAAGTCGGATCCATCAAGGCCGTCGCGAAGTCCCTGGACCCGGGGAACCGATCGGCAGGCACCTTTTCGAGAGACTTGGCAATGGCGGCTTCGACGTTCGTCGGTACAGCCTTCCGCTGCTTGGAGGCCCGTGGGGGTGGCTCGGTGATGATTTTCCCGAGCACAGCCTGGGGGGTACTGCCGGTATGCGGGGGCTCACCCACGAGCATCTCATAGAGCACACAGCCGAGCGCGTAGATGTCCGTTTCGGGCCCAACGTGCATATCCCCGGTGGCCTGCTCCGGACTCATGTAGTGCGGTGTGCCCATGGACAGGCCGGTCTCGGTGAGTCGGCCTCCTCCTGCGGCTCCCACGGCGAGCGCGATGCCGAAGTCGCTGATCACCGGCTTGCCGTCCTGCATCAAGATGTTCGCGGGCTTGATGTCCCGGTGAATCACACCCTGGCGGTGCGCGTAGTCCAAGCCCTCCGCCACGTTTCTTGCGATTCGGACTGCTTCGTCCACCGGAAGCTGGTGCTGCCGGTCCAGGCGGTCCCGGAGGGTCTCCCCTTCCACGTAGGGCATCACGTAGAACAGGAAGCTGTCGGCCTGGCCCGAGTCGTAGAGGGGCAGGATGTGCGGGTGCTGCAGGTTCGCCGTGGTCTTGATCTCGGCCAGGAACCGCTCGGCGCCCACGACTGCGGCCAGCTCGGGCTTCAGGACCTTGAGCGCGACCCTGCGCTCGTGCTTCAGGTCGTCGGCCAGGTAGACCGTGGCCATCCCGCCCTCACCGATCTCGCGATCGATGCGGTAGCGGCCTTCGAGAGCGGCGTTCAGGCGCTCTGGCGGAGTAGCGCTCATCGCGGGCCCACGCTGAGCATCCGCAGGCACGAGGCGGCGGCGCCAATCAATTCGTATCCGATCGTGAAGGGACCCCCGGTCTCGGCGAGTATCGGGTCCACGAGCAGCGTGACCTCGCCGACCGAGAACGAGGAGCCGAGGCTTACGTCTGCGCGGTACAGTCCGCGCGCTCGGAAGTACAGGGAGCGGCCGTCCGGCGACCACACGGGATCGAAGCTGTTGAAGCCTTCGTTCGACACGCGTTGCAGGCCCGAGCCGTCCGGGAAGCGCCGCACGAAAATACCCTGTGTCTCGTCCGACTGGAGCCAGTACGCGATCCACTGGCCATCGGGTGAGATCACTGCCTCGGCCTCGTGGGCCGGCCCCCGAAGAAACCCCGTGATCGTCGCCGCCGAATCGGCCCTCAGTTCGAACAGGGCGATGTCTCGTGTTGCTCCCTGTTCACTCACGACGAGCCACCGTCCGTCGGGCGAGATGGACGAGAGCGCAGTCTCACCTTCTGCCGTCCAGAGCTGAATCGCGTCTGAGCCGCCGTCCGCCGCCTTCATGAAGCCGTCGAACCCGTTCGTGCCCGAGCGCTCGGACAGGAAGTAGACCAAGCGTCCATCCGGCGACCACACCGGCGTCCGGTTCGTACCCTCGAAGGTGAGCTGTCGATCGCGCTCCGCATCCACGTCGTGCACCCAGATGTGCTCACCCGACGTGTAGGCAATGAGCCGGCCGTCCGGCGAGACCCTCGGCGTGAGGACGGACGCGGATTGAATCGAGAGGGGCTCCTCGTTGCCGTCCATACCAAGCCAATAGAGGGGACTATCCTGACCCTCCAAGCTTATGGGGAGGGCATAGATCAACGTGCCCGTCTGAGAAACGGCGAAATCGGACACGCCTCCCGGGTCCACCTCCAGCTCGGGTAGGAGCGTGACCGGTGGGCCGGTCACTTGCAGCGTCTCGAGGTCGAACGGTACTCCCATCAGCGCCTGATCGCCGTGCCCGTAGACGAGGTGGCCGGTCGGCACGTACGCAGGTTGGTTCCCCGACGGAACGAGCTCGCGCAGCTCCCGCGTCTCGAGGTCGTACAACATGACCCGACCGTCGATGGGGTCGCCGCCGGTGAGGGTGCCGAACACCACGGCTCTTCCGTTCGGGAGCAAATGGGGCCACTGGGCGATGACCTCGCCGGACTCGAACAGCACCGTAGGCTCACCTCCCGCGGCTGGCACGCTGAAGATGTTTCCCCCGGACTGATAGACCACCTCGTCGGTCGCCGTCCAATGGGCTTGAGAGCCCCTGGTGATGGGCAGGGCAGGTCCGCCGGTGATCGGGACTCGCTCGATACCTCCTCCACGCCAGAACGCGACCGACCGTCCATCGGGCGAAAAGACCGGGCTCTGCCCGAAATCCGTGTTCGGCAGGCGTCGCCATTCGACGTCGGCCGAGCCTCGAACGTACAGGCCGGGGAAGGCGAAGGAGTCGTCCATGTGGCTTCCGACGATCCAGCGGCCGTCGGGCGAGATCGCGAACTTGCGTCCGCGGAATCCGGGGCTGAGGAATTGGACCTCGGCTCGGGTGACGACGCCCGGTTGGGATGGCGGCGCACTACGGAGGAGCGCCCAAGTTGCAG
>JBDHIF010000074.1:0-6236 GCA_039587535.1 Gemmatimonadota bacterium
TAGGGACTAGTCCGTAAGGATGAGATGACGGGCCGAGGCGCCACCGGAGGCGACCTCACCGACGGGATCCGAGGCCTGCGACTCGTTTGGGCGCAGTCACACGACTCCACCGTGTCGGGTCCAGACCTGCGGCTTCCTTGTCGACTGGAGTGGTCCCGAGCCGATGGGCGGCACGCTGGTACCCATCAGGAAACCCCGCCCAGTCACCTAAGACCAAGCGGGGCTTCCGTTTCGCTCAGTGGGCCTGGGTAGATTTGAACTACCGACCAAGGCTCACCCGGCGTTCACACATCACCGCATATCACTCGCGAGGTGATTCATGGACGGAGTGGGTCAGCGGACTCGCTCCTTCGCCCCTCGGGCTCGTCAACAACCGGGTGTAACGCGAAGGCTGTCGAGCCGCCTCTCCACCGACTCGTCGGCCCTGAGCACGTCTTCGCGCGGGAACGCTGCTAGGGGACACCCATTGGTGGAGACACCTATGAATAAAGGGGCGGCTTGGCCATCGGTACTCACTGCTCGACACCGCCTCCGAACCAGCGCCTACTGAATCTCTCATCCGCGATCGCCCAAGCCTCGTCGTTCGTGAGGCCGGCGTCGGTGAGCTCCATCCATTCCTGGACCCAGAGTAGGCGCAGTTCCTCGTACCGAGCCGCGGCGAATGGGTCCATCGGGATAACGCGGATCATCTGCTTCTTGTCCGTACCGCTCATGTCTCGACTCCTACTTGGTGAGTAGAAAGCCGAAGAACCTCCGCCGACGTATCGACGAGAGGCTCCTCGACGCTTTAGGCGGTCGACCGTTCTCAGGAGCGCGCCCGCCAAGCTGTCGGGTTCAAAGCGCGCGCCCCGCCCCGTAGGGGGCCGATATCTTCCAAGATAAGTCTGGCCCGGACGCGCGACCACCGAGCTGGATCTTCCCGGCGACAGGGCTCGGCTCCGTTCGAGTGTCTCACGCACGAGACAGTCCTGTTAGTTCCCAAAGTGGCCCCGGATTTTTCTTGAACGGGTCCCTTTGCGCCGTCGCACCCCGGCGTCTGCTACGGGCCCGGGTCTATACTCGAGACCTGGGGGGGGTAAGCGGTCAGGTCAACATAATGCTCATTATCCGCACCCGGGATCGGGCGAAAGCGGCCTAGCTAAGCCGATTTCATGGTTATGCACTCGCAGAGGCTCCGCAGGGCGTGAGTGTTCATTCATCGCTCGTGCATGACCAGACATCGGAGTGTCTCATGCGCGCGAGGGTTGTCACGTTCGCGGGGCGCGGGCCAGCGGGCCAGGCCAGGCAACGCGCGGGCCCAACGCTCAGTGGGGGTGGAGTAGGTGGCACCTAGAGGGACACTCCCTCAGCCGGTCGGCTAAGTCTCCCAGAGTGAGAATCGACCCACCTGCCCCACCTAACCCACTCAGCGGGTGCCCGCTGTGGCGTGTAGGCATTTAGGTCAACGACCGCAGCTCGCGGACGCAGTAAGGTTCGAGTACTTGATCGAAATGGATCGAGTCCGGCGAGGAAGCTGCTGAGCAGCACCCGCCGCACCCTACGCCTGAACGGGCATAGGCCGGGGAGCCGCGAGCGCCTGGCAATGGATGCAAGACATCTGAGCCAGAGCGTAGGCGGGCAAGCCGTCCCTGGGGAGCCAAGCAAAGCGCTTGCTGGAGTCATTCATCATGTCTAACGACACCACCAGGCGGGCCTTTTCCGTGTCCGTCGTAACCAACACCGCACCTAACGGAAAACTCTGCAAAGTCCACCGCTACGACTCGAGCACCGAGTCCCTGAGGACGGATACCCACGCGCTGCTGTCCCGCGGCACAATCGAGTCGATCTCCTTCGACTCGATCTCCGCGTTCGTGCAGCATCGGGCTCAGCTGGCCTCGAGCGAGGCTCTGCTGTTTGGCCAACCGTGCTATCCAGCGGCCACGGTCCTGACCCAAAGTGCGTTACGTGGAATACCGAAACCCAAACGCCGCGAAGAGCGCATCATTGCTCGTGACCGAGCCCACATCTCTTGGTCCGACCGCCCTTCGGTTGTGATGCTCGACCTCGATCGTCCCGAGGCCTTTCCGGACGAGGTAAAGGACCGCCTGCCCAAGGATCCCGAAGGGACTCGAGACTTCCTTCTCGACTGCATACCTGCCCTCCGGGACGTCCCAATGGCCTGGGCTCCCTCTTCGTCGAGCTGTATCTATCGCGATGCAGAGGAACTACGGGGCATCAGCGGGCAGCGGTTCTACTTCGTCATCGACTCGGGTCTAGCGATTCCGAGATTCAAGGAAGCGCTGCGACACGCCCTCATCGAGCGGGACCTGGCGTGGTTCCAGGTGAGCAAGAGCGGCAGTCGGCTTGAACGTTACCCCTTCGATCTTTCAGTCTATCAACCGGAGCGCCTCGACTTCGCTGCTGGGCCGGAGTGCATCCCACCGCTGGCCTGGCGTCCTCCCGATCCAATCATCTGGCACGATGAGGGGGACTACCTCCACACAGAGAATCTCCCGCAGATCTCTGCGGACGAGCAGGCGAAGGCTGTCTACAAGCTCGCCAACCTCAAGCAAGCCGTCGCTGAGGAAGCAGCTGCATCCTATGAGATCTGGGCCCAAGACACGGGCCGACGGATAGCCGCACGCCAAGGCATCCACGACCTCGACCTGGCCACCAGCGTCGCACGGGCGGCTGTCGAGCGTGACGTCCTTCTACCGGACTTCGTGCTGATCGACTCAGACGGCGTTGAGGTGACCGTCGGTGAGTTGCTCGAGGACCCGCGCAAGCATGAGGGGCGACGGTTCCACGACCCCGTTGAACCCGACTACCGGGGCGACAATCGGATCGCCGTCTTCCAGCTCGATGGTGCTGGCCGGGCGAGCATCTACAGCCACGCGCACGGAGGTCACCGATGGAGGTGCTCGCGGAGGATCATCACTGTGCGAATCGGCCTCATCGACGAGACGGTCGATCGCATCCGCGCGGCTCTGGAGCAGGATACCTGCGACCTGTACCGAAGCGGCGACGCGATTGTCGCGATCGACGAGGCCGAGGGAAGGATGAAGCCGCTCGATCACGACGCGCTGGCACTTCGGTTGCATCGGCGCTTCGACGTCGTGGGATTGAGTCAGGGTGGCAACTGGGTGCCACGAAACCTCCCGGTCCGGCATCTGAAGGCACTGATGTCGGAAGCATCCTCACTTCCGATTCCGCGGCTCAGCTCTGTGGTCCGTGGCCCCTTTGCCCGAGCAGACGGGAGTATCGTCGACGAGCCCGGATACGATCCCGTCGGCGAGGTTATGTACGTGTCGGAATCGGAGACCCCGCCGACGGTCCGACGAGAGGTGGACGTGGAAGCCGCGACCGAGGCTCTTCGAGATCTCATGAGGCCCTTCTCGGGATTCCCGTTCAAGTCGGACCTCGACCGCGGTGTCTGTCTCTCCGCGATTCTGACCGGAGCAGTGCGGCAGAGCATCGAGATCGCTCCGGGCTTCATGTACACAGCGACCATGGCGGGTACAGGGAAGACCACCTTGGCACAGGCGGTGGGCCTCTTCCAGACGGGCTCGCCAGTTCCGGTGAGTGCGTTGCCCTCTGAGGACGACGAGATCCGAAAGCACCTGTTCGCCAGTCTGCGGCAGGGCCAGACCTACCTACTCCTGGACAACGCGGAGCGGGGCTCAGAACTCGCCAGCCCAGTAATCGCCAACCTGATCACCGGTCCGAGCTTCGAGGGGCGAGTGCTAGGTGCATCGGTCGTCGAAAGCAGGCCCAATCGCATGACGGTCGCCTTCACCGGCAACAACATCAGGATGCGTGGGGACCTGAACCGCCGGATTCTGACCGTAGCGCTGGACGCCAAGGTAGAGCGCCCCTGGGAGCGCGAGTTCGACTTCAACCCGATCGAATTCATCCGAGCCAACTGGCATCACCTGCGCATCGCTGCGCTGGAGATCATCCAGGCCTGGCGATGCGCCGGAGCTCCTGAGCCGACGGGTTCGACAGGCTTCCCAGAGTGGGACACCGTGGTACGCGGCCCCATCTGCTGGCTGATTGACAACGTCGATATCGGCGTCGGCTTCGCCGACCCAAAAGATGCGATGAACCTCGCGTACGAGGACGAGACGGAGTCCGAAGAGCTCGGCGCGTTGCTGCGCACGTGGCACGAGCTACTTGGAGACCGGGAGGTTCTGGCGAGAGAAGCGCTCGTCGAAGCCCAAGCGGGCGAGCATGTGGCACTCGGAATGGCCTCCGCAAGTCCTGATGACCTTGAGGCCGCCAAGAAGCAGGAAGCGTTCTCAGACGCGTTCCGACTCGCACTCCGCCAAGCGGGGGGCACCAACGAAGCCACCGTCCTGGGTCGATACCTCAAAGCACACGAGGGGGTGATCGTCGGCGGACTCCGATTCGAAAGCACGGGCAAGAGCGGCGGTTCACGTCGTTGGCGCGTCCGACGCGTCGGTGGGGAGGCATGATCATGCCTATTACCAACCAGATCGTCGACGTCGTGGCCGAGTGGAGGGATCAAGCGAACACCTTCCGCGAACACGCCCAGGAATCCGTCGCAATCGCTTACGAGCGGTGTGCGGAGCGTCTCGAGGTTCTCCTCAGTGAGCATGCCGCCACGCTCCTCACCCTCAAAGAAGCCTCCGCCATTGGCGGCTACTCCGTAGACCACCTCGGTCGGATACTCCGTGAAGGTGGGCTGCCCAACGCCGGTCGAAAGGGCGCTCCGCGGATCAGACGCGCGGACGTCCCGACCAAGCCCGGATACGTGGCGCCGAGCTCGGCTAAGCCCGAACTTGGAATTGAGCAGATCGTGCGCTCCGTCATCGACGAGGGAGTTGGATGATGACGAAGCGAGCGAACAAGAAGCGCTGGAGCTACACGACCGGCGAGAAGGGCAGGAACCGCGTGCGTGTGTTCCAGCATGGGTCAGGAGTGCTCATGCTGGAATACCGCTCCGACGGCAAGCGGAAGCGCATGTCTCTCGGGCACCGGGACCGCGACCGAGCGAAGCAACAGGCCGATGAGGCTGCCGCCCGGCTCGCGAACCCGGAGGCGTATCAACCCGAGAAGACACGGGAGGAGCTGACGCTCGGCCAGCTGTTTGACATGTACGAGGTAGAGGTCACGCCGACCAAGGCGGACAACACCCAGCGACACGATCGACGGACGATGGAAATGTTTGGTAGGTACTTCGGCAGGGAGCGCTCCGTTCGAGGGTTGGACCGTCGCGACTACGACCGCTTCATCCGGGACCGCACAGCTGGCCAGGTCGGCCCGGCCACTCGGACGAGATCAGGCGGTGTGAAGAACCGGATCATCGAGCAGGACCTGCGCCTGCTCAACGCGATCTTCAACTGGGCCACGATGGCCACCGACAGCCGCGGTGAAATGCTTCTCGAACGGAACCCGTTCAAGGGCTACCGCCTGCCGAAAGAGAAGAACCCTCGCCGCGTGGTACTGAGCCAGGAGGAATACGAGGCGCTACTCGAGGTCTCGAAGGACGTGGACTGGCGGTTCCACGTGGCGCTCGTGCTCGCGCACGAGACCGGACACCGCGCCGGAGCGATCGCAGGGCTTCGGTGGGCGGACGTGGATCTCGAGGAAGGGCTGATCCTCTGGCGAGCGGAGAACGAGAAGACGGGCTACGAGCACGTCACGCCGGCCAGCAGCGCGGCACTCGAGGCGCTCAAGTTCGCTCTCAGCCGGAGTCCGGCCGTGGGCGACGCGCCGGTCATGCCTTCGCCGAAGGACCCTTCGAAGGGCCCTTCTCGACACCTGATGCGCGACTGGTGGAAGAGAGCTGAGAAGCTCGCAGGCTTGGAGCCGAAGGCGGGTCGCGGGTGGCATTCGCTGCGGAGGAAGTTCGGCTCCGACATGATGAACCTCCCGCTGAAGGTCCTCTCCGAGCTCGGTGGGTGGAAGGAGCCGCAGACGATTCTGAAGTGCTATCAGCACCCGGATCAGGACGCTCTCGCGGAGGCTCTTCGGAGTCGGAACTACCATCCGGGCGCCAGAAAAGGCCCGGAACGGGCCCAAATTGGGCCCGTTCGTGAGGCTGAGCCGGAAACGCCAAAGCTCCGCCTGATCCCGTAAGATCAAGCGGAGCCTGGGGTTCCTTCAGTGGGCCTGGGTAGATTTGAACTACCGACCTCACGCTTATCAGGCGTGCGCTCTAACCACCTGAGCTACAGGCCCTGTTGGGCAGACGAGAAAGATACAAAAGGGGTCAGGCCGGTCAACGGGTCCGG
>JBDHIF010000169.1:0-2064 GCA_039587535.1 Gemmatimonadota bacterium
GGACCTGTCGGCCCGTTCCGGTCCACGACGCCCCGCTCTGCGGGACTCTTCTCTTAACCGATCGCCACGCTTCGGGTCCCGGACCCTCTCCTCGACACCCAATTCGACAGCGCCGTTTCCAGCAAGAAGAGGCCGAAAGCACCGATGAGCAGGTACCTCCAAAGGGACTGCCTTCGCTCCTGGTCCTCGCGTCGGAGCTCGAGGGCCTCGAATTCTGGCCCGGTCGCGGTTTCGGCCGCCGGAGCGGTGATCTGCGAAAGGAGCTCCTGCGGGTCGAGGTCCGCTCGAGATGACTCGGTGAGGTCCACGTTCACCGCCATGACGAACGGGCGCTCCGGGTCCGTTCCGGGAGGGCGCACGACGTAGAAACCGCGCTCCTCCAGCGTGAGGAAGCCCCCACCGTCCCCCGATGCGAGCGGTAGCGTGGTCGCAGAGGGTGTGAGCACGACCCGCTCCCCCCCGTCTGCGAGCCCGGCCGCTTCCAGCGAAGCCAGACCTGCCGTCTCGAGGGCGTCGGGACTCGCGAGATCCACGACCTGTCCGGTGGTGAACCACTGGAACGGCTCTGCTCTGCCGCTGAGGTACTCGGCCACTCGGTGCACGAAGGGGAGGAAGACCGGTTGCAGTGCCAGGTCGTTCCAGTACACGTCCAATGTGGACGTCCATGCTATCACTGTCCCGCGGCCCCGGGTGGCTTCGGCCATGGCCACCGATCCGTCATCGAAGCGCGCCGTCACGATGGGCGAATCTGTCGGCGTCAGCCCGCGAGCACGGAAGAAGCGGGCGCCGCTGAAGTCACCACTTCGCGGTCCGGCGAACGCTTCGAAGACGGGATGGCCGTATTCGAGAAAGCCCAGGCGGCCACCCCGGCCCTCCTCCCGGTCCTCGACCGGGCCCAGCGAGCCCGGAAGGAGGTCGGCCCCGCTGGTCGGCCAGGTGGCGGCCGCACCCAGGACGCCGAGGACGCCTCCGCCCCCCTCGACGAAGTCCCTCACGAGCTCCGCGGACCGTCCAGATCCACGGGTCGCACGCCATCCCCGCGGCGGACTCTGACGCGGAAGCGTCCTTCGTCGGATGTCTCCAGCGCTCGCCGCAGATAGAGGCTGGCATCCCGATCCGCCCTTGAACCCTCCGCGATGACCAAGGTGAGCGAGTTCCCCGGCGAGAGCACGAAGTGACGGGCGTCGTCGGCCTCCACTGCGTCGGTCGGCACGCGTACGGAGCCTCGGGTGTGTGGCTGCGAGAGTGTGAAGGGTGAGAACGATACCGTGGCGGATCCGTCCGGCGCCAGCCGAACGGAGCGGCTCTGGAGCTCCTGGCCGTCGACCTCGAGGGAAACCGGAATCTCGATCGGCTCGGTGCCACCCTGGCGGGCTACGCGGGCCGTGGGCGTGATGCGCTCCCGCCCGGAGGCTGCCAGCCTCGCCAGCGACACGTCGGTGACCTGAATGTTGTCCGGGATCTCGGTCCGGATGACGATCGGTGTGACCGTCGAGCCCGCAGGGAGACGAACGCCCTCGTCCCCGGTCCACCCGATCCTCTGGAAGTCGGAGACCATGAAGACCTCCCCTGACGGGAGGGTGGACTCTTCGAGGATGGTCTGGGCGACTTTCAGCCCGGGACCGTACCGGGTGGTGCCCGATCCGACCCGCGCCTCACGGAGGGCGCGGTCGAGGCGGGTGGGGTCCGACGTGGATCGGGCGACGACCCGAGCGCCCTGGGAGAACAGCACGAGGCTGGCTCGATCCAGCGGGCCGAGTCCGGCGAACGCCGCTCGGGCTTCCTGTACCGCGCGCTCCCATCGATCCCCCACCTCCATGCTGTAGGACTGGTCGAGGAGCACCACGACCTCCCGGGGTCCGCCCCGCCGCCCGCGGCCAGGGCAGGGTCATCGAGAAAGGGGCGGGCGAAGGCCAGCGCCAACAATCCCAGAGCCAAGGCACGAAGCGAAAGGAGGAACCAGTTCTGGATACGCCGTCTCCGTTGCTCCTGGAAGGGGACCTTCTCCAGGAACATGAGCGACGGGAACGCCACCACGTTCTTTCGTTGCCTGCGGGTGAGGTG
>JBDHIF010000075.1:0-854 GCA_039587535.1 Gemmatimonadota bacterium
TCGGCCATCGCCGGCGACGGCGCCTGGTAGGCGGCGCGGGCCGCGTCGGTGACACCGCGACGCGAGTCGTCCGGGAGCTTGGCCCCGAGGTTGCGCATCCGGTGCGCCAGGCACCGCTGACGAGCGGCGCGCGGGAAGCACTCCTCCACGGCGCGGATGAGGCCGGCCGCCCCGTCGGTCGCGACCAGGAGCGGGTCGTTCAAGCCGCGTCGCTTCATGTCCTGGAAGAACGACTTGCAGCTCTCGGTGTCCTCACGACTCCCGGGCATGAGGTGCAGCAGGTGCTTCTTGCCCTCGTCGTCGATGCCCCAGGCGGCCAGGACGGCCTCCCGCGGCTGGCCCGGACGAAGTCGTTCGGCCACGCCGTCCACGAAGAGATAGACGATCCGATGCTCTGACAGGTCGCGTGTCGCGAAGGCCTCGTACTCCTCCCAGAGCCGCTCGGTGATCTCGCTCACGGCCGTCCGCGAGAGGATGGAGCGGCCGTCTCCGTCCGCGAAGGCGGCCTCGATGTCGCGCGTGGAGAGCCCTCGCGCGTACATCTCGACGGCCAGGTCCTCCAACGCCTCGCTGCGGCCCTGGAGCTGCTCCCGGATGCGTGAGCGGAACGGCTCGTCCCGATCCCGAACCTGCGGCACCGAGTACTCGATCTCGCCCTCGGCGCTCTGGAGCCGCCCCCTGCGGTGGCCGTTGCGGTAGCCGCGGCCCTCGCCGCCTCCGCGCTCGTAGTGCCCCCGCCCGAGGGCATCGGCGAGCTCGGCCTCCAGGGCTTCCTCGACCATCTTCCGAACGGCCAGGCGGATCGCGTCGCTGCGGATGTCGCCCTCCTCGCTGCCTTGCTGGATCAACTCGCG
>JBDHIF010000075.1:876-5786 GCA_039587535.1 Gemmatimonadota bacterium
AGCCGTTGGCTCGTGCGCTCTGACGGCGGTACCCTGCTGGACATGGGGGATGCTCCTCGCCCGCCGGCGCCAACCGGCGAGCCCTGAATTCGAAGTTCAGGCGAGGGTGCATCCCCCTCTCTGTTTCCAGCAAGTCTCGGACATCACCCCTGGATGTAGTCGATCTCGATCCCGCGCATGTAGGCCCAGGCGTCGAAGTGCCTCGACGTGAACTCCGGACCGTTGTCGAGGATCTCCCCCTCCAGGTGAGGAGCCCCCGCCTCCTTGTGAGCGTAGCCTCCGTGCAAACGCCAGTCAGCACAGGAGGACACCCATGCAAGGAGACGGGAAGCACCTCGCCGGTAACGATATCGCCGTGGGAATCGATCTCGGGGCTCAGCACCACCACGTGGTCGTGCTGGACGTGACCGGCAAGCGCCTCACGTCCTTCCGGATCGCCCATGCAATCAAGGACTTGGGGGAGATGTTGCGTCGTTGCTCACCGGCCCGGCTCGGCCGCCGAGGCGGCCGAGCCGTCTTCGCCTTCGAAGCGACTGGGCACCTCTGGGAAGGGGTGGCTCACTTCCTGGCAACCAGGAACGTGCCGTATCGCCTCGTGAATCCGCTGGCAACGCACCGTCTTCGAGAGGCCCGGCAGATGGGACGCGACAAGCGCGACGTCACCGACGCGGAGCAGGTGGCGCACCTGCTACGCACCGGAATGGTGACGAAAACGCAGCTTTGGCCGGAGTTCTACGTGGCTCTGCGCCGCGGATGGTACGAGTACGCGCGCCTGCGTGAGGCGCGCGCGCGGCTCAAGACGCTGGCCAAGCACCAGCGCCACGGCGTGTTTCCGGAGCTCGTCGGCGTCTGGAAGGACCTCTTCGGCCCCGGTGGGCTGGCGGTGCTTCGTCTCAGCCTGACGCCACAGGAGAACGCTGCACTGAGCTATCCACGGTTCCTCGACCTGGTGCGGTCGCAACGCCGAGGCAGACGGCTCTGGACATTCAAGGTCCGGCACGTCCACGAGCGCGCAAGGACGAGTATCGGCTCACCGCTCGGTGCCTCTGCCGCCATGCGCGAGCTGAGGCGTCTCGTCGAGCGCGTGGACGCCCTCCAAGAGCAGCTCGAGGAGGTGGGCAAGGAACTCCGAGAGATGCTCGACGGCCTCGAGGAGGCCCGCTACTTGGCGACCATGCCGGGCATCGGCTGGGCGACAGTCGCCGGCCTCATTGCCGAGATCGGCCCAGTTGAGCGGTACCGGCACGGGCGACAGTTGATCAAGCTCGCAGGCATCAACCCGTCACGCAGGGAGAGCGGCCTCCTGGTGGGACGAACGACAATGACGCGCCGCGGACGAGCCGGGCTGCGGTCCCTCGTCTACATGGCGACGCTGGCCTCCCTCGTCCACAACCTGCGCCTCAGGGCGCACTACGAGCGACTGCTCCAAAGGCAGGAGAGACCGCTCAAGAAGATGCAGGCCTTCGGGGCCTGCATGACGAAGTTCCTGCTGCAGGCTTTCGCCGTCATGGAGAAACGACAGACCTTCGACGTGAACCACGACTGGCTGGAGGAGACAGCACGAGAAGTTGCCTGATTCGCGGGAGGGCTCCGGGCTACCGGAGAGGGGTTCATGCCCGCCGTTGTCCTGGGCGCCGCTACTGCGGTCAGCCCGACAAGAGTCCGCTTGGCACGCCCCGCTCCCTCCTGCCCTGACTCCGGATGAAGCACGATGAGCGGGCATCAGATGCCAGAGCTCGGAACTGCGCCTCGATTGGAGCACCAACGGGTCCGAAGACCCTCTCGCTTGACAACAACCTGATAGCACGCGACCTGGATGACCGATGGCTTGCCGTGCTTCGCGATCAAGCGATCCAGGATCTCCGTCACCTTCTCCGACGGGAAGCTCCGAGCCGCGCTGATGGTCAACGCCTCCCGACTGCACAGGTCCAGTGCCGTCAGAGGCCGGAAGCGCCGGCCGCAGGCCAGACGCGCCGACATGAAGTCCATGCTCCAGCGGTCGTTCACCTCGGCCACGACTGGCGCGACGAGGCGCGGGCGAGCGATCAGCTTCTTCCTCGGGCGTTGCCGCACGTGCAGGGCTTCCAGGCAGTAGAGCCGGTAGACGCGCTTCAGGTTCACCATCCAGCCCTCGCGGCGCAGCAGGATCCAGAGCCGGCGGTAGCCCCAACGCGGTCGAGCCGCAGCCAGCTCTCGGAGACGTTGTCGCAGGGCCTCTTGCTCCGGCCTGCGACTCCGGTAGCGCAGGCTTCCTCGATGAAAGCCCGTCACACGACAAGCCCGGCGCTCGCTGACGCGGTAGCTCTCACGCAGCTCGCTGGCGAGCTCGCGCCGACGGGCTGGGCTCAGCCTCTTTTTCGCAGCACGTCCTGGAGCATCTGCTTGTGCTGAACCGCCCCGGGTTTTCCGGAGGCTCCATTCGTTGAGAGGATGGTGCCATGGGAAGACCCAGTCAGTTTTCTCCGGAGGTCCGCGAGCGGTCCGTCCGGATGGTGTTCGAAACGACACCCGAGCATGGCTCGCAGTGGGCCGCGATTCGATCGATCTCCGAGAAGATCGGCTGCCGGCCTGAGACGCTTCGTCGCTGGGTGCGCCAGGCCGAGACCGACGCGGGCAAGCGCGGCGGCCTGACGACCGAGGAGCGTGGGCGCTTGAAGGAGCTCGAGCGCGAGGTGAAGGAGCTGCGGCGCGCGAACGAGATCTTGCGCAAGGCCTCGGCTTTTTTCGCCCAGGCGGAGCTCGACCGCAAACCGAAGTGATGGTCTCGTTCATCGACGAGCACCGCGAGGAGTACGGGGTCGAGCCGATCTGCGCGCAGCTGCCGATCGCCCCTGCGACGTACTTCGAAGCCAAGGCGAGGGAGGCCGATCCCGATCGGCTTCCCGAACGAGCGAAGCGAGACGCCGAGCTCAGGACCGAGGTCGAGCAGACCTGGAAGGAAAACTTCCGCGTCTACGGTGCTCGCAAGGTCTGGCGGGAGCTGCGCAAGAGACGTCTCGTGGCGCGTTGCCCCGTGGAGCGCCTGATGCGTCAACTCGGGATCAGCGGGGCCGTGCGCGGCAAGGAGAAGCGCACGACCTGGCCCGACGAGACGGCGCCCCGGCCCGAGGACCTCGTGCAGCGCCAGTTCAAGGCCGAGCGCCCGAACCACTCTGGGTGGCGGACATCACCTACGTCTGGACCCAGACGGCGCACGCGTACGTCGCATTCGTCACGGACGTCTACTCGAGGAGAATCGTCGGCTGGCGGGTGTCGAACTCGCTGCGCACGGACCTGGCGCTTGACGCGCTCGAGCAGGCGCTGCACGCTCGCTCGGTGGACGAGCCACTGATCCATCACAGCGACCGCGGCGGCCAATACCTTGCGATTCGCTACACGGATCGCCTCCGCGAGGCCGGCATCGAGTCCTCGGTCGGCAGCGTTGGCGACTCCTACGACAACGCCCTGGCCGAGACGGTCAACGGCAGCTACAAGACCGAACTCATCCGGCGGCACGGACCCTGGCGTCGCATGGAGGACGTCGAGCTCGCGACCCTGCAGTGGGTCGATTGGTTCAACGAGCGTCGGCTCCACGAGTCGCTCGACTACCTGAGCCCGGCGGAGTACGAGGCGGCATACTGGCTCGATCAGCAGGCGGCCGACGCGTCCATGAATCCAGCCAGCCTGGGGGGACTCGCCGTCCCCCCAAGACCCCCCTGCCAGAACACGCTCATCCCGGTCCTCGAAGAGGCCGGACTCACACAAAACGCTCTCCGGTGAACCCGGGGCGGTTCAAATTCAGTACATGCTCGAGTGAGCTACGACTTCAACCCTGGAGAGAGTCATGAACTTCGATGTCGAGAGCCACCTCGGTGCCGTGGAGCGCTCAGTGGCGTCGCTGGAGCGCGAGGGACGACCTGCTCGCGCGGTCACTCTCTCGCGCACCTACGCGACGACGGTGGATGACCTGTGGGACGCCGTGACGAACGGGGAGCGTCTTCCGCGCTGGTTCATGCCGATCAGCGGCGAGCTCGAGCTCGGCGGGCGCTATCAGCTGGAAGGCAACGCAGGCGGCGTGATCACGGCATGCGATCGACCATCGCATCTCGGCCTCACCTGGGAGTTCGGCGGGGACGTGAGCTGGGTCGAGGCTCGCTTCTCGGATGATGGAGCCGGCTTGGCGCGGCTGACACTCACGCACACGGCGCACTTGTCGGAACACTGGGCCGAGTACGGGCCAGGCGCGGTGGGCGTCGGCTGGGAGTTGGGTCTCGTGGGACTCGCGCTCCATGTCACGCAACCGAGCGAGCCGAAGCTGGACGAGAACGCGTTCGGCGCTTCACCAGACGGCAAGGCGTTCAGCACGGGCAGCAGTGAGGCGTGGGGACAGGCGGCGATCGCAGCTGGAACGGACCCCGCCGCGGCCCGCGACGCGGCACGGCGCACGACGGCGTTCTACACCGGGGAGTCGGTGGAGCCCGCGTGATGCACGCGCTCGAAGAACTCGGCGATCCGGTGCGGCGGCGCATCCTGGAGGTCCTCGCGGAGGGAGAGCATGCTCCGGCGAGGTGACCGAAGTCGTCCGGCGCAACTCTTGCATCACGCAGGCGGCGGTGTCGCGACACCCCAAGGTACTGCGTGACAACGGCTTCGCGACCGTGCGCGACGACGACGCGCGACGCATTCACGTCATGGATGCGGATCCCCTGCAGGACATCGATGCGTGGCTCGCGCGGTTCCGACGGCTTGGAGACCGAAGCTCGATTCGTCGGCGACACGGCTCGCGAGAGGCAAGCGGACACGCAGGTAGGAGCACGCCAAGACATCGACGACGAGATCGCACGCGTCCCCCAGGATTGAGCCGCCCCGGGTTCATCGGAGACCGGGTCGCGTGAGTCCGGCCACGGTGGAGGCGGGGGAGGGGCGCGCTC
>JBDHIF010000076.1:0-4903 GCA_039587535.1 Gemmatimonadota bacterium
GGATGGATCTCTGCCGCAGCGCGGATGCCCAGCGGGAAGAACATCCCGAGCACCAGGCCCAGCGGCATCAGGACCAACACCGTCGTCACCACGCGCAACGCGATATGGGTTCCCAACAGCGCGTCCTGGATGATCGGCAGGCCGCTCGTATAGAAGAGCGTCAACAGCCCGATCGCGACCACGGCGAGGGGTAGCGCCACACGCTCTCGACCCACCCACCGCTTCGAGAGGTAGCTGCCGCAGCCGAGGAAGACGAGAAGCGAGGAGAGCGTGACCGTCAGCGAGTACGTCGGGTAGCCCAGGAAGAGCACGAAGCGCTGGATCAGGCTGATCTCGAAGAGCATGAAGCCGAATCCGAGAGAGAGAAAGAAGGCCAGAACTCCCAGGGAACGCGCCTCGAAGATCCCTCGGCGGCGGAAGACGAAGAGTGGGAGCAGGATGAACAACGCCCCCAGCAAGGTCAACGCGATGATGAGGATCGCGAGAACGATCTGCCCCAGCGCCGTCACGTGGGAGGGGGTGATGTGACCCGGCTCGAACAGCCCGGTCCAGCGGTAGAACGTGAAGAAGAACGGCCTGTCGTCCACCGTCGCGTGGACCAGGTGCCTCAAGCCCCCGAGCAGCCGCTCCCGCTCGCCCCCCACCGCGGAGGCGAGTCCGTCGAAAACCGGATGGCCCACTCGGCCCGGCAGGTGCAGCGGGCGGAACTCGTACTCCTTCGCCCACTCCTCGAGAGCCGCGACCTGGGCCTCGCTGAAGGGCTCCCGTCGTACCATGATCCCCACGTAGAGCCTCTTGCTGTCGATCACGGCGATGTGACGCTCGGGGTTCTCGATTCCCATCCGGCGCAGGGCCTCTTGCGCGACGGAGACGGCGCGGCCGGCAGCACGCGGCTGATCCGCGCTGAGGTTGCCCGTCGCGATCGAGAGCATGCCGCCCGGAGCCAGGCGTGCGAAGTAGTCCAGGAAGGCCTCGACCGTGTAGAGGTAGTTCTCCGCCAATACATACGATCCGCTGTATTCCGCCGCCAGGGTGTCGACCCCCGTGAGCTGGATCATGTCGAAGAGACGGTCGGTGGCTCGTACGTAGTGGCGGCCTTCACCGGCCACCAACTCGACTGCGGGGTCGCGAAAGAAGTCGCGCGTGGCTTCGAGCTCGTCGTTCAGCAGGTCGATGGCGATCGGGTCGAGCTCGACGCCGGTCACGTGGGAGGCACCGAACTGGCGCGCAACCAGGACGTCGCGCCCGCCTCCCACTCCGATCACAAGCACGCGCGGCTCCGGCGTCGCGACCAGATAGGGAACGCGAAGAATATGGTAGTCGAACAACGCGTACCGCGGCCTCGCGCTCGTGTCGTACACGGGCGCCCCCGCACTGCCGTCGTGAGCGAACCAATAACGCGGCCGCACGCAGGTGTCGGCTTCCATCTTCGCGCTCATTCCCATCTCACGGCAGCCTATGCGGACGTCGACCTCCTCGACCAGGTCTGTCCGGAACAGAGCCGTCCAGCTGGTGTGCCGCGATTCGATGCCGACGAGGGCCATCAGCATCGCCAGATGCTTGGACTGTGCCGGCGTGAAGGTGATCTCGGACGCGAAGAACGACGCCGTCACGAACACCCCCGCAAGCACCAGTGAAACGACCCGGCGTGCCTCCCGCGCCGCAAAGACGGCTGCGGCACCAGCGAACCCCGCAGCCGCGGCCAGCGCCGCGCCGGGGGGCGAGAGCCAGTTCATCAGTGCCACGGCGCTTCCGCCTCCCAGGCCTGCCCCCACCAGGTCCCAGAAGTAGAGCCGGTCGACGCGATCCGCCGCCTGCCGCAGGGCGAGAGTGATGGCCAGGCCCGAGAAGAAGAACGGAACCGCGGTGAACACCAGGTAGCCGAGAAAGATCGCAAACTGCCCCGGGTCCTCCACGATCTTCATCGGGTGAAGCGGGACTGCCGCGATGAAGCCCAGCAGGCCCGCCACCGAGATCGCCGAGAGGAGGGAGCATGTGGTGAGCGTGCGCCGCAGGTCGGCGGATCCGATGTCCGGGCGGAGGGCGATCAGGGTGCCGGAGGCGCCGTAGCCCAACAGGGCCGTCGAGATCAGGATGTAGCCGAAGTGGTGCCAGATCGTGTAGGACAGGACGCGGATGATCGCGACCTCCGCCAGGAGCGTCGCGAAGGCGACCCAGAAGACTCCGGCGAAGAGAACGCGATGCGATGTCTCGGGTCCCGTCGGTGCGCCCGTGTCCGATGCCAAGCTTCCTCCGCTGCCGATTTGCCGACGTCGGGGTCGGGTGCACGGCCATTCTCCCCATCGCGCCGGGAGAAATCAACGACCAATCACCCTGGCAGCCCGGGGCTATACTCCGCGCTCCAATGTTCCGGGGCATTCTCCACGGCCTCGTGGTCGTCACGGGCTTCGCATGCGCAGCATGTGGAAGCGGCGAACCGCGTCGCGTGCTGCTGATCGGTCTCGACGGCGCGACTCCCCGCGTCGTCGATCAGGGCATCGCAGACGGGCGCCTGCCCCATCTCGCGACGATCGCGCGGGAGGGCGTGTCTGGCACACTGCGGTCGCACAACGTCCTGCTCTCGCCCCGTATCTGGACCTCCGTCGCCACCGGAAAGGACGTAAACAAGCACGGGATTTCCGGCTGGGTCTACCGTGACGAAGCGGGAACGCTCCGCCTCTACAAGAGCGTGCACCGCACCGCGAACGCCCTCTGGAACATCGCCTCGGATGCCGGGCTTCGCGTGGGTGTCGTGAACTGGCTCAACACCTACCCACCCGAGGTGATCGACGGCGCGATGATCTCGGACTTCGCGATCCCGGGAGAACGCGAATCGCGCCACGACCTGGGCGAGATGTTCGTGAAGGCCATCTCCAAGGGCACCCAGACGACCCTGCCGTCCGATCGTTCGACCCAGGGAACCACGCACCCGGCGGAGTGGGCCCAGAAGCTCGCCACGCTTGCGTCTGCCCATACCGAGGAGCCGTTCTCCGGATTCCACGCCGAAGACGTCTTGTCGCGGGCGTACGCGACGGATCGGTTGGTCGCGCAGCTGGCGATCGAGCTCGATCGCCAGCTGCGGCTCGACGTACTGATGGTCTACATGCCCGGCATCGACCGCGTGTCACACTTCCTGTGGGGCGCCTTCGAGCCTCCCGAGATCTATCCGGAGGCGAAACGCTTCGCACCCGAGGAACGTGAGGCCGCTGCAAGGGCCCTGTGGAGCTACTACGAAGCGGTGGACCGCCTGGTTGGAACGCTGGTCGAACGTATGGAGCCTCGGGACCTGGTCCTCATCCTGTCGGACCACGGCTTCGAGGCAATGACGAGCGATGAGTTCCCGATCACCGGCGGCCACGACTCGGAGGCCGCCAGGCGCGGCGTGATCTTCGCCCGGGGCCAGGGGATCCCCGCGAGCGGGGCGCCCGGGGAGGTCTCCGTCAACGACATCACACCCACGATCCTGGCCTGGCTCGGGCTTCCCCTCGCTGAAGACATGGACGGGCGCCCCGCACCGTTCCTGGATTTCGAGCCCGTGGAGAGCGTCGCCACGCACGACGCTCCGATCCAATACATGGACCACGCGGCGGAAGAGATCGAGGACGCAATCATCGAACAGCTGCGCGGGCTCGGCTACGTGGAGGATTGACCGGGGTCGGCGAAGGGAGACGCGCCCCGCCAGCAAGCTTCCGGCAGTCGCTCGAGCCCATCGAGGAGCGCCTCCTTCAGGAGGATGTGACCCTCGGGATTTGGATGTGTGTCGACGACGCTGACCCAGAGATCGGCCGCGCGCTTTCCCTGATAGCGGTGAAACGAAGGGGCCACGTGGATGCCCCGGGATTCGGCCGCCTCGCCTACCTGCTCGTACAGCCTTTTGAACGGATGAAAGGCGTGGAGAAAATGGATGTGCGTGTGGAGGAGAAGCACACCACACACTCCCCGCCTGCGCGTCAGGGCGGCGAAGCGATCGAGCGCGAGCGTCACATCCCCCCACGCTGCGGGGTTGTGCAGGTAGTTGTCGTCGAGCTCGTAGATGTAGGAGCCGCGCGGCCGCCATACGAGTTCTCGGAAGGAGAGCCAGCGCGGGCCGAGGACCCGCAGCAGGTAGAGGGGCGAGTCGGCGAAGGGCATCCAATCGTCGAGGGAGAACTCGCGGGTCTGGCGGTAATAGCGGCCCTCGATGTCGTTCAGGGTGTAGCCGTACACCACGAGATCGGGATCGTAGGGGAGCCCCAGCTGCTGGAGTCGGGCCATCACCTGCCTGCCGTTGAGCCCCCCGAGGCCGATGTTGAGAACCTCGAAGCGGTGCTCCGGGCCGAGCTCGGCGAGGGTCCGTTCGAGTCCCGCGGCGTAGGTGTCCTCGCTCACGACGCCCGCCCCCATCGTCACCGAGTCCCCGGCGGCGACGATCCGGAACACGCCGGGCAGCTTGTTCAGGGAGCGTTCGGGCCCGCGGAACCCCGCGCTGTTGTTCTCGTACAGCACACCCGAGAAGATTCCCCGGACGCTCGGCTTCATGAGCTCGAACATCGTCCGCAGCTCCGGGAGACTCCGCCACTCTTCCGGGGTCTCGGCCGGGCGCGACACGGGAGGCCTCCACAACAGACGCGTGATCAGCTCCGCCCCGACGAATACGAAGGCGATGCTCGCGAGCAGGAGCAGCGCCGTCGCCAGCGGCCGACTTCGATCGGGCGCATTGGACACGTCACCAATCCTATCGTGCGGCGGGGACTCGAAGCATCGCCAGGACACCGACGGTGTAGATTGCGAGCCCGAGCAGGAGCACCGCCCGGAAACCGAAGCTCATGGCGAGCATGGTGCTGAGGGTCGCGGTGATCACCGAGAAGAAGCCATTGATCGCCCACGCCCACGCCACGTACTCGTTGGAATGACTCGTGAGCGC
>JBDHIF010000077.1:0-4882 GCA_039587535.1 Gemmatimonadota bacterium
GCTCCTGGTGGGCCGTCACTTCCCGCCCATGCTCGAGTGGAACCGCCTGTCGTTCGGGCTCCCCAACGAGATGGACCGTTGGGCGTCCACGTTGAAGGATTTCCGGCGGAAGGGGTGGATCTGAGCTGAGGTTCGGCGGAGCGGCGAGCGCCGCCCACCCCAGGGCAACTGCGAAGGCCGTCACCCCCCCCCGGGTGGCGGCCTTTGGCTTACCCCCCACGGGATTTGTCGACTCCACGCCCTCTTCATGGACACCTGCTCATCCTCTTCCTCATCGGGGTGGCATCCTCTTCTACGCCCGGGCGGGGACCTTCCTGCAAGGCCTCTTTCGGGCCCCACCGCCGCCGGCAGCGCCGGCGCCGACGCTGCCCGACGGGTGACCCTTCACCCTCCCGGCGAGCGCGCCTACGGTTCAGTTCGGCACGGCCCTCCTCGACTTCGGCGACGATCATGTCCGGCTCCTCCCGAGGATGGGATCCGGCTCCTGAAGCCTGAGTACGACCAGTCGCCTCTTGCCCCCAGTGCCAATTAGGTCAGGGCCTGATCCGCCAAACCAGAAGGCGACCACGTCGAGATTGGTCACCATGCGGTGTGCACCAACTCGAAGCCGGTCGAGCACCGGATGCTCGGAGACAGTGACGTACCCGTTCACCTGCAGATATGCACGGCAGATACGCACGTACGAGGCTCACTGCGTCGACCATCGCTGAATCCTCGGCGTGAGACCCCGTGCCCCGGACGCGCCCCGTTACGTCGAGGGCATAGGAACCTCGATTCGAGAGCGAGGACCTTGCGCTCATCCTCCTTCGCCTGTCCACTTAGTGATCCAACCTGTGTGGCGCCTGGTTTTCAAAACCCCAACCATGGGACACTGTCGTATGAGACGAGTCTTTTCGGTAACCACCCTTGTGGTCCTCGCCGCTTGCGCGGCACCGGCCCCGGATACGAGCCACCATGACCCGGTGTTGATCGAAGCGATCCTGGAGGATGTCAGAGTGGGCTGGGAACAGGGCAGCGGAGCTCCGTTCTACGAGCACTTTCTGGACTGGGAGGGCGCACGATACTTCGAGGGAGGGGGGGAGAACGTGGGCCTGGACGATCTCGTGGTCAATCACGTCGAGCCCGAGGCCGAGCTCGGACTGAGGCTCGAGTTCTCCAACATCCAGACACACTTCGAAGGCGATTTTGCATGGGCCGTCGTCGATACTGATATCCAACTGACGACGCCGGACGGTCGCGATATCCACAACCAGGGCCACGGGACCTATCTCTTCCGGTGGATCGACGGTGCGTGGCGAATCGTGCACACCCAGTCGGCTAGTTCTCCCGTTCGCCAGGGGTAGAGGCATCATGCTCCGCGAGGGCATCCGAATGCGCTCAAAGGACCATCCCGTGCACGCCAGCTGTTCTTCATCCAGCACATCAATGCTCCAGCGGAACGGGGTTCTGAGAACCAGGTCGGCCTCACCGAAGCGGAGCCTGGCGTGCTGCCTGTGGCAGAGCTCCATGGCGCACATGATGGCCTGTTAGCCGTTCTTGATCTCGCCGATCGACTGCATCTCCCCGGCGTCCATCACCACGGCACCCTCGCCTTTGCGCGCGAGGCCCACCGGGGCCAGGTCCGCGTACGCTCCTTGAGCCAACAGCATCTTCCCGGACTCGAGGGGCGAGAGCACGCCCGCGAGCGCCGCGCCGGCGTAGACGGCGTCGTCGTTCGGCCCCTCCCGGAGTACGGTCCTCTCACCGCTCCGGAGATCGGTAGCCGTGACGGTGACCGGCACCCGCAAAGTGTCGAGATCGGCGTGCCCGACGAGCCGGCGGAGCCGGCCAGACCATCCGGACCCACGCGACCACCTGGCCCCCAATCCATCAGCATCGACGCCGCGGCCCGTAGCGTCTGCCACCGTCCATTCCATCGGGATCCGTCTCGCCACCCGTTACGGGATCCTTCAGAGAGGTTCGAGCAGAAAGGTTCGAGACTGGTCCGGGAAAGCCGTCCAGGTTTATCTCCACCACCGCGCGGTACCAATCGACACGTCGGGCGTACGCCACTCCGACCAGAGCGCCCACGGAGACGCCGACGATGCGGTCGGGACGGTATCCGGAGTTCGCGAGCGCTCGGAGCACGCCCACGTGCGCGAACCCTCGCGCACCTCCGCCGACGAGCACAAGCGCGAAGAGCCTGCGTGCTTCCGGCGATCCGATCCCCGAGGGCTTCTCCACGGGCGCGCGGCTCAGGTCGCGAGACCCAACCTTCGGCACAGGGTCGTGTGACATCGCCTCACCTCCTCCACGACGGCACCCACGTCGTCGGTGACGACGAAGTCGTCGAAGTCCTCCGGAGTTAGTGTTCCTGCTCCGACACAGGCGTCCTCCATCCACGCTAGCAGGCCACCCCAGAACTCCGTACCGAAAAGGATGATCGGAAACGGCTCCAGCCGGTGGGTTCTCCGGAGATTCAGGGCCTCGAACAGCTCATCGAGCGTACCGAAGCCCCCGGGCAGAAGAATGAACGCACAGCTGTACTTCACGAATGCGAGCTTACGGAGAAAGAAGTAGTGAAAGGGGACTTCCAGGGACACAAAGGCGTTGGGTCGTTTCTGCGTGGGTAGCTCGATGGTGAGGCCGACGGACACACCGTGAGCCTGGGCAGCGCCCTCGTTGGTGGCCTCCATGAGACCGGGCCCTCCCCCAGTGATGGGGGTGAATCCCGCTTGGGCGAGGCGCTCGGCCATCTCCCGCGCTGCACTTCCCCAGGGTCCCGACGGCGAGAGTCTTGCCGACCCGAAGACGGCAACGCCGTTCCGTACCGCCCGCATCTTCCCGAAGGCGGCAGCTGCTTCGGCTTCGATCCGCTCGACCCGAGCCGCCTCTTCTTCTTCGTCGGGCACGGAGCCGACCCCATGAGCGTAGATCTCACTATGGATCGGCTGCGATCGTTCAGATGCCCCGCTCACAGTTTCGTCCGCTTCAGGAGCTGCGCGTTGATGGCCACGATGACGGTGCTGGCGGACATGAGCACCGCGCCCACCGCAGGGCTGAGCAAAATACCCCACGCCGCCAGAACACCCGCCGCGAGCGGAATCGCAAGAATGTTGTAGCCCGCCGCCCACCAGAGGTTCTGAATCATCTTCCGGTACGTGGCTCGGGAGAGCGTCACGATCCGGGGTATGTCCCTGGGATCGGAGCGGACCAGCACGATATGCCCCGCCTCCACAGCGACATCCGTACCGGCCCCGATGGCGATGCCGATGTCCGCCGTGGCCAGCGCCGGAGCGTCGTTCACGCCGTCGCCCACCATGGCCACCTTCTTCCCTTGTTCCTGCAGCTCCCGGATTTTGGACGCCTTGTCCTCCGGCAGGACCTCCGCGAACACGGTGTCGATCCCAAGCTGCTCCGCCACGGTCTCGGCCACCGCCTTGGCGTCCCCCGTGAGCATGGCCACCTCGATACCCCGATCGTGCAGGGCCCGGATGGCCTCCCGGCTCTCCTCGCGTATGGCGTCGGCCACGGCGAACACGGCGAGCCCCTTCCCATCCCGCAGCAGATAAATGGCGGCCTGACCACGCTCGGCGGCCGCGGCGGCGGCTTCGGCGAGGGCCTCGGGAATGCGCGCGTCCTCGGCCTTGATCAGCGCCGGACCTCCCATGTGGTACTCGGCGCCGTCTACGGTGGCCGCCACCCCCTTCCCCGTGATGGCCCGGAAGCCGTCGGCGGTCGGGACCTTCAACTTACGATCCTCCGCCGTCTTCACGATTCCTCGCGCGATCGGGTGCTCGCTCTCCGACTCCACCGCCGCGGCGATGGTGAGCGCATGTTCCTCGGTCACGTCCCCGGCCACCGCCAGCTCCACGACTCGGAACTCGCCGAGGGTGAGGGTGCCCGTCTTGTCGAAGACGACGGTATCCAGCTGACGGGCCTCTTCCAGACCCCGCCGGTCCCGCACGAGGAGGCCACCTCGCGCGCCCAGCGTAGTGGAAATGGCCACCACCAGCGGGACGGCGAGCCCCAGGGCATGAGGGCATGCGATGACCAGCACCGTCACCACCCGCACGATGGAGAAATCGATGGCGGCACCCAGGAACTGCCAGGTCACGAAGGTGATCACTCCGGACACGATGGCCACGCCGGTGAGCATCTGCGCAGCCCGGTCCGCCAGGTGCTGGGCCCGGGACTTGGACTCCTGAGCCTCGGAAACCAGGCGCATGATGCCCGAGAGCTTTGTGTCATCCCCCGTCCCGATGACCTCCACACGAAGGGAGCCCTCGCCGTTGATGGTGCCGGCGATGACCTCGTCGCCGTGCGCCTTCGAAACCGGCCGGGACTCACCAGTAATCATGGACTCGTTCAGCTCGCTGGAGCCCTTGAGCACAGTGCCGTCCACAGGCACGCTCTCACCAGGGCGCACCAGCACGACGTCGCCGTTCCGGAGCTCCGAGACGGAGACCTTTTCCTCCCCGGAGTCGGTCACCCGGGTGGCCGTGTCGGGAAGCAGCTTGGCCAGCTCCTGGAGGGCGCCCTGAGCCTGGGAGATGGAGCGCATCTCGATCCAGTGACCCAGCAGCATGATGGTCACCAGGGTGGCAAGCTCCCACCACAGGGCCGAAGCCTGGATGAGCCTCAGATCCACCACCCAGGAGAAGACGAACGCCACGGTGATGGCCAGGGAGATGAGCGTCATCATCCCCGGCAGACGGTCCTTCAACTCGTGCAGCGCGCTGCGTAGGAAGACCAGGCCCCCGTACAGGAACACCACGGTGCCGAGGACCGCCGGGATCCAGGCGGAGCCGGGGAAGTCCGGCGCTGAGTAGCCGAGCAGCATCTCCACGTGCTCGGACCAGAAAACCACCGGAAGCGTGAGGATCAGGGAAAGCCAGAACTT
>JBDHIF010000078.1:0-5050 GCA_039587535.1 Gemmatimonadota bacterium
GTGCCCGTCATCAACGCAGAGGCCCTGGTCCTCGCCGGAGCGCTCACCGCTTCGCCCGCCCTGGGGCTCATGGTCACGCTGGTGGTCACGGTGGGTCAGGTGGCCGGCAAGGTCGTCCTCTACCGAGGTGGCAGGGGAATCGGGGATTCCAGGGCCACCGACAGCTCGGAGCGCGCGATCAGGCTCGCCAGGCAGCTACGGTCTCGCCAGGGACTCCTGCACGTGGTGTTCTTCGCCAGCGCGTCGGTTGGCCTCCCCCCGCTCTACCTCATGGCCGTCGTGGCGGGCATGGCCCGCCTGCCCCTGGGGACCTTCGTGGTCCTCTGCTTCGCTGGCCGGTTTATCCGGTTCCAGTCACTCGCCCTCATTCCCGTGCTGTTCTGAGTCGCACAAGGAGAAACCTCCATGAGAAACCGTCTTCACTACCGCGCCAGCGATCGCACCCGTTACGACGTGGTCATTGTCGGGAGCGGTGTCGGCGGCTCGATGGCAGCATACGCGCTGGTTGCAGCGGGGCTCAAGGTCCTCATGATCGAGCGCGGGGGCACGATTCACAGGGGCCCGTCCAACTGGGCTCCGGATCAGGCCCTCGAGCTGAGCCCCCATTACACCATGGAGAGCCACTATCTGATTCGGGGCGACGACCGCGGCCGCCTGGGGACCTTTCAGTGTGTCGGGGGGCCGTCGGTCTTCTACGGTGGAGTCGCCTATCGCATGCGAGAGCAGGACTTCTGCGACTGCCCCGAGGTGGTGGGGAGCTCAGGCGCCGCGTGGCCCTACCGATACGACGACATAGAGCCGTACTACGGCTGGGCTGAACGGATCCTCAGGGTGGCCGGTCGATCCGTCGATGACGTGCGAGCGCCGCGTCGATCCGACCCCTACCCCAACCGGGCACCGGACGTGCAGGGGCCGGCGCGTCTCATCTGGAACGCCGCGATGACGCTGGGGCTCAGTCCCTCTCACCTGCCGCTGGCCATCGACTTCGGCGGCCCCTTCGGCAGTGGGAAAGCCTGCTCGATGTGCGGAACATGTGACGGCTATGCGTGCGCTACCAGTGCCAAGATGGAACCCAGCACGGCAGTGCTGCCCCGGTTGATCGGACGGGGACTCACGCTTCTCTCGAACACCGTGGTCGTGCGTCTCCTGAGACGGGGTGGCCGCGTCGAGGGTGTGGACTGCCTGGATCGTGAGACCGGGCACAGGCATGTCTTCCGCGGAGATCGCTACATTCTCGCGGCCGGTGCTCTGGGTTCCCCCCACCTGATCTTGTCCTCCGGTCTGCATACGTCGAGCCCCGCGAGGGACTGGGTGGGGCGGTGCCTCATGCGACACTGCAACGGGATCGTGTTCGGGCTTTATCCCCGGCCCCTGGAAGGGTCCCGGGACTTTCACAAGCAGATCGGCATCCTGGATCAATACGGGGGAACCGACGGTGAGCCCAAGCTCGGGTGCATCCAGTCGATCCATCCTCCACCACCCGGCCTGGTTCGCGACCGGATTCCCGGGGTTCTGAGTCGCATCGCGGAACCCTTGGCGAACCACTCCACGGGCCTGCTCGCCATCGCCGAGGACGAGCCACAGAAGGCGAATCGCGTGGAAGCCAGTCGCTCAGCCACCGACCGCTATGGGATCCCGCGGGCTGTCGTAACGCATCGGTACACGGCGCGGGACCGCGCCGCACGCCGCACCCTGATGAGGACGGCCGCGGCGGTGCTCAGAGAATCGGGCGCGTGGATCAGGCAGCCCGTTCACATCAAAACCTTCTCCCACGCCGTGGGATCACTACGAATGGGCTTGGACCCTCGGACGTCACCCCTGGACCGCAGCTCGCGCTTCCGCGGCGTGGAGAACCTGTGGGTCACCGACGGCAGCTTCATGCCCCGCTCGGCAGCCGTCAATCCCAGTCTGACCATCGCCGCCAACGCTCTTCTGGCGGCCGAACACGTGGCCGGCGCCCGCATCCTGGAGGGGCGGATCGAGGCACCTTCGTGGAACAGGCCCGAAAAGGCCCTGCACCCAACGGGAGGAGGATCCCGATGAACACGCGCCCCAACGCGGAGAACCGCGTCGTCCTTTTCGTCGGCTGCGGTCAGGCGGCGACGCTGCACAGCCGCATCATGGCGCGGCGCTTCCCCGAGGTCGATCGCCTCTACCACAGCCGGTCCCACGAACGGGCCAAGCGACTGGTGGCATCGGTCGGGGGAGAAGCTTTGTCGGGAAGCCTCGACGCCGCGCTCGCCCACGAGCGCGTCGATGCCGTGTTCGTGACCACACCCCCCGCCTCGCACCTCACCGTCGCCCTGGAGGCCCTCGACGCCGGCAAGCATGTGGTGGTCGAAAAGCCGGCGTTTCTCGATGCCAGGGAGTTCGACCTGGTGGAGGCCGCGGCGCGGCGGTGCAGCAAGCAGGTGCTCGTGGCCGAGAACTACTTCTACAAGCCGGTAGCCAGGAGACTACGAGCGCTCGTGGCGCAGGGGGTCCTCGGCCAAGTGCGCTTCATCGAGATCAACGCCGTGAAGCGACAGTCCGCGGAGGGCTGGCGGCTGGACCCAGCGCTGTGCGCCGGCGGGGCCCTGTTCGAAGGAGGAATCCACTGGGTGAGCCTCATGGCGAATCTGGGCATGGAGATCCAGTCGGCCCATGGGTTCTTCCCCGATGCCCCTCCCGGCTACGAGCGAAGTGCCGTCTTCGTGGCCGAGTACGCGCAAGGAGCGGTCGGGGTCCTCACCTACTCCTGGGAGATCCCCGGCACGCTGAGGGGGCTTCGACTGTCCCGGATCTGGGGGACCCGGGCCTCGATCCTCTTCGAGTCCAACGGGCTCTTCGTGCTCCGGAGCGGACGGCGTCCGCGCCTGTACTTCCCTGCCTCCACCGACATCCAGGGCTACCGGGCCATGCACGACGACTTCATGCGTGCCCTGACCACGGGGCAACCTCCGGCGTTCACGCTCCGGGCCGCGCGACGCGACGTGGAGCTGGTCCGGTCGGCGTACGCCACTGCCTCCGTCTCACCTGCCGCCTATGGGAGGGAATCATGATCCACTCGCACAGGAACATCCTGGTCACCATTCCCATGCTGGTGGTCACAGCTGCGGCGTCGGCACAGGTGTCGCCACAGCAACGTCGCATCGTCCTGGCAGACAACCTCCGGCCCACGGTGAGGGTCGTCACCCAAGCCGAGCGATTCGCGCTCCTCGAAGAGCGGGCTCTGATGACGCCGGCCGAATACGAAGTCCTCTGGCAGGCCGCCGAGGCCGGAGCGGTCCTCGGCGCGGCCCAGGCGGACAAGGAGACTCGCATGGCCATCGTCCGGCACGCACGAGGCTACGCCCAGCGGGCCAAGATCCTCGACCCTCAGGGCTTGGAGGGTCGGTACTGGCTGGCCGTGACCTCCGGCCTGTCGGCGGACGACGAAGGTGGCAAGACCAGGATCCGCTTGGCCGAGGAGGCTTGGACCGAGGCGACGTGGGTGCTCCAGGTGGACTCCCTCCACGCGGGCGCGCACCACCTGAAGGGAAGGATCCACGCCGCCGTGATGCGCCTCAACCCGATCACCCGTTTCCTGGCCCGCAAGCTACTCGGTGGAGACGTTCTGGGGCGGGCCTCATGGGAGAGCGCCGAGCATCACCTCCGGACGGCTGCAGAATTGGCTCCGGGAGACGCGGTGAACCACCTCGAGCTGGGAATGGCCTATCGGGACATGGATCGCCACGCCGAAGCCGTCGAAGCCTTCTACCGGGCGGCAACGACACCCCCCTGGCGGGCAGCGGATCGGAGGCACATCGAGCAAGCCGAGGCGATGCTCACGCAGATGGGGCAGACCGATCCTCAAGCCCCAGCGCATTGACAGCGCACCGAGATACCGCGACCCTTGCTCATGCCCCGAACGGGGGCCAAAAAGCTGGAATGATGGCGGCGGTCTCGTTCTTGGAGATTGCCGCCTTGTTTTTGTGACCATGACGGTCACACACCGCGCGGAGGTTCCGCGCCAACATAGCAGTCGGTAAGTACGCGTCATCGTGGCTCCGACTTGCACAACCAAGGAGCGCACAGATGCGTACCAAGGGAACCGTGAAGTGGTTCAACGATCAGAAGGGATTCGGGTTCATTACGCCGGAGGACGGAAGCAAGGACTGCTTCGTTCACCACAGCGCGATTCAGGCCGAGGGCTTCAAGAGCCTCGCTGAGGGAGCCCAGGTGGAGTTCGACATCGTGGAGGGCGCCAAGGGCCCCGCGGCAGAGAACGTCATGGCCGTCTAGGTCCAAGCTGAATCAGAGTGACGCCGCGGGCCGTCCCGAGTTTCTCGGGGCGGCCCGCTGGCGTTGGTGGCATCGAACCACCGAATTGGCGACACTCTCGGGCTTCGGTGACCGGTTCTCAGAACTCGAAGGGATATCAGCATGCCGCGGTACATCGCCCTCCTGCGCGGGATCAACGTCGGCGGCCATCGAGTCAAGATGGGCCATCTCAGGGAGCTGTTCGAGGCGCTCGGCTTCGACGACGTCACGACGTTCATCGCGAGCGGCAATGTGATCTTCTCGGCAAAGTCCCAAAACGCCGAAGCTCTTCAGCATGAAATCGAGGGCCATCTCGCTCGCGAGCTCGGTTACGAGGTCGCGACGTTCATCCGATCGCCTTCCGAGCTGGAAGCCGTTGCCGCCTTCCAGCCACCCCTTTCCGAGGCGGGGGACGGGTCAGCCTCCTCCCTGTACGTGATCTTCCTGGCAACACCCGCCGAGGAGGATCTTCGCTCCACGTTCGCCGGCCTCGGAACCGAGATGGACGACTTCCACTTCTCGGGAAGGGAGATCTACTGGCTGATTCAGGGCAAGCTCTCGGAGTCCCCGTTGTTGGGGGTAACGGCGCGACGCAGACGATGGGCGCGACCCTTTCCGCTATCTTCCGGGTGCGCCCTTGTCGGCGCCCTGCGGGGACCCCGTCCGGAGACAACTCGTGTCCTACTCCTTCACCATCGCCCGTTCCCGCTGCTCCGTGGTCTCCGACCCTGCTCTCCTCGAGGAGATCCGCGGACATACCGAGAGCGAC
>JBDHIF010000079.1:0-5191 GCA_039587535.1 Gemmatimonadota bacterium
GTAGTCGCGCTGGACCTGTTCCTTCCAGCGGAGCGAGAGCGAGTCCGTGGGCTGAGCGAGGACCTGGCGGATCGCGCCTTCGAAACCGACCCGTAGCGCGCGCCGGAAGACCTGGATGACGGCGTCGTCGCCGTAGGTCCCGCCGATGTAAGCCCAGAGCGCCTGCCCGAAACGGTAGGGGAAGAATCGGGTGTCGCGGGTCATCTGCCGGATCGTCGGGAGTTCGTCCCGCCGGATCGCGTCCCGCATCCACATCGCCGTGAGAGGATCGTCCCGGCCCACGGACAGGTATTCGGCCATGCCTTCGATGAGCCAAAGCGGAAGCGCCGCGAGGCCCTGGATGCCACCGCCGCGGCGAGACTGGGCGATATTGTACTGGAAGGCGTGGACGAGCTCGTGCCCGAGAACGTGGTCCGTGTCCCAGTAGGAGCCCGTCAGCGGCATGATGACCCGGTTCTTCAGTGATTCCGTCACGCCGCCGGTTCCGTCTCCAATCGAGCCGCGAAGGGTGTTGGTCTGCTGGAAGTCGGGATGATCCCGGTAGAAGATCAGCGGCTTGGATGTCTCGAACTCATGCTGGAACGTGCGTGCCAGCCGCTCGTACCATCGCTCGGCCATCCGAGCCGCGTCTTCGATGGGCTCCGGGTCGTCCCCATAGAAGTACAGGTCGAAGTGAGGCGTCTCCATGACGCGGAAATCGAATTCCTCGAACTGGACTTTATTCCGCCCGAAGTACTGCCCGGAGACGCTGTCCGGGAGCACCGCCGCCGCGCTGGACGCGAGCAGGGCCGCCAATAGGAAACGCGTCGTGCCGCTTTTGGGGAAGCGCATGATCTCCACCTAATGAACTTTCGAGTTCCGGTCTGAGCCGTCGTGTCCACTTTCCATATAGGACGAGTGGGACCGGCGGACTTGCACAGCCTTCCTCAGACTCCGTTTGACCGATGTGGGGCCCGTACCGAGATTCTCCGGGTTCAGCCCTCCGTATGCAACTCGAACCCTCCGGACCCCATGTCCGTTCCTGATCCCCTTGCGAGGGACACATCGATGCCGAGCAGACTCCACACGCAACCGTTTGCCAGGACCCTCGTCCTGCTGACCGCTGCGGCTTGTGCTCCGAATACACCCGAGGAGCCGTTCGTGTCTACGACGGAGATCTCCCCACCGGTGCGGGAGGGGAGCGCGGAACCCTTCCTCTCGCAGCACGACGGGGTGGTATACCTCAGCTGGTTGGAGCCCGGCGATGGCGACCGGCACCGCCTCAGGATGGCTCAGCTCAACGCCGATGGATGGAGCGAGGCCCGAACGGTGCGGGAGAGCGACCGCTTCTTCGTGAATTGGGCAGACTTCCCATCCGTCACTGCGACGGCCGACGGGACGCTCTGGGCCCATTGGCTCGAACGAGGGCGAATGGGCGGGTATGACTACGGGGTTCGTGTCGTCCGCTCCACGGATGGTGGCGCTGCGTGGTCCGAGCCGTGGACGCCTCACGACGACGATAGCCCCACCGAGCACGGTTTCGTCTCGATGGTGCCGCTCGGTCCCGCCGAAGTGGGCATGATGTGGCTCGACGGACGTAAGTACCTGGACGGCGCGCATGGCGAGGCGACCGAGGAGATGACCCTCCGGTACCGGACCGCCGGCGGCGAGGATGGACCCGGCCCCGAGACCTTGGTGGACGGCCGCGTTTGCGACTGCTGCCAGACCGACATGGCGATGTCGGCTGCCGGGCCCGTGGCGGTGTACCGGGATAGAACCGACGCGGAGATACGCGACATCTACGTGACGCGCCGGGTGGACGGAGCGTGGACCGAAGGAGCGGCCGTCCACGACGACGGCTGGGAGATTGCTGGTTGTCCGGTCAACGGGCCGGCGGTGGCGGCGCGAGACCACGATGTCGCCGTAGCATGGTTCACCGGAGCGGGGAACTCGCCCCGAGTGAAGGTCGCGTTTTCCCGCGACGGTGGTGCTACCTTCGCCGAGCCGCTGGTCGTGGACGACGGGAACCCGGTCGGGCGTGTGGATATTCTCTTCCTAGACGAAGGTGAAGCGCTCGTGAGCTGGCTCGAACAAACCGGAGCGGAAGCCGCCGCGATCCGTGTCCGGAAGGTCGGCGTGGATGGCCCGGTGAGCGCCAGTGGGACGGTGCTGGAGTCCTCCTCGGCCCGGGCCAGCGGGTTTCCCCGGCTTGCGCCAGCTCCTGGCGAGGGCGTCGTCCTGGCCTGGACGGACGTGTCCGAGGAAGCCAGCCGTGTACGTGTGATGCGATTGAACCTAGCAGGACCTTGAAGGAGACCCTTATGCTGGTCGAGAACCACCGGGCCCGATTAGCGGCGTGGATGACGGTGCTGGGCGTCGCGGTTGTCGCAGGCTGCGCGCCGGGTGAGCGTCAAGGCCCGCCGCGGGTCGGCGAGCCGGCGAGGGCGTACGCCGCCACCACTCTGGAAGGAGATACGGTCACCCTGGCGTCACTCCAGGGGGAGGTGGTGCTGTTGAACCTGTGGGCCACCTGGTGCACGCCCTGTCGTATGGAGACCCCCTACCTGCAGGAGATCTACGAGGAACATCGGGATCAGGGCTTCCGGGTGGTGGGCGTATCGATGGACACGCGGAACCAGGCGGATGCCGTCCGGATGTTCGTCGACGAGTACGACGTGACCTACACGATTCTCCACGACCCGACCATGCGGGGGATGGATCTCTACCAGGCGCTCGGGCTTCCGGCGACCTTCCTCATCGACCGCGACGGCACGCTCCGGTGGTTGCGGTTCGGTCCGATCCCCGAGGGGGATCCGGAGTTTCTCGCCGCCCTGGACGCGGTGTTGTGACCGGCGGCCCGTCGGTCGGTCCCGCGCAGGTCGAGACTCCGGTAGGGACCATCGACCTGTCGCGCGTGCGTGCGAACGCCCTGCGTGCAGCCAGCTACGCGTCCGAGCACGGGCTTCGCTGGCGCCCTCACGTCAAGACGCACAAGTCCCTCGAGGTGGCTCGGATCCAGCTCGACGCGGGCGCGGCCGGGCTCACCGTGGCTACGCTTCGCGAAGCCGAGGTGATGTCCTCCATTTGCGGTGATCTGCTCCTGGCCTACCCACCCCTAGGCGCGGCGAAGCTGAGTCGTTTGGTTGCGGTGGCGGCCGGCGTGGACCTCAAGGTGGCGCTGGATGCGGCCGCGGTCGTCCGTCCACTCGCGGAGGCCGCCGAGCATGCCGGTGTCACGGTGGGAGTCCTGGTGGAGATGGACGTCGGGCTCGGACGTGTGGGCGTGGAAAGCATCGAAGAGGTTGTCGCGCTCGCACGTCTCGTGGATCAGCTGGAGGGCGTGGCGTTCAGAGGCATTCAGTTCTACCCCGGTCATATTCGCGGCCCGGAAGGGATGCAGGGCCCCGCGTTGGCTCGGGTCGGAGACCGCGTGGCTCAGGCGCTGGAGGCACTCGCTTCCGCAGGGCTGGAGCCAGAGATCGTAAGTGGAGGCTCTACGCCCACCCTTTTCAGGAGCCACGAGATCGAAGGTCTGACGGAGATCCGCTCGGGTTCGTGCATCTTCTACGACCGGGAGGGTCTCGCGGTCGGTGTGGCGCGGCGTGAAGACCTGGCGTACACCGTTCTCACGACGGTGGTGAGCACCGCGATCTCCGGGCGTGCCGTGGTGGACGCCGGTTCGAAGGCGCTCGCCAAGGAGGAGCGCGGAGGTGATGAGGGGTATGGCTTCGTCTTGGAGCATCCCGAAGTATCGGTGCAGAGCCTTTCGGAGGAGCACGGCGTGCTCGACCTGACGGGCTCGACATGGGCACCCGCCATCGGTGAGCGGGTCCGCATCGTACCGAACCACGTGTGCGTGTCGGTCAACCTTCAGGACCGTTTGTTGGGACGAGACGGTGACACCTGCCACTGGGTGAGCTTGGAAGCCAGAGGGAGGGGGCCGTGGACCGCCTGACGGTGGACCGTGCGGAGGCGCTGCTCTCGGCCGTCCGGGGGACCCGCGTTCTCGTTGTGGGTGATCTCATGCTGGATCGCTACGTCTCGGGGGTCGTCGAACGGGTCTCACCGGAAGCACCCGTGCCGGTGGTCCGGGTAGAGGAAGAGTCGTCCGCGGTCGGGGGCGCCGGGAACGTCGCCGCCAATGTGGCGGCTCTGGGCGCGACGTGCCGTGTCGTGGGACTCGCCGGTCGTGACAGCGCAGGCGAAGCGATGAAGGGAGCCCTGGAGGCCCTCGGGGTCCGAACGGAGGGGGTGGTGAGCACCTCCGAGCGCCCCACCTCGGTCAAGACCCGGATCCTCGCGCGGCGACAGCAGGTGGTGCGATACGACAACGAAGTGGATGCCGACGCCGAAGGCGCTCTGGCCGATGCCCTTGGCGACACGGTGGAAGAGCTGGCCGGGGACAGCGACGTTCTCGTGATGGAGGACTACAACAAGGGTGTGCTGGTCACGTCCGTCATCCAGCGGACGCTTGAAGCGGCACGCCGGGGTGGCTTGCCCACCGTGGTGGACCCGAAGCGTCGAAACTTCTTCGCCTACAGGGGAGCCACGGTGTTCAAGCCCAACGCCAAGGAGCTGGAGGACGCGCTGGGCTCGTTCATCCATCCCACCGAGGTCGAGTGGATGGAGAGCACGAGGAAGAGGCTCGATGTTGGTCATCTCCTGGCGTGTATGATGTCTCGGGGGCGGGTGATACCGTCACCGCCGTCGTGGCGGTGGTGCTGGCTGCTGGCGGCTCCGTGGAAGAAGCGGCCCTCATGGCGAACCACGCGGCCGCCATCGGAGTCGGTAAGCCCGGGGTGGCCACGGTCTCCCGTGAAGAACTCCTAGGTCACGTGCGGGCCTACCAAGGCGGCGGTGTCAGTACGCCGCCTCAACAAGACGAGGATTTCCTCCCATGACCGACCTCCGACTCATCCAGACCGATGCGGCGCCCGCAGCTATAGGGCCATACTCGCAGGCCGTCGTCTCCGGCGGCTTCGTGTTCTGCTCGGGCCAGATCCCGTTGGATCCCTCCACCGGAGAGATGGAGCGTGGCACGATCGCCCGCCAGACGGACCTGGTGTTGCGCAACCTGCGGGCCGTGCTGGAAAGCGCCGGCTCATCCATGGGCCGCGTGGTGAAGACCACCGTGTTCCTGGCCGACATGGGTGACTTCCAGGAAATGAACGAGGTCTACGCGCGGCACTTCGGCGACCACCGGCCGGCCAGA
>JBDHIF010000080.1:0-4872 GCA_039587535.1 Gemmatimonadota bacterium
CGCCGGTTTTCAAGACCGGTGCATTGAACCGCTCTGCCACCCCTCCTGACTTCAAAACTAATCGAGAGGGGGCCTGAATTCAGCCCACGGACGGTTGGACGACCTCAGTGCTGCCGCACGTAAACGGCGTGGGACACCCCGGTGATCCGTCCCTCGGCGTCCAGGCGGACGTACTCGTTGTGGATGGTGTCCCCGTCCTCGGAGAGCGTGTTGATGATGACCTGCGTCACCCGCCCGTCGCGCCGGTTGGTGATACGCGTGCTACGCTCATCGATGAACTCCACGGCGGTATCGGACCCGGTCCGTCCCCAAACCTCACGGAACACTCCGTCGAAAAGCGTCACGTAGCCCCACTCGTTGCTCTCCCCCCTGCTGTTCACCGACGCCACGGTGATGCTCATGCCGTCTTCCCCATGCGGCTCGTAGGTCATGACGTTGCTGGACGGTGGCGGGGCGTCCGATTGCATCTTCCAGATGCCAAACCGATCCGCGGGGTCCTGGGCCGCCGACGGCGCGGCGAAGAGGGTGGCGACGAGAGCAGCGGCAAGCGCCACGGGGAGGGATGCTGCATAGGTGCGGAACATGGGTGCGCTCCGGGAGTTTGGATGACGCTGAGGAACATCATCACTACCCCGGCCGACCTCCAGCGGCAAGGTTGAACGGACATGAGTGTCCCCAAGGAACACCGTGACGAGCACCCTACGCCCGGTTGGCGGAAGATTCTGGAGTGGGCCGTCACCCTCGGCCTTCTGGCGTTCGTCCTCTACCGTCTGGGCCCCCAGCTCGGAGCGCTTACCGGGGTCGGGCCGGACCTCGGTCGGGTCCCTGACCTGACGATCGTCACGCTGGACGGCGACACGCTCCGCTCCACGGAGCTTCGTGGTCAAGTCGTGGTGGTGAACTTCTGGGCGACCTGGTGCGGCCCGTGCCGCCTGGAGATGCCATCGCTCCAGGCGCTCCACGAGGACAGAGCGGCGGATGGAGTCGTGGTCATCGGGCTCTCCACCGACGTGGGATCGCCTGAGCCCATCCGCTCCTGGATCGAAGAGCGCGGCATCGCCTTCCCCATCGGGCGAGCCACGCGCGACCACCGGAGCGCCTTCGGGGGGATCCGGGGCATCCCGACCACGTACCTCATCGACCGTGAAGGCGTCGTCCGACACAGGGTCGTGGGCTACTTTGCCCCTCCGGCCCTACGCGTCGCAGTGGGCAGGCTGGTGGACGAGGGCGCGAGCGGAGACACACCCGTCTCGCTGGCCCCTTGAGCCAGCCGCCCTCGGCGGTAGGTTCAGGGGCGTAACGTCCTGCCCCACCCATCCGTGCCGGAGCCTCCGGCCGGTCACGCAACGGAGTCGAAGTCGTCATGGACCTCAGGATCACCGGCAAGGTCACCCAGATTCTCGAAGAGCAGTCCGGCGAGGGCCGCAACGGAACCTGGAGGAAGCAGGAGTTCATCCTTCAGACGGAGGGCGACTATCCCAAGGACGTTTGCATCATCCAGTGGGGCGACAACATCGACCAGTTCAACGTGCAGGAGGGCGAACGCCTCACCGCGCACATCGATGTCCAGAGCCGTGAGTTCAAGGGCCGCTGGTACACCGACGTGAAGGCGTGGCGAATCGAACGGGAGAGTGCGGGCGCGCCGCAGAGTGGGGTGGGCGCCGAAGGTGAGGCACAGCCGGCGGGTCCCTCCGCGAACTTCCCCGAAGCCTCGGATGCCGACTTCGACGACGATCTGCCGTTCTGAGATCTGAGGGGGGTGCCGGCGCCCTGCATTATCTGACGAACCTGGATCACGGCTGGGTCCTGCTCGTCACCTTCGGGATTCTCGGCGTGGTGTTGGGAAGGCTTGCCCTCACCCGGTGAGCATCACCCCGCCGGGCACGTCGCCGGGATCGGCGACTCCCGACGATGAAAGCAAGAGGGGGCGTCCCGGTCCGGGGCGCCCCCTCTTCGTCGCACCACATATGCCGCCGGTCTCAGTGCCTGAACAACCTCTGGCCGGTGAACACCATGGCGATTCCGTGCTCGTTGGCCGCGTCGATGACCTCCTGGTCCCGTACCGATCCACCCGGTTGGATGACCGCCTTGACGCCCGCTTCGGCGGCTGCGTCGATCCCGTCGCGGAACGGGAAGAACGCGTCGGAGGCCAACACGGACCCGTGCAGGTCCAAGCCCGCGTCCCCCGCCTTCCTCACGGCGATCTTCGACGAGTCCACTCGACTCATCTGTCCGGCTCCGATGCCCAGGACAGCCCCATCCCTGGCCATGAGAATCGCATTGGACTTCACCCCGAAGATGGATGCCCAGGCGAACGCCAGGTCGTCGGCCTCTCGGTCCGTCGGTGCCCGATCGGTCACCACGTCCCAATCGTGGTCCGCCAATCCGTAGAACGGCGGTACGGGAGGTGTCTGCACCAGAAGCCCTCCGTATACGGAGCGCAGCACCCGAGGCTCCGGGAACGCTCCGTGGACGGCGAGGAAGGCCACCTGCCGTAGCGCATGCGGATCCCCGGCCCACCCCTGCGCCACCCACTCCGGCACCGGGGCTTCCAACTCCGGGAAGGTCAGCAGACGGATGTTTTTCTTCTCCGTGAGCTTGACCATGGCCGCACGGTCGTATCCGGGAGCCACGACGCATTCGATGAAGAGCTCGGACATGAGCTCCGCGGTCGCGGCGTCCACCTCCCGGTTCACCGCGATGACGGAGCCGAACGCGCTGGTAGGATCCGTCGCGAGGGCCTTTCGATATGCGTCGGAGAGCTCGTCGGCCACACCAAGACCGCAGGGGGTCGTGTGCTTGATGATGCACACGGCTGCCCGGGTGGAGAGCGCGAAGGGCGCCAGGCTCAACAGCGCGCCGTCCAGGTCCAGGAAATTGTTGTAGCTGAGGTCCTTTCCGTGGTGCTTCTCGAGTCCCGAGAGACCAGCCCGCACCCCCGCTGAGGCGTAGAAGGCCGCTTCCTGGTCGGGATTCTCGCCGTAGCGCAGCGACTGCACGCGCTCATAGGAGAGCACGAGCTCCGTCGGAGTCGGGTCGAACACCCCCGCATCCTCTCCTTCCAGGTACTCCGCCACCGCCGCGTCGTAGGCGCTGATGTGTCTGAAGACCTTGGCGGCCAGTCGCCGGCGAAGCAGTTCCCCTGTCCCGTCGGTCCCCCCGTCCAGCGCGGCTAGAACGGTCCCGTAGTCGTCGGGGTCCACCACCACCAGGACGTCTCGGTGACTCTTGGCCGCCGCACGGATCATCGTGGGACCCCCGATGTCGACCTTCTCCATGGCATCCCCTACCCCGACGTTCCCTCGCGCCACCGTCTCACGAAACGGATACAGGTTCACCGCCACGAGGTCGATCGGAGCGTAACCCTGCTCCTGGAGCGCGGCGAGGTCGTCCTCCCTGTCGCGGCGAGCGAGAAGTCCCGCGTGAATCGCCGGGTGGAGTGTCTTCACCCGGCCGTCCATCATCTCGGGATGTCTCGTGACGTCGGACACGCTGGTGACTTCCAGCCCGGCGTCGCGCAGCGTTCGAGCCGTCCCGCCCGTGGAGAGCAGCTCCCAGCCTCGTTCGGCCAGGGCCTTGCCGAAGTCCGCGATGCCAGCCTTGTCGGATACGCTGAGGAGCGCCCGCTTCATGATGAACTCTCTAGAGTTGAGGATTACGCTTCATACGAATCGATCAGGCCGAGGGCGATCATGCCAGCTCGAAGCGGGTACCGGATTCCTTCAATGGCTCCGACGCCCGCCCGCGACTCCACCTGGCCACGAGGTGATCGACCACCCTCGGGTACAGCTTGTGTTCCACTTCGAGCACGCGACCCGCGAGCGACTCGGGGGTGTCGTCGGCCCTCACGGGTACCGGCCACTGGGCGAGAATGCGCCCGCGGTCGTAGACCTCGTCCACCAGGTGTACGGTGGGCCCGGTGATACGGACCCCCGACTCGATCACCGCCCGGTGCACGTGGAGGCCGTACATCCCCTTGCCGCCGAAGGACGGAAGGAGCGCCGGATGTATATTCACCATCCGGTCCTTGTAGCGCTGCACCACAGCCCCTGGGACCAACCGCAAGTAGCCCGCCAGGAGCACGAAGTCCACGTCGTGGGCTTCAAGCGCGGCGAGCATCTGCTCGTCCACCGCGCGTGCCTCCGATCCGGTCTCGATCACGGCTTGCGCGACGCCAGCGCGCCGGGCCCGTGCGAGGGCGCCGGCGTCGGCTCGGTTGGACAACACCAGGCTCACGTTCCATTCGTCAACGCGATGGTCCAACAGAGCCTGCAGGTTGGTCCCGCCACCCGATGCGAACACCGCGCCGCGGAGCGGGCGACTCACGCCAGCTCGCCTCCGAAGTGTGGGACCAGGAAGGGGTTCGTCGCCCTCTCGGCACCCACCGTGGTGGCGGGGCCATGCCCCGGGTACAGCACGGTTTCGTCGGGCAGCGTCAGGACCTGGTCACGAATCGAGCGCATGAGGGTCTTGAAGTCCCCGCCTGGAAGGTCGGTACGGCCGATGGAGCCCTGGAACACCACGTCGCCCACGATGGCCAGCTCGTCGTCGGGAGACACCAGAATGACGTGTCCTGGCGCATGCCCCGGCGTGAATCGGATATCGAAAGCACCGAAATCGTAGCGCTCCCCGGGCACGAGCTCGCCCGTGGGGTCTGGTTGAGGGTCTGCCTGGAGGCCGAACATGGCCGCCTGGCTCGGCAGAGATTGGTAGAGCCCCAGGTCCGCGGGATGCAGCAGGATGGGTACGTCCGGCGCGAACCCTCGAACGGTGTGCACCCCCTCCACGTGGTCGAGGTGGGCATGGGTCAGGAGGATGGCCTCCAAGCCCTTCCCTTCGCGTTCCAGGTCGGCGACAAGTCGATCCGCGCCG
>JBDHIF010000010.1:0-92368 GCA_039587535.1 Gemmatimonadota bacterium
GGACCCCGCGGGCAACAGCCTCAGGGTCTTCATCCATGGCACGGCTCCGGGCTCGGGGCCGGGCTCCCGGACCTTCGACGATGCTCGGGTCACGGTCGTGGACGGTGAGGGGAGCTCGGCGGTGCTGGCCCTGGCGCCCATCGACGCGTGCGTGGCCATTCTCCCGGAGAATGAAACGGGATCGTGCTTCACCGCCGGAGCGAGCTTGGCAGAGGGCTACGAAGCCGGCGAGGCCCTCACGCTGGACGTCGAGCTGGCAGACGGGAGGAGGCTTTCGGGCTCGACGACGATCCCTGGCGGGTTCGACCTGGCCGCCGTCGGTGGAACGTGCCTTCTGACCCCCGATACCCGGCTGCCGCTGGAGTGGACACGGTCGGAGGGCGCGCGGGCCTACGTCAGCGAGGCCTTGATTGTGGGGCTTGCCGAAGCGCTTGCCGATGAGGGCATCGAGGCCCCCGACACCCTGTACCTGGTGGGGCTCTCGATCTCCGAGTCCGACACGACGGTCTCGTTCCCGGACCAGTTCGGCGTCTTCGACCGCTTCGACCTCGACCGGGATCTGGCGATTCGCCTCCAGGTGGGCCTCCCCGAGGGCACGAGCGCGGAGATCGCCATCACCGCGCTCGACGAGAACGAGACGAACTGGGCTCGGGGAGGGAACTTCAACCCATCGGGGGCCGTCCGAGTGTCCAGCCTCGCGGGGGACGGGTCCGGAGCGTTCGGCTCGGCCGTCACGCGTCGCTTCACGATCGTGAGCTCGGCAGATACGACGGTGGCCCCTGGCTGCACCCAACCCTGACGGGTCCCGTCCAGCTCAGGCCCTCTGCTCCTCCCGTCTCAACTCGTAACGCCGCTCCGCGTACGCTCCATCCTCGACCCAGAGCCTCCGCGCACGCTTCTCGATCACGGGCCGGATCCACCGCCCGAACATCTTCATGAACGGAAGGAACTGAGGCCGGTCCGACGTCGCGAGGGTGGTCTCCAACACGGCAGAGCGGCCGGGCTCGATCGGCGTAGCGTGGGTCTCCACGACGGACCCGACACCCTCCCCCCGGATGATCGTCATGACGATCGTCCTCGGATCGGGACAGTCGAAGAGCGCGTCGACCTCCATGCCCACGCGCTTCGTGATCCGGTAGACCACGCGTACGGTCACGGTCTCGTCGTCCCGCTCCAGAACGCGGAGGTTGCCGAACGAGTGAGGGTGGAAGTGCGCCCCGTGCCATGGATCCAGACGGTTCGCGAGCACATCGCGCGGCTCGCACTTCGCCTCGAGTCGCATGGTGGCGTCGAAGAACGTGGTCGGGCGCTCCGGCAAGATCGGCGCTTCCGTCGCGCCCTCGCCCGACCCGGGGCGGATCCAGATCAGCACGCCGTCATCGAACATGGTCACCGGCTGCCACTTGCCGAGCCCCTCCTCGCCGATCGCGAGTCCGTGCCAGGGGCAGACCACACATCCGTCGCGGACGAACCCGTCGGACATTCGAGCCCCCATGTGCGGGCAGCTGTCGGGCGCGACCTTGATCCCGCTCTTCGCACGCCACACGACGTAGTCCTCGCCGTCAACCCTGTATCGATGCGGGCCCTGGCCGATGGCCCGCGACGCGTCTACGGCAAACCACCCACCCGAGGGCTTCGCGAGTGCCCGCTCGAGCGCTGAGTTGATCCAGGCCGGTTGGGCCTGTTTCCAGTCCGGGAGGTCGGACCAGAGCTCCGTGGACGGAAGCTTACGCCCGATGTTGATAAAGCTCGGTTCAGTCATACACCTATCCTCGAGTCAGCCCTGCGAGTAATCCCCGTGCCGGAACCGAGCGCACCGGTTCCGACCGGACGCCGTGAACGGCCAGAAGTCGATTGGCCGCCAGGAAGCCCGATGCCGCCGCCCGCTCCATCAACGCGCTGGGAATCGGAAGCTTGGCGAAATCGCCGGCGAGCGCGAGCCCCTCGAAGGGCGTCTCCACTCCTGGGCGGCCCTCGAACGACCCGGGCGCGAAGGCGGGGCAGTCACGGCGCACCAGGTATCGCTCCTCCAACACGGTCGCGTCGCGGGTCTCCGGGTACAGCTGATGGAGGCCGTCCATGAGCTGCCGCCGCATCTCGGCCTCCGGAATGTCCGGGTCCACGGCGTAGGCGTGCAGCTCGACCACGGAGCCCCCGCTCGACTCGGCCCATTCCCGACTCTCGTCCTCGAAGAGATGATAGAGAGAGATGTTGTCGAGCGGTCCGAGCCCGGTCGTCCCGACGAACGGGTCCCGCCCGGCCCGGGTCGGCCGATCCAGCCAAAGCCTCCACACGACGAACGGAAGCGTGAGCGAGAGCCCCTCGATCGAGGCCCGCCAAGGAGCGTCGTCGAGATCGGCGGACGCTTCCACCACGGCCTGGAGCGGCGGTACCGGCAGAGCCAGCACGACCCCATCGGCCTCGAGCGGGCCGTCCGTGGTGTCGACGTGCCATGCGGAGCCCTCACCGCGACGCACCGCCGAGACCTCCGATTCGAGGCGGACGTCCACACCGAGTCCGGACAGGTAGCGTTCGAACGGCTTCCATATGGCCGTGGAGAAGGGCGATCTGCAGACGTCGAACACGAGGCCCTCGGGATTCCCCGTGAAGTAGAAGTGGAACATCATGAGCAGCTCGCCCGCCGACATCTCGCGCTCCGGATTGAAGAACGAGTGCGCGAAGACGTCGAAGAACAGCCGGCGGGCGCGGGGCGGGAAGCGAAGCGAGTCGAGGTATGCTCCGGCGTCCATGACGTCACGCCGCCGGTACGTTCGGCCCTGCTCGTACGTCAGCATCTCGAGCGCGCGAGCCGCGCTGACCCCCATGAGGTCGCGAAGACCGATGGCGGGTGAGCGCGCGGTGAGCACGATCAGGTTCGCCGGTGTGCTCTTCGGGAGGCCGCGAAAGCTCTGCTCTTCTCCGTCGGGGCCCAGGATCGGGTAGTCCTCGAGCTTGCAGAGGAACGAGAGCTCCGGATCGATGCGCTGAAGAAGCGACTGCAGGTTGTAGTACTGCCGGAAGAACGCATGGAAGCCCCGTTCCATCTCGAAGGCCTCGCCCGTCGCCAGGCGGTCGGTCCATGCCCCGGCCCGCCCTCCCAGGAACGGCTCCTTCTCCACGAGCGTGACGCGGACACCGCGCTCGGCGAGTACGGTGGCCGCGGCGACACCCGCGATCCCGCCACCGGCCACCACGGCGGTCGCGGAGCCTTCGACCCGCTCGAGCCCCTCGGGGAGTGGGTGGACGAGCTCTCTACGCCGAGGCATCAGGAGGGCCGCGAAGCCAGGAAGCTGTGAACGATCCCTCGTTGCCAGCCGTCCATGGTTTCCGTTCTTACGTCCGCGAAGCCGGCGTTCCGCAGTCTGTCCTCCAGCGTCTTCACCGAATCGAACTCCGAGACGCTACGCCGGAGATATCGGAAGATCTTCGTCGTCCGCGCGAAGATGAGGCCCAGAGGGATGACGATGCCGAGCGTCACGAGATTCCACACGAAGCGAGACCAGAGCGATCCACGGACGGAGTACTCGTGCAGGCACAGGGTGCCCCCCTCGGCGAGGAGCGGCCGAATACGCTCCAGGCAGAGGTCGGGGTCCGGCACGTTCCGGATCCCGTAGGCCATCAGGATGCCGTCGTAGGGTCCCGCTGCCCCGCCCTCCGCCGGATCCATGGCGTTGCCCAGAAGCCATTCCACGCCGGCCAGCTCCTCCTTCCCTCTCGCCGTGGCCAGCATGCCTTCGGAGGCGTCCATGCCCGTGATCGTAGCGTCCGGGTAAGCCTCCTTCAGAGCGGCCGTGGAGAGCCCCGTGCCGCAGCAAAGGTCCAGGATGCGGGCCCCTTCGGGAAGGTTCATGCGGGTGGCGCTCATGCGGAGGTGTTTGGAGTACCCCGGATTGAGCGCGCTCAGGAGGTCGTAGCTTCGGGCTACCTTGTCGAATTCGGTGGGGACGTTCGCCTTCTCTCTCATGCCAGGCTCGACCGCGATGATGATGGGTGGGTGGGAAGTGTGAGGACCTCGTCCGGGAACTCCAGGACGCGCTCGGGAATGGAGACCGGGCCGCTCCGTCCCAGGCTGACGAGCCCGCCGCCCACGGAGCGCATGACCGAAGAGGCCATGAGCACGAGCTTCCGCCCGAGCGGGACGTATTGGCGGCCCGCCAGGGGGTCGCAGCCCACGCGCCGAAGGCGGTCGCCGATCGCGGAATAGACGCTCCGCGCCGTGCGAATCGACATCGAGCAGCGCAAAGAGAGCGCCGGCAGGCCCGCGTCTCCGGAAGCGTAATAGCGGTCTGCCTCGTCGAGCAGCTTGGCGATCGCGTGCGAGACGGGCTCCGCGGCGTCTGGCGGGAAGGGTGAGCCCAGGCGGTCCGCTAGGCCGCCGGTGCCACACTCGGCCAGGATCTCGTCGGGGATGTAGAGTCGGTCGCGCTCCCAGTCCTCGCGTTCGCCAGAGCCCAGTCTCCTCGCGTGCCCATGGCATGACACATCATGAGGCCCACACAGCCCGCAACGTAGTAGCAGTAGGCCAGAAGGTCGTCCATGGACTCGTATCGTTGGCCCTGCACGTCCATGTGCATGCCGCGGAGCAGGTCCTGCGCGTACCGGAACGGGATGCGCCGCTCGTGCACCGTCTCCTGGAACAGGGCAAGGACAGGGTCGTCCTGCTCAGCGCCCTCGTAGACCAGGCGCAACTCGTCGAACAGCGTGTCGAGCGCCTCCTGCTGACGTGACGGAGCGACGAGGTCCACCGCGTCGTCCGCGCGCCGACACCAGGCGTAGAGGGCGACGGCGTGGATGCGCGCGTCCGGGGGCAGCACCCGCGACGCCAGATGGAAGCTCTTGGAGTGCTTCTCGATGACCTGGGCGCTGACACGCGCTGCCTCCTTCACCCTGCCAGGTCCTCGATCACGAGGCGCGCCGTGGCCTTGGCGGAGTTCACGACGCCCGGCACACCTGCCCCCGGGTGCGTGCCCGCGCCCACCAGGTACAGGCCAGGGATTCGATCGTCCCGGTTATGGGGTCGGAACCATGCGCTCTGGGTGAGCGTCGGGGCGCACGAGAACGCTGAGCCCAAGTGAGACCCCAGGACGCGCTCGAAGTCCGTCGGCGTGAGCCACCGCTTGGTGACGACGTGCCGGCGCAGGTCGGGGAGATGGGGCTCGAGGTAGGCGAGCACTCGATCGGCGTACTCGGCTGCGAAGCTGTCCCAATCGACAGGTGCGTTGCCGAGGTGTGGGACGGGCGCCAGCACATAGAACGCCTCGCACCCCGGTGGGGCGAGTGAGGGGTCGCTGACCGTGGGCGCGTGGAGGTACAAGCTGAAGTCCTCGGGCAGCCCCGGGCCATGGAAGATCTCCTTCAACAGCTCGCGATAGCGGGCACCGAAGAGAATCGTGTGGTGAGCCACGTGGTCGTCGTAACGCCGATCGGTTCCGAAGTACAGCACGAACAGCGACATCGACCAGTCCATCCGCTCCAAGCGACGCGCCGTTTTTTGGGCGTCACGGTCGGACTTCAGCAGCTTGCCATAGGTGTGCACGAGGTCGGCGTTCGAGACGACCGCATCAAACGACTCGGTGCCACGCGGGGTCGAGACGCGGTGTTGGACGCGACCGTCGCTCCGGTCCACCTCGATAGACTCGACCGGGGTGTCCAGGTGGAGCTCGCCACCTAATTCCCGGTAGAGGCGAACCAGAGCCTGCACGAGCGCGCCCGTCCCGCCTCGAGGGAAGTAGACGCCCCACTCCCGCTCGAGATGATGGATGAGCGTGTAGATGGCACTCGTCTCGAACGGGTTTCCGCCTACGAGTAGCGAGTGGAAGCTGAGCGCCTGGCGCACGTGCTCGTCGCGGACGAAGCGGCCCACGGCTCGGTAGACGGATCGGTCCGCGCGCAGACGAACGAGCTCCGGAGCGACGCGGACCATGTCCCAGAACCGCAGGAACGGTGTCGACGCCAGTTCTGTGTAGCCGGCTCGAAATACCTCGCGAGCGTACTCCACGAACGCCCTGTAACCGGCCTCGTCGCTCGGGTTCAAGCGCGCGATCTGGGCCGCCATGGAGTCGGCGTCACCGTTGTAGTCGAACGTCGTTCCGTCCTCCCACACGAGTCGGTAGAACGGATCGACCGGCATCAGCTCCACGTAGTCGCGAACGTCCCGGCCCGCCTCGGCGAACAGCTCCTCGAAGAGGTTCGGGGCCGTGATGACGGTCGGTCCTCCGTCGAACACGAAACCGTCCTGCTCGTACACGTACGCGCGCCCACCGGGCTTGTCGCGAGCCTCGAAGATCGTGGTCTCGAAGCCGGCGTTCTGGAGCCTGACGGCTACCGTGAGCCCCCCGAAGCCACTCCCGACGACGGCGACCCGCTTGGGCACGTCAGCCATAAGCGCGCACGAGCGCTGCCAACTCGGACGCGACCGCGTCCACGGCAGCAGACTCGAACGGCTCCGATCGGAGGAGGGACATCGCTTGGTCCATCTCGGCCTCGATCCGTCCGGGCGCAACCGGCCCGAGCGCACTCGCGATGCGCTCACGGACCTGGTCGAGCTCCCACTCGACCTCGGCCGCGCGCAGCCTACGGGTGATGTCGGCGTACGAGACCTGATCGACGTGGTCCGCGAACCACGCCCAGGGCCACGTAGCCCGCCCCAATCGCAGGTCCTCGAGGCCCTTATGTCGCCGCTGGTCGTGACGGATGCCGCTCCAGTCGTCGAGCATCTGGAAGGCGACGCCCACGCGGGAGCCGAAAGCCCGGATGCGGTCGACCGCCTCCGGAGCGGCTCCCGCGCATCGGGCGCCCATGGCCGCGGCGAGACCCATGAGCGCCCCGGTCTTCAGGTCGGTCGCCGCGGACACGACGCTCGGGACCTCGGTCCTGGACAGCGACGTCACCGATGCCGAGATGTCCAGCGCCTGGCCCTCGTGGCATCGCAGGACGCCGAGGATGACGTCTTCCGTGAGCCCGAGCCGGCAAGCATCGTCGCAGGGCAGCCGGGACAAGCACGACATGGACGCGAAGTAGAGCCAGTTCCCTGTGTTCAGGGCGACCGGAAGCCCGTACCGGTGGTGAAGCGCCGGCTCGCCACGGCGCGTCGCGGAATCATCCTCGATGTCGTCGATCACGAGAGAGCCCGCGTGCAAAAGTTCGATGGCCACCGGCAGGAGGTCGGGCATCTCACCGGGGCGACCACCGGCCAAGGTCCAGGAGTGGGTGAGCAACCGAGCGCGGAACCCCTTCCCGTTGCGGGAGAGGATGTCGCGGGCCGGCTCGAACAGGGCCGCGTCGAGGTAGCGTGCGGCCCGATCCACATGCGGACCGATCTCGCGCAATTCTGCGAGCTCCCTCATCAGCTCCGACAGAAAGAGGTCGACCTCGAGGGGTGCGGGACGGTTCTCAGGCATCCGGGGGGGAGGGTCTGAAGCGGTAATGGAGCGATAGGCCCGGAGGCGGTCGGCCCACGAGGAAGCGCCAACGATCCCGCCACCCCAACTCCAACGCGTAGAAGCGTCGGATGGTTGCTAGGGGCAGTCGGTATACTCTTTCGAATATGGGGCGCCGGCGCTCCGGCGGATACCACCGGAACATCAGCCGGTTGAGGAACCTCGCGAAGGACGCTTGCCGCCGGTGCATCTTCGCCAGGCGGTCCAGCTCGGAACCGAACAGGTCGCGGGGCGCGCGCGAGGCGACGAACTCGGCCAGCCTGAGCGCGATCGGGAAGGAGTAGCCTGTGCCCGGGTGGTACCAGCCGCCGCGGTATCCAGCCTGTAGGAGTCCGTATCCCGGCGGGTCGATCCGCTCGGACCAGGGCATGGGGAGCACCCCCTTCTCGGTACGGACCACACGGGAGATCGTCCAGCCGCGTCCCTGGACGTACGCGCGGACCTCACCCTCCAGAGGGACAGCGTCGAACGCAGGCGAAGCGTTGAAATACGTGTCCTCGACCAGCACGCGACGCTGGCCCATCGGGAGCACGTACATGAAGCGGTAGCCGTGGGCCTGGTCGACGCGCGCATCCATGACGATCGGCAGATCGAGCCCGTGGGCCTCGTCGAGCTCCAGCTCCATCCCGAAGAACTTCTGATAGCCGGAAGGCGCGTCCGGGCGCCATCCCTTCCCGCCGCGGGCGTCCACGATCACGGTTCCTCGGACCTCCTCGCCCGAGGCCAGGATCGCGCGGTCGGCTCGCAGCTCCCCGACGTCTGCGCCGAGAAGTAGATCCGAGCCCTCGGCCCCTTCGACGGCTTGGCGTACGATCTCGTGAAGCCGTTCGCTCGACACGCCCGAATAGGGATCTTCGAGGGTGTGGGAGGCACTGGGGAAAAGGATCCGATATCCGCTCCAGCGGTACGTCAGGAGTGGAAGGAGCCATGGACGGGCCGTACTCGGGATGTCGCGGTCGTGCAGGCACCACGTGTGGTTGCCGCCGAGGCGGTCAGCGCGTTCGATGAGCGCGATGGTTGCCGAGGGCTGGTGGTGGCGCAGGGCCAACGTGAGCAGCCCGCCCTGCAGTCCCCCCCCTGCCACTACGTAGTCGAAATCGGTCATATTCGACATCATATACCCGCCATCCATTTGGGACTAACCATGCCGCCACGCCCGGACGCCTGGAGAATCGGCCCCGTTTACCTGTTCATCGTCGCATTGGCCATCGCCCCGGCCACTTCGTCGGCTCAGGCAGGCGACGCGGCTGGGGACGCAGCCGTGGGCACGCCCGCTCCGGATCCTTTCGATTCAGTGGATTTCGGTGAGGGCCCATACGAGGAGATGGAGGCCCTGCTGGAGGTCACCATCTTCAACATCGACGTGCTCACGTTGACCGTGCGGGTCGGTCCAGGTACGGCCCAACGCCTCGAGGGCCTCGCCGAAGGGCGCACCGAGTACACCGAGGAGCTTGCCGACTCTGTCGGCATAGTGATGCTCGAAGCCGAGGACGCATGGGCGCGGCAGGTCTTCCTACGTGACGTCGGTCTGGGCCGGCTGACCGACGGAATGCGAGAGACAGCCGAGAAAGCCGCCGACGCCGGGTACATCAGCCAGGAGTACGCGTCCTCGTTCGCCGCGGCGCTCCCGGAGTGGTTCGGGTTCCTCCAGGAGCGCGGGGCCAAGGACGGCGACGCGATCTACTTCCGCATCCAGGGAGACCGGGTGCGAACGGCCTACCGAACCGTCGACGGCCAAGTCCTTCTCGATGACACGACGGTGGACCGCGAAAGCCGACTCGGGAGCATCCCGAGCTTCTTCGCCCCCGATACCCGGTTCCGCGAGCGGCTCGTCAAGTCGCTACTCACCGACCCTTAGCGTCGGCGTCGGACGGTCGGTCGTCTTCGCACGGCTCACTCCGGGAGGCGCAGCCGCAACTCGGTTTACGGAGAGGTCACAGGATCCACGGGATGGTCGAAGTTGAAAATGTCGGTCACGATCTTCCAGGTTCCGTCGGACTGACGGCGATAGATGTGAACCGACTTTCCCGAGGCTTCCATAGCTTCACCCGTGTCCCTGTCAATGCGGACCGCGGACCAGGCCGTCCGGGTGAAGGCCAAATCTCCCTCGACCTGGAGCTCCTCGATGGGTTCCTGCGAGCTCCATTCGTACTCCTCGTGAAAGGCAGCGATTCCCGCTCGGATGTCGCCGATGCCCGTCGTTGAAGCATCGCCGGGGTTCAGGATGATGGCATCGTCCGCATAGAACGCTGCGACTCGTTCGGCGTCGCCCGCTGCCTGTGATTCCCCGAACGCGGCTCTCAGGTCGCGAATGGCAGCCTCGTCTTCGGCACGAGTGTCGTCATCACCTGCGCCCGACTGGGCCGTCGGGGTACACGCCGTCAACGGGAGAAGAACCAGCACTACCCACCACCTCGCGACACATTTCAATTAGATCCTCCGGTCCAAGAATTGATTGCGCGACATCACTGCCGCGCCCGCACGCTCGGCAGGCTCAGGCGTCGACCCTCCACCCACAGACCCTTCGCGCGAAGGATTACTTCCATGTACGAGGGCAGACGGCGAACGACTACTGGTTACCCGACATCGCCGCCGCGATGTACCACTTGCCGTCCGCCCCGCGGCAATATGCGTGGAGATGTTGACGGTCTCGCTTGAATCCAGGCATAGCGGGATCGACGACACAGTGTTGAGCCCCGACTTCGAAGGCGAAGTTCTTGCCTCCGTCGAGAACGACTTCAGAGAGGTCGAGCTCGGGAACGCTCACCGCAGAGAACATCTCCGCGACGTACTCGGCGATCGCAGCTCGGCCCCGCACTTGGGGGCTGTCGGGATGCATGAGAACGGCGTCTTCCGCGAAGCATTCGGCGTAGCCAGCGGTGTCCCCGGACACGATGGCCACCCGAAGTCGTTCCCGGAGCTCCCTAATCGCGTCTCGGTCTTCTGGGCTCAGCATCATCGTCCCCCAAAATTCGGTGTGTTCTCGGCGCAACGGATCGGCATTCGGCTGCTGCTGCTGCTCACCGAGGGACGGACGCTGGAGGGGGCTCTACCTCCAGAGCCGTCCTGGACCGCGCTGGTTCCTCGTCAGCACGCGTCCTGGAGCCCGGTCACCCGGGGCCGGCCATCCCTTCCCGCCGAACCAGCGTAGCCACGTTCCCGTTACCGAAGGTCAGCGTGAGCGTGTCGCCATCGCGGGCTACCGTGTACACCTGCTCATTGTCCGGCCACCCAGCCATGTAGCCAGGGTTCTTTGCGAGGTAGGCCCGGGTCGTCAGGGTGTTTCCCTCGACGACGTAGCGACCGGCGTTAGCCGTAAATTCGTCGTACGCCACGACTTTCTCAGCATCCGTCATCGTCCCGGGTCCGGGCTCGGCGGGCTCGGCTCGGGGCTCCGACTGGTTGACGAAGAAGATCGAGTAGTGCGTACCGGTAAAGACGAAGATGCCCGGCTGCACCGGCACCGTCTCACCGTCTACAGACCACTCACTGACGGTCCATGCGCCCTCGACCGATACCTGGGACGCAGCGCCAAGCGGAAGCACCAGGGCCGCCGCTACCGCGAAGGGGAGGGGGGAGAATCGAGTGATTCGTAGCATTGAAGGGTCCTCCTGCGTTGTGGGAGAGCCAAGAGTCGGCTGCCCGTGGCTAATCCGCAAGGCACGGCCCGCCTCCTCGGCCGAGCGTCAGTAGAGAGGGGCCAGCACGCGCCCGAACAGCGCCAGGAACTCGCTCACCCATCGCCCCGCGGCGGTCGGCACGATGAGAAGCGCGACGACCGTAGCCAGCACCGACACCGGAAGGCCCATCCTGAGGACGGGATGCAGGGTCCGGCCACGCCTCCGGTCGATGAGAATCGCAGCAATAAGAAAGAGGTTCGGAGCCAGCACTCCCGCCACTTGAGCCCAGGTGGCAAAACCGAATGCGCTGCCGAGGATCCGGAACGTCGCCGCGCCCAATCCCCCGGCGCTCGCCAGCACGATGTGCCGCTTGTGTTCAGCGGGTCGGTTCCGCGCCCAGATCGCGGCGCCGTAGAAGCCGGCGAAGAGCAGGAGGCTCGCGAAGACCGCAGGACCCAGGAAGAGCCAGAAACCGTTCCCCCCGGGGCCGAGCGCTCGGTCCATCTGAGTGCCCAACACAAGGACGCCCGTGAACACCATCAGCGTCGCGAGGAGAACACTCGCATACCCGAGGACCCTGTGCGCAGCCAATTTCCGGGCACGAACCAGACCGGCTTGGGCCGGCAGGAGAGCATACCAGAGAAAGAAGGACCAACCGTGTACATGCACCGCCGGCGACACGTCTGGATAGGCTCCCGTGAGCACCGGCCCGAAGTAGGTGAGCGAAAACCCGAGATAGGCCGTCGCGCTGATCATGAGGGTCAGCCCGAAGAACTCACCCCTGGGTGGCCGTTCGACTCTCGGCGCTGTCCCGTCTCGAGCTTCCATCACCTCCCTCTCATCCTCCGACGTCGAATGTCCCGGACCTCTGTCGCGCCACCCTCACCAGCACACGCCGCGGGCGCCATTCAACGCTCCGAAGGGCGTCGGCGACTGCAGCAGCTGCCCTGAGGGGCGAGTCCAGATGCGCCGGCAAGGACGTAGGTGAACCGACCCCGCAGCCTACCCCGGGGAGCCGACGCTCATGTACCCGGTCGGCGCAGGGTGGCCGTCGCCCCCCCCATCGGCCCGCCTTCCCCGAAGCTGAGCGTGAGTGTGCCATCCTCGATACTGAAGATCATCGTCTGGGCGTTTCCTTCCCCGCCCGTTGGCTCGAAGTTGGCCATGTACGCAGGGTCTTTCGCGACGAAAGCCTCATAGGTGATCTCGTCGCCCGAGACTGCATACCGACCCGAGTTGGCAATGAAGGGGCCGTACGCAGCCGCAATCTCAGCGTCCGTCGGGGCCGCTCCCACAGGCTCCCTGTCGTCGCCGATGACATACATGATGCTGTACTGCCCTGACTCGGTGAACAGGAATAGACCGCGCTGTGGCGTTGGACCTGTCTGTCCTTCAGGAGCCTGCCAATCTCGGATCGTCCAGCCTCCGTGGAGCTCGGAAGCCGATTGAGCCTGAACCGCTAAGGGTGAGGCCAACACGATCGCGATGGCCAGCGCGAGACTGGCACAGCGTAGGACGATTCTCATGAGTCGCTCCAGGGAGGTGAGGACGTAGACCTCGGCAACATGCACGCCGAAGACGCCTCGGGCCAGCGGCAGGAGGAAGTACGCGGAGGTCCCCTACGGTCGTTGCCGGCTAGGGTAGCTCCTGCCGCGAGGATGCGAGCCGAACGCTGAACGACGGCCGGAGGCCGCGACCGTAAGGCGCGAGCGGCGGCTCCGAAGGCGGACCTGCTCCCGCTGTCTGGCGGTTGCGGGCCAGGCCCTGATGCGAGAGGGTGGGTCCGAAGGACCTCGCTTCCCGGACATCGGAGCCCTGCCGTGCTGAAGCTGATTCGCGACGCCCGCATCGACTTTCGGACGGGGATCGTCATCATCGCGCTGGCGCTGGTCGCGTGGGCTGCGGTCATCTATTTCAACGCCCGCGACATGGTCCCGCCGGAGTTCAGGGAGCAGCCGGTCGAGACGCCCTGAACCGAGGATGTCGCCCGGGCCGATCGTTCCAGCCCAGCGCGCTTGCCGTCAACGGATCGGGTCGATCGCCCCTTCCGCTACGTGGTCCCGGAGCCACGTCGACACGATCTCATCCACGGTGCGTCCGAGCTCGTCGAGCCCGTCGGGCTTCTCGTGGAATGCGTCGGCGCCCAAGTCCAAGGACCGCCGACGGGCCTCGGCATCCGGGGAGCCGGTGAGGACCACGATCGGAAAAGGGTCCCGCCAGTAACGTGACTTCACATGCTTCAGGACCTCGTACCCGTCGACGTTGGGCATGATGAGGTCGAGGATGACCAGACTCGGGAACGGATGAGAACGCCGATCCTGAAACGGGGGCGTTCCCTCCAAGTAGGCGATTCCCTCGCGGCCGTCACCCGCCACACGCACGTCCAGGCCCGGAAAGGCACGACGAGCGGCGACCCGGATGAGTGCCGCGTGGTCACCTGCGTCTTCGATCACCAGCAGTGTTGGGTCGGTTGCGAGCAAGTGGCTAGACCTCGCTAGGTACGTGGCAGGATGAGCACGAACTGGGGCACCTGTCTAACATGGTGAACGGAGCCCGATGATTCCAGCGGGCAGGCACTCGAATGAGCCCAACGCCTTGTCTCACGGCGACATTGCCCGGACCGGGGGGATGGCCCGCCGCCGCTGCGCATCCCATAATGGGTGCTACGACTTCCACCTCATGGAGAATTATCATGCGAAAAGCGATCTCCCTCGGGATGCTCGCCGCCGCGCTCGCCGTAGGAGCTCCCGACGGGGCTCAGGCGCAGGTCGAGGGAACGGGCCTGCTCGAGGTCGGTGAGATGGCGCCCGACTTCGCGCTGCCCGGCGCCACGCGTTACGGCCTGCTCGAGGAGCCGGTCCGTCTAAGCGACTATCGTGGCAACACGGTCGTGCTGGCGTTCTTCTTCCGCGTCCGAACGCGTGGCTGAACAGTCCAACTGACAGCGTACCGTGATCAGTACGCAAGCCTCTTCAACAACGGACAGAACGTCGTCGTCATGGGAATCAGCAACGATTCTCAGGAGGAGCTCGGCTCCTGGGCCTACGACGCGGACTTCCCGTTCCTGTTCGCCAGCGACGCGGCCAACGATGGCCGCACCTATGCCGCCTTCGGCGGTGGGCTGCGCGACAACAACATGGTCGACAGCCGATCCGTGATCGTCGTCGGCCCCGACGGCCGCATCGCCGGCGTCATTCCACAATTCAGCCAGGTCGATCCTGCGGCCTACGACGAGCTGGCGGCCATCGTGGATCGGGTCACCCCCGAGCCGGAAGAGCCCGGCCGCTAAGGGCGCTCGAAGCTCCGAGCTGGAGGAGGGCCGGTCCGGCATCGCGCCGAGCCGGCCCTCGTTCGTTTCGTCCGCCGCCCCGCGGGCCCAGCGCCCGAGCGGACTGAAACCTCTTTTGGCTTCCAACCGTAAGCCTCCCCAGATTGTCTCACCTTCTTAGACAACCTCTGGAGAACGCAGATGGCACCAGGCGATCGAAACTTCCTACCCGGGACGTTGGAGCTGCTCGTCCTTCGAGCGCTCAAGGACGGCGCCGCCCACGGGTTCGCCGTGTCCAAGGACATCCGCCATCGATCCGAGGGCGTCGTGGATCTGAACGACGGTGCCATCTACCAGGCCCTCCATCGCCTGGAGAACGACGGCGTCGTAGCCAGCCACTGGGGCCACTCGGACAAGGGAAAGCGCGCCAAGTTCTACGCGCTCACTGAGGCAGGGCTCAGACGTCTCGGGGCCGAAGCACGGGCCTGGCACCGGTTCGCCGACGCCGTTGCCCGAATCCTCGGGCCGGAGTACGGCAAGGCTGTGACCTCCGAGGGTGCGAGGTGAGGAAGAGCCCCCTCCCCCGGCGTGTGCTACGCCTCGTCGGCAAGGGAAGGCGAGGGGCCGAGGACGAGGTGGACGAGGAGCTCGCGTTCCACTTCGAAGGGGTCGTGGAGGACCTGGTGGCCGATGGATGGTCCCAGGGTGACGCGGAAGCTGAGGCGCTAAGGCGCTTCGGCGACGTGGAGGAGACCAGGCGGGCGCTGGCCCGGCTCACGCAACGACGACGGGAACGGGAGGGGAGGTCGATGAGCTTCGACGGGTGGATTCAAGACACACGCTACGCGGTTCGCGCGCTGAGGAAGAGCCCAGGATACGCCCTGGTGGTGGTGCTCACCCTGGCGCTGGGCATTGGGGCCAACACCGCCATCTTCTCCGTGATGAACCCCTATTTCTTCCGCCCCCTGCCCTACGCCGACGCGGACCGCCTCGTCCAAGTAGGGCACGTCGACCAGTCGAGCGGATTTACCTGGTCGCGCTTCTCGCTTCCGCAGGTCGAGGATTTCCGGCAACGATCCCGGACTGTGGAAGCGATGGCCTCGTATCACTACAGGAGCTTCAACGTCACGGGTCCCGAGGGTCCGGAGCGCATCACGGGAGGCGTCGTCTCCGAGGGGCTCTTCGACGTCCTGGGGACCGAGCCTCTCCTGGGTCGCTCGTTCGCCCGGGGGGAGGGCGGCCCGGCGGGCGCCGAGGTCGTGGTCCTGGACAACGCGCTTTGGCAGCGCCGATTCGGTGGTGACCCAGGTATCGTAGGACGTCTCATCGAGCTCGACGGCATGCCGTACGAAGTGATCGGTGTGATGCCGCCCCACTTCGTCTTCCCGTTCGGCAGCGTCCGACTCTGGGTTCCCGACCGTAGATCGGCGGCCTCCGCCCCGCGGGCCGTCCAGGGTGACCTCATCGTCGCACGCATGGCGGACGGGGTCACGCCCGCGAGACTCGAGCAGGACCTCGGGCGGATTCACGGGGAGCTCGCGGCCGAGCACCCGGACATCGACGGAACGTGGGACGGGGTCCACATGGCGGGACTCCGGGAAGCCCTGAACTTCGGTTGGGACATCCTCCGTGCCGGGCTTTTCGGCTTCCTCGCCGCGGTGGGAGCGGTGCTCCTCATCGCGTGCGTGAACGTCACCAGCCTGACCTTGAGCCGGGGACAGTCGAGGCTACGGGAGCTGGCCGTACGGAACGCTCTGGGGGCGGGCCGAGGGCGATTGGTGCGCCAGCTGGTGCTCGAGAGCGCGGTGCTGGCAGTCGTGGGTGGGGCGTTGGGGCTGGCCCTGGCTTCGGTCGCGACCGGTGGGCTGGGGACAATCCTTCCCGAGGACTTCTATCGGGTCGGCGATCCGGGCCTCGATGGGCGCGTCCTGGTGTTCACCATGGCGGTCACACTCGTGACGCCCTTCGTGTTCGGTCTTTGGCCCGCCCGGGCCACGACCGGTTCGGATCTCACGACTTCGCTTCGGGCCGGAGGCGCGGGTGGCGGACATGCGCGCCGGGTGCTCAGGGTCCGTCGCGCGCTCGTGGTGTCGGAGATCGCGCTCGGGGTGGTGCTGGTAGCCGCGACGGGCCTCTTCTTGCGGAGCGCGGTCGAGCTCGGGCGCAGCGACCTGGGACTCGCGGCCGAGGAAATGCTCACCGCGGAAGCCATTCCCCCGGTGAGCGACTACCCGGAGCGGGAGGACCGATCGGCCTATTGGACCCAGGTAACGGAGCGAGCCCGAGCCCTTCCGGGAGTCCGCGCGGCAGCGACCGTGTACCCGCTTCCGTTGAATCACGAAACCCCGCGCACCGGCTATGCGCTCCCCGGGGCGGAGCCTCCGGAGGACGCCGACTGGCCCGTGGCCTACACGCTCTGGAGCTCACCGGGCTACTTGGACGCGGCAGGCATCGACATCATTGCCGGGCGCGACTTCCTGCCAGGGGAAGGGGCCGAAGCCGAATCCATTCAGCCGGTCCTGGTCGGTCGAACGGTCGCCGGAGCGCTGTGGCCGGAGGGTGACGCAGTCGGCCGCACGCTCGTTCTCCAAACCTCCGACGCTCCGACCCCCGTCCGCGTGGTCGGCGTCATCGAGGACCATCATCACGACGGCATTTCCCTGACCCCGGACCCCATCCTCTACCTACCGATGGAGCGACGGGCCTTCCAGCGGCGCTTTCTCGTGCTCCGGGGCGACGGAACACCGTCAGCCTTCGTTCCCGCGCTCCGTGACGGAATGCGCGCCGTGGACCCGAACCTTCCCGTCGACTTCAGGCCCATGGCCGACGTCGTGAGCGAGAGCAGCTTTCAGTGGACGGTCGGCTCAGGGGTCCTGGGCGTGTTTGGGCTCGTGGCCCTTCTTCTCGCGGCGCTGGGGATCTATGGCGTGGTGAGCTACTCCGTGTCCCAACGCACCCGCGAGATGGCCATCCGCATGTCCCTGGGGGCCGACGGAGGCGCGGTCCGGAAGTCCGTAGTCGTGGGGTCGCTCAAGCTGGCGCTGGTAGGCGTCGCCGTGGGCCTGGCGGGCGCGATGGCGGTCGGTCGGCTGGTGGAGTCGTTCCTGTTCGGGGTGGCCGGTGCGGACCCCGTCGTGCTGGGCACCAGCGTGCTGGTCTTCGTCGGCGTGGCCGCCCTGGCCGCGCACCTCCCGGCACGGCGCGCGGCACGCGTGGCTCCTGCGACAGCCCTCCGCTCCGACTGACGGGTGTGGGGCGTCGGCGCATCCCACCGGGGTGGCGCCGACGCCCCGGCCGGTCGTATGGTGGGGAGCGGCGCGGAGACACCGCTCCGGCACCCCCTACCCTACGGAAAGGCCCAATGGATCGAGCGCGCATGCTCCCGCTATTTGCCGCCGCGACCCTGGCTCTGGCGTCGTGCGGCGGTGATGCACCCCCAGCGGAAGGAGACTCCGAGGCACCGGCTGAGGCCGCCTCCCAGGACGTCACCTACGGTGAGGACGGCTTCGTCGCGGTCGGGTCCCCCGCTCCGGACTTCGCCCTCAGGGGCGCCACCCGCTACGGCGTGCTGGCCGAGCCGGTTCGACTGAGCGACTTCCAGGGTAAGACCGTGGTGCTCGCGTTCTTCTTCCGCGCTCGAGGGCGTGGCTGAACAGTCCAGATGACGGCGTACCGTGATCAGTACGCGAGCCTCTTCAACAACGGTCAGAACGTTGTGGTGCTGGGCATCACGCAGGATCCGGCCGAGGACCTGCACGAGTGGCTGGCAGAGACCAGCTTCCCGTTCGTATTCGCAAGCGACGGCGTGAACGACGCGGGAACCTACGCGCTCTACGGCGGCCCTCTTCGCGACGAGGAAGGGACCGCGAACATCGACATGCGGACCGTGGTGGTGGTCGACCCCGACGGAAACGTCGCGGCGGTCATCCCTGCCTTCAGCCAGGTCGATCCCACGGCCTACGAAAACCTCGCCGAGATCGTGGACCGGGTGACGCCCGAGCCCGAAGAGGTGGAGCCCTAGTGGGAGCCTAGTCCCGGCCCAACACGCGCTCCACGGCGCCCATCAGGTCCTGCTCGGGACCCACGCCGGTGTAGGCGACCTTGCCTTCGCCGTCGAGGAGGACGACCACGGCGGTGGTGGGCGCCTGAAAGGCCCGTACGGCGTCCCCGCCCGCATCGTAGACGAAAGGATAGTCGTGCCCGGCGTCCGCGATATGCCGCTGCACCCGACGCACGCTCTGCGCGACGGCGACCGCCACGGCCACCACGCTGACGTCGTCACCGTAGGCGGCCTGGACGCGGTCGATCTCGGGCTGGAGCGCCTCGCACTGCTCGCACCAGGTCGCCCAGAACTCGATGAGGGCAGGCTTGCCGTCCACAAGGGCCAACAGGTCCACCTCGTTTCCGTCGAGATCTTCCACGGTGGCCGAGGGCGCTTGCGTTCCGATGGGTAGCGACACGGATTGAGCGGCCGTGCCCCACGGGCTGGCGGCGAGGACCGATACGACGGTCAAAGTGGCAAGGAGACTTCTCATGTGGAGCTCCATGGAAAAGAGGCGCCTTGCGCCCGGGAGGTCAGAAGTTGTATCCGGCCATCACGAAGTAATACTCCGCCATGCCGATCATGATCACGGCGGCGGCACGCTTGACCCAGATCATCCATGCACCCGAGCGCGGTAGAAGCGTGAGCGTTCCCGAGAAGAGGCCGACCGCCACCAGCAGCGCCGTCATCCCCAGGGAGAAGACGAAGAGGTATGCGAAGCCCATGAGGCCGGCTTGGGTCGCGGCGACCCAGGTGAGCACCACGGCGAATGCCGGAGCACCGCAAGGAGCCGCCACGACGCCCGACATCGCGCCCATGGCGAACACCGCGCCATAAGATCCGCCCTCGGTCTGAGAGGCCCTCTCCAGCCACTTCCGAGGCACGGGCACCGGGAGCACGTCGAGCATCGCCAGCGCGAAGACGATGAGGAGGTTCCCGATCGCCAGCCGCGCCCAGGGGCTGGCGCTGACCGTTCCGAAGAGCTGGCCGGTCACGCCCGCCAGAGCCCCCAGAAACGCGTACAGGGTCGCCAATCCCACGGCGTACGTGAGGGTAAGGCCCACGGTCCGGGACTTCGGCTGATCCTCTCTCGACGTACCTGCGATCACCGCAGCCGTGATGGGGATCATGGGATACACGCACGGTGTCAGGCTCGTCAGGAGTCCCGCTCCGAACATAGCGCCCATGGCCAGGAGTGGGTTGGACGAGAGTGCCTCGCTGAGGCCGCCCGCCGGCTCGATCTGCAGGAGTGCGAAGAGGTCCACGTTGTCCGTGTCGCTGGAAGGGGGATTACATTCGCGATCCGCGGGGATCAAGATCCTGATGTCACTCGCCACGCTCCTCCCGACTGCCGATGAAACGGGACCTCGTCCCACAACGTAGGATCTATCGTCCCACCCCCCGAACTCAGGTCTCCGTATGGACTACCGCGCCCTCGCCGGGCTCGTGATGATCGCCCTGTTCGGCCTCTCTACGCTCGTCGTGGCCATGGGCTTCTCGGTGAAGTACTTCCTGGCACCCGTGCTCAAGGACCTCTTCCCTCCGAGGCAGGCTCCAGGCGGGTTGACGCCAGACGCCGCGGATACACGGCTGGCCAACCTCGAAGACCGCCTGGACGCCATCGAACGGGGGCTCCGCCAGCTGACGGAAGCAGAGCGATTCGATCGTCAGCTCAGACGGCCAGCGGAAGAGTGACCCGAGGGCGAATCCACCGTGCCGGGACGGCGGGCACCGGACGGTCTGACGAGTTGGCGCTCGCGCTGCGTTTCTCCAGTTTCGATCCATGGTTTCCATCGTGAGAAGGCTGTTGAGCCAAGTCGGCCTCCCGGCCCTGCTGATCACCGCGGCGTGCGGGGAATCGCCCGTCCCGGCCGTGGTGGTGGACGGCGTGACGTTCTCGGAAGAGACGCTCTTGGGGGTGTCCCCGGAGCGCCGCGAAGCTCTGGCGTATCTCACGGCCTTCGGACTCGCTGTGGCCGACTCTTCCACCACCACCCTGGGCGCGCCGCTCGTGGACGAGTGGATCGACGATCGACGACTGGAAACCCTGGGCGCCGAGCTGGTCCTGGCGGAGCACGAGGTGGCCGACGAGGTGCTGCGCTCTCGGTATCTCACGGATCCCGAGTGGGAGCTCACCGTTCGGCACATCCTGTTCTTCAGCGAGCGCTGGCAGTCGTCCGAGCATCGAGCGGAAGCGATGGCAAAGGCGGAGCGCGCCCTCGGCCTACTCCGTGGCGGCGCCGATTTCGCAAGGACGGCCGCCGAACTCTCGGAGGAGCCCGGGGCCATGGGTCGCGAGGGCCTGCTCACTCCGGGGCGCGAAGGCTCGTGGGTCCCCGAGTTCTGGGCCGCTGCCCTGGCCCTGGAGCCGGGAGAGATGAGCCCGGTCACCGAGACGCAATACGGATACCATATCCTACGCCTCGAGGACCGAGAGGTGATCCCGTTCGAGGAGGCGCGGCACGGGGTGGCCCGCGAAGTGGCACGCCAGATCGCGGACCCGGGTGAAGCGCTCGAAGAATGGCTGGACGCGCAGGGCGTGTCGGACGAGGCGGAGCGGCGCGCCGTGGCGCGCTCGGAGGCCGACCGGAGAGGCATCGCCATTCCGGACTCGGACCGCGCGGAGCTGGAGCGCCGTTGGGAGGACCAGGCGTACCGGTGGACGGCCGCCTTCGGATTCCGGCATGGGCTCTCCGCGGAACAGGTGCGTTCGGCCGCCCTGGACGCCCTGGCGCAGTCCGGACAGAACGCCCGGATCGCCAGGTCGCAGCTGCGGGATCACGCGCCGCTCTTCGAGCGACGCTACGAGATCCGCATGGCGCCCACGGACGGCTGAGCACGTGGACCGGAGACCGATGTGAATCGAGCAAACACGCGTAGGCTCCGCTTTCTTCTGGGCTTCGGCGGCTTCTTCGTGGCCCTGTGGGTCCTGTGGAACACCCCGGTCGTTTATCCCCTCAAGATCTTCGTGGTCTTGCTCCACGAGCTGAGCCACGCCGGCGCTTCCCTGGCCACGGGCGGGTCGGTCCGGAGCATCGAGCTGGATCCATACCAGGGGGGGGCCTGTTACTGCCCCGGCGGGAACCCATTCGTGGTTCTCAGCGCCGGATACCTGGGAAGCTTGGCCTGGGGCGGGGCCATGTTCGCAGCGGCTCGGGCCACCCGCGTCCGCACGGACCTCGTGAACGCGGGCATCGCCTTGACGGTGGCGTTGGCCACCGTCTTCTATGTGCGGAGTCCCTTCGGAATCGGCTTCGGGGTCCTGTTCTCGTTGGCCCTCCTGTGGGCCGCGCAGCGCGGAGGCGGTGGCCTGAACCGTGGAATCCTCCTGACCTTGGGCCTCACGAGCAGTCTCTACGCCATCTTGGACATCAAGAGCGACGTCCTCGACCGACCGGAGCTTCAGTCGGACGCCGCGATGCTGGCGGACATCACAGGTGTCCCGACCGCAGTCTGGGGCGTGCTGTGGATCAGCGTGGCAGTGGCCTTCAGCACCCGTATGCTCTGGCGGGCCTACCAAAGGGCGTGACGCGGGCGCCGCGCGACGGCGCCCCTCCGAACACTAGATGCGGTGCTTCAGGACATCGCGCACACAACCGACAGTGGGTCGAGGACGGGGGGCTTGCCCGCTCCGGTGCCGCACGTTTATGATGGCTCTGTCCGAGACGGAGAACGTCTCCGGATGGGCCCCGGCGCCTCCCCTACGAGCCGCCTGGTGGACCGAGAGCCCAGGCTCTCCGGTGCTCTGCCCGATGTCGACCCCCAAAAAGGAGGTGATCCTTGTCTAGTCCGAGTACCCTGTCCAGCCTGGCACGGGCAAGCGATCGCCGGATCGGCTTCTGAAGTCGGACCGTAGATTGATGTAGTACGCTGTTCGCGCCGTACCTGGCCATCGCGCTGGGCTGCGACAGTAAGACGCCGCCGGGGCAACACGCCCGGCGGCGTCTCTTTTTTCCCAGATGCCTGCTTTACACGGGATGAAGCGCACGGCGCCGTCCTCATCGTCGTGGGCCTCCGGCGTGGGGTGTGGCCCAGGACAGTCCCACGGGGTCCGCCGTGTCAGCCCCCGAACCAGGGGGGCTCGTTACCGGGTCGCCACTTGATGTTGCATCCCACGCTCGGGGTCTGCTCCTCGGCAGGCGCCCGGCCGGCCAATACGGCGTCGGCTGCAGCGCGCATGTCCTCCCCGGTGACCGGAACGTCCGACGAGGGCCGGCTCGCATCGAACTGGCCGCGATAAGCCAGGCGGCCCTGCCCGTCGAACAGGAAGAAGTCGGGCGTACAGGCAGCTCCGTAGGCCTTGGCCACTTCCTGGGTCTCGTCGAAGAGGTAGGGGAAGACGTAGCCGCGCCGCTCCACCTCTTCGACCATCTTGTCGGGGCCGTCGTCGGGATACTTGACCACGTCGTTGGCGTTGATCCCCACAACCGCCAGCCCTCGATCCCTGTACTCCCGGGCGAAAGAGGCCAAGCCTGCGGCGAGGTGCTTCACGAAGGGGCAGTGGTTGGACAGGAACACCACCAGGAGCGCGTCGGCGTCGCCGAAGTCCGCCAGGGACACGGTAGCCCCGGTGCTCGGGTCCGGAAGCGAGAATTCAGGGGCAGGCGTCCCGAGCGGGACCATGGTGGACGGGACCTTGACCATCGGATACTCCGGGTTCGCTTGGGCACTCAAGAGAAGGGCCGATAAGACTGACCCGCGCTGAACCCAATCACCGCTGCACGGGTAAGGTTCCGCATGCGCATCGTCTCCTTGGCCTGCTCCAACACCGAGATCGTCCACGCGCTCGGCTGTGCCCACCTGCTCGTGGGTGTGGACGAACACTCCGACTACCCTGCGGAGGTGGTGGATCCCCTGCCCAAGGTGGGGCCGGACCTGGACATCGACGTCGATGCAGTGGCCGCCCTGGAGCCGGATCTGGTGCTGGCGACCCTGACCGTCCCCGGTCACGAGAAGGTCGTCGAACGGCTGGAGCAAGCCGGCCTTCCCTTCATCGCGCCGGAGCCGGTGTCTCTGGACGACGTCTACCGGGACATCCGCGACATCGGAACCCGGCTGGGCGTACCGGAGCGGGCGGAAGAGCTCGTGAGGGAGATGCGGGCCGAGCTCGACGCCGGGCCGGAGGAGCCAGAATCCGACGACGACGCGCCGCGGATCCTGATCCAGTGGTGGCCGAAGCCGGTCATCACGCCAGGCCGGCAGAGCTGGGCCACCGACGTCATCAGGGCCGCGGGCGGACGGGCGGTGCTGGCCGACGAGGATATCAAGAGCCGGCCCATGACCGACCAGGAAGTGGCCGAGCTCGCACCCGATGCGGTCGTCCTATCGTGGTGTGGTGTGCACCCGGACAAGTACCGACCGGACGTGGTCCTCCGGAACGAGGCGTGGAGCGACCTCCCCTTCGTCCGCGAAGGCCGCGTGTTCTGCGTGGGTGAGCCCTACCTCGGACGCCCGGGTCCGCGCCTCCTCGAGGGTGTCCGGAGGATGCGGGACGTCGTTCGCGCGCTCCGTCCCTCGGAGTCCGCCGCCGGCGCCTGACCGCACTCCAGGGCGCTTTCCGTATCTCAGCCGCTTCCACCATCTCTGTAGGGCTCACCGCTCGACCAAAGGCGCCCCCCCCCCCTTGTAATAGTTTAAGGTTGAATTATTATTGAGAGTCCGAGTTCGTTCGGAGCCGAACGGACTCACAGGAATGATCGAGCGGGTCGCACGGCGACCCTGGAAGGAGGATACCATGCCCAAGGTGACCGAAGGCTTTCATCACATCACGATGGTCTCGTCGGACGCCCGAAGGACGTTGGACTTCTACGGAAACGTGCTCGGTCTCGGGCTCGTCAAGAAGACGGTCAACTTCGACGATCCCGGGGCCTATCACCTTTACTTCGGCAACGACGGCGGCGCACCGGGCACACTCCTCACGTTCTTCGAGTGGCCGAGGGCGCGGCGTGGGGGCTGGGGCGTCGGAGGCATCCACCACCTGGCGCTGGGTGTGGCCACGCCCGAGGCTCAGCTCAAGTGGAAGCGGCGACTCACCGACCATGGCGTCCAGGTGAGCGGGCCCATCGACCGGGGCTACTTCACCAGCCTCTACTTCTCCGACCCCGACGGGCAGATCCTCGAGATCGCGACCGCCGGCCCTGGCTACGCCATCGACGAGCCCGCCGACGATCTGGGCCGGTCGTTGGTGACCCCTCCCAGCGAGCGCCTTCCCGAGAACCGCGACGAGGAGGCCATCGCCCGCCAGACCCACCCCGAGCCGGTCCCCGAGGTCACGCCGGACATGGCGCTCTCGGGCATCCATCATATCACGGGCATCACCGGAAATCTGGACGAGGCCCACCAGTTCTACCGTGAGGTCCTCGGCCTGGAGCTGGTGAAGAAGACCTACAATCAGGATGACGCCAAGACGCTCCACTACTTCTGGGCCAACTATGACGGCGCGGAGGTGGCGCCCCACTCGACGCTGACCCTGTTCGGGTGGGAAGGGTCCACCTACCACGCACGGCAGGGCGCCGGCCAGACGCATCACATCGCGTTCAGGGCGAAAGACGCCGAGGATCAGGCCGCCTGGCGGGACCACCTCCTCGCCCTGGGCGTCCAGGTCACCGAGGTGAAGGACCGCCAGTACTTCGAGAGCATCTACTTCCAGGCCCCCGATGGCCTCCTCCTGGAGATCGCCACGGACGGACCGGGTTTCGCCATCGACGAGGAGCCCGACGCCCTGGGGACAGGACTCATGCTGCCCGCCTGGCTAGAGCCACGCCGAACCGATATCGAGGGGCAGCTGGCGACGCTCTGAGGTCGACCTCGGGCCGCCGGCTGCAATCGACAGAAGCTCCGCGCCAGACCCTGACGACGTGAAAGGAAAGAACGAGTGACCGTAAAGAATCATGATGCCGGATCCGAGGGTCCGACGCTTCCCGACTTCCAGGCGAGCGGCCCCCGTCCCCCCACGGAGGCCGGAACCGTGGCGGTGCTCCTCCACGGTCGCGGCAGTGACATGCACGACCTGCAGGGACTCCGCCGCTTGCTTCCGGACGATTGGACCCTGGTGACGCCACGGGCGACGTTCGCCGGAAGGGCCTGGGGGTACGGGCCCGGGTGGGCATGGTACCGGTACATCAACGAAGATCGGGTGGTGCCCGCCACACTCGAGCAGAGCCTCGAGGTCCTGGACGGCTTCCTGGACCGGCTTCCCCAGCTCGTGGGTGGCTCCGTCGACCGTCTGGTGCTCGGCGGATTCTCCCAGGGGGGCACGATGAGCCTCGCCTACGCCCTCACCCATGATCGACCGCTGGCGGCGGTGCTGAACTTCTCCGGGTTCCTGGCGGACGGCATCGCCGTTCCCGGACCGGAGAGCCTGCCGCCCATCTTCTGGGGCCACGGTCTGCACGATCCGGCGATCCCATACTCGCTGGCGGTGAAGGGCCGAGCCACGCTGGCCGCAGCGGGGATCGAAGTGGCGACCTCCGATCATCCCATCGGACACGGCATCGTGCCGGAAGAGGTGGCCGCCGCCCTCCGGGTAGCAGATCGGCCGAAGTGAAGAGGTGGTGTGCTCGGAGCCCCTAACTTCCGGGGACGTCCCCGGCGTAGCCGGTGAGCTCCACGTAGCCCCGCCCCCTCACCGCGTCTCCCCCGACCCCCGTGCCCACCACGTCGACCGCACCCTCCCAATAGCGGAATGCCAGGTTGAGCTCCTGGTCGCTCAGGACAGGGTCGACGGTGAGATCTACACCCCGATCCGGCACCTTGATACGCCATCCGGAGGGGTACACCGCCCCGTCCACGGGTGAGGTCCACCGACCGGTGGGCTCCACGGACAGGTCGACGCCCCAGCGCAGCGGCACCTTCGCACCCGAGGGGTCGATGAGGACCCCGTCGCTCAGCGGATGCGGCGTGCCGTCCCTCTGACGGAGCTGGTAGACCATGAGCTCCCACCCGTCGTCGAGCTGGAGGGAGAACCAGTCCCACCCGACTTGGCCTTCAGAAAGGGCGGAGGTGCTCCACTCACGGTCCATCCACGCCAGGCCGGTCACCGCGACGGTGTCGGGACCGACCACCACCGAGCCCTGGGCGGGAAGCCGGGTATAGGCATAGTAGTACGAGGCGTTCCCCGGCTCCGGGCCCTTCTGGCTCAACCCCCTGTCGCCCTGGAACACCACGGGCTTCGACGCCTCCATCTCGAGCTTTAGGGCCACTTCCCCCTCCGAGGCGGCCATCCGCATGGGGAGCCCCTCGGAGCCGCGTTCCCCTTCCAGCACCCAATCCTCCACCCACACGCGAAACGGTCTGGTGCCGTCCGGTCCGACAGCGCCGGCCAGCCCCCCGGCGCCACGCGCGAAGCGCTCGAAGGCCTGAAAGCGGCCGGCGTCGAGATCCGTCAGCGTGAAGTGGCCCATGTACGCCTGATTGGTCGCCCAGTCCGAGTCGAGCGGCGGAGGCGTGGGCGAGAGCGCGCTCCGGAAGATGGTGAACTGGAATCCGAAACGCCGTCCGTCCGCGGCGTCCAGATTACCGGTCACATACCACCATTCGGTTCGAAAGCGAGGATGAGGGCCATGATCCTCCGGGAAGGAAAACGCTCGGGGTTCCAGGGCTCGGGCATAGCCGGCCGTGTCCGCTCCGGCCAAGGTCTCCGTTAGGGAGAGCTCGGCCCGCGCCGCACCGGAATCCCCTTGGTCACCGCAGGCGCCCATGGAGAGCCAGACCGCGGCGAGCGCCGCCCAACCGGTGCGCGCCCTCATTCGCCCCTCAAGGCCAGCGCCGGCGCGGAGCGGCCCAGGCGCCACGACGGGTAGACCCCGGCCACCAAGGCGCCCACCAGAGCCAGCATCACCGCCTGAGCCAGGATCTCCGGGCCGACCTCCATCCGAAGCGTCCAACCGAACGAGCGCTTGTTGACCACGAAGATCATCACCCAGGACAGAACGAGCCCGACCGGCACGGCCAGGATCCCGGACACGAGGCCCAGCAGCCCCGTCTGACCCAACACGAGCTTCCGCACCTGGTCCGGCGTGAGCCCGACCGCGCGAAGCACGCCGAACTCCCGGGCCCGCTCGAGCTCCAGCGCCATGAGCGCGCTCAGCACACCGACGAAGGCCACCAGGAAGGCCAGCAGGCGCAGGACTCCTGTCACCCGGAAGGTTCGATCGAACACCTCCAGGGAAGCCTCTCTCAGCGACCGGTTGGTCCGTACCACCACCGCCAAGCCGTCCGGCACGTCCCCGAGGAGATCGTCTACCACCTGGGCATCGTCTACGCCGTCGCGCAGGAAGAGCGCCAACGACGTGACGCCTGGATCGGCGTACAAACGGTCGTAGGCGGGACGCGCCATCATGACCGTTCCCTGCTCCGACCCGTAGTCGTAGAAGATGCCGGCGACGGAGAGCGCTTCGCGCCCCTCACTTCCGACGAGAACCACGGGATCCCCCACGGTGAGGTCCCGCCGAAACGCGTACGGCTCGGACACGATCACACCTTCGCCGCGTCGAAAGGCGGCCATGGCCTCTTCCGCCGCGCCGCTGATGAAGTCGAAGGCATCTTCGCCGCGGGGATCCAGGTCGAGGGCCACCAATCGGTACACCCCGTCCTCCCCGACCACGTCGATGCCCCGATACGTGCTGTGTCCGACCACCGCGGGATGGGCCACGAAGGCATCGAGCAGGGCGGGCGGCAGCGTACCGTTCGCGCGCGAGCTCTGAGGGCCAGGAAGCGACACGTACACGTCGGCCTGAAGGGTGCCGTCGAGCCACCGGACCAGAGTGCCACGGAAGCTCTCGATCATCACGCCGAGCCCGACGGTCACGGATACCGCGACCACGAGTGCAGCGACCGCCGGTGCCGTCCGGCTCAGGGCGGTGACGACCCCGCGTCCGGCCATGGCCCCGAGCATCCCGCCGCCGCGGAGGAGGAGCGGCCGGAGGACCCGGACCAGCGCCACCGTCCCGGCCGGTGTGAGCGCAGCCATCCCCAGAATGACGAGAAGGAGCGCGCCAAAGCTCACGGCCAAGCTCCTGGTGGGGATGGCCATGAGGAGGGCCCCCACGCCGAAAAGGCCTGCGCCCCAACGAGCGGCGCTCGGAACAGCTCTTCGTGCTCGATCTTCGGCGCTGGACCGCAGCGTGGCGAGCCTCGGCGACACCGATGCCGCTTCCAGGGCTGGTGGGATCGTCGCCAGTAAGGTGGCACCCAGGCCCAGGAGGAATCCCTTCGCCAGGACCCACGGGTCCACCCCGACCCCTTCGACGGACACGCTGAAGTAGAGGTCGTTGATCGTTCGCGTCACCAACCGCACCAGTCCCCTGCCCAGCACCGTGCCCAGGGCCACGCCCAGCACCCCACCCGCCGCACCGATCCAGGCCGCCTCCCTCAGCACCATGCGGAGGAGCTCGTCCCGGCGGACGCCCAGAGCCCGAAGGCGACCCAACAGCGCCCGTCGCTGGACTACCGAGAAGGTCATGGCGTTGTAGATGAGGAACATCCCGAAGATCAAGGCCAGGAGGCTGAGGGCCGTGAGATTCAGGTCGAACGCACTGATCATCCCCGCCATGGTGTCGGCGCGAGCACCCGCGGTCTCCAAGCGCACGCCGTCGGGAAGCGCTTCGCGGACCACACGCTCCATGCGCGCTCCATCGGCTCCATCCGGGAGCCTGAGGTCGATTCGCGTGAGCAGACCGCGTGCGTCACCCATGTCCTGAGCGCTTGCCAGGTCTACGAGCAGAACGTCGCTGAGCCCGATCTTCGCCAGCCGGTCTTCAGGACTGAGGGTCCCGGCGACCACCAGCGGATAGGTTCGACCCTCCAGCGCGAACGCGAGTGTGTCCCCGGCGCCCACGCCGGCCGCGGCCGCGGTCTCGGCCGACAGGACGACGGCATACGGGACCGTCATGAAGTCCGAGACCTCGAGATCCGATGCCGAACCTGTCACGTAGGGGCGAAAGGGGCCCTCCGAAAGAGGATCCACCCCGAGAAGTGTGAGCGCGCGACCCGGCAGATCCGGTGAAGCGCCCACACGCTCCAGCACCGGCGCGGCCTCCCGCAGCCCCACTTGGATGCGCAGCTCGGCGAGGAGAGCATCGTCCACCGTTCCGAGATCGCTCACCACCTGGTGCGTGGCCCGGCCGGAGACCGTCTCTGCGGAGATCTGGAAGCCGGTACGGGCACTCTGAATCGCGAGATCGATGGCGACGACCACGGCGACGCCGAGGGCGACGCCCAGCACCGAGAGGATCAGCTGCGTACGGTGCCCCATCAGGTGCCGGAGGCTCGAGCGCGTGAGGAGCTTCACGGCGCGTCCGGCACGACCTGGCCATGACGGACCCTCAGGATGCGATCCATCCGACCCGCGAGATCACGGGCATGGGTCACCACGACGAGGGTCAGCCCGTCCTGTGCGACCAGATCGTCCAGCAGGGCCACCACCCGCTCGCCGGTCTCCTCGTCCAGGTTCCCCGTGGGCTCGTCCGCCAGCACGACCTTCGGCCGGTGCACGATGGCCCGCGCCACGGCCACCCGCTGCTGCTCACCGCCCGACAACCGGTCCGGGTACGTCTCCGCTCTGGATGCGAGACCTACAGCGTCGAGAAGCCCGAGCGCGCGGTCGCGCCCACTGCTCCCCCGCCCCTCCCCGGTCAACTCCAGCGGGAGCAGAAGATTCTCCAGGACGGTGAGGGTGGGGATGAGGTTGAAAAACTGGAACACGAAGCCCAGATGCTCCCGCCGGAACAGGGTCCGGTCACGCTCCGATCGTGCGGTCAGCTCCACACCGCCCACGCGAACCACACCCTGGTCCGGGCGGTCGATGCCGCTAATGAGATTTAGGAGCGTCGACTTGCCTGAGCCCGAGGGCCCCAGAACGGCCACCCTCTCTCCGCGATCGACGTGGACATCGACCCCGGCCAGCACGACGTGATCCTCATCGCCCTCCCGGTATCCCTTGTGCACGTCGAGAAGCTCGATGGCCGGCCGTGCGGTCATGAATCCTCCGGTTCCGGAGGCCGCGGGTCAGCGCCCTCCGCCCTCTAGCTGTTGGGGCAGGGTGAGAAGAGTCAGCACTCTGTACTGTCGGGTACCCGCAGGGAGAGCGATCGTGACCTCTTCGCCCTCGCCAGCGCCCATGAGGCCACGCCCGATGGGAGACGCCAGAGACACCTGACCGGCGTCGAGATCGATGAAGTCGCCCGCTGTGATCGTGAACTCGTACTCCTCGTCGCCGTCCACGTCGAGGACGGTGACCCGAGACCCGAAGCCGACCTTGTCGTACGCCATGTCCGACACGTCGATCTTCGACAACTCGGACATTCGCGAAGTGAGATGATTGAGCCGCGCTTCGACGAAGGACTGGCGCTCCTTGGCCGACTTGTACTCGGAGTTCTCGCGGAGATCTCCGTGTTCCATCGCGATCTTGATCTGCTCCGGCAGCTCCACGTTCAGCTCGTGGGTCAAACGCTCGATCTCGTCTTCGATTTTCTGTCGGATCTGTTCCAGCATGGAGCACCTCGCCGGTCGGGGCGCGGAAGGGCGGCTGAGTCGGGGAAAGCAAGCCGCCGTCCCGGACATGGGCCAGGGCGGCGGCGACATGAACGATATGAACGGCGACGCCCGGACGGAAGCCGTCCGGGAGTTCGGGTGAGCCGTCCTCGCTGGCCGTGCGCCCGGGGAAGCTTACCTTTCCGTTTCCCTTGCCAGGCGCCCCTCCGGAGTACCGCGTGACTGCCCACCAAGACCCCCGAGCGTACGACGAATCCGACCGGCGTGACCAGACCCGGACGGGCCATCAGGATCCGACCCCGGACGGTCCCCTCGACGTGGAATGGACCCCGTTCGATCCGGGTGAGGCTCCGGAGCTGCCGTCTTCCGTCGACGGTGCCGGAAGAGTCGTGGCGATGGTCGCCTCCACGGAGCTCGTGGGCGCGGGATGGGCCACGGCCGTGGCTTCGGAGCTCGCACGCGTTTGGGCCGCCCAGAGACCCGGGGTGGTCCTGGTGGACACGGACCTCGAGCGGCCTCAGCTCCACCATGCAGCCCGGGTCGATAATTCCCTTGGCCTGGCCGAGGTCCTCCGCGGCGAGGCGCCGGTCGGCGACGCCACCCGGGTCGTCGAGGAGGACCGGCTCTTCTGTGTCCCTGCAGGGAACGCCTCCGAGCAGCCGGATGCCGCGTTCGTACCCGGCCGATGGGACCGCCTCTGCAAGGCGTTCTCGGACGCGGGCGTCACGGTGGTGGCTTACGTGCCCGTCCAGGCGGCTTGGTTGGACACCGTCGTCGACACCGCGACAGACGTCGTCATCCTGACGGAGCAGAACCGGCGACTGCAGTGGCCGAACCGGGACGGCGCGCCCCCGTTGCGTGCCGTGCTGGGTCCCATGTTGCCCAAGGCTTCGCCTCCCGAGATCCCCACGGCGGCCCGGACGGGCCCGCCCGACCCCCTGACGGCCGCCGGAGTCCAGGATGCGACGAAGGCGGCGCCGTTGGGCAGCGGCACAGCTGGCGTGACCACGGATTCGCCTCCTGCGGGCCCACGGGTCGAGCGGGCGGACGCGCGCGTCCGGCAGGGTCGCCGCCGCAAGGTCGCGACGATCCTGGTCGTGGCCGCCGCCATGATGGTCTGGGCCATCTCCCGACCCGGCGGGGGCCCCGAAGCCACCGAAAGCGCCGGGCCACCTGCCGAGGACGCCGGCGCACGCGCGGAGGTCCCACCCGCGCCCTCGACAGCACGGCCCGTTTCGCCGACCGCGAGCTTCTCCGTAGCCGTCGGATCCTACGTCGACGGGACCCGAGCCGAGCAGGAAGTGTCCCGATTGGGAACGAGGTTCCCCGAGGCCTCGTGGATGGTGGCGCCCGTCGAGGTGGCCGGCACCGTGTATCACCGTGTGGTGGGCGGGCTCCTTCCCGACTCAGCCGCGGCCACGGGAATGGCGAGCGAGCTCGTCCAAGGCGGCGTCTCCGACTGGGTCATCCGCCGATCGGGCTGGGTGGTGGAGCTGGGGGTGTGGGACTCACCCGATGAAGCCGAGCGCCAGCGCGCCGAAGCACGAGCGGAAGGGATTCCAGCCTACGTGTCTCGATTCCAGCAGGCGGACGGCTCCGTTGGCTACGCCGTATACGCCGGAGCCTACTCCGGCGAGGCGGAAGCCGAGTATCTCCTCGACAGAGCGCGCGAGACCGGAGTGGAGGCGCACGTCGTCCCGAGGGTGGGACGCCCCTCATCCTGAGGATGTCGAGCAGCGGGGCTGGAATGAGGTTCCGCCCGGCGTCCCGGAAGCGACCTAGCTCGCCCGGAAGATAATGTGGCGGCGCCAGCGCTCGTCCGGAGCCGGGTGATCCTCCCGGTAGTGCGCGCCCCTCGACTCCTCCCGCTCCAAGGCCGCTTCGGTGGCCATCGCGGCGCAGGTGAGGAGTGCCCCGAGCTCATAGTCCTCGACGGTCTCGGGATCGCGGCCGACGGCTCGCCATCCGCGGACGCGCGCCGCGGCCCTCGCCAGTCCCTCCCCTGTCCGCACGATGCCGACGTCCCGCCACATCAGCGTCTGTAGCGCTTCCCGGGTCGCCGGACCGCCGGCGGCCTCGCCCGTGGCAAGGGAGCGGGCCCCTGGGTGAGGATCCGGCGGATCCGGCAGGGGCGCCGGGGGGTCGACGATCCGCTGCACGGCCCGGTGTGCGAAAACGACGGTCTCCAGAAGAGAGTTCGAGGCGAGGCGATTTGCGCCGTGCACGCCGGTGCACGCCACCTCGCCCACGGCGAACAGCCCGGGCACGGTGGTCTCCCCCCAAGTGTTGGTGCGGATCCCGCCCATGGTGTAGTGCGCCGCCGGCGACACCGGGATGCGATCCCGCGCCATGTCCAGCCCGGCCTCGAGGCAGGTCGTGTAGATGTTCGGAAAGCGAGCAGCCAACCACCCCGCGTCACGGCCCGTAGCGTCGAGTAGGACATGGTCGCTGTCGGTCTTCAGCATCTCGCTGAGCGCCGCGCGCGCGACAATGTCCCGGCTGGCGAGCTCGGCCCGCTCGGGCGCGTAGCTGGGCATGAAGCGCTCGCCACGCGTGTTGAAGAGGAGCGCTCCCTCGCCGCGCACGGCTTCGGAGATGAGGAACACGGGATGCCCCGGGAGCACCAGCGCCGTCGGGTGGAACTGGGTGAACTCCATGTCCATGATGTCTGCCCCGGCTTCGTAGGCCAGAGAAACACCATCACCCGTTGAGACGGGGGGATTCGTCGTGGTACGGTACATGCGCCCCGCCCCACCCGTGGCGAGCACGACCACCGGAGCGGCATAGGTCCGGTGGATCCCCTCCCGGTGGAAGAAGACCTCGACGCCGACGGCCTGGCCGTCGCGCTTCACGATCCGACTGGCCGAGGCGTGCTCGAGCACCGTACCCCGCTGCCGAGCCAGGGAGGACAACGACAGCTCGATCTCCAGTCCCGTCGAGTCGCCCCGGGCATGGAGGATGCGCGCCTTCGAGTGGGCCGCCTCGCGCCCGAGCTCGACCTCTCCGTCCGCAGTGTCGAACCGGACTCCGTAACGAACCAGGTCCGCGACCCGGTCGGCCGCCTCGTAGCAGAGGATGCGCGCCGCCGCTTCGTCCACCAATCCGGCTCCGGACTCGAGCGTGTCCTTCAGGTGGAGGCTCGGATCGTCGCCAGGGCCCACCGCCGCCGCGATTCCGCCCTGCGCGTAGCGGGTGGATGCCTCCTCGATTCCGCCCTTCGTGACCACGAGCACCCGTCCCGGGGCTGCGAGAGCCGCGTAAAGGCCCGCGATACCGGAGCCGACGACGATGAGATCGTACTCCGCCTCCGCGGCACGCGGGTGGCTCAAGCCAGCAACTCCACGAGGTGGTAGCTGCGCTTCCCCTTCCTGAGCACCAGATAACGCCCGCCCAGGGAGCGCTCGGCCCGGACACGCGCGTGAACACCTTCCACCCGCTCGTTGTTGAGGTAGATCCCGCCACCCTCCAGCGAGCGACGTGCGTCCCCCTTCGAAGAGCCCAGGCCGGTATCCACCAGCAGGTCCACCACAGCCATCCCCTCTCCCTCGAAGGCAGAGCGCGGGAGCCGGGTCGAGGGAACATCGGCGAAGATCTCGGCGATCTCCGAAGACCCGAGGCCGTCGAGGCTCCCACCGAAGAGCGCGTCGGTCGCTCTGCGGGCTCCCGCGAGCCCCGATTCACCATGCACGCGGGCGGTGACTTCCTCCGCCAAGGCCTTTTGGGCGGCGCGCCGGTGGGGTTCGCGCTCGACCGCATCTTCCAGCTCGCCGATGCGGTCCCTGCTCATGAGCGTGAAGTACTTGAGGTAGCGCACCACGTCCGCGTCCTCGGTATTCACCCAGAACTGGTAGAAGGCGTAGGGCGAGGTGAGCTCCGGATCGAGCCACACGTTCCCTCCCTCGGACTTCCCGAACTTGGCCCCGGAAGCATTCGTCACCAGGGGCATCACCACACCGTATGCGCGATCGCCCTCCACGCGGCGCACCAGATCGATACCTGCGGTGATGTTCCCCCACTGGTCACTTCCGCCCATCTGGAGGGTGCACCCCTCGCGGCGATAGAGCTCTAGAAAGTCGAAAGACTGGAGCAGCGCGTAGCTGAACTCCGTGTAGGAGATCCCGGATTCCTCGTTCTCGAGCCGGCGCTTCACCGACTCCCGGGCCATCATCTGATTCACGGAGAAGTGCTTGCCGATGTCGCGGAGAAACTCCACGAGCCTCAACCCTCCGAGCCAGTCGAGGTTGTTCCGCATCCGGGCCGCGTTGGAAACGCCCTCGAAATCGAGGAAGTGCTCGAGCTGGGCTCGAAGTCCCTCTGCGTTCTCGCCCACGGCCTCTGGCGTCAGAAGCTGACGCTCTGCGGTCTTCCCGGACGGATCTCCAATGAGACCCGTCCCGCCACCGACCAGCGCGATGGGGGTATGGCCCGCCCGCTGGAGGTGCACGAGCCCCATGATGACCAGCAGTGAGCCGACGTGCAGGCTGCGCGCCGTGGGATCGAAGCCGATGTATCCCACGCGCGGACCCTCGGCGAGGTGCTCCTCGACGCCCTGGGTGGCATCCTGGAGAAGCCCGCGCCAGCGAAGCTCGTCAAGAAGAGAGGTCATAGCACAGAGTGGGGCAGGAAGACACGGCGTAGACGCGTCCGAACGGTAGCGGGCGCCAGGGGACGGTCAAGCCCGGCGGACCCTCACCATCCGCCACGCACACGCGCACCCGACAGGTGGGCCTCGTGATGCGCACAATGCCAAGCATAGGAGTCCAACATGTCGTCCAACGTGACATCGCCGATCTCCGGATGCCTCAGCCTGCGGGCGAAATCCTCGGGCTCCATGGATCGCAACAGCATCACCCACCGGCCGTGCAGACTGTCGAGCAGCTCCAGCGAACCCTCGACCGGAGCCTCCCTGGCGTCGGCAAGTCGCGCCCAGGCATCCTGATCATAGGGCCGGATGGTCGGATGGTCCTCCGTCAGCGCCAGCCGGAACCTGCAATAGGCATTGAGATGCGAATCCGCCAGGTGGTGTGTGAGCTGCCGAACGGTCCATCCCCCTTCCCTGTAGGCAGTGTCCAGCTGCGCGGCGCTCAGGTCCGCGACGTGCGACCGCACGCGGGCCGGGTGAGCCTCCAGAACGCCGATGCGCTCCGCTCGCTCCGCCGCGGAGAGGGGACGGCCTCGAGCTTCGAAGGGGCCCACGGGATACCGCGGGTCCCGGGGCGCGGGTTGGGTCATGGCTGCATCCGCCTCGGATGTGAGGGGTCGTGAAGATGTCATGATGCAACGGAACCGGACCCGGCGCGAGCGACGGGAACCGGAACCCGAGGACCGTGTACGTCCTTTGCGGGTCCCACCTGGCCGAGCAAGACGATGAACTCTACCCCCCATCTGAGCCGAGGCCGCCGGGCCAACCGAGTGGCTCCGCGACCGTCTCCGGTCCGCGTGGCTCCGTGTGGCAGGCGCCTACTTGTCGCTGTGCTGGCCTGCCTCACGGCCTTCGGGGCATCGACGGGAGCGCTCCTCGCACAGGATCGAGCAGGCGAGCGGAGCAGCACGCCCGGAATCGTCCTTGGCCGGGTCGTGGACCAGGCAACCGGCACTCCGATCTCGGACGTGAGAATCAGGGTCGCGGAGACCGCGATCGAAGCCCTTTCCGATGATGGCGGCAGATTTCGCCTCCCGGACGTGCCGCCGGGCCAGCAAAGGCTGCTTCTCAGCCATCTCGCCTACGGTGAGCACGACCGCCTCGTGCTCGTACCGAATGCGGACCGGCTGATCCTGGAAGCACGTCTTTCCACGCAGGCGATCGAGCTGGCGCCCCTGCTGGTCGAGACCCTCACGGAGGTCGACCGACGTCAAGCGACCTCCGGCGCGCAGGTCAACGAAGTCGAGCGTCCCGCCATCGACCTGGCCCACCGTACCGGACGGAACCTGGGCGAAGTCCTGCGGCAGGAGATCCCGGGGGCCTCGTTGCGCGAAGGATGGTTCGGCGGCGCTTGCGTCGAGTTTCGCGGGGCCCGCTCCGGGACCGGACCGTGCCGTGAGCTCACGGTCTTCATGGATGGGGTGCGGATCGCCGAACCAGGGCTTCTGCTCGCGACCCTGTCGCCGAACGACGTCGAGAGCATGGAGATTCTTTCCGCTGCGGAAGCCGGAGCGCGGTACGGGAGCATCTCCGGGAATGGCGTCCTGCTCATCGAGACCCGACGACCGCCTGGACCGGCGCGGCGCCGCGGCCCCCAACCCGCCGCACCCGAAAGCGCCTTCTTCGACTGGTCCGGAGAAGACCATCCGTACGCGTGGAAGGGGACGTTCGTGAGGGCCTTCCTGGCGAACGCCCTCGGAGTCGGCGCGGGCCTGGTGCTCGCTCACCAGTGCATGTGGCGGACCGAAGCGGGATCATTGGGCCTGCGCACCCGCTGTGGCGGAGCGACGACCGCCGGGATCGGACTCGTGGCGCTGGGCCTGCCCGCCGTGGCGAGCGCTCTGGCCGCACGATGGGGCGGCGCCACGGATCGTTCAGCCGGACGCATCACGCCCATGTCGCTCACGGCCGCCCTCGGTCTTGCATCCGGGTACATGCTCGTTATTCACGGTACGGACGGAAGCCAGGCGGCAGGCGCAGTGATGCTCGGGATGGGGGTACCCGTGCTAACGACCCTGGCCAACCGTATCTTCCGGTCGCTTCACTAGACCGGCCGACGCACCCCCGCTGGATCGTGCGATCGCTGGCACCTACCTCCAGTCCAAGGCATCCCTTGACCAGATCCGTGAAGGCACTCGGCCCGACAGCGATTCTCGCCGTCCTCCTCCTGTCGGGTTGCTTCCGTTACGTCCCTACGGCCCTCGACGTCACACCGCCCGGGGACGATGTACGACTGCTGGTGACCCGACAGGGGGCGACCGACCTCGCTCAGGCCACCACGATTGAAGGTGAGGTACCCACCGTCCGCGGCACGCTCCTCGAACTTGAGGGCTCGGATCTCTTATTGAGGGTCCCGGTCGGACAGCGGCGGGATGGCTTCCATACCGTCTCCCTGGACCAGACCGTCCGCATCCCGGTCAGCGAGATCCTCCAGGTCGAACGGCGCGAGCTGGACGTGACCATGACGGGCTTCTGGGTGGCAGGCGCGGTGGGTGGCTCGGCATTCGTCATCTTCAAAATCATGGAAGCATTCGGCGAATCCGACGGCGGCGACCCGGGTGGTCCGCTGGAGAACCGTATCCCCATCCCCTTCATCTCAGTCCCGATCGGTCGCTGACGCGCCGCTTGGAACCCGCGGAAAATTGCCTGGTTTTACTTGACTTGTGAGGGACTGGATACCTATCCTCTGGGTGTCGAAAAGCCTCTGTCGTCTTTCGAAAGCTGAAGATGTTTGGAGGATCTCACCACGGTTCGGTCATACCTAGATCTGCCGGGCACGCCCGGTGGCGTATTTTCATGTGCCATCTGGCGGTCCAGCGCAACCCGAGCTTCCACCCGCGAGCGCCTCTCGCGAGAGGTAACCGGGCGGGCTCGGGTCTTTTGTCCGCTCCAACCCAGGAGTAAGTGATGCAGGTACCAAGGTTCGTAAACAGGAAGCCGGCGGGGGGGCAACGCGCCCGCCGTCGGCTCGGCTGGCTGGCGGGACTCTCGCTAGCGGCCCTCGTGGGCTTCGGCCCCGCCCAGGTGGAGGCCCAGACCGGCCAGATCGTCGGTCAGGTCACCGACGCCGGGTCGGGAGCCCCCCTGGGCGAGGTCCAGATCTTCATTCCGACTGCCCAGGTCGGCGTTTTGTCCCGGGCGGACGGTCGTTTCATCATCCTGAACGTGCCCGCCGGCTCCCAAGAGCTGCGCGCTGAGCGGATCGGCTACGCCGCCGCCAGTCAGCAGGTCGAGGTCGAAGCAGGCGCGTCGGTTCAGGTCACGTTCTCGCTCGAGCCGCAGGCGCTGGGCCTCGACGAGATCGTCGTGACGGGTACTGCCGGTGCCTCGCGTCGCCGCGAGGTCGGTAACTCGATCGCCCAGATCGACATCTCGAATGTCCCGGACCGTCCGGTCAGCACCTCCGACATCCTGCAGGCTTCTCAGCCGGGGATCGAGGTGACGGGTTCCTCGGGTGAGCTGGGCCAGGGTAAGCGCATCGTCCTTCGTGGTAACTCCTCCGTCTCCATGTCCAACCAGCCGATCATCTACATCGACGGCGTGCGGATCATGAGCGGTGCCTTTCCGCAGACGGCGGGTCGTGACTACCGTGCCGGCCGTGGCGCGAACATCACCGTGAGCCCGCTCGACGCCCTCAACCCAAACGACATCGAGCGCATCGAGGTCATTAAGGGCTCGGCAGCGACGACGCTCTACGGCACGGAGGCTTCAGCCGGCGTGATCCAGGTGTTCACGAAGCGTGGCTCGGTCGGCGCGCCGGTCTGGACCGCCGAGATCCAGCAGGGAACGGGTTGGTCGCCAGTCTTCGGTAACCCCTATCGCGGTGGAAACTGCTCCCGGGTGGCCGATTTCCCGGAGTCCGGCTTCGACTGCGCGGACTATGCGGCCTCGAACTACATGTTCGCAGAGCAGTTCATGCGTGATGGGTGGCTCGGCCTCGGTGGTGGTGACTGGTCCGACCAGGTCCGTCTGAACCTCCAGGACAATCCGGCGCCGGGCTGCACGGTCGAGCGTGGGTGCTCCGAGGCGATCGCCGACTACGTCGCCCGTGGCGGCCAGCTCTCTCCGAATCCGTACTGGCAGGATCGCGAGGGGCACGCCATGCACACGCAGAACTACTCGCTCTCCGTTCGCGGTGGCCAGCAGAACCTGCAGTATTTCGCCTCCGGCGGATACGAGAACGGTCTCGGCATCCTTCCCAACGACCAGCTCGAGAAGTGGGTGGTGCGTGGTAACTTCACCTTCTCGCCCTCGAGCGACCTGCAGCTCCAGTGGAACACGGGCTACACGAACCAGTGGCAGCAGAACACGCCCACCGGGAACAACGCCCAGGGCATCACGCTGAACACCTTCCGCCGCGAGCGGAACTACCAGAGCGACGAGGACTTCCTCCGCGTGGGCGAGGTGCTCCCGTTCGACATTCAGCAGCGCATCGAGCGTTTCACGACGGGCGGTACCATCACCTATTCGCCGCTCACGGACCTGACGAACCGCCTGACGATCGGGTACGACTTCTCCCAGCAGGAAGCTCGTAACCTCCGTCCGTACGGCTTCAGGCAGCGTCCCCGCGGCGCGCTCCTCAACAACCAGTGGCAGAACCGTCTCCTGACGTTCGACTACGTGGGCACGTACAGCTACGACATCTCCGACGCGCTCCGCACCAACTTCTCTTGGGGTGGTCAGGCGGTCGGTGACGAGACCCGTGAGCTCGAGGGCTGGGGTGAGGACTTCCCCGGCGCCGAGGAGCCCACGATCAGCTCCGCCTCGATCAAGATCGCCGAGGAAGATCGCCAGCGCGTTTGGAACGCAGGATTCTTCTTCCAGAACGTGCTCGACATCACCAACAAGTACTTCCTCACGCTCGGTGTGCGCGTGGACGGCAACAGCGCCTTCGGTGAGGGCTTCGGCCTCCAGGTATACCCCAAGGCCAGCCTGAGCTGGGTGCTGTCTGACGAGGATTTCTGGCCCGAAGGGTTCGGCCAGATCAAGCTCCGTGCAGCGTACGGTCAGTCCGGCCGTGCGCCGGGCGCGTTCGACGCGGTTCGGACGTGGGAGCCGGCCGGTTACGGTGGCTCACCGGCGTTTGTGCCCGAGAACGTGGGTAACCCGGACCTCGGTCCCGAGGTGACGTCGGAGTTCGAGTTCGGCTTCGACGGCTCGTGGCTCAACGACCGCATCAGCGGCCAGTTCACGTACTTCAACCAGACCACGACCGACGCGCTGATGGACGTCACGCAGCCGCCGTCGACCGGGTTCACGCAGTCGCAGCTCGAAAACGTCGGTGAGCTGAACAACTACGGTATCGAGATCGGAACGAACTTCGGGATCATCGAGACGGCCGACTACGGCTGGGATGTCGGGGTGAACTTCACGTACAACAAGTCGAAGGTCGTCGACCTCGGTGGCGCCGCACCGTTCTCAGCCCTCAGCGGCTGGATCGAGGAAGGTCAGCCCGTGCCGGTGGAGCGTTCGGACACGGTCACCTTCAAGCAGACCCTCACGACGGCCGCCCAGGGCGTGCCGAACTGCTCGGACAGCACGCCGGCAGGAACCCCCTGCTTGGACAACGACGTCTTCGTCGGGCCGCAGCTGCCGACGCACAACATCAGCCTCAACACGCGGGTCCGTCTTCCGTACGGCATTACGCTGGCGGCGACCGGTGAGTACCGCGGCGGTAACGTTATGGCTGTGAACCCGATCGCGATCGGGCGCTCGGTCCGTTCGCCGATCTGCAACCCGTTCTACACGGATGCGGATGCCGGAATCGCGCTCCAGGACCAGCTTCCCGCGGTCTGGAGGGCCCGCTGCACGCCGTCCCTGGCGGACGACTACTGGTGGGACGCGGACTACTTCAAGCTCCGCAGCGTCTCCGCGACGGTTCCGATGGACTTTGCGTTCCCGGATCGCGTGAGTGCCTCGACGCTCACGATCTCGTTGAACAACTCGTACCTCTGGACCCGTGAGATCCCTTGGATGGATCCTGAGGTCCTCGGAAACCAGGGTGCGAACTCGACCGGTATCGGGGCGACGGAGCGTACGGTCGCACCGACGACTGTGCGTTTCGCTCTCCGGATCACGTTCTAAGAGGACGACTCATGAGATTTTTCCAAATGAACAAGACACTTCGCACGATCTGTACGATCGCCGCTGGTGTCGCCCTTACCGGGTGCGACGTAACCAACCCCGGTCCGGTGCAGCAGGAGTTCCTGTCTGCAGCGTCGTCCCACGAGGCGCTCGTGACCGGAGCTGGTCGTAGGCTGGCCGAGGGCCTCAACAGCATCTCCTACACGTCGGCATTGATCAGCCGTCAGATCTACCCGGGTGGAACCACCGGGTCCCTGGGCCACTCGCCGCTGGAACAGGGTGGTCACCTCGTCCCGGGTGGAGACCCGGGCCAGGGGTCGTTCTATAACGACATGATCCAGGCGCGTTTCATCGCCGAGTCGGCGATCGACATCCTGACGACGTCGGAAGATCCGGTCGACCCGGATGTTCTTGCTCTCGGGTATCTGTACGCCGGATTCTCCTATCGCGTCATCGCGGAGACCTGGTGTGAGACGGTGTTCTCCGAGGAGGAGCTCGGTGGACTCGAGTCGAGCACGGCGCGGCTGAACACGGCGGAGGGCTTCTTCACCACCGCGATCAACACCGCGGCGGACCCCGATCTGCGGATGGCCGGGTATGCCGGGCGCGCGCAGATCAAGGTGTGGAGGGGTGACTGGGCCGGTGCGGCGGCCGATGCCGGTCAGATCACGGACAACATGTGGTCCTTCAGCATCAACATGGACGACATCGATCCCGAGACGCGGAACCAGCTTTACTACGCGAACGAGGGCGTCCCGTATTTCGCCTACTCCATGCTGTTCACGTTCTACGGCGGAAACACGGACGGATGGGGCGACCCGGTGATCGACGGGATTCTGCCGGTCAGCACGAGCGAGTCCAAGACGGGGATTCCGTCCGCCCCGAGCTACTCGCTTGATTCGGGTGACCCGCGCGTTCCGGTCATTGCGACGGGCCAGGACTACGCCAACTTCGCGGTTCAGGGATTCGGTCAGGTTCCGTACCTGAATCAGGACAAGTATCTCAACGGTGACGCCGACATCGAGCTGGCGTCCGGTGCCGAGATGCGTCTGATCGAGGCGGAGGCCGCAATCCAGGGTGGTGACGGTCCCGCCGGGCTAGCCATCATCGCCGACCTCCGGACGAGCTATGGCCTCTCCGGAGACATCAACGCCGACTTCCCCGGTGCCGCGGCCAACGCGGTGCAGGCGCTCATGCGCGAGCGCGGCCTCGAGAACTGGGGCGAAGGCCGCCACTGGGGAGACCAGCGCCGTTGGGGGCTCGACCCCAGCGGACCGATCGGAAGTCAGAACTGGAGCGCGGACGTGATGGCCACGCTACCCGACTTCGAGTCGACGAGCACCCTGTTCGAGAACCCAGTCTACCCGCGCTCCGTCTGCGCCGACGTTCCGGACAGCGAGCGTAACTCGAACCCGAACGTTCCTGCCTCCGGATGATCTTGATCCGGTAGCGGTTGTCCTACCCGCGGAGCCAGCTCCGCGGGTAGGCGGTTCGGTCGGTTCGGCCGTCGAAGCCTCGTGCTTCGGCGGCCGAACTTTTTTTCGCGGTGACCGGCCAGTCGGTGACGGGTAGGAAGCCGTCTGGAATGCACGTCTCAGGAGTCCTTGGCTCCGAGCCAGGCTGCGCGATCGTGGCATTGAGCCGTGGGGATCGGGCCGCCGCTCGGGTGACATGCGGCGTTGGTCGGCCACGGGTGCAGGTCAGGGCCTAGGCGGCGACATGCGCCTGGCAGACTTCAACGTCACGGCCACTCCGTTCGCGGCCACTCCGTCGGGCTGCGCGGACGTTCCGGACGACGAGCGTGACTCCAATCCGAACGTGCCGTCAGCAGCAGGAGGCTGATGACGCCGGAGTGTTAACGGGATCCTGAGAAGTCCCCGCGCGCGAAGGCGGCCACCGGGGCGAGAGCTCCGGTGGCCGTCTTCTTTTCTCGTAGGACCAGCTGGTTACCTGATCGCGCTGCCGGTTACCCTTCGGCCCTACCCGGGGCGCAGCCCGGACACCTTGGGACGTGAGACCCCTTCGGCCCGCCTTGCTGCTCGGTGTGATCATGAACTACGCGGACGCCACCGCGGATTCCCCGCACGTCACCGCGCCGCCGGGCGGCAGCGGACCCGGTCGAGACTCTACCGTTGCCGCTCCGGGGGCGTTATTCATTCGCGGATGGTTCTCTTCCACCCACCGTAGCCCGCGCGACCGACCATGATTAGACCTGTTGCCCTTACGGCTCTCCTTCTGGCCGCATCTACCGCCGCGTGTCTCGACGATTCCATCACCGGGACGCGCCCGCTCACATTCACGCTGGAAGCCAGCCCGTCGACGGCCATCGTGGGCGACTCTTTGGACTTCACCTACCAAGCCACGGGCACCAGCATCGGCGGAGTCATCCTAGACTACGGCGACGGCGTCGCCGACACTGTGCTGGCCGAGACGTTCAACGAGGTGGAACGCGCCGGAACGCTGCGGTACGCCTATACGGTAGCAGGGACGTTCGAAGTCGTCGGCCGGGTGGTGACCAGCATCGGCACACGCGCTGACACCGTTCAGGTGGAGATCACAGACGGCAGCGAATGACCCGAGCCGGCACCGTCGGGCCGACCCGGGCCCGGAAGCGCCACACCATCACCCCAGAGGAGATTGTCCGCCAGAATCAGCGGGGTCTCAGCCTTCCATGCCCTCGCCGCGCTTCATGAGGGCCATGTGCCGCTCGGCCTGAGCCAGGCCGCCTTCCTCTCTCTGCCAGCCAATACGGCCGTCGCCATTGGCGTCGTGCCCGTCGACCATTGCGTCCAGCGCCCCGCTGAGCTCATTCAGCAACTCGGCAGCCTCCTCCGCTGAGCCGGAGGCCATGATGGCTTCCGCAAGCTCCGCGGCCCGTTCGGCGCGATCGACCGCACCGGTGGCGGCTGCGGACACGTGGGCGGCGTGTGTGAAGACGTTCTCGGAGGCGGATTCATCTGCACCCGCCATATCGATGTGCTGGGAGATTCCCGACGCGGCTCTCACCACCCCGTACCCCGCGCCCGGACCCCCATCGATCCGCGACGGGTCGATGGCGTGCAGGACGTGCCCCGCGTGGCGCTGCACCGAGCTGAGATCAGAGGGATTGCGGAGCGCGAACTCCGCGTGCTGACGGGCTACCGCAGCCTCGGCCAGGGCCATAGGCAACAGGCCCTGTCCTTCCGGGGTGTTGGAGAACCCGTCCGCCACGTGACCCATGTGCCGGTGGGCGGCCGACTCCTGTGCCGTGAGTGGGGCAGCTGCCGCCACCAGTGCGACGCTCACCCCTGCCAAGAATCGAACGCGCTTCGAGACCTTGTTCATCAGACGCCTCCTCATCGCTCAGAACTGCGTTTTTCCGTCCTACCGGATCGACACCGTACGTGGGAGGGCACCCCACCCGCAAGGCATGCGCCCTATCGGATACGGGATACGCGAAGAGGGCCCGGGCGTACGAGACGCCCGGGCCCTCTGGAGGAACAGCGAAGTCTAGCGACTTATCCCATTCAGCAGGACAGGCACCGGTTGTTGTTCTTCGCCCCGAGGCTCTCCAGATACTCCATGGCCGCCGGGAACGGCTGAACACGCTGCACCGGCCCGTTCGCCATGTCCACCGTGGTCTGCCCGCGGCGGCTGATCGCCATCGGATCGGCTCCCTGCTCGACCAGATACTCCAGCATCTCGACATCGCCCCGCGCTGCGGCGTTGTGAAGCGGCGTGTACCCGTTGTGATCCCGAGCATTCACATCCGCGCCGAGCTCCTCCACGATGTACCGCACCGCGGGCATCCACGAGTCCGGGGCGTGCATGTGTGAGTTGCCCGCGTAGCCGGTGCCGTAGGCGTGGCCGGTGACCGCGTGAATCGGGTAGACGCCCGGCCCGCCGGTGGGCACCGGTGGGAGACCCGAGGGATCTTCCCTGCCCGACTGATCCGTGGCGTCGGCATACCGACGACGCTGGGGGGGCTTCATGGTGGGAATGCTCGGGTCTGCCCCGGCATCCACCAGCATCTTCATGGCCTCGACGTCCAGGGCGTGGGCAGCCCGCCAAAACGGCGTGGCTCCCCTCATATCGATGCCGAGGTGACTGAACGTGTACTCCATGAACCACAGGTGCTTCGTCAGACGCGTGTTCGGATCGGCGCCTTCATCGAGAAGGGCGCGCATCACGTCGTGGTGCGTGGCCTCCTGCTGTAGATAGGCACGCTGCTGCGGATACCGCGCCTTGGGTGCCCATTGCGTGTTGATGACAGCGAAAAGAGGAGTCGTGCCCGCGTGGCTTGCGAGATTGGGATCGGCACCGCGCTCGAGCAGCTCGAACATCATGTCGAAATGCCCGTTCATCGCAGCCATGAGCAGCGGTGAGGTCTGGTCTCCACCGCTCGGGAGGTTGACGTGCGCCCCGGCGTCGATGAGTGCGAGGGCGATATCGGCATGACCCTCTCTCACGGCGTGCAGCAGCGGAGTGAGGCCTCCCTGCGCGCCTACGAGCCCGGGGTAGGAGTTGTCGTACTCCTCCTCGAGAGTGGCCTCTTCCTGGCCGACTTCCTCCTCGTCCACCGGGATGGGCTGATCCACTTGAACCTGAGGCGCGGTGAAGGCCGAGCGCAACGTCCGGAGCGATTCACCGACCCGCTCCTCGGAGAGCTTACGGGCCTCTTCCAGGGCGTACTGAACCTGCTCGGGCGTCGGGGCCCAGGCCTCATCGGGGCCCACCCCTGCTTCGGCCCGGAAGCCAGCGATGATCTCGTCGCGGATCTGGCCGGCGGCCCGGTCTTCTGCAGCGCGCTGCCTCATGTCCATCACGCCACTCGCGGCGTTGACCTCCGCACCGGCTGCCAGAAGCGTGCGCACGGTGGGCATCCGCCCTGCCGACGCGGCGAACATCAGCGCCGTCTGACCCCAATGCTCTTCTCGCGAATCGACCGAGGCTCCGAATTCCAGAAGTGCCGCCACGGTCTCTTCACTGGCAGTGGACGCCGCGAAATGGAGCGGCATGGTTCCACCCGTGCCGGTACGCATCGACGGATCGGCTCCGGCCTCCAAGAGCACCCTGGTTACGTCGGCATGCCCTCCCCTGGCCGCTACATGAAGTGGTGTGTAGTCACCGACTCGGGTCTTCACCGATACGTCCGCCCCGGCCTCGAGAATCCGCGCTGCCATGTCCGCGTGCCCAAGCTCGGCCGCCCAATGGAGCGCGGTCATCCCATCGCCCTGAGCCGCGTTGACGTCCGCGCCCTGCTGCAGCAACACTTCGACACGGCTCAGATCGCCGCGCATGGCGGCGTCCGCCAAAGGAGCTTCCGGAGGGACCGCGCCGGACGCGAGAAGCGTCACCATCATGACCCCGAAGGCGCTCGCGAATGATCGCATTCTCATCTTCATCTCCCCGGTATCCGATCCAGTTGCGTTCCTTGCCCTCGACGGCCGCGGCTCAACGCCCCATCGCCGTTGCGAGCGATCCGTCACCACCCAGCGCGAACTCGCCGGTGCTGTCGCCGAAGGCCTCCAGGTCGTCCATCCCGAGCTTGTGGAGCATGCTCAGCATGGCATTGGCCATGGGCGTGCCGTCCGGCGCACGGAGGTGGAGGTTCCCCTCCAGACGCCCGTTCGCACCACCGAGCACGATGAGCGGTGCCCGACGATGGTTGTGCAGGTTCGGGTCACCCATGGGCGAGCCGTAGATGATCATGGTCTTGTCGAGCAGGGTGCTCTCGCCCTCCTGGATCTTGCTGAGGCTGTTCAGGAAGTACGGCAGCATGCTGACGTGGTACGTGTTGATCTTCGCGAAGTCGAGGATGGCCTCCTCGTTCCCACCGTGGTGGGAAGCCGGATGGAACGGCTTGTCCGTGCCGCTCTCCGGGAAGACCCTGGCCGACGAGTCCCGTCCCATCTTGAACGAAAAGGCTCGTGTGACGTCGGACTCGAAGGCGAGTGCCTGAACGTCGAACATCAGCTGGACGTGCTGCTCGAACGAGTCGGGCACGCCGGCGGGCGCCTCAGGCAGCTCGCGCACCTCGCCGCTCCGGTTCTGCGCCTCGACCAGCTCGATGCGCCGCTCCAGCTCCCGGACGTTGTCGAGATACCGCTCGAGTCGGTCGCGGTCGTTCGGGCCCAGGTCGCGCTTGAGCTCGTTCACCCGCCCCGTCACCCAATCCAGGATGCTGCTGCCCGTACGGCGACGAAGCGCACGCTCCTCCGCTGTGCCACCGGCGCCGAAGAGCTGCTCGAACGCCACCCGCGGATCACGGATCACGGGAAGCGGCTCGGTCGGCGAGGCCCAGCTGATGGAATCGGTATAGACGCAGGTGTATCCGTACGCGCAGCCACCGGACTGGTCGATGTTCTCGATGCAGAGCTGCATCGACGGAATCGGCGTATCTTGGCCGAAGCGCTGGGCGAACATCTGGTCGAGCGACGTTCCGACGTACACGTCGGAGCCCTCGGTCTGCTTCGGGTGTGCTTGCGTCAGGAACACGGCGCTGGACCGGAAGTGGTCCCCCCCGATCTCCTTCGGCTGGAAGGCTTCGGCCATCCTCACATCGGTGTTGCTCACGACGGTCAGATACTGCCGCCACTCCTCCAGGGACCGGAGGGACGTGGGGCTCAAGTCGAAGTCGCTCCCGACCTCCGCCGGTGCCCAGAGGTTCTGGGTCGCGCCCCAGTCGTTACAGCCTGCCGCCCCGTGTACCATCTCGATGGCCACGAGCCGGGTCGCGTCCACCTCGTCCTTCATGGTGGACCATCCACGGCCTGCGGGCAGCATCGCATCGAGCAACGGCAACGCGACGGAGGCTCCCATGCCTTGCAGGAACGTCCGGCGGGGAAGGTGCCTTCCGGTGATGAATTCCATGGTCTCGCTCTCCTAGCGTTCGTCTGAGAAACCGTTCTCGATCACTGATGATTTTGGCTGGTCGCTACGTCCGCGACCGAACCCGCCCTCTGCATCTGGAAGGCGTCGCTCTCGACGACACCCTTGATGTAGGCGGACATCCGATGGTCCTGTTCCTCGGCCTGCGCGACGATCGAGCGGATCGTCGGCTGGTCGAAATACTCCGTACGCCGACCGAGGGCGTACGCCATGAGATTGGACGTAAACGACCGGACCAGAAGCACGTCCCTGTCCAGCAGCGCCTGCTGCAGCGACAGCGGGCTGGTCACGGGCGTCCCGTCGTAGAGCTCTCCATTCGTATCCAGAGGAACGCCGTCCTCTTTGATCCGCCACTGCCCGACCACGTCATAGCTGTCCAGGGCGAGGCCGATCGGATCAATGAAACGATGGCATGCGTTGCACGTCGGGTTCTCACGGTGCTGTTCCATGCGCTCCTTGGTCGTCAGGACCCGACCCTCCACCGAAGCTTCGGTGGTTTCCTCGAGCGGAGGCACACCAGGCGGCGGCGGCGGCGGTGGCGTCCCCATGACGACCTCCATGATCCACTTGCCGCGCAACACCGGAGAAGTCCGTCCGGCGTGCGACGTCAGCGTCAGGACGCTTCCATGACCCAGGAGCCCCCGGCGGGTGTCGTCCGCGTACGACACCCGGCGGAACTGGTCACCGGTCACTCCTTGGATTCCGTAGTGACGGGCCAGGCGCTCGTTGGCGAAGGTGTAGTCGGCGGTATACAGCTCGAAGAAGCTCTTGTCTTCCCGCACGAGGTAGTCGAACAGCAGCTCGGTCTCTCGGCGCATCGCGTCCTTGAGCTGCTCGTGGAAGTCCGGGAACATGAGCCGGTCCGGGTGGACCTTGTCGAGATCGTCCAGGCGCAGCCACTGAGCCGCGAAGCGGGTGGCCAGGGCCTCGGACCTCGGATCCTCCAGCATCCGGTCGACCTGGCCATCCAGGACCTCGGGATTCGACAGTCGGCCCTGGGCCGCCAGGTCGAGCAGCTCGTCGTCCGGGGGAAGACCCCAGAGGAAATAGGAGAGACGAGACGCGAGGTCGAGGTCGGAGATCTGATACACGTCACCGACCTGGACACCTTCCGGAGCCTCTTCGAACCGGAAAATGAAGTCCGGGCTGGCCAGAAGAGCCTCGACCACCGTCCGGATTCCGACCTCGAAGCCTCCCTCCGCGTACCCGAGGTCATAGAAGGAAAGCAGCGCCTCCCTGTCCTCGTCGGTCAACGGACGCCGGAACGCATCGGGGCCGAGCCGCTCGATGATCTCCGAGGCACAGGGACGCTCCTCCGAGCCATCGGCGGGACGGCACGAGAGGATCCGCTCCCGGCTCGGAGTCTCGGAGACGCCCTGGATGTCGTAAGGCCCGCCGATCACCAGGTCCTTCATGTGCGCAGGGGTGGTGACCCCGTAGCCGCCGCTGGCGCCGATCTGCCGGTCCGCGATGGACCAGTCGTGGGGCGACAGGACATCCTCCATCGGTCCCTCGTTCTTCTTGATGAACGCCGCCGTGATCCGGTGGGGACCCGCGGTGACGAACAACGGCTCCGGAAGCTCGAGCATGACCCCGTTCGGATCGGCCACGGACATCCACCGATCGAAGTGGATCAGTTGCCGCCGCTCGCCGTCCACCGACACCTCGATGTCCTCGTCCTTGTAGGTGCCTCCGTAAACGCCACCGGTGGTGGTGTGTTCGAAGGTCATCCGGATGGTGTATTCTGCGTCCGCCGGGAAGTTGTGGACCACGCTGATCCCGCCGCGCGTGCCGTACGGGGCCCCGGGGACACGCTCCCACTGGGAGGTGTAGCCGGAATTGGTGTAGGTGGCGGACAGCGGCGTGGCATCCGGATTCCCCATGGCCAGGCGGCTGATCTCCGCCGCGGCGTTCATGTAAGAGCTGAGGAGCGTGGGCGACAGCATCTGCACGTCGGCAATGTTGTCGAAGTTTGCGCTCTTCGTGTCCAGCGGGAGGAAGTCCCCGGCGTCGATCTCCAGGTCGAGGAACTCACGGACCGAGCGCTGATATTCCGCACGGTTCAGACGCTGGAACGTCCGAGCACCGGGATCCGGATGCTCCGCGGCCACCTCGTCGATCTGGTCCTCCAGCGACATGGCCAGCGCCATGAGGGTGTCTCCGGCCGGGCGATTGGCCCCCGGAGGCGGCATCATCCCCGCACGAAGCTTGACGATCACCTTCTCGGCCAACTCGGCCTCCGTCGCGGGAGCCGTGGCGTCGAAGCTCTCCAGGGAGAGATTGCCCTGAAGTCGCCGCTCGCTGTGGCAGCGCACGCAGTACCGGTCGATCACCTCGTTGCTGACCAAGTCCGAAGCGAGATCGTCGACGGCTGCCGGTGCCGCAACGGCCGATGGTACGGGCTCGCTGGGGTGCGGCGCCGCTACCGGCCCGCCGACGTACATGACCAGCGCGCCCATCGCCGCGATCAATGCGGTGCCAATCTTCATCCGGCCTCCCGTTCTACCTTTGCTGGCCCCAACTCATGTCCTCGGGGTCCCGAGTGCTGGTGCCGGTCGATAGTCCTTTCGAGTGATCGAGCGCGAACCGTTCGCCGGCCGCGCGAAGGATCTCGAGGGCCACCCTCGCGCCCGAGAATCCAGGTCTTCCCCGCCCTTCGTCTCAACTGCAATTACTAACCGTCGATGGGGCGCAACGCCAGTTCGGCGAACCCGACTCCGACCTACTTCAGGCCCCTGTGCAGAACGACACGCACGGCCGCCGGAACGTTGAGGAAACGCCCGGGTCCAGCGCCCACGACGTCCACGCCGAAACGAAGGGTCAGTGCCCGTGGCGGTCGTGGCTCTCTTCATACTTGAGCTGGGCGTGCATCCGCGCCTTGCCCTGTGCGGCGTCTCGCTTCTTCGCGGCCCGCATGGCGAGACCGTGAGTGGCTTCCGATTTCACGGCCGGTGTGGAGAGCATGCGCTCCACCGAGTCGCTTTCGCAGGAGGGGCACGCGACGCCTGCCGTCTCGCCGACCTTTCGCACGAAGAGCTCGAATCGGTTCCCGCAATCCTGGCAGGAATACTCATAGATAGGTATGATGTCACCCTCACGTCCAAGGTGCCTGTTCAACTTCGTCACGCTCAAGATACACGGAACGAGCGGGGGAGTGCCCGGTGCGCGCAACACCCGCACCCCTTCCCGGGTAGAGAACAGCAGCCCAACCACGAGCGACCGAATCGCCGGAGGAATGAAAGAGATGGAAATCCGTACCGCCCGCTTCCGCTTTCTTGGTACGGCGCTGTTGACGGCTTCATTCGCCGTGGCCGCGCCGGCTGCTCAAGTCGAAGCCCAGGCCGAACAGACCGCTGACGCGACCAGCGAACTGACGGACGAGCGCCTGACCCAGTACGCCGAGCTGCACCAGGCCATCAACGCCGCCCGCGACGAGTTCCAGGCGCAGAAGGCCGCCGTGCACGACACTGAGGCGCGTGAGCGACTCCGCGAGGAGATGGATGAGCGTCTCCATGGCCTCTACGAGGAGCACGGGATGGCCAAAGAGGATTACGATGCCATCACGTTCATGGTCAGCATCGACAATGACGTCCGGACGCGCGTCGAGGACATCATGGCGACCCTGATGCCCTGAGGAGCGCCGACTCGATCCCGAGTAGCACGATCGGGCAAGGGAAAGGCCCCGGCGGAACATCCGCCGGGGCCTTTTTCATTCCCTCATCTACCACGCAAGGAGGGGCGCGGCGCGCGACCTCTCAGCAGGAAACGCAGTTGTGGTTGTTCACGGCACCGAGGCTCTCCAGGAGCTGGATCGTGGCCGGGAAGGGCGTGATCCGCTGTACCGGGCCGTTCGCCATGTCGACCGTAGTCTGGCCCCGGCGACTCACGGCCATGACGTCGGCGCCCTTCTCCACCAGGTAGAGGATCATCTCGTTGTCGCCCCGGGCCGCGGCATGGTGCACCGCGTTGTAGCCGTTGTGATCCCGGGTGTTCACGTCGGCGCCCAGCTCCTCCACCAGGTACCGCATGGCCGGGAGCCAGGCGTCGGGCACGTGCCGGTGGATGTTCGCGGCAAATCCTTCACCGTATCCGACGCCGGCAGCGGCGTGAATGGGATAGACGCCCGGACCGCCCACTGGAATCGGCGGGAGGCCCGACGGATCCGGTCCATCAGGCGTGTTCCCCGTCGGTTGATCGAACTCGCTGAACCGCCGCGCCTCGGGCCTCATGGTGGGGATATCGGGGTCGGCCCCGTAGTCGATCAACAGGCGCATGGCCTCGATGTCCAGAGCGTAAGCGGCTCTCCAGAACGGGGTCGCCCCGATCCGGTCGACTCCGAGCATGTCCCGGCTGAAGGTCGTGAACCACAGCCTCTTCTTGAGCCGCACATTGGGATCGGCCCCCCGCCCGAGCGCAGCTCGTAACACGTCCAGATAGCTGGACTCCTGCTGCATGTAGTGCGCGGGCTGTGGGTGCCGGGACTTGGGGATCCATTGGGTATTCAACGCGGTGTAGAGAACCGTGGCGCCCGCATCCGTGGCCACATGGGGATCCGCGCCGCGCTCCATGAGCTCCATCGCCAGATCGAAACGACCATTGATGGTGGCCATGATGAGTGGCGTAGTCCCGTCACCGGCACTGGGACCGTCGATGTCCGCGCCGCCGTCGAGGAGGGCCATGGCGGCCGGGATGCTACCTTCGCGCACGGCGAGGAGGAGCGCGGAGAGGCCACCGTATCCGCCGATCAGGTCCGCTCCCGAGAACGAGGGAGGTCCGCTCGGACCCTGCACCCCTCGGTCCGTCAGGAGTTGCTCCACAGGGCGAGGTGGCGTGATGTCGGGCCGGTTGGCTGCCGCGCGCGGACGCCCCGCCCGGCGAGCCTCCTCCCGCGCCAGCTGATCTGCGCGGTCTTCGGTTTCGCGGGCCGCCATGTCCAGCACGTACGCCCGCACCTCCGGGTCCGCCCCACCCTCGAGGAGCGCGCTCACGACCGCATCCCTCCCCGCGGCCGCCGCGAACATCAGCGGTGTTTGACCCCACTGGCCCTCCCGGGCATCGGGATCGGCACCGTGCTCCAGGAGGAGGGCCGCAACCGCCGGATTCGCGGAAGTAGCCGCGAAGTGCAGCGGTGTAGCAGCCCCGGTGGAGGTGGTTGCCGAAACCGACGCTCCAGCGGCCAGTAGCGAGCTCAAGACCAAGTCGTGCCCGCCACGGGCCGCGAGGTGAGCCGGTGTATACGCACCCATGCGGGTCGTCGGGCTCGAGTCCGCCCCTGCCTCGATCAGGAGGTTCGCGACCACTTCGTCCCCGCGCTCCGCTGCCCAGTGCAGTGCCGTCATGCCGTCGCCCTGGGCTGCATCGGGGTCGCCACCACTCTGCAGCAGGGTGCGGACCCTCTCCACGTCTCCACGCATGGCAGCGTCCGCCACCGGCGCCTCGGGTGGCGTCGCCGCCGACAGCGCCAACGCGGCAACAACCATCAGCGCGAACCTGCCCGGCCACCGCGAGGCCCGTGGGTGTCGGGCCGTGCGTCCGTCGCTCATGGACATCGTCTTCAACGAGCCTCCGTGGACGTATGCGGCACGGTCAGGGTGAGCTCACCGGTGCTGTCGCCGAAATGCTCGAAGTCGTCCATGCCGAGCTTGTGCATGAGGCTCAGCATCGCATTGGCCATGGGGGTTCCGTCCGGTGCCTTGACGTGCAGGTTCCCCTGGAGCGTACCGTTGCCCTTCCCGAGCACGATGAGGGGGCAACGCCGGTGGTTGTGGAGGTTGCCATCGGCCATCGGAGAGCCGAACACGATCATGGACTTATCCAACATGGTGCTGTCGCCCTCCTGGATCTGGCTGAGCTTCTCCAGGAAGTAGGGCAGCATGCTCACGTGATACTGATTGATCTTGGCGAAGTCCAGCACCCGCTCCTCCACACCACCATGATGGGAAGCCGGATGGAACGGTGTGTCCGTTCCACTCTCTGGATACACCCGCGCTGACGCATCGCGGCCGGTCTTGAACGCGAAGACCCGCGTCATGTCCGATGCGAAGGCGAGCGCCTGCAGGTCGAACATGAGATGCATGTGCTCCGAGAACGAATCGGGAACGCCGGCAGGAGCCTCGGGCAGCTCCCGCTGCTCCCCGCTGGTGTTTTGAGCCTCGATGCCCTGGATACGGCGCTCGATCTCTCGGACGTTGTCCAGGTAACGGTCGAGGCGCGCATGATCGTTGGGGCCCAGATTCCGCCGCAGGCTCCGCATGTCGTCGTTGATCCAGTCCAGGATGCTGGAGCTCGTGCGCCGCCGCCGCGCCCGTTCCTCGGGTGTCCCGCCCGCGCCGAAGAGCATGTCGAAGGCGACGCGAGGATCACGGACCATGGGGAGAGGCTCCGTGGGGGACGCCCAACTCAGGGAGTCGGTGTAGACGCACGAGTAGCCGTACGCGCATCCCCCGGACTGATCCACGTTCTCGATGCAAAGCTGCATGGACGGAATGGGCGTGTCCTGGCCGAACCGCTGCGCGTAGAGCTGGTCCATCGACGTTCCCACGAACACGTCCGAGCTCTCCGTTTGCTTCGGATGTGACTGGGTGAGGAAGACCGCACTGGAGCGGAAGTGGTCCCCACCGATCTCGTTGGGCTCGAAGGCTTCGGCCATCCGGACGTCGGTATTGCTGACGATCGTCAGGTACTCCCGCCACGGATCCAGCGGGCTGAGCGCGCTCGGCGACAAGTCGAAGCTTCGGCCCGAGTCGGCCGGTGCCCACAGGTGCTGGGAGGCGCCCCAATCGTTGCTGCCGGCGCATCCATGCACGAGCTCGATGGCGACGAAACGCGTCCGATCGAACTCGGCCATGGCCTCGGCACTCCGGAGCCCGGCAGGAACCATGGCGTCCAGGAAAGGAAGCGACACAGTTGCTCCGACCCCCCTGAGGAAGGTGCGTCGCTCGATCTTCTTGCCCGTGATAAGTCGCATGGTCCCCTAGTCTCCTATTGGAACGCTCGGCTGCCGATCAGGCTTCAATCTGGATTGGCGACGGCGGTCGACACCGCCCCCGCGCGCTGCATTTGGAACGCGTCACTCGTGACGACCCCCAGGACGAACGACGAGATTCGGTAGTCGTCCTCGGCGGCTTCCCGCACGATCCGCCGGATGGTCGGTTGATCGTAGTACTCCACACGCCGTCCCAGGCCGTAGGCCATGAGGTTCGACGCGAACGACCGCAGCAGGAGAACGGGACGATCGAGAAGCGCCTGCTGTAGTGCCATCGGGCCGTCGACAGGTGTTCCGTCGTACAGCTCACCGTTGGTCTCGAGCGGCACCCCGTTCTCCTTGATGCGCCACTTCCCGGTCATGTCATAGCTGTCCAGCGCGAGCCCCAACGGGTCGATGAATCGATGACAGGCGTTGCACGTCGGGTTCGCGCGATGGACCTCCATGCGCTCCTTCGTCGTGAGCATCCGTCCCTCGATGGCCTCGTCGGACGTTTCCTCGAGAGGCGGCACGCCCGGAGGAGGAGGCGGCGGCGGCGTCCCCATCACCACTTCCATGATCCACTTGCCGCGCAGCACGGGCGACGTGCGCCCGGCGTGGGACGTAAGCGTCAACACCGCCCCGTGTCCGAGGATACCCCTACGGTAGTCGTAGGGATACTCGACCTTCCGGAACCACTCTCCGTTTACATCTGGGATGTCGTAGTGCCGGGCCAGCCGCTCGTTCACGAACGTGTAATCCGCCGTGTAGAGCTCGAACATGCTCCGGTCCTCACGCACCAGGTGTGTGAAGAACAGCTCCGTCTCGCGCAGCATGGCATCTGCCAACTGCTTGTGGTAATCCGGCGCGAACCGCACGTCGGGATGGACCTTGTCCAGGTCCTGTAGCCTCAGCCACTGAGCGGCGAATCGCGTGCTCAGCGCCTGTGCGCGGTCGTCCCGCAGCATGCGGCGAACTTCCCTCTCCAAAACCTCGGAATCCGCGAGTCGGCCGTCGGCCGCGAGGCCGAGGAGCCCCTCGTCGGGCGGCAGCCCCCACAGGAAGTAGGAGAGCCGGTTGGCCAGGTCGTTGTCGGAGATCCTGTAGGTATCGCCGACCTGGATGTCCTCTGGAGCTTCCTCGAAGCGGAAGACGAAGTGCGGACTCGCGAGCATGGCCTCGAGGACGGTGCGAACACCGATCTCGAAGCCACCTTCGTCCAGACCCATGTCGTAGAAGCCCAGTAGAGCCTCGCGATCCTCGTCGTTGAGCGGCCGACGGAACGCCGGGGGGGCCAGACTCTCGATGATCTGTGATGCGCAAGCCCGTGCTTCCGGGGATCGTCCCTCGACGTCGCCCGGATGGCACACGAAGATCCGATCGCGAATCTCGTGGTCCGTCACGCCCGTGACGTTCCACGGTCCGGCCACGACCAGGTCGCGCATGTGCGGGAGCGATAGCACGCCGTAGGAGCCAGCGATGGCGGTGCTGGCCAGGGACCAATCATGAGGTCGAACCAGGTCCTGGACCGGGCCCTCCATGCGCTTCACGAACGCCGCCGAGACACGCTTGGGGCCCGCCGTGACATGGATGGGCTCGGTGCGCATCTCGACACCCTCGGGGTTCTCCACGTGCATCCAGCGATCGATGTCGAGCAGCGCTACTCGCTCGCCGTCGATGGACACCTCCACCTGCTCGGGATCGTCCGGCGTCGCCAGGGACGAGCGTCCGTTCCCCACCGCCGTTCCCGTGGTCTCGTGGTGGAAGGAGAATCGGAAGACGTACTCGCCGTCCGCGGGGAAGTTGTGCATCACCGCCGTGCCGCCGCGCGTCCCGAAGGGTGCCCCCTCGACCCGCTCCGTCTGCGAGACCCAGCGAGGAATCCGGTACTGCCGCTCAAGCGGCGTGGCCGTGGGGTTGCCCACCGCCAACCGGCTGATCTCCGCGGCGGCGGTCAGATACGCGTCCAGGAGCGTGGGCGACACCATCTGAACGTCGGCGATGTTGTCGAAGTTGTTGCTCTTGGTATCGAGCGGCAGGTAATCGCCGGCATCGATCTCCAGACCCAGCAAGTCGCGGATGGATCTCTCGTACTCAGCACGGTTGAGCCGCTGGAACGTGCGTCCTCCGGGGTTGGGATCGGACGCCGCGGCGTCGTCCAGGCGGCCCTCCAGCGCCTCCACCAACGCAGTCAAGGAGTCACCCGCTGGACGGTTGGCTCCTGGAGGCGGCATCATCTCCGCCCGCAGCTTGACCACCAGCTTTTCGGCGAGGGCCGGGTCGTCGCTCGGGGCACCGGCGTCGAACTCCTCGAGAGAGAGATTCCCCTGTAGACGGCGGTCGCTGTGGCAGCGGACGCAATATCGGTCGATCAGCGCGTTCTCCGCCTCCGGATCATCCAGCACCAACGCAGAGGGACCCTCGGACGGGACCGAGGAGGTGGGTGCTCCGATATGATTCGACGCATGAGCCTCCCACTCCGGCACAGCCGGCCCCACTGCCACGACCGTCAGGATGGTTCCCGACGTCGCGATGGCGGTGATCAAGGTCTTCAAGCGGTTCCTTCTCCTCGGCAGGTCATGGCCCTATCGCATCGAGCCGCGGACGGCCTCTCGACGCGCGCGCGGCTCGACGGCCGTGTCAGCTCGTGCTTCAGATCAACACGAAACGCAATTGTTGTTGTTCACCGCCCCCAGGCCCTCGAGCAGCCGGATCGTGGCCGGGAAGGGCTGGATCCGTTGGACAGGTCCGTTCGCCATGTCGACCGTGGTCTGGCCGCGGCGACTCACCGCCATGACATCGGCTCCGTTCGCCACCAGAAGCTCGATCATCCCATTGTCACCTCGAGCGGCAGCATGATGGACGGCGGTGTAGCCATTGTGGTCACGGGCATTCACGTCGACTTCCAGCTCCTCGACCAGGTACCGCATGGCGGGCATCCATCCGTCGGGAACGTGTCGGTGCGCGTTCCCGGCGAAACCCTCTCCGTACCCGACGCCGGCGGCGGCATGGATGGGCCATACCCCCGGGCCGCCCACGGGTACGGGCGGGAGACCGGACGGATCAGCTTCCTCACGTTGCGCCGGCCCACCTCTCCGCCGCTCCGGCGGCTTCACCGTGGGGATGTTCGGATCGGCACCATGCTCCACGAGGAGTCGCATCGCGTCGACATCGGTAGCGTAGGCCGCACGCCAGAACGGGGTCGACCCGGCGGCGTTGATGCCGAGCAGGTCGAACGTGTAGGACATGTACCAGAGATGCTGATCGAGCCGGGCATCCGGGTCCGCTCCCGCCTGCAGGAGCGCCTCCATCACCTCCAGATAGCCAGCCTCCTGCTGCTGGTAGGCCTGCTGCTGCGGATAACGCGCCTTGGGGGCCCACTGGGTATTCAGCGCCGTGTACAACGGCGTGGCCCCGGCCGTGCTCGCGAGATTCGGATCGGCGCCCCGGTCCAAGAGGTCGAGCGCAAGGTCGAAATGCCCGTTGATGGTCGCCATCAGCAGCGGCGCAGTACCGTCACCCGCGCTCTGCTGGTCGATGTCCGCGCCGCCATCCGCCAACACCAGCGCCGTCTCGTGATGGCCCTCGCGCACGGCGTGGAGAAGCGCGGTGAGCCCCCCCTGCGACCCGACCAGCGTGGTAAAGCCCTCGAAGGCCTCCGGATCCTGGGGTCGCTCCGGTGCGCTCTCGGAGATGGTCTGGGACCGTTGAATTCGCCGGGCCGCCCGCACCGCCGCCTGGACCTGGCTGGGGTCCGGGCGCCAGTTCGGAGGATTTCCGGCCCGCTCACGGAACGACGCCAGCACCTCGTCCCGGACCTCTCCAGCGGTACGGTCCACCGCCTCCATGGCGGGCACGTCCATGACGTAAGTCGTGAGCGACGGGTCGGCTCCGCGCTCCAGCAGTAAGCGAACGACGTCGGTCCGTCCCGCCGAAGCCGCGAAGATCAGCGGAGTCTGACCCCAGCTGCCCTCCCGGACGTCGATGCTCGCCCCGTAGTCGACAAGGACCCGCAATGCGTTAGTCCGCCCCGACTTGGCGGCGAGATGCACCGCACGGGCGCCACCCGATGATGTCTCCGCTTCCGGGTCGGCCCCGCCATCGAGGAGCGCAGCCACGACGTCCGGGAAGCCGCCACGTGCCGCCAGGTGGAGCGGAGTGTAGCTCCCGATGCGAGTCACCGCCTCGGAGTTCGCACCGGCATACATCAGCGTCGAAACCAGCTCACTGGAACCGTTGTACGCGGCCCAGTGGAGGGCCGTCATCCCGTCCCCCTGAGCGCCGTTGACATCCGCACCGCTTCTGAGGAGCTGGATGACCCGCTCGGCGTCTCCATCCATGGCTGCATCCGCCACGGGCGACTCGGGCGGAACTGCGGCGGACAGCACCAATGCCGCCACGAGCGCCAGCGGCCTCCAGGCCCGTGGGGACCGTCTCGTCCTGGTCGGATTCGCCACGGGTCGACTCACCTGGCTTGGGTGGTGGAGGACGGCGCCGAGAACGAGAACTCACCGGTGCTGTCACCGAAGCTCTCCACGTCATCCATGCCCAGCCTGTGCATGAGACTAAGCATGGCGTTGGCCATCGGCGTGCCGTCCGGCGCCCTGAGGTGGAGGTTCCCGTCCAGCTGACCGTTCGCCCTACCGAGGACAATGAGGGGGCAACGACGGTGGTTGTGGATGTTGGGGTCGCCCATCGGAGACCCGTAGATGATCATCGTCTTGTCCAGCATGGTCGCGTCTCCTTCCTGGATCTCCTGCAGCTTCTCCAGGAAGTAGGGCAGCATGCCGACGTGGTACCGGTTGATCTTCTCGAAGTCCAGGATGGCTTCTTCCTGCCCGCCGTGGTGCGACGCCGGGTGGAACGGCTTGTCCGTGCCGCTCTCAGGGTAGACCCGGCTCGACGCGTCCCGTCCCATCTTGAAGGAGAAGACTCGCGTCATGTCCGAAGCGAAGGCGAGGGCCTGGATGTCGAACATGAGACGCATGTGCGCCTCGAACGAGTCCGGCACGCCCGCCGGCGCTCCCGGAAGCTCCCGCACCTCGCCACTGGTGTTCTGAGCCTCCACGCTCTGGATCCGGCGCTCGAGCTCCCTGACGTTGTCGAGGTAGCGCTCCAGCCGCCGATGATCGTTGGGACCGAGCTCGCGCTGGAGATAGGACACCTCATCGGTGATCCAGTCGAGAATGCTGGCGTTGGTCCGGCGTCGACGTGCCCGCTCCTCGGGCGTCGACCCAGCGCCGAACAGCATCTCGAACGCGACTCGGGGATCCCGGATGAGCGGCAGGGGCTCGGTCGGAGACGCCCAGCTGATGGAGTCCGTGTACACGCAGGAGTACCCGTACGCGCACCCTCCCGACTGATCCACGTTCTCGATACAAAGCTGCATGGACGGGATCGGCGTATCCTGGCCGAACCGCTCCGCATAGAGCTGATCCATTGAAGTGCCGACGAACACGTCGGAGCCACGCGTCTGCTTCGGGTGCGCCTGCGTCAGGAACACCGCGCTGGACCGGAAGTGGTCGGCGCCGATCTCACCGGGCGCATACGCCTCCGCCATGCGGGTGTCCGTGTTGCTGACGATCGTGAGATGCTCACGCCATGGGTCGAGCGGGCTGAGCGAACTCGGCGATAGATCGAAGTTCCGACCGACCTCCCCGGGCGCCCAGAGGTTCTGGGTAGCACCCCATTCGTTACAGCCAGCTGCTCCGTGCACCTGCTCGATGGCGACGAACCGGGTCTTGTCCCCTTCAGCCCAGGGCCGGCCCGCAGGAACCATGGCGTCGAGAAGCGGAAGCGCTACCGTCGCACCCACCCCTTTGAGGAATGTGCGCCGCTCGAGCTTCTTGCCGGTGATGAATTCCATTGTTGTCCAGTCTCCTGTTCAGTTCGCCGCGTCGTCCGTGTACGTCCCGGCTCGCTGCATCCGGAACGCGTCGCTCTTCACCACACCCAGGATGAATGCCGACACCCTGTAGTCGTCTCCCTCTGCCTGCCTGACGATCTCACGTACGGTGGGCTGATCTTCATACCCCACCAGTCGGCCGAGGGCATAGGCCATCAGATTGTTCGTGAACGTCCTGAAGAGTGGGACGGGTCGGTCCACCAACGCTCCGGTAAGCTGTCCGGGGCTCTCGATGGGGGTGCCGTCGTACAGCTCTCCTCGGGTGTCCAGGGCGATTCCGTTTTCCTTGATGCGCCACTTCCCGGTCACGCCGAAGTTGTCCAGAGCAAGCCCGATCGGGTCGATCACACGGTGGCACGCATTGCACGTAGGATTGGCGCGGTGCTGCTCCTGCCGCTCCTTGGTGGTGAGCATCCTGCCCTCGTTCGCCTCCTCCGTGGTTTCCTCCAGGGGCGGCACCCCCGGAGGTGGAGGGGGAGGCGGTGACCCCAGAAGCACCTCCATGACCCATTTACCCCTTAACACCGGCGACGTCCGGCCTGCGTGGGAAGTGAGGGTCAATACACTCCCGTGCCCCAGGATGCCGCGCCTGTTCACGTTCGGGTAGGTCACGCGCTGGAACCGGTCGCCGACCACTCCGTCGAAGCCGTAATGCCGAGCCAGACGCTCGTTCACGAACGTGTAGTCGGCCAGGTAGAAGTCCAGCATCGAGCGATCTTCCCTCACGAGGCTGTGGAAGAACAGCTCGGTCTCGCGGCGCATGGAGTTCGCCAACTGCTGGTCGTAGTCCGGGAACCAGAACTGGTCGGGATGGACCTTCTCGAGGTCCTGCAGGCGGAGCCACTGCGCAGCGAACCGGGTCGCGAGCGCTTCGGAACGCGGGTCCGTCAGCATGCGGCGCACCTGCTGCTCGAGCTCGGCCTCGTCCGAGAGTCTTCCGTCCATCGCCACGGTGCGGAGCTCTTCGTCCGGCGGCGCGCCCCAAAGGAAGAAGGAGAGCCTGGACGCGAGCGCGGCATCGTCGAGGGGATAGACGTTGCCGGGTGACACGTCCTCGGGCGCGCCTTCGAACCTGAAGATGAAGTGGGGGCTCGCCAGGATGGCTTGCAGCCCCGTTCTCACACCGGTCTCGAAGCCGCCTTCCTCCGCGCCGTAGTCGTAGAAGCGGAGGAGCGCCTCACGATCCCGGTCAGCGAGCGCACGCCGATAAGCCTGAGCAGCGAGATCCGTGAGGATCCGCTCGGCGCACGGCCGCTCCTCCTCGGCCGTCACGGGGCGGCAGGAGAAGATCCGGTCACGGACGGGATTGTCGGACACGCCCGTGACCCTCGTGGGCCCGGCGACGACGAGATCCCTCAGGTGGGGCAACAGCGTGAGGCCGTACCCACTCATGCCGGTGTGGCGGTCCGCGAGCGTCCAATCGTGGGGCGAGACCAGATCCTCCGCCGGGCCCTCGGTGCGGCGGATGAACGCTGCGGTGACCCTTTGCGGTCCGGCAGTGACGAAGATCGGCTCCGTCTGCATCTCGATCCCCTGCGGGTCACGGATGGTCATCCACTGGTCGAGATCGAGCAGCGCCCTGCGTTCCCCGTTGACGGAGACCTCGATTTGCTCGTAGCGCGCGATCTGACCGAAGAAGCCCTCACCGGTCGTCGTGTGCTCCGGAATCACGCGGAAGATGTATTCCCCGTCCGCCGGGAAGTTGTGCACCACGCTGACACCGCCGCGGGTCCCGAACGGCGCCCCAGGGACCCGTTCGTCCTGCGACACGTAGCCGGACACCGTGTAGGTCCGCTCGGCGTAGGTCGCGTCGGGGTCTCCCACCGCCAGACGGCTGATCTCGGCCGCCGCGTTCAGATAGGCATCGAGCAGCGTGGGTGACAGCAGCTGAACGTCGGCGATGTTGTCGAAGTTCTCCGCCTTCGTGTCCAGAGGCAGGTAGTCCCCGGCATCGATCGAGAGACCGAGGAGGTCCTGAACGGAGCGCGTGTACTCAGCCTGGTTGAGCCTCTGGAACGTGCGAGCCCCGGGATTGGGCTCCTGGGCGGCATGCTCGTCGATACGTTCCTCGATGCTGGCCACCAGCGCGATGAGCGTGTCCCCGGCCGGTCGATTGGCGCCGGGCGGCGGCATCATGCCGGTACGGAGCTTGACGATGAGCTGCTCCGCAACCTGAAGCCGCTCTTGCGGGGCTGCGGGGTCGAAGTCTTCGAGCGAGAGATTGCCCTGGAGGCGTCGATCGCTGTGGCATCGGACGCAGTACCGATCGATGACCTCCGCCTCGGTGTCGGCGGTCATGTGCACCGCCGCTCCGGGTTGGCCGGAAAATCCGTCGGGCGGCTCAGCCTCTCCAGACGTGCCCACACCGCCTGTCGAGCTGGCGGCGAGGAGCGCGGCGCCCATGAAGAGCGCGGGCAACGTCGAGAGCTTCATCCGGCCTCCTTTCGGTCCATAACAGTGGCTGAGGGACGGCCCAAAGACCCACCGCCCCGACCCCTAGTATATGGAGCAGTTTCCGGTGGTGCCAGCGGCCCGTTCGCCCTAGCTCCGCCGCGGGATTATCCCTGTGACTGTTAGAGACACGCACCTCCCCGGTTTTGATGGAGCGATCGCGTTCTCGGAGGCGCGACGCCAGCTCTAGGGCATGGCGTACCGCTGGAGGTAGGCCAGGTCGAAATCGTCGAAGGTGACCACGTAGACATGAGCACTCCCGAAGCCGACCACGCGTGCTCCGGGAGCGAGATGGACCGAGTGGACCCGCTGCGCCGCTCGATCGAACAGATCGTACGTGGCGGGCTCTCCCGCCTCGGTGGCTCTCGCGACCCAGGCGCGACCCTGGGGATCTACGGGTACGCGTCCTGCACGAAACGGTGGCATGGATTCCGGCCAGGTGTACTGATCGATCTCGCGAGGTCCGCCACCACCCATGGACATCCCGCGGCCGAGGCGCGTGGAGACGGATCCGTTTTCGACCGATACCGCCACCCCGATGCCACCGCCGGATCGTCCCTCCTCCACCAACCACTCCTCTTTCTCGTCCGTGCCGATGCGGACCGGATCGTACGCGATGGACGGCCCGCGAGACACAGAGCCATCCGGAGCGATCCACTCCACCCGAGCTGCTCCTGCTCGGGCAACGACGACGGACCCGTCCGGGGCCACTCCCCACGCGTCCTCCGGCGATAGCGGGACGGGCTCGATCTGGACGCTACGGTCATTGGCTCCTCCGCTCACGTTCCGAATCCGGTCCTGGAGCTTCACCGTCGCGACGGCCTCGGACGTCCGTGTGCCGCGATCGATACGGATCACCGCACCGGAGTCCGGGAGCTGCCCCGACGGACCGCCTCGCATCCCCAGCGCCCTGGCATAGAGGTGACCCTCTCCGTCCACGGCCTGCGGAAGCGCCAGGTTGAAGGGCGCACCTGAGCCCGGGCGGGGATCGCCCTGGGCGATCGGCATGGTGGGTCCGAAGTCCAAGCCGGGTCCGAGGGCGACGAGCCGCCCGTTCCCAAGGTCGACGAGAAGCGTGGAATCGCCGGGGAGCGGCCAGACGGCATCCGGCTGCATGTATTCGTCCGGCCCCTGCCCCTGCCGACCCACCACTGCCCGGGTTCCGGCGACCATGTCCACGACGAAGAGCGACCGGGCCAATGGATCCGCCACCAACACCCGCCCGTCGGCCAACTCCCTTACGGCCTGTATGGTTCCGAAGTCTTCCGGAAACCGCTCGTCGGGGGCGTCGAGGGTGATCTGGCCGGCCACCCCCGGCGCGCCGGCCAGGAGGATGCCCATCCCCAGGGTAGCAGTTTTCAATCCGAGCCCTTGCATCACGACTGCCTCCGTTCGCGTTCCGAGGTTCGTTTCATTCCACGGGGAGCCCGCCGGCGTCGGCCGACCCACCCGGAAGATCGACGCGAGCTCCCGTCTCAGGGGTTGCCCGGGTCCCTCTGCTGCACCCCGGGAATGGACTCCATGATCGTGCTCGGCCGCATGGGACGCCGCGCACCGAGGTCGAATTCGTCGCCCGGCGAGAGGAAGTAGAAAGGCCCGCCACCGGTCGTGACCATCCCGGGATCGTAGATGAGCACGTACGAGCGCCCGATGACCTCGAAGCGGTCACCTCGAACGACGATGGCCGTGTCCTCGTCCAAGCCGATGCCCAGGAGATCCGGATGGCTCTCCCACACCTCCAGGAAGTCGAAATGCCGGTTCCGTCTCAGAACGTGCTGGTCGATGCCGACCCCCCGCAGGTAACCGAAGCCCCGCTGGTGATCGCCGACCATGATCTGATTGGTCTCCGTGTCCCCACGCACGAGGAAGGAGCCCTGGATCGACGCACCGGCCGACGAGCCTCCCACCACCCCGCCACGGTCCAGCACCCTCCGTAGCTCCTCCTCGGTCCTCGTACCTCCGTACGCGTCGACGAGCCGCCACTGGCGGCCGCCGAAGAAGAAGACGCCATCCGCGGTCTTCAGGGGCTCCACGAAGGCCTCGGTATCGGCAAGCTCGGGATCCGTGGTGTGCAGAACGGTGATGTTGCGAGCGCCGTGCTCCCGCCAGGACGTCAGCCCTCCGTAGCGGTGGTCATAGTGCTCCTCCCCACCAGCAGTCGGGATCATGACGAGCTTGGCATCGGGTCCCCCGGCGAGCTCGATGAAGCGCCGATAGATCTCCGGCGACTGCATGGCGCCGCCGACCACAACCAGCGATCCGTTCTCCGGTCCGACCGCCGGACCCGCGGGTTCCTGCTGGACCTGGGCGGCCACGGCTGACGCGACCAGGAGTCCGAAGAGCAGAGAGGCTCCTCCCAGTGCTGCATACGTCCGAGCGCGAGGTCGGCGGAGATCATGGGACGCGCATGATTCGGTCATTGGGTCAACCTCGGGGGGCATTGTCGTCTCCATAGACGAAACGCTCCAGCTCGCCGTGAACGCGGCGCAGGGTTTCAGCCGAGGGAGGCTTGGTGAAGCGGGAAACGATCAGAGCGACGGCGACGTTCGCCAACAGCGACCAAACGGCCCCGTGCAGGCCGTAGGGATGCGGAGCGACGACAAGGGTGACGTAGAGCGTGGCCAGACCGGCGCCGATGCCGGCGAGCACGCCGGCCCGGGTGAGCACCCGGCGACCGGGAAAGCAGACGCCCAGGATGGCGGGCATCAGCTGGAGCGCGCCGGAGCCCGAAAGCGTGACCAACACCACGAGGAAGTCGAAGGTGCGAACCGACAGCACGTAGCCCACCGCGAGGAGCACCAGCACCGTCGCCCGTCCGAAGGCCACGTAATGCGCCTGGCTCCGATCTCGCGCTACGTACCGCTGATAGACGTCGCGGGTGAGCACGGTCATGTTGGCGTGAAGGATGGAATCCAGCGTGGACATGGCCGCCGCAGTCGCCCCCGCCAGGATCGCGCCGGTCATCCACGCGGGGGCGTAGGTAAAGAGCAGCTCGGGGAAGATCCGATCGGGAACGTCGAGTCCCGGCATGACCAGGGCGCCACCGAGCCCCACCAGCGCGGTGGGGATGTAGAGCGAGACAAGATAGATGGGCGTCGTGGCGCCGAGCAGCTTCAAGGTCTTCGCGTCCACCGCCGTGTAGTATCGGATCATCATGTGCGGCTGGAACACGATGCCGAACGACAGCGTGAGGGTCATCCCGAGCCACATCCCCGGAGTGAAGAAGCCCTGTGGTCCGGGCAGGGCGAGGAGATCCGGCCGTTCCGCCATGACGGCCCGCACGAGCTCCAGCGGGCCGCCGAACAGCTCGAAGGACAGGTAGAGGGCGCCCACCCACACCGCGACGTACATCCAGATGCCCTGGACGACATCGGTCCAATAGACCGCGCGCAGGCCACCGGCCACGAGGTACGCCGCGGCCACCACCAATAGGATCAACGTGCCGAGCTCGAAGGAGATCCGCCCGCCGGAAGCCACGTTGATGATGTACCCCAAACCCTGGGCCTGGACCTGGATGTAGAGGATCGTGAAGACCACGGACACGATGGCCACCACCACCCGCACCGTCTCGGACTCGTAGAAGTCGGCGAGCATGTCCGCGGGCGTCATGTACCCGAAGGCCTTCCCGAGCGCCCAGATGCGCGTGCCCAGCACGTAGGTGATGGCACCCACGAGCACCGTCCACGTGCCGGCCATCCAGAAGCCGACACCGTGTGTGTAGAAGAAGCCGCCGGAGCCCAGGAAGGCGAATGCCGAATGGAAGGTGGCCACCACCGTCAGGTAGAGCACCACGAACCCGGCCCGGCGCCCGTAGAGGAGAAAGTCCTCCAGATCCACTGTCATGCGCCGGTTCGCGACCGCTCCGAGCACGATCGTGACGACCAGGTAGAGGAAGATGAGTCCCGTGGCCACCGCCCATGCTTCCATGATGCTTCAGACTCCCGAGCGGTAGGTCCTGATGAGGACCCCGATGAGGAGCGTGTAGACGACCAGTAGGGAGAGCCACAGGAACGGAACGCCGAAGAGCACGGGTTCGATGCGATTCAGGAACACATGCGTCACCGGTGGCATGCACAGGGCGAACAACAAGAGGAAGGCCACCGTGCACACCCGCCCGGTACGGGTGCGGGGGACGAAATGGGAGGGCGGTCCAGGAGGGCTCATGGGGCGCGAACATGGGCCCCGTCTGCAGCAGGATGCAAGGGATCGACCCCCGCCGGCCGACGCGCGGCCACATCTGGGCCCCGGAGGAGGTCAGCGGCTCGAGAGCCTCGCCCGGACCGAGGCCCTATCGACTTTGCCGTTGGCGTTCCTCGGAAGCTCCCGCTCCACCTTCCAGAGCTTGGGGCGCTTAGGCCCGCTGAGGCGGGCCCGGATCCAGCGCTCGACCTCGGCCAGATCGAAGCTGTCCCAGACCGGCACCACCAGAGCGGCCACGCGCTCTCCCCACTCCTCGCTGGGAAGCCCGACTACTGCGGCGTCGCGGACCGCGGGGTGAGCTCTGATGACCTCTTCCACCTCCAGCGGATCGACGTTCACCCCCCCGGAAACGATCCGATCCGAGCCCCGTCCGGTGATGGTGAGCACGCCTTCCGAATCCTGGGCGCCAAGATCACCCGTCCAGTACCAGCCCTCCTCATCCGCGATCGGCGACAGCCCTTCCGAGGTCACGTATCCCAGCGCCTGACTGGGGCCCCTGACCCACAGTGCGCCGTCCTCCCCGAAGCGTACTTCCACGCCCGGCAAAGGTCGTCCCACAGCGCCGGGCTGCCGGCGCACCTGTTCCGGAGGGGCCGTGGCCACCTGCGACCACATCTCGGTCATTCCGTACGTCAGGGCCACCGGCCACCCGAGCTCCACTGCTGCCTGGACCAGGTCCGCCGGCGCTCGGGCCCCACCTACCAGGACACATCGGACGGCCTCGGGCGCGGGATTACCACCCCAAGCATGAAGCAGCCGATCGAGCTGAGTCGGCACCAGGGACAGGTGCGTCACGGCCGGGCGGTCTGGTGTCTCAGGGTGTCTGAGCAACCGCACGAGCGCACGGGTGTCCAGGACGCCCGGTGCCACCAGCGTGGCTCCGGTGAGCAGCGCGCGCGCGATGAGGGCCAAGCCCCCGACGTGGGCAGGGGAAAGCGAAGCGAGCCAGACCTCCGACCCATCCAGCGCCAGCCGCGCGGACACGGCCCGGACATGGGCCTCCAGACCCTCCCGACCCAGCGCCACGCCTCTGGGGCGGCCCGAAGTCCCCGAGGTCCAAAGGATGGCCTGAGTGCCAGGGGGCGCCCAAGCCAGACCCTCCATCGCCGCGTCCCGCTCAGGCCCGGTCAGGCCCGCGTTCAGCGGCGCGGGCACCACGTCCGCCCGCCACGAGGCAAGGAGGGTCACGATACCGTCCGCGTCGGGGGCCGTGACCACCGGGCAGGGTTGCTCGGGCCGAGCACCCTGCACCCCGAGCTCACGCGCCCGTTGGTCGACGATGTCGAGGAGCCCGGCGCTCGTGACGCGGCCAGACGCCGTGTAGAGCACCGGACGCTGCGGGTCGCGTCCGCGTAGCCCGGCGCCCGCGACGTCGAGAACGCTCATCCGGCGGCGAAGCCCACCGCCAGGAGGCCACCATAGAGTGCGACCACCCGGGCCGTACCGCCGAGCGTGGGCAATAGCTCCGCCGGCTCACGATAGGTCAGGACGGTCCGTAACGGGCGGGCGGCGGCGGCGAGCGCCAGGGCGGACAGGAGCGTCGACCGGGGCCATCCCATCCAGGCCACACCCCAGATCGGCACCACGAGCGCAACCAAAAGGAGCAACACGTATTCGATGCGGCTCCCGGTCCTGCCGAGGCGCACGGCAAGCGTACGCTTACCCGCCCGCGTATCGGTGGGCAGATCTCGGAGATTGTTCACCACCAGGATTGCCGTGCTCAGCGCACCGAGCCCCGTGCCCGCGAGGACGGCGTCGGGTGGCCAGGCCAATCCCTGGACCCAGTACGTACCCCCGACGGCCACCAGGCCGAAGAAGACGAACACGAACAGGTCCCCGAGTCCGTGGTACGCCAGCGGGAACGGCCCGCCCGTGTAGAGGACGGCGCAGGCAAGCGACGCCAGCCCTATGAAGACGATGGGCCACCCTCCCACGCTCACCAGGTAGATGCCCACCAGGAACGCGAGACCGAGGACGATCACCATTCCTGCTTTGACCGCGGCGGGCGAAAGGATGCCAGCCTGGGTGACTCGGACAGGTCCCACCCGCTCCTCGGTGTCGGTACCCCTCACGAAGTCGTAGTAGTCGTTCGCCAGGTTGGTCCCGACCTGAATCAGGCCGGCACCGACCAGCGCCGCGAGCGCCGGAGCCAGGGCCATCACCCCGTGGTGCGCAGCGAGCCCGGTGCCCGCCAGAACCGGGGCGAGCGCTGCTGTGAGGGTCTTCGGTCGAGCCGCCAGGACCCACGCATGTGTCCGTGACACCGTCGGCGGGGCGCTCACCGCAGCTGAGCGTGTATGGCTCGCAGCGGGGGATGCAGGTGCTGGCCGCTTCGGTGGCTGTCCACTACGAGTCCGGCTCACTCATTTCGGGCGCTCTTTCTCGTGGTCGGATTCAGAATGATGTGAAACGGCGAGTCGCGCGGCCCGGGCCACGGCCCCCGCCAAGTCCTCCCGGCGGGCACGGGCACGCACCCGCTCCGAGGAGAGCCTGAGGATCGTAGTGCGGCGCGCACGCGCCGCGTCGGCCACCTCGCTTGCCAGGCTCGCCGGAGTCACGTCGCGCAGCTCGATGCCATGGAGCGCCGCCGCGTGGCTGAAGTCCAGGCCGTGCGGCGTGGCGAAGAACCGCGTGAACTCGGGCTCGTGCTCCGCGATGGGCAACCCGTGGAAGATACCGCCCCCGTCGTTGTCCACGAGGACGAACACCACGCACAGGTCCTCTTCACGAGCCCACAGCAGTCCGTTCTGGTCGTGGAAGAGAGCCAGGTCCCCGAGCACGCACACCACCGGCTCCTCGCTCGTGGCTGCGACGCCAAAGGCCGTCGACACGATGCCGTCGATACCGCTTGCGCCGCGATTGCCCAGAACGGTCCACGGACGCTCGTCCGGCAGCGCGAAGCCGTCCAGATCGCGGACCGGCATGGAGTTCGACACGAACACGGTCGCCTCCGGGAGCGCCTCCGCGAGCCTAGGCCAAACGGCCCCTTCGTGGGCGGGGGTCTCTTCCTCGTCGGCCGTGGGAAGCGCCCCTCGCGCCACTACGTCCGTCTCCGCCCACGTCCTGGTCCACGCCCCTCTGGAGGCGTCCGAGCTGCCACCGTCGGCAGGATCGGGACCGGCCGACATGGCTGACGCAGCTGGGACGCGCTTGGACGACCGCCCCTGAGCTTTGCCGCTCCCACCCAGGTGATCTCCGAGCGCCTCGAGCGCGGCCACGGGATCCGCCACGAGGTACTCCGTGGCAGTAGCCCCGTGGTCCTTCCAGCGCCCCCCTTCGTCGATGACGAGATAATCGACGCCGCTCCAGGCCACGAGCGTCTCCTGCAGTGCGGCGGACGTGGGGGAGGAGCCCACGCGGATGATCACGGATGGCCGAAGCGCTTCCCGCACCTCCGGGCTTCGGAGCACGAAGTCGTACGCGGCGGGGCGCAGGGCTCCCTGGTCCGGCCCGAAGCGGGCGCCGGAGAGGGGGTCGGCCAGAACGGGGAACCCTGAGCGAGCGGCGAATCGCAGCACGGCCGGACCGACCCGCCAGGGCTGAGGATTGGGCCCGGCCACGATCAGGCCGCGCTCCGTGGCGCACAGCGCCGCCAACCTTTCCAGCGTCCGCTCCGTGGGAACCGAGCGGCCGCGGAGGGTGGCGACGTACGGGCGGTTGTCCGGACGCCCGACGGCGGCCGGGAGATCGTCCGATCCGAACGCGTCCGTGTCGTCCTCCGAAGGCTCCAACGGCTTGTCGAAGGGGAAGTTCACGTGGACCGCACCCGCCGGAGGGCCTGTTGCCAGGTCGACGGCCCGTGAGGCCAAAGCCCGGAGATGCCGGAGATCCGGGGGGTTCGTGGACGGGGGACCGGATTCGAAGGAAGCCCGGACGTGGCTTCCGAAGAGGCCCGCCTGATGGATCGCCTGATTGGCGTCCGCGCCGCGGAGTCTGGGTGGCCGGTCTGCGGTGAGCACGAGCAGCGGCGTCTCGGCCTGACTCGCTTCCACGACCGCCGGAAGCAGGTTCGCCACGGCCGACCCCGACGTCGTCACCACGGCGGCTGGGCGCCCGGTGGCCTTTCCTATGCCGAGCGCGAAGAAGCCGGCGGAGCGCTCGTCGAGGTGGACCCGGAGGCGAAAGCGCGAATCACGAGCCAGGGCCAGCACCAAGGGGGTGGACCGTGAGCCCGGCGCCACGGCGACCTCACCGACGCCAGCCCTGGCGAGCTCCTCCGCCCACGCCCGCGCCCAGACGGTGTTCGCGATCCTGGCGCTCACCCGCGACCCGTCCCTCCGGCCCCGGGCCGGGCCCCGGCGTCTCTGCCCCCGTCTACTTCACCGTGGAAGAGCGCAGCCGCCTCGCGGCCCAAACGGGCCCCGCCTGCCTGCAGCGCCTCGAGCATGGGCTCGAGCTTGATTCCCGTTTCCTCCCACTCGGAGGCGGGAACGGAGCCCTCCACGATTCCGGCACCGGCGAACAGCGTCCATTCGGGTCCCCGTGACACCCCCGTCCGAAGCGCGGGGGCGAAAACCCCGTTGCCCTCGGGGTCGAACCAGCCTACCGGTCCCGCATACCAGCCCCGGTGGAACGGCTCATGCTGCGCCAGGACATCCAGAGCCGCGTCGCGCGGAAGCCCGCAAACGGCCGGAGTAGGATGGAGAATCCGGAGAAGGTCGAGCACCCCCACGCCCGGCGGCACGCTGGCCCGGATCTCGGTCTCGAGATGCTGGATGCGGGACAGGGTCAGCACGTGCGGTTGGGGATCCGAGCGAATCTGGTGGGCGACCGTGGACAGCCTGGCGATCATGTCGTCCAACGCGATGCGCTGCTCGGCACGGTCTTTGTCGCTGGCCAGGAGCCGAGCAGCCAGCTCCGCTTGCTCGCGCGGAGTGGCACCGCGTCGGATGGATCCCGCTACGGCGGTGGCGTGGAAGACCCCGTCCTTCAAGGTCGCCACGGTCTCCGGCGCGGCACCCACCAGCGCCGCGTCCGGCTCCGGCTCGAACAGGAAGACGTGACTCCCGCGGTTCGCTCGCCAGAGATGCATGACCACATCCACGGGGTCCACCCGGCGCTCCAGGTGGACGGAAAGCGTGCGAGCCAGCACCGCCTTGCTGACGTGCCCCTGGCGAATGGCGTCCAGGCAGGCCCGGACCGCGTCCTCCCAAACCTCCTGTGCCCCTGCCCGCAAGCGGCAAGGAATGGGCTCCACCTCCCGGCCCGGCACGTCTCCGGCTGCAGCGAGCTCTGCTCGGGTTACCTCGGCGACGTGCCGCAGTCGCGCCAGGGTCTCGTGCTCCTTGCCACGTGGTGCCCGCGCCCGCGCGCGCAGCCAGGCATCGCCGGAAAGATCACCTTCCAGCTCCAGCTCGGGGGCCAGGAATCGCGCTCTCGGGAAGTCGGCCCAAACGTCCGACGGACGGTGTCCATCACGGAACGAGAACCCGCCGAAGAACCGAATGCGCGGGGCCCGGGTCGCGCTCGGCAGAAGCACGGGGTCTTCGGCCAGCCTTCTGGCCCTTCCCCCCACCTCGGCGAAACGGTCGTGCTCACCGGGGCGTCGATCCACGACGATCTCCGAAGCACTGCCTCGGTGCGCTACCCATCGGTCCCCCCTAGCCCAGAAACCCCTCCGTGACCCCGAGCCCTGCGCCAGGAACGCGTCCGGACTCAGATCGGGCGCCGGAATGGTCACGGTCGCCAAGCGGGAGTTGTCCATGTCTGAGCTCACCCGAGCTCCTTTCGTGCAGGCAGCGGGTCCTGGGGTTACTGACGCCTCGAGGCACGCGGCAATATATCAGCCCTGACGCCAGCAGGTCGCTAAGTTCAGGCCGCGTCCCCTTCCTTTCCCCGATACGACAGCCCATGAGACCCCTTCGCGCATCCCCTCCGATCCTCGCTGTGCTGGCCCTCGGTTCCGCTTCGTGCGGAGGAGATGCCCCGGAGCCGAGCCCCGACGCGGTAACCGACGCCGACCGGCCGACGTTCCCCCTGGATGCGGACATCTGGCTGGCCGAGCTGGACAGGCACGACGGAGCCTTGGTCATGGGTTCTCCGCGCGAGGCCATCCACCGCGCCGGGTACGACAACCAACCGTACTTCACACCCGACGGTCAGGGCTTCTGGTACGCCGGCATGGACGAGCACTCCGGGCAGGCCGAGATCTTTCTCTATCGGCTGGACGGTGCCTTCGCGCAGGTAACGCAGAGCGCCCCGGAGAGCGAGTACTCTCCCACCCCGCTCCCGGACGGCTCCGGCCTCTCGGTCGTGCGCGTGGAGGCCGATTCCACCCAGCGGCTATGGAAACTCCCCTTCGACGGCTCGGAGGCGACGGTGCTCGTCCCGGCTCTGGCGCCGGTGGGGTACCACGCCTGGGTCGACGGATCGACGGTGGCGGCCTTCGTGCTCGGATCACCCCCCACCCTTCAGGTCACGGACCTCTCGACCGGCACGCTGAGCGTGGTCACGGAGAACATCGGGCGATCCATCCGATCCATCCCTGGCACCTCCGCCGTCACCTTCGTAGCGCTGGACGAGGACTCCAACGCGGTCCTCACCCGCTATGACCTGGACGGAACGGTGACCCCACTCGTAGAAACCGTCGGGAACGGCGACTTTCATGCCTGGACCCCGGACGGGACCGTCCTCATGGCCGACGGTCCCCAGATCCACGCCTGGACCCCTGGGAACATGGGTTGGACCTTGGTCGCGGACTTGTCCGAGTACAACGTCCGAGTGACCCGCCTCGCGGTGAGCCCCGACGGAACGCACATTGCCCTCGTGGTCGAGCCGGGCGACGTGAGCCTGTAAGCGCTCACGGGTCCGACCCCACCCGAGACGCACCACCCTCAAGCCCTCAACTGCACACGCCATGCTTCGTCCCAGCGCAACCTCCGGCTTCTCCCTGCTGCTCGCCGCTTTGTTCGCCCCCCTTTCCGCGCAGGACGCTCCGGCGACGGAGCTCCGTATCCAAGCCAGCGCCGAGCGGCTCGCTCTGGAAGCCGGAGAGCGGGTGGCGTTCACCGCCCGCGTGCTGGACGGGCGGGGACAGGTCGTGGACATCCCGCTCCGCATCGTAGGGCCCAGGGGTGCGGTCGATATCGAGGACGGCTGGGTGACGGGCGTCGAGCCCGGGGACCACGAGATCTTTCTCACCGCAGTGCTGCAGGAAGCGGGAGCCGACGCGCCCCGGATGACCGTGCCGGTCACCGTGCGTTGGCCTGCCGTCACCGACATCCGGCTCACTCCGGAGCCCGGCACGCTCTACGTGGGCACCACGGTGGCCCATGAAGCCCGGGCCCTTCACGGAGACGGCACCCAGCGTCCCGACGCCCCCGTGGCGTGGCGATCGTCCGACCCAGCGGTGGCGTCCGTGGACGACTTCGGCAACGTCACCGGACGAGCGACCGGAACCGCAGTGATCTACGCGTCCTTCGAGCGGGGCGAGGCTTCCGTGACCCACGAAGTGGGCACGTTCCCCGCGGCTTCGCTGGACCTGGAAGGCGGTCCAGAAGAAGCTCGAACCGGCGACGTCGTGCGCTTCGAGGCCGTGCTGAGAGACGGGACTGGAAACCGCGTGAGGGACGTCCCGGTGACCTGGAGCCACGCCTACACGCCCACGGAGGGGATGTTGGGAGTACCCGCCACCGGCCAGATCCAGGAGGGTGCCTACGTCGCCGACGTGCCCGGCATCCACACCGTAGTGGCCACGGCCGGACCACTCTCCGCCCGACACACCTTCCGCGCCACGCCCAGGGACGTCGTGCAGGAGCTGGAGGTCACCGGCCACGCGCTCGAGACGTGGTATCGGACCACGGACATCTGGGTCTTCGAAGGCGTGGATGAGCGGGACTACGCCATCACGGGATCGAAGGTGTCCGGTGGGTACGCCTTCTTCTACGACGTGACCGACCCGGGCGCCATTCAGAAGATCGACTCTCTGCAGGTCGATGCGCGCACCGTCAACGACGTGAAGGCGTCGCCGGACGGTCGCTACGCGGTGCTTTCCCGAGAGGGGGCGACCAATCGCCGGGACGGCCTCGTCATCGTGGACATGGCCGATCCGAGGAACCCGGTGGTGGCGTCGATCTTCGACGAGGGCATCACGGGAGGCGTGCACAACATGTACGCCGACGACGACTACCTGTACGCGCTTTCGAACGGCGACAAGTATGTGATCGTGGACATGTCCGACATCTATGCGCCGCGATTCGTGTCGGAGTACAACCACCCCGACTCCCGGCTTCACGACGTGTGGGTCCACGATGGGCTGGCGTATTCGTCGGAGTGGGAGACAGGTGTGGTCGTGGTGGACGTGGGGAACGGCCGCTGGGGTGGGTCACCGGAGAACCCGGTTTTCGTCACGGCCTATCCCACGCCGAGCGGAGCCACGCACGCAGCGTTCCCCTACTTCCAGGAGTCCACCGGAAAGACGTACCTCTTCCTGGGTGACGAGATCATGAATCGCCGGGGGCTGGCCTGGGCGGGCTATCCGTCGTCTATGGGATCCTACTCCGACCAGTACGACCCGGAGACCGGCACCGGTGGGATCCCCCTCGTCACGCGTGGCTACATCCAGGTCGTGGATTTCACCGACCCGGAGAATCCCGAGATGGTGGCCCGTTATGAGGTCCCGGAATTCGGTACCCACAACATGTGGGTCGAGGACGACAAGCTCTACCAGGCGTACTACGAAGGCGGGCTCAGAGTCGTGGACGTGAGCGGCGAGCTCATGGGCAACCTCTACACACAAGGCCGGGAGATCGCGGTCTTCAAGTCCGCGTCCCCGGCGGGCTACACGCCGAACGCCACCATGGTTTGGGGAACCATGCCCCATAAGGGTCACGTGTTCTTCAGCGACACGAACTCGGGCATCTGGTCAGTACGGCTCGTCCCGAAGACCCGCCCCATTTCCTGACCTGGCCGGCTGAGACCGTTCGAAGCGGCGAAGCCTGGCCGGGGACCGGAATCGTGGCGGCTAGCGCTCCTCCGCCCAGGCCCTCCATTCGTCCTCCGCGGGCCCAACCGTCAGCTTGTTTCCTTGGCGGATGAGGGGCATGCGTAGGACGAGCGGCTCTTCCGACGCGATCTCCATCCAGCGGTCCGGGCCATAGTGAGCCGCGTGGAGCCCCAGGGCCTGGAATCGCTTCGATTCGCGGTCGATGAGGTGGTCGACGCCGAATCGATCGAAGAACCGCCGTAGCTCGCCCTTCGAAGGCTCCCGCTGCTTGAAGTCCACGAAATGAGTCTGGATGCGCCGCTCCTTGAAGAAGCGGAGCGCCTTGCGTACCGTGGCGTCGTTCTTCACGCCGAAGATCTGGACGTTCATTTCGCAAGTTAGCGCGTCGCCTCCAGGTCACAGAACCCCGCTCGGCCGCGCCCCGGAGCCCCGCCATGACCCAGCAACTCGGACTCTTCCACGACTCCGAGCCCGCCGCGGGCGCACCGGTGGGCTCCGTCGGACCGGCTCGGATTACCGACGAAGTCCGCGGAACCGCGGGAGCCCTCCCCCCAGGTGCGCGCCTGGGCACCTCGTCGTGGAGCTTCCCCGGTTGGTCCGGGATCGTCTACGACAGAGAGGCGTCGGCCTCGGTGCTGGCGCGCTCAGGGCTCGCAGCGTATGCACGACACCCCCTCTTCCGCACGGTCGGCTTGGACCGCACCTACTACCGTCCAATACCGGCGGAGACGTTTCGAGCGTACGCTGAAGCCGTCCCCGATGACTTCCGCTTCCTGGTCAAGGCGGACAGACGCATCACCTTACCAGGAGATCCCGACGCACCCACGCGTGGGACTCCGAACCGAAGCTTTCTGGACCCCGTCTATGCTGCCCGGGAGGTGGTCGAGCCGGCCGTGGAAGGGCTCGGCGACAAGCTCGGTCCCTTGCTCTTTCAGTTCTCTCCGGGCGGGCCGGAGAAGTTTGGAGGGATTCGGGACTTCACCGAGCGCCTCGGTCGCTTCCTGCGAGCGCTGCCCGAGGGCCCGCTCTACGCCGTGGAGCTCCGGACTCCGGAGCTGCTGACGAAGGCGTACCGGGATGTGCTGGAGGACGTGGGCGCCGCCCATGGATACGTGGTCCACCCCTCCATGCCGGCGCTGGAGAACCAGACGTCCCTGCTTCCACCGCACCACCAGCCCGCGCTCGTGGTCCGGTGGATGTTGGGTGGAGACCGTGGCTATCAGGCCGCCCGTGATCGGTACGAGCCGTTCGATCGGATCGTCGACGAGGACGGAGCCACCCGGCACGCGGTGGGTCTGGCCGTTCTCGACGCTCTCGTCGCCGAGCAGGAGGCTTTCGTCATCGCGAACAACAAGGCAGAAGGTTCGGCTCCGCGGACCCTGGAGCGCCTTGCCGACCACATCGTGCGGTGGGGTACCGCTGGCGAGGCCGTCCATGCTTCGTAATCCGCAGGTTTGGGCGTTCGCGGCTTCCGGGTGGCTCCTGCTGATGGGTGTCACTCAGCTCGGGCTGCACGTGTGGGGCGTGGTGCTGGAACACGCGATGGAGGGGCAGCGTGCGTTCGCCATGGAGGCAATGAAACAGGCCTTCCTTCTGGAGCCCCTCCAACCCAGTCTGTGGCGCCGGTATCGGCTGCTCAACGTGTCGCTCGGCCTTTTCTACCTGTTCGCGGGAGCGGTCCCCGGACTCCTCGCGTGGATGAGAGTCGACAGCCGCGTGTTGGCCGGTTTTGCCCTGTTCGGGACGGTCTTCTGGACGCTCACCTTCGTCCCGTACGCGTTTCATGATCCGGTAGCGCTCCCTCTCGCCACCGCCGCCGTTTCCGTCCCGCTACACGGGACCGTCTGGCTCACGGCGACCTTCAAGGCGCTCCAGGCGCAGGACAGGGCCTAGGATCTTTCCGGCGGTTCCCGGATACTCAGGATCAGACAGCGCCCACTCTCCCCGCGAGGAGCCCCTCGATGAAGCCTTGGACTCGGCTGATCCCCATGCTCGCCCTGCTCACGGCATGCGGCACCGGCGAAGCCGGCCAGGTCGAGGACCGGGCCGCCTACACGGTCTCGCAGGACATGCCGCCGATCTTGGTGTACAAGACGCCAACCTGCGGGTGTTGCAACGGATGGGTCGAGCACCTGCGAGAAGCGGGCTTCACCGTCGAAGCGCGTGACGTGAGGGACCTCATGAGAGTCAAGCTCGACGCCGGCGTGCCGACCGGAATGAGCTCCTGCCATACGGCCATCGTCGAGGGGTACGTCGTGGAAGGGCACGTTCCTGCGGAGCACGTGGCGCGCCTGCTCCAGGAGCGTCCCAACGTCGCCGGTATCGCGGTCCCGGGTATGCCCATCGGGTCACCCGGTATGGAAGGACCCAACCCCGAGCCCTACCAGGTCCTGGCCTTCGGCCACGACGGCTCTGCCAGCGTCTTCGCGGAAGTGACCCCGCGCTGACATGGGGCTGCTCGGGAGCCGCGTCCGCACCTGACGGTGACGCCCCTGGTCCTGGTCGTCGAGCGTGCTCCGGAGCTCAGGGCGATGCTCGAGGACGGGCTACGGCAGGCAGGGTACGACGTGAGTGTGGCTTCGGACACGAGAGAAGCCCTCGCCCTCATGCGGAGCACCCACGTCGATCTGGTGTTGGTCGACCCCCCATTGGAGGCCGGGGAAACGGGCCCCGGGATGCTCGACGAGATCAACGACGAATTCCCGGACGTACCGTCGATCGTGGTGGCCGAGGACGTGTTCGACCCGACCTCCCTCCTCCCGTCTCAGGGGGGTGACTACCACCGGCAACGACTTGCCCGCCCCTTCACGCTGAGCAGTCTCCTGGCCGCTGTGCGAAGGGCCACCGGAGGGCCCGACGGCCGCCGGTACCCCCAGGGCTGAGACCGAGCACCCACTCGAGGCGAAGCGGCCGGATCAGACCCGTTTGAGCAGCCCGACTTCCAAGGCGAAGCGGACGAGCTCGCTCCGGTGGCTGAGCCCCAGCTTCTCCATGATCCTCGAGCGATAGGTGTCAACGGTCTTGGGGCTGATGAAGAGCTTCTCTCCGATCTCCCTCGAGCTGAAGCCCTCCGCCGTGAGGGCCAGTACTTCGCGCTCCCTGGGGCTGAGCCGTTGGAGCCCCCCTTCGTCCTCCGTGCGGTCGTTGCGCTCTTTGTAGCGTTGGAGGAGGAGCGTCGTAGCCTTGGGCGGCATGAAGACCTGACCACGGGCGACAACCCTCAGGGCTTCGAGCAGGTCGGTGTCGGCGCTGGTCTTCGTCAGGTACCCGCTTGCACCGGCTTCCACCACGGGCACCAGGTACTCCTCCTCGGCGTGGACGGTCAGCACCAGGACCTTCGTATCCAGCCCGAGCGCGGCAATACGGCGTGTGGCATCCAGCCCGTTGGTCCCGGGCATGGACAGATCCATGACGACCACATCGGGCTTGAGCTCACGTACTCGCTCGACGGCCTCTTCCCCCGTTCCCGCCTCACCCACCACCTGCATTCGCCCCTCGGCTTCGATGAGCGCTTTGATGCCCGCTCGAAACATCTGATGATCGTCAACGAGCAGGATCTCCAGAGGATCGCTCATCGCTCCACCTCTTCGGTTACCGGGTGCTGGAAGGGGATGGAAGCGCGCACCGTCGTGCCGCATCCCGGCTCGCTCTCGACGAAGAGGGTTCCACCCACCATGGACGCCCGCTCCCGCATGCCCGACAGACCGAGTCCCTCGTCGAGGTCCCGTACGAGCGAGGGATCGAACCCACAGCCGTCGTCTCGCACCTCTACGGTCACCGCTCCCACGGCTACCCCCAAACGCAGCCACGTGTGCTCCGCGCTGGCGTGTCGACGCGCGTTGGACAGGGCCTCCTGGATGATACGATAAACGGCGAGCTTGCCCGTGAGATCGAGGTAGGGGTCCACGTCCCTCACATCGGCCTCCACATCGAAGTCCAGTCGTTCCCTCAGCGCGCGGACGTGTGCGAGGACAGCCGGAGCCAACCCCACCTCTTCCAGCTCCGGCGGACGCAAGCCCCGGGCGATCCGCTTCACCTCCTCGGCCGTCTCGACGATCTCTGCGCGGATCTCCTCCACGAGGGTTTGGCGAACGGCGGCATCGTCCTCATCGGCCAGGAGGCGCACCCGCAGAAGGAGCGTGGCCAGACGCTGAGCCGTGTCGTCGTGAAGCTCGCGCGCGATGCGCCTTCGCTCGTCCTCGGTGGCGCGCAGGGCGCCCGCGGAGAAGTCCCGCAACCGCTTGTGGGCACTGACGTCGCGGACCGCGCAGATCACCCATGGCCTTCCCCCGGAAGTCGCACTCTCCCAGGGACTCAAGCTGATCTCGACGGGGAACGTGGAGCCGTCTCTCCGTTGGCCCCTGAGCTCCAGCCCGACTCCCATGGGGCGGTCCCGCGGGTGCGTCATGAAGCTCCTCCGGTGGCTCTCGTGCCTCGCCCGCAGCGCCTCCGGCACAAGCACCTCCACCCGGGATCCCACGAGCTCGTCACGGCTCCACCCGAAAAGGTGCTCCGCCTTGGGGTTCGCTTCCTGGATCTTGCCCTCCCCATCCACCACCAGGTAACCATCCGGCGCGGCCCTGCACATGGCACGGTATTCTTCGAGCGCGATCAAGTGGATCTTCCCTCCGGACTGGCGAAACAGATGTGGCGAATTACCCTACCTCTCACCCCGGCCGTTCCCCGACAGCGACGAGATTGCCCGACCATCAGAATGTAGGTAGTGGTGATGTGACAACAGGTAGCCATCGGTTACCATGGGATGTAGTACGACACCCGAGACCGTAGCCCAACGACGAGGAGAGAGCGTGTACAAGCAGATCATGGTCCCACTGGACGGATCCAAGTTCGCTGAGACGGCAGTGCCGCTGGCGCTCACGTTGAGCCGAAAGACGGGCGCGCCGATCCACTTGGTGACGGTCATCGAGCCAGTCCCTGCCTTCGCCTACGAGGATTGGAGCACCGCCGCAGAGGAGTGGACTCGCGAGTATCTGGCGAAGCTCACCGAAGACGTGGCGAGCCGTGCAGGCGGGGAGGTCACCTCCGCAGTGCTCTCCGGACACGTGGTCGATACGCTGTTGCAGGAGTCACGCGAGAAGAGTGCGGACCTGATCGTCATGGCGTCTCACGGTCGCGGCGCCGTGTCCCGCGTCTGGCTGGGGAGCGTCGCCGATCGCTTCGTTCGTCAAGCCGACCGGCCCGTCCTGCTGGTGAAGCCGGACGAAGACGACCACCCGGGCCTCGGTGTCGCGGCCGCCTTCGACAGTCTCCTGGTTCCCCTGGATGGTTCCGAGCTGTCCGAGTCGGCTCTGGCACACGCGACGGAATTCGGTGAGTTGTTCGGCTCAGCCTACCATCTCACGCGTGTCGTGGCCTATCCGGTGGACCTCGCATCGCCCTATCTCCCTCATACCGCTCAAATGAACCAGGCGGTGCTCGAGGAGGCCAAGGAGCGGGCTGCGGAGTATCTCGAGGCGCATGCCGAGCGGATGCGGAAGCGCGGAGTCCGCGTGACGACGTCCATCAGCGTCGACGCCCAGGCCGGCCACGGCATCCTGTTGGAGGCCGACGCGGTGGAGTGCGACGGCATCGCGATGGCGACGCACGGACGAAAGGGGCTGACGCGGGCCCTACTTGGGAGCACGGCCGACAAGGTCCTGCGTGGCACGGACCTTCCGTTACTCCTCTACCGTCCGGTCGGCGAGGAAGGCTGACGGGGTCCTCCGTCACACCAGGAGAGGAGCGATCATGCTGTATGTGAGAGATGTCATGCAGACGGACATCGTCACCATCACGCTGGACGCGACCGCCAGGGACGTGGCACGCCTCCTCGCCGACGAGCAGATCAGCGGCGTGCCGGTTCTCGATGGCGCCGGACAGCTCGTAGGGGTGGTCTCGTCCACGGACGTCGTGCGACTGGCTGCAGAGGACGCCGACGTCCAGCTGGTGAGCTCGGCGCTGAGGCTGGGCGAGCGCCAGGCGGCGGCCGGTGCGTCGGCGGACGAGTCTGAGGAACCGTTCGAGGAGGATCCGTATGGCTTCTTCCTTCCCGAGGACTCGCCGTGGACCGATCGCGGGCTCTTGGCCGAGCTTCCCGAGAGTCGACTCGACACCACCCCGGTGGAAGAGATCATGACCCCTGCCACCTTCACCGTGGAGCCGGACACCCCGGTGACGGATCTATGCGAATTCCTGGTGCGCGGCCGGATCCATCGTGCCGTCGTCGTGGAGGACCGACAGCTCGCCGGCATTGTCACTTCGGCGGACATCCTACGTGCGGTAGCGAGCCGAAGGATCGAGCCCTGAGTCGAGGTGTGTTGTCGGGCCTTGTCGTCCTCGTCACGCTCGCGGCGCCGGCGCTCGCCCATGCCCAGCAACCCGATCAATCCGGCAGCGCGGCAGGATGGGCGCCGGCGTCGCTGGGAGTCCGGCTGGGTTTCGATCAGGCCGCGCGCGGCGAGGTCATCGGTGCCCAGTTGAGGGTCCCGGTGCTGCCGAGCGGGCGGGTCGAGCTGATGCCCAGCGGCGACGTCACGTTTCTGACCGGGCTGCGCGACTATGGGTTCAACCTCGACGCCGTGTACGTGTCGGGCGGGCGCCGAGGCGGTATCTACCTCGGCGGTGGCTTGGCTCTACGCAACTCGCTGTTCACCTCCGAGCCGGACGCGGACAGGGAGACGAAGACGGCCTTCGGAGCCGTGATTGGCGTGAAGGGAGGAGGCCCGGGGCGTCTTGGGACTCAAGTGGAGTTCCGCTGGATCTTCCTACCCGACGACGACTATGACCCGAGGACCATCAGCCTGGGGGTGAACTTCCCCCTTTGGCGCTGACCTCGCGAGCACTTTGAACCCCCGCCCGGCAGCGTGACGGATCAGCGGCGACCGGGGCAACGGGCCGCGCCTTCGCATCCCCCGGTCTTGCTCAGCGCGTGAGAATCACGAAGTCCCCGAGATCCGTGTGCTGATCGGGGCGCCAGGTAAGATCTCCGTCGTCGGGACGTGTCATGACGACCGTGGCCACGCGGGTACCAGAACGATAGTCCTCGATGCGTTCCGGGATGCCCGTGCCGCGCTCGACATGAAAGGAGCCGGCGAAATGCACGATCACGGCCCCGGGCGCGACGTCCATGGCCTCGACGATGGCGTGTCCCATGGCGGCATCCCAAAGTGCCTGCGCGTGGAGCGCGTTCTCGCTACCGGCATAGCTGCGCGCCGACGGGGCTCCCTCGGGCCCCTCTGGCATGGACGCCAGTGCCGCCGCCATGATCGAGTCCCACTGCGCACGATATGCCGCTGACGGCCCCGGATAAGGAAGCGGCGGCATGTAGAAGCGAGCCAGCGGCCCGAGGTTGGACAATGCGTCGGGACCTTCCCGAGTGACACGATTCACGTACCTCCTGGGTGCATTGGCAGCCACCACCGGGAAGCCCTCCGCTCGAGCGAGCTCCACCAGTGGCCGGTACCGGGTGGCGTAGTCCTCCCACGGCCGAGCGCTGTCCAGGAAGTGATCCTCGGTGATGACGCCAGCGAGGTACTCGTCCACGATGTACTGGACGTCTCGCTCGAACATCTCCATGGAGAGCGTCACCCAGCGGGGGGTACCACGCAGCCTCTCCACCACACCGCGGAGCATGGCCTCCTCCAACCGATGCCCCACCCGGTTACCATGCTCCTCGCCGACCAGCAAAACGTCGACCCCGTCCACGGCGGCCACGATGTCGTCGAGGGAAGCCTCGCGCCCGTCGGCGTGGTAGACGCGGAAATCCTCATCGGGCACGAGCGCCGAATCGGGAGGAGCGTCCTGGGCGGCGCCGGGCGAGGTGATCAGAAGGAGCGCGGCGAGCGAGGGACCGAAGGGCAGAGTACGGGTCTTCATGCTCGAAACCTAGCGCGTCACCGACCGGTTTGACACGCGTGCCCTGCTCCCCCGAATATCGCCTACGCCCCCGAACTCAGGAGCTTACATGCGCACGCTGTTCCTGACCGCGCTGGTCGCATCCCTCTCCCTACCCATCTCGGCACAGGACTTCCACCGGCCGAGCGACTGGTTGATCCGATTCGACCACGCGGCGGCCACGGAAGCCGACCTCGACATGTTCGTGGCCATGCCTCCTGGGTGGCACGTCACGTCAGGTCCGGCAGCCATCTATTGGGACCCCGCCAATCAAGCCGAGGGGCGCTTTCGCGTGGAGATGGAGGTCTTCCTTTTCGATCCCGGCCAGAGGCGCGAAGCCTTCGGGATCTTCCTCGGCGGACGCGACCTAGAGACCGCGGACCAGGCGTACACCTATTTCCTCATCCGGAACGGTGGCCAGTACATCGTCAAGGAGCGGGACGGACCGGACGCCCCAACGGTCGCACCGTGGACGGATCACCGAGCCATCCTGTCCTACGGTGATCGGGGAGAGGATGCCTCGGTTCGCAACGTCCTGGCGGTGGAAGTCGACGCCGACGGCCTCAAGTTCTTCGTCAACGACGCCGAAGTCTGGTCGGGCCCCCGTGGCGACCTGCCGGTGGACGGAATGTTCGGCTTCCGCGTCAACCATGGCCTGAACATCCACGTCTCGCGGATCGACGTCACGCCGCTGGGCTGAGCATCGCGGCGTCTTCACTCGTCAACGCGGCTGGCGGGGCCCGTCGCCACTGAGGGGGCGCGGCGGCTCCGTGATGTCGTCTCCGGTCCCCTGCTGCCCATCCGGCCCCATGGAACCCACGTAATAGTCCCGGGAGCTCGATACCAGATAGTACTCGTTACCCCAGGGATCCGTCTCGGAGCCGGTGTAGAAGCGCCGGAGCCAACCCGAGAAGTTCTGGGAAGGGAGGTTCTCGGCCCGGCTTAGCCGGGCATCGAGCTGGTCGGCCATGACACGCAGCTGGCGCGGAACGTATTGCGCCTTCCCCGCGTCCACGTAGGGCCGGACGAAATCCGTTAGCTCCGCGCGCAAGCTGGGCACGGCCATCGTGACGCCCAGCGCCACGAAGGCGAAAAAGAAGAGCCTCTTGATCATGAAGGTGGTCCGGTTAGCGTATCGCCGTCCTTCAAACTTGTGGGTTCGAGCCGCATCGTGCCACGATCTTGTTACAGCCCGTTCCGTCTCGAGGTACGATCGGTCATTCGTCGCGGGCGGTAAGCTCGCGATCGTGGGTGGTCCGAAGCGCGAGCTCTGGAATCCGCAAGCTGAGCAGCGTTGCGATCAGGAGGATCGCAGAAGTCAGCCAATAGATACGCCGGCCGGCGGTGGAATACGCGTCCACGATCCGATGTCCCACCCGCGCCGCCAGGGCCTCGCCGTCGAGCCTCAGCCGCTCCGCCTGCGGCGCAGAATTCGCACGATCGGCCACTTCCTCGTACCGATTCCGGATGGCGTCCGGAAGCTCCGACCCACCCGAAGCCACGAGTCGCTCGGTGTCCCCGCCGAGGTCCTCCACGATCTCCCTCGGCAGGTCCAGGCCGGCGAACGCGATCGTGAGCGTCGTCACTAGGACGGTTCCCATCACTGCCGCGCCCGAGGTGGCACCCATCTGCCGGAAGAACTGTGATGCGCTGGTGGCTTGCCCCACCAAGCGGACGTCCACGGCGTTCTGGATGGCCAGCGTGAACAGCGGCATGGAGGGTCCTGCACCGATCCCGCAGAGAACGGCATAGAGCGATATCTCCAGGAACGAGTCGGTCGGGTCGATGCGCGACAGGAAGAGCACCGCCACCGCGAACAAGAGCCCGCCGGCGAAGATCTGCCTCCGGTAACCGATTGTGGCGACGAACTGGCCCGCGGCCGTGGCTCCGAGGACCACTCCGATCGAGAACGGGATGAGGGCTGCGCCGGCGCTGGTGGCAGATACGCCCATCACGTTCACCATCAGCAGCGGGAGGAAGATCGTGATGGACATCACCGAGGCACCGAAGAAGAACGTGGCAGCGTTGGCCCTTCGGAAAACCGGGTTGCGGAAGAGCCGCAGATCGAGAATGGGTCCCGGAGCCAGCCCTGACCTCCAGAGGAACGCTGCCATGCCCAGGAGTCCGAACACCATGAGGCCCGGGGTCGCCCACGGCGCCCACCAGGCCAGCTCGGTTCCCGGAAGCGTGGTACCCGAAGCACCCGGGAACCACGGGAAAGCGCGCTTATCCAGCTGTATCGAGAGAATCAACGGCACGAGCCCGAGCATGAGCAGGATCGTACCCATTAGGTCGGGGCGCTCTCGGTGCCCAACGGGCTCCAACGGCGGCATGCGGCGAAGGATGAGCCAGAGCGCCCCGGCGCCGAAAGGGATGTTCACGAAGAACACCCAACGCCACCCCTGCACGCCCGGGAGCAGCCCACCCGCATGGTCCGTGAGCAGGCCGCCCGCCAGCGGCCCCAGCACGGACGCGACCCCGAACACCGCACCCACGTAGCCCTGGTACCGACCTCGCTCGGCCGGGGTGAAGAGGTCGGCGATGATGATGAACGTCATCGCGAAGATCCCCCCACCGCCCAACCCCTGGAGACCCCGTGCGAGGACGAGCTGGTTCATTCCGTCGCCCAGAACCGGCAGCTTCCCTCCCATCCCGGCCACGCCGCAGAGCACGGAACCGGTGAGAAACAGCATCAGAGCCCCGAGGGTGATCCGCTTCCGGGAGTAGGTGTCCGCAAGCTTCCCGTACACGAGAGCCAGCGCCGTGGAAGCCAGCAAGTAAGCCGTAGCGACCCAAGCGTACCGATCCACCGCCCGGAGGTCCTCGACCATGCTCGGGAGGGCGGTCGCAACGATCGTCTGATCCAGAGCAGCCAGGAACAGGGTGACCAACATCGACGCATATACCAGCGCCCGATCGGTGTCGCTGAACCCCGAGCTGAACGGAGCGTTGTCGGTGCGGTCCATGGGATGCTCGTGAAGGTCCAGGTGCCGAGGCGGCCGAAGTCTAGCAGAACCAGTCGGGGGGCTCCATCGGGCCCGCGGACCCGTGCGCCCACGGCGCCTTGGCAGTGATCCCCGACCCCGTCCGGGCGGCACCCGACGGCACGTGACCCTAGGGGCCGTCGCCCAGCCAGCGCTCGACGAGGGCCACCCAGGCATCCGGGCGGTCCAGATGCACGGTGTGGCCCGCGTCGGGCACCGCTGCCACCGTGGACTCAGGTATGGACCTGGCCATGCGGTGGGCGATGTCTTCGAACTTGTCGTCCAGCGTTCCGACGATGAGGCCTGTGGGTTGGCGAAGCTCGGGGAGTCGATCCCACAGGGACGGCAGGCTTCCCGTCCCCAGCCCCCGCAATGCCGCCGCCAAGCCTTCCGGCCGCTGGCTCCGCCGGATGCGCAGGGCGCGCTCGTGGTCCCCGGCGGCGCGGCGCGGCCCAGGTCGCAAGACACGCTTGCCGGCCCACGCACGAGCAAATGTCGAGACCCCCTCGGTCTGGATACGCTCCGCCAGGGCGTCATCCTGGTCCCGGCGTACGGCGCGTTCCTCATCGAGCGCGAGCCCTGGCGACGCGGACTCGAGAACCAGCCGCCGAATCCGGTCCGGAAGCGCCAACGCGCAATGGAGCGCAAGGCGCCCGCCCATCGAGTAGCCGAAGAGATCGAAGGGCCCTCGCACGCAGCGCGACACGAGCTCCACGACATCGGTGAGTCGGGCCTCCTCGTCCCCGCCCCGCGACCCGTGTCCCGGAAGGTCCAACGCGACGACGCGGCGCCCATCAGCGCTCAACTGCTGCAGGAGGGCGGGGCCCCATGACTCTGCAGAGCCGGTGAAGCCGTGCAGCAGCACCATGGGCGGCGCCCGGAGCCCGGAGGGCGATGGGCCAGAGTTCTTCATGGCCGGGGTCTCTAGCGGGGCGGGGGCGGAATGATGTCGCAACCCAATGGGATCCCCCAGCAGGCTCTTGGAAATCTCACCGGATCCCACGGGCTCGCGATCACGCCACCATTGATGTGACAAGCCGATTGCAGGAAATTGACGCTGGGTTAACACGTCCACAACAGGTAAGAGATATGACCCAGCCCGAGCAGGACGGCTCCGCGGCGAACGCAGAAGTGGAGACGAAACCGTCAACGAGTCGGATCCCCATGGACCAGAACGACGTCGTGGCCCCGCCGGCAGCCCCGGGGGCAATGGAGTACGACTACACGAATTTCTACTTCGGCTCAGGCGAAGACGCCTTCGCGCTCCTGGAGCCATTCGACGACTGGTGGTCGGAGGTGAAGCCTGCGGGATATTACCTGTACGAGCTTCCGATCCACAGCCAGCCCGGCACCCGAGTCGACGTCGAGGATACGAAGACCGGTGAGATCCGCCGGGGGCTCGTGAACTTTGCGTCTTACAACTACCTGGGCCTCTCATATCGTCCGGAGGTCAAGGAGGCGATCAAGGAGGCTGCTGATATCTACGGCGGCGGATCGTCGGGCTCTCCCATCCTCTCCGGAACAACCGCTCTGCATCGGCAGCTCGCGGAGGAGCTGGCTGCGTTCAAGGGGAAAGAGGCTGCGATGATCTTCCCGACGGGCTATAGCGCCAACGTGGGAACCATCGCTGGACTGATGCGCTCCGGTGACCTCATCGTTGCGGACCAGTTCTCCCACGCCAGCATCGTCGACGGGATGATCCTGTCGAAGGCCAAGTCGCGGTTCTTTCGCCACAACCGGGCGGACGACCTGGATCGCAAGCTCAAGGGCTTCGACGGTAAGAAGCTCGTCATCGTGGAGGGTGTGTACTCGATGGACGGGGACACGCCGCCATTGGCCGAGATCGTGGAGGTCTGCAAGAAGCACAAGGCCAGGCTCATGATCGACGAGGCCCACTCGACGTTCGTCTTCGGCGAGACCGGAAAGGGCGTGGCGGAGGACCAAGGCTTCGACGAGGACATCGATATCCACCTCGGGACGTTCTCGAAGAGCCTCGGCGGTCAGGGCGGGTTCATCGCCGGGTCGGAAAAGCTGATCAACTATCTTCGCGGCTTCTCACGCTCCCGGTTCTTCTCCTGCGCTCTGTCTCCGGTCGTGGTGGCGGGAATACGAAAGGCGCTCCAGCTCGCATCCGAGGAGCCGGAGCTCCGGAAGAAGCTGTGGGACAACGTGGCCTACATGCAGGAGCTGCTCACGAAGTACGAGATCCCCATGGGTGACTCCACGTCGCACGTGATCCCGATCATGGTGCGTGACGACGCTCGGATCTTCATGATGGGTGAAGAGCTCCTGCGCGAGGGCGTGTTCATCAACCCGGTGAAATACCCTGCGGTGGGCAAGCACAAGTCGCGTTTCCGGATGTCGATCTCCGCCGCCCATTCCCGTGAGGAGCTGGAGGAGGGTGCCGCCATCATCCGGAAGGTCCTCCAGAGGTACGGCATATGCCCGTAGGGAGCTACCGCTTCAACACCGGGGTCAGCGCCTTCTTCGAGATGGCGACGTCCGACGCGCGGGCGGTCCTTCCCGGGCATCTCGAACCCATCGAGGTTCGGCACCAACGGAGCGTCCTGTCGGTCACGGCCTTTCTCTTCGACGACAGCGTGGTCGGACCCTACACCGAGCTGATGTTCTCGGTCATCGTTCCACCGATGGTGGCCGAGTGGGGCCAACACGCCAAGGCAGGGTTCTACCCGTTCATCGCCGCCACGAGCTCGGCGGAGGCACGTCGCATCAAGTCCGAGCGGTTCTTCTTCCCGTACTACGACCGCGATATCGATGCCCAGTTCATCGAGACCGACAACCGCCTCCGAGTCCGCGTGTTCAGTGAAGGCACGGCCATCGTGGACATGAGCATCACGCCGGGAGCTTGGGAGACGACGACCCACCTGCTCCAGGGGTTCATGATGAACGGGCAACAACGCCTGCGTACAACCCTTCAGATCAGCGGGGACTATACCGTCCACGAGAACGAGGGCGGTCGGATGACGCTCTTTCCGCACTCCATGACCTCGGACCTGCTTCGCGACGAAGTGTCTTCGGAGCCGTTCCGCGAACACTGGTTCAAGAATGGGACGGAGGTGTTCCACAAGCTCGAGGCGTTCTGATCCGTCCCGAGGCACCCCGGAGCCTCGGTCCGATCCCGGCCGCCACGGGCCGGAGAGGGTGACCGATGGCCCAACCCTCGCGCCGGCCCCAGGATCTGGTTTTCACGCTATACGGTGAATACCTCCTCGGCCGGGAGGACCCGCCCTGGGTCGGAGCCATCATCGCGCTCCTTCAACCCTTCGAGCTCTCTGAGGGAGCGGTCCGGACCGTCCTGTCCCGCATGGCGCGCAAAGGATGGCTGCAGACCCGCCGGGTGGGCAGGCACGCCTTTTACCAACTCACGCCTCGTGGCCGAAAGCTCCTGGAAGAAGGGCAGGCACGGATCTACCGTCCGTCCTGGGACGGGCCGTGGGACGAGCGCTGGTTCCTACTCGCCTACTCCATTCCCGAGGACGCACGCAAGCTTCGGGACCGGCTGAGGGACCGATTGGCCTGGCTGGGCTTCGGCTCGCTGGGGAACGGGCTCTGGATCTCACCGCACGACGTCCAGGATCAGGTCGAGGAGCTCTCGTCCCAGCTGGGGCTCGAAGAGCACCTGGAATGCTTCCGAGCCGATCGAGTCGCGGGCGCACCGGTGGACCAGCTCGTCGCCCGATGCTGGGACTTGGCGGGCGTGGATCGGGACTACCGCGCCTTCGTCGACCGGTGGGCTCCGGAGTTGGACCGGATCAAGGCGCCGGACGAGGAGATCTCCGACGAGGAGTGCTACACTCTGAGATTCGACCTCATCCACGAATTTCGAGCCTTCCCCCTCGAGGACCCTTACCTGCCACGGCCCCTCTTGCCTCCATCTTGGGCGGGCGAGGACGCGACTCGCGTTTTCCATCAGCTTCACGATCGCTTGGCCGGACCCGCCGACCGGCACGTCGACGGTGTCCTCGACGACGCACCCGTGGCCCCAGCCGAAGCGGAGCACACATGACCGAGCAGCCCCCGTACCAGACCGTGACGCGTATCACTCGCCCCACTGACCGGTCGCGATGGGTCGCATGGCCCATGGTGTGTGCCGTCTCGCTGATCGTGGCCGGATGCGGGGCCGATCGCCTCACGAAGGCAGAAGCCCTGCTCGACGTTCTCGCCCTGGAAGACGCCCGGCCCCTCGGCGCTCAGGGCGTCCAGGCGCTGGTGGGCCGCACCACGTCCGAAGACTCCGACACCCGACGCTTCGCCGTGCGGGCCCTCGGTCGACTGGAAGATCCGACCCTGCTCGACAGACTCACGCCGCTCCTCTCGGACGAGGACCCGTCGGTGCGTGCGTCTGCGGCGTGGGCGGTGGCTCAGGCGGTCCACGGAGCCGACGGCGCGGAAGCCATCGCCCCCCTGCTGCGGGCTGCCGGCGCGGAGACGGTCCCCGTAGCCCGAGGGGAGCTTGCCCGGTCGCTCGGGCGCGTGCGCCCGGAAGAAGGCGATTCCCGAGCAGTCGTCGGCCTATTGGCGGAATGGGCGGCCGACCCAGAGCTCCCCG
>JBDHIF010000038.1:0-20191 GCA_039587535.1 Gemmatimonadota bacterium
GTCGGCGATCTGCAATCGGCCACCGGGGCGCAGCACCCTGGCCATCTCACCCAATGCGGCTGGCTTGTCGGGCATGAGGTTCAGGACGCCGTTCGAGATGACCACGTCGGCCCACTCGTCTTCGACGGGAAGATCTTCACCGTAGCCTTCGCGGAACTCGAGGTGGTCGAGTCCCAGGGCCGACGCGGAGGCGTGGGCCTTGTCCAGCATCGCCCGGGTCATGTCGACACCCACCGTGCGGCCGGAAGGCCCGACCATTCCGGCGGCGATGAGCGAGTCGATCCCTGCGCCGCAGCCGATGTCGACGACACGCTCACCTGGCTCAATGGGTCCGAGGCTGAATGGGTTGCCGGTGCCGGCGAAGGACTCCACCGCCGCCTCGGGAAGTTCTTTCAGCCAAGCATCGTCGTACTCGAGGATACGGGCCAGACGACGACCGGTGTGGAAGTGGAAGCCTTGGTGCGGTGACCTCGCCACCGTCTCGTACTCCTCCTGAATGGCGCACCGGAGGGTCTCCAAATCGAGATCGGGGACGGGTGGCGCGGGTGCGTGAGAGGCTTCTTCCGATGGGGTGTGGCTCATGATTCCTCCTGTACCGAGGGCCCCTACCTTGTTCGGCGATCATGCCGCCAGCGCCATCATATGCGGGTAGGCCGCCCGGTCGAAAGGGTCGAGGCTGGCACCGCCTTCGTGAGCGGATGCGCGATGATGGCCGAGTCAGCGACCCACGCCGCCACCGCGCGGATCGGGATCAGCCGGTGGGAACGTGCTGCCCCGCTCGATCTGCCCGCGTCGCCTCTCCGCGAGGCAGCAGGTCGAACGGGTCGTCCACCGTGTCGACCCCGTCCCGAAGGTCGAGGAGGGCTCGAGTGAGGTCGCCATCACGTGCCTGCAGATAGCTCGCGAAATCCGGCAGCCGATGGTAGTAGCGCATACGGGCAAGAAGCGTCGCGTTGTTCAGCGGCGTGTCTCGGAAGCCCTGGAACGTGAACTGTTCCAGGGTTGGCTGCACGTCGTCACCGAAGCGCTGGAGCGCTTCCTGGAACACAGCTTGTCGCCGCTCGATCTTGGCTGCCGCGATGTAGCTCGGGTTCTGATAGACGGCCCGAAGCTCCGCCACCAAGCTGTCGATGAACACGCTGAATCGCTGGTAGTCACGCCACCGGGCCCGGGCGCGATCACACCGCACGGTATCGGGGCCGCCCCCCTGCCGGGTGCAGAAGAACTCGATGGCTGCCACACGCCCGACGAAGGTGGCGAAGCTCTCATTGAACCCTACGCGACCGGGCACGAAGAGATACTGATGGGAAAGCTCGTGAAACACCGTCTGCACCACCTCGACGTCGTCGGACCTGAGCACTGACGAAAGCAGGGGGTCGTTGAACCAGCCCAATGTGCTGAACGCCGCCGTCGGTCGGACGTAGGTATCCCACCCCTCTGCCTCGAGGTCGGCCTGCGCTTCGAACGCGTCGTCGTAATCGAAGAAGCCCTTGTATGGGACTCGGCCCACCACCGGGAACCACCACGTCTTGGACTGGAGTCGATCCGGGTACGCGGCCGACAGGACCAGGGCCAGGGTGTCGCTTTCCAACTCGGTGTACATGGTATACGAGTCGCCGACGTCGATGCCGAGACGCTCTGAGGCGAACCGGCGAGCCTCCAGGACCCAGGCCAGCTTGGCTCGAGTGGCCTCGTCGGCGGTCGTGTCGTTCAGCACACGGTGGATGGGCTGCCGAGCCCGGAGAATGCGCATTTCCGCCAACCCGGCCTTGACCACGTAGGCCGGTGAGCATGCCGCACAACTCGCAACGAGGGTGAGGACGGCCAAGGCAAGGACCAGGCGGTTGCGCATGTTACCCGAGGTATTCTCGTGCGTCGGGGTCGACGGCCACACGGAGCTCCACCAGGTCGGCGTAGGGCGCGATCTCATCGGGGATCGCAGCCGCCGCAGCTTCGAGCGCCTTACGCGCGTCGTCGGCTTCAACCTTGTACGTGTGGTACCGCTGGTGTCTTTGGCCGTAACGTACGGTGATGTCGAAGTGCATCGCCTAATCTACCGAGACCTCGGCGCTGTACCTATCCTCCGATCCATGACTTCCGTCCCGCTTTCCTACCGAATCGCCGTCGCCGCGGCCCGAGTCGCAGCGCCTGCGTTCGGAGCGTCCGGTTCCAAGCTTGGGCGCGGCCTGGCCGGGCGCCGCGACGCGCACGGGGTTCTGCGAGCCTGGGGCGAGGCTCGCCGAGACCCCACGCGCCCTTTGGCTTGGTTTCATGCCCCCAGTGTGGGGGAGGGGCTGCAGGCACGGGCGGTGATGCAGGCGCTACGCGCGATCCTGCCGGACCTTCAGGTCGTCTACACCTACTTCTCACCGTCTGCCGAAGACCTCGGAGATCGCTTCGGGGCGGATGTTTCCGGGTTTCTGCCGTGGGACCAGAGGTCCATCGTGGGCTCCGTCATCGACGTGCTGCGGCCGGACGTGTTGGTCTTCACAAAGACCGAGGTGTGGCCCGTGCTGGTTGCCGAGGCCGTCCAGCGCGGCATTCCCGTAGCGCTGGCCGCCGCCACGGTGGCACCTGATGCCGGTCGCCTGCGTTGGCCCGCTCGCGCCGTCCTTCGCGACACGTGGCGCTCGTTGTCCGCAGGGTACGCCTGCTCCGAACACGATGCCCAGCGACTCAGGTCGTTGGGCGTTCCCTCGGATAACATCTCGGTGAGCGGGGACCCGGGCATCGACTCGGCGGCGGAGCGCGCGAGCGCGGTCGACTTGGCGGCCTCCCACCTCGCTCCGTTCCAGGCGCACCCGGCGCCCACCGTCGTGGCCGGGTCCACCTGGCCCTCGGACGAAGCGGTACTCATTCCGGCATTGTCCTTGGCCCGTGAGCAGTTGCCGGAGCTGAGAGTCATTCTTGCCCCCCACGAGCCTTCGGAAGACCGTGTAGGGTCGCTCATCGGCACGTTCATCGAGCAAGGGTGGCACCCCAGCTCGCTGGAGCACGTCGAAGGGGAAGGGGAGCTCGGTGGGGCTGACGCGGTGGTCGTGGAGCGGGTCGGGGTACTCGCCGACCTGTACCGGGCGGGGTCGGTTGCGTACGTCGGAGGTGGCTTCCACGACGCGGGACTGCATTCCGTCCTCGAGCCCGCAGCGGCGGGCGTTCCCGTGCTTTTCGGGCCTCGACACCAGAACGCTCAGGCAGCCGGCGAGCTCGTCGCAGCTGGTGCGGCCGCCGTAGTCCACGACGTTGACGACGTCGCCCATGCGGCGCTCCGGTGGCTCACTTCCCGGGAAACAAATGTGTACGCCGGGGAGCGTGCCCGTGCGTATATTGAGAGTCACCGCGGCGCGGCCCGCAGGACGGCCCAAGCTCTCGCATCGCTCATAACCAGACCTGATTCCCGATGACGGACCCGCAGCATGTGGACGAGATCACCCCGACAGAGCTGAACGAACGCCTGCAGGCGGGTGATACGGCTCTGCTCGTGGACGTGCGTGAGCCATTCGAGCGTGACATCGCTGACCTTCCCGATCACGGTCAGCTCAGGATCCCTACAGGGGAGTTCATGGCGCGGATGTCCGAGATCGATCCACAGCGTGAGGTGGTGTTGTACTGCCGGTCGGGTGGAAGGAGCGAATGGGCGGCCAAGCTGCTCCAGGCCAAGGGGTATGACCGGGTCCTCAACCTGCGCGGGGGGGTGCTCGCCTGGCGGAAGGAAGTCGATCCCTCACTGCGCGCCTACTGACGGTCCTGCTATGAGAATGTCTACCGCAGCACGCGGCTGGGTCTGTTTGATGCTGGCCGCGGCCATGGGCTGCGAGGCGGGGCCTCCAGCCTTCGGTGAGCCGGCGGCGGGACTCTCCGCTTCTGGGGAGGCCACGACCGCAGAGCCGGTGGTCGCAGACGACCCTCGTCGTGGTGAAGGCGCCGTCGAGGAGCAGGTGCCACCTCTGGAGCCGGCGGCTGACGGTGGTGTTTCGACGTCTCTTGAGGACGGAAGCGCAGCGTCCCGTCCGTCGTCGCCGCCTTCCACCGCCGCGAGCCGCATGGACTACCGTGCGGTGGAGCCCGCCGGTCCGCGTCTGGACCCGGAGGAATGGGGGACGGAGCGGTTTCCGTATCCGGATGCGGTTCGCGCCATCTACCTGAACGCCTGGGCCGCAGGATCGACGACGCGTGTTGAGGCCCTGCTGGAACTCGCTCGCCGGACGGAGATCAACAGCTTCGTCATCGACATCAAGGATGCCACAGGGTACGTGAGCCACCGGTCGCAGCTTCCGTTGGCCGAGGAAATCGGGGCGACGGGGGAGATTCGCATTCGGGATCTTCCGGGCCTCTTGGCCAGGCTCGAGGAGGAGGGGATCTACCCGATCGCGCGCATCGTGATCGTGAAGGACCCGCTGCTCATTGCTGCCCGCCCCGAGCTTGCCGTCCAGGACACCGCGGGGGGCGTGTGGGTGGACAGCAAGGAGATCATCTGGCTGAACCCGTTCCAACGGGAAGTCTGGGACTACCATCTCGACCTCGCCAAAGAGGTCGCCTCGATGGGCTTCCCGGAGATCCAGTGGGACTACGTGCGGTTTCCCGATGCACCACGCTCGGACCTCGACCGCGCCGTGTTCGGGGGGGCCGACGGGCGGACGAAGGCTCAGGGGATCCGCTCGTTCCTCAATCATGCCCGGGCCGAGCTGGCGGGGATGGAGGTCCTGTCGACCGCGGACGTCTTCGGTATGACGACATCCGCGTCCAGGGACGTGGGGATCGGGCAGGTCTGGGAGGCCTTCATCGATGTGGTGGATGCGGCGCTTCCCATGGTCTATCCCAGCCACTACGGGCAGGGAAGCTTCGGTCTCGAGTCGCCCAACGCGTACCCGTACGAGACGGTCTATCGCGCGATGCGCGATGCGCATCAACGCTCCGCGGTCGTGGAGGGTGCGGGTGTGGCGCGTCCATACCTCCAGGACTTCACCTTGGGCCAACCCCGCTACGAGGCCCCGGAGGTCCGCGCTCAAATCGAGGCCACCTACGATGCGGGCATCGAGGAATGGGTGATGTGGAACCCGGGGAGTCGGTACACGGAGGGCGCGTATGCTCCTGAGTCCGGATGGCCGCTCGATGCGGAACCCCTGATCCGGGTGGCCGGCGGGATCTACCCTGCATCGCGCCGGCACGTCGTCATCGATTCGGTGCGTGCCGCGGAGTCGCTTGCCGAGTCGCGTGCGCAGGCCATCACCGATTCGCTGAACGCGGCGACGATGGATTCTGCCGGCGTCGAGCCGTCGAGCCCGTTCGAGCCGGACGTTCCCGGTGGTGAGCCGGAGCCCGCCACGCTGGATCTCGGTGGTTCGGAAGTCTTCGACATCGTCCCCGGCGCGGTGGTGGATCCCGTCCCAGGGCCCTTGCCGGACTCGGTGCCGGTCCCCTAGAGGGGTGACCTGACGCTATTCCGAGATCAGCGCCTCCCGGGGCGCGATGCGCGTGGCTTTCGTCGCCGGTGCCTATGTCGCCAGCAGCGCCACCACCGCCAAAACGATGGCCGGTAGGGCGAAGTGGACCGGGTGTGAGGCGTCCACGCCGTAAAGGAGGGCCTGCAGGAACCGAGACAGGCCCAGGCTCAGGCCGATGCCCAAGACGATCCCCACCGCGGCCAGGCGGAAGCCGTGGCCCAGGACCAGCCGCGCGACGCGCTCGGGGCGGGCCCCAAGCGCGGCCTCGGCCTGCCGGCGTGCCTCTCCTGGCTCCATTCCCTGGTGCACGAGCCGGTCCACCCGTTCGTCGATGTGGTGCCGGAGCTCTTCCTCGATCCGGGGTCCAGGAAGGTCATGCGCGACTCCCTCCCTCTGGCGCGAGGCGTCCCACGGCCGTCACATAGCGTGCCCAACGGGTCTCCTCGTCACGCAGCGCCGTGTAGCCCTCCCGAGTCAGGGCATAGTATCGGGCACGGCGCCCCTTTTCCGACACGCCCCAGCGTGACGCGAGCCAGCCGCGCTTCTCCATCCGGTGCAAGGCAGGGTAGAGGGCGCCCTCTTCGACCTGGAGCTCCTGTCGGGTCGCGCTGTGGATGTGGTCGAGGATCTCAAACCCGTGCAGCTCCTCGTGAGCGGCCAATGTCCGCAACGCGAGAAACTCCAAGGTGCCCCTCAGCACAGCCAGACTGTCGTCGGTCATGAGGGGTTCCTCGGCACCCGGCGGTGGGTGGAAGTGAGGGACTCCGGCCGGTGTGGGGCGCGGCGGGGACATCCGGTGACGGACATGGCCTAAGATCGTTAGGTCAACGCGTAGTCCAAGATGTTGACCTAAGACAATTAGGTCAATAGAGGACGACTATGCCGCGCCCGCAGATACGAACTGGAGCTCGTGGAGGCGAGCGTAGAGCCCTCCCTCATCCAGGAGCTGCTGATGTGTCCCTTGCTCCCTGAGCTCACCGTGATGGAAGACCAGGATCCGGTCGGCGTTCTGAACGGTGGAGAGGCGGTGGGCAATGATGAGCGAAGTCCGGCCCCGGAGCAGCTCGTCCGTGGCCGCCTCGATGCGCGCCTCCAACTCCGAGTCGACGGAGCTGGTGGCTTCGTCCAGGACCAGGATCTCGGGATCGAATGCCAACGCACGCGCGAAGCTCACGAGCTGACGTTCCCCCACCGATAGGGTCGAGCCGCGCTCCCCGAGCCGCTGGTCGTAACCCTCGTCGAGGCGACCGATGAACGCGTCCGCTCCAACGCGCGCAGCGGCTGCCGCGACCGAACCATCGTCCACCGACGAGTCACCGAGGCGGATGTTGTAGGCGATGTCCTCGCTGAACAGAAATACGTCCTGGAGAACGAGCCCGATGCGCGCTCTGAGCGCGTCCACACCCACGTTTCGGATGGGGACGCCGTCCAGAAGGATCCGTCCCCGGTCCACGTCGTAGAAGCGCATGAGCAGGTTGATGAGGGTCGTCTTCCCCGCGCCCGTGTGGCCGACGATGGCGACTTTCTCTCCCGGCTCGACGACGAAGCCCACGTCCCGGAGCACCCAGTCGGGCGTGCCGTCCTCCTTCTCGCCGTATGCGAACCACACGTTCTCGAACTCGATACGGCCACCGACGTCGGCCGGGAAGCCGAGCGGCTCGTCCGGATCCGTGATATCGAGTTCCTCGTCCAATAGCTTGAACACCCGCTCTGACGACGCCATGGCGCTCTGAAGCAGGTTGTACTTCTCCGAGAGATCCTGGATAGGCCGGAAGAAGCGGCGCGCATACTGGAGGAACGCCGCCACGACACCGACGGTGGCCACGCCGTCGAGGATGCGGAGTCCCCCGTACCAGATGGTGAGGGCCAGGGCCAGCGCCGTGAAAAACTCGATGACGGGGAAGAAGAGCGCGTAGTAGGTGATGGAGCGGAGGTGCGCCCCCAGGTGATCCTCGTTCAGGGCCTCGTGGCGTCGCCGGTCTGCGTCCTCCCGATTGAACAGCTGAACGACGCTCATGCCGGTGATTCGCTCGTGGATGAACGCGTTGAGACGGGCCAGTCGGACTCTGATGTCCCGATAGGCCTCACGAATACGGGCCCTGAAGAGAAACGCGGCAAACGCCACGAGCGGGAGGACGCTGAAGGCCACCAGCGCGAGCCGCCAGTTCATCGAGAGCATGGCGATGACGATGAAGGCCAACGTGAACACGTCGCCGATGGCGGACACCACCCCAGAGCTGAACAGGGTGTTCAGGGTCTCCACGTCGTTGGTGATGCGCGTCATGAGGCGCCCCACCGGATTCCGGTCGTAGTACCGGAGATCGGCCCGCTGGAGCTTCTCGAAGATCTCCGTGCGGAGATCGTACATCACCGATTGGCCGATCCACGTCGTCAGGATGGCCTGCGCGTACTCGAGGAAGAACCCGAGCACGGTGATACCGAGAAAGGCGAGGGCCAGTCGACCGAGGAAGGTCGCATCACCTTGGGGGATGGCGACGTCGATGACCAGCTGCGTGATCCACGGACCGGCGATCTGAGCCGCTGAGGCGAGGGTCAGCACCAGAACCGCGCCGACGACGTACAGGCGGTAGGGCCGGAGGTAACGGAGGAGCCGACGCATCAGCCGGGCGTCGTAGGCCTTCCCGAGTGCCTCTTCTTCCTGGTGTGTGCCTGGGGGTGCCATGGGGAGCGCTACACCGGGGGGGTAGGCGGGTTTCCGAGCCAGCGGAATGCCGCTCATGCCCGACCCCGTCCTTGGACCGTTGCGCGATGGCGCACCGGTCGTCGGTTGTCGGCGCACACGCGGCTGTGGCGGAGGATCGCCCAAGGAGGCAATATCGAAGGGCGGGCCCTTCGCATCGGCGATGCTGATGGATGCTCCGCCCTCCCCCCTTCCTCGACTCTTTCATACGCACGGATCTCTCGCGAATGAGACTCGGAAAGCTCGGGTTCCTGGCCGTGGTCTTCCCGGCGGGCCTCTTTCGCCTCTTCACCTGGCCTACCCGGCGGTGGCGTACGAATCATCTCACCGGCTTGGGACGTTTCGGCTGGGCGCTGATCGACACTGCTGTTGCTGTCGTCTTGGTCGTGCCTGCAAGTCTCTTGGTGCTGATGGAGCTGGTCATCGGCGCCAATCGACTGGTCGTCGGGGAGAATCTCGACTATCGCATTCCGTCCGACTTCGAGGCCGGCGTAACGACACTCCAGGCACTTCCCGGCACTCCGGTGCTTGCGGGCCAGTCTATCGATCTCGACTCCTTTCACGCCGCGTCCGAGCAGCGTGCTCTCGCAGAGCACTATGCTCCTGTCATCCTTCTGGAGACCTCGTACCGGCCCGCCTGGGACCTTCCTGTCGCCATCGATTTCGATGGCAATTGGGAGCCGCGCGACAACCCGGCAGCGCTCGAGCAACTCGGATCCGCCCCGGCGGTGGTATACGGCGAGCTGACGGCCGTCACGGGGGATGCCCTGTACCTCACCTACAGCCTGTACCGGGTCCGGGACTACGATCACCCGGTTCGCCAGTGGGTCAGTCGTTGGACTCACCACGATTCGGACAACGAGGGATTCCATGTTCGGGTGGATCGCGCGACGGGCCGGGTCGTGAGCGTCGAGACCTGGTTCCACAACCGGTTCTTGGTCTGCAACCGAAGCGGGGTGAGCACCGGGTCGGAGTCCGTGACCGGGCGGCTGCACCTAGAGGGACATAGACCCGTCATCGTCTCGCAAAGTCAGGGCCATGGGGTGCGGTGTGCTCAGTCCGCAGACCTCGATCGGATCGATCAGCTTAAGGTCCTTCGCCTTTCGCCCAGCGGTGTGGCCGACATCCCGAGACCGGATCGAGCTCCCGAGCACAATCTGCGGTACCGCCTGGATGGGTTCGAAGAGTGGTACGCTCAGGCGGCCCGGCCGGACCACGATCCCCTCTTCTCCGCTGCGATCGATTTGGGCCCCGGACTGCGGGTGGGTGAGTATATCGCGAGCGCGGATCGGGACGAGATCGGGCGCTGGTCCCGGCCGAAGCCGATGTGGGCCTGGGATGACGGGTGGGACGGCATCCCCGTGGCGGTGTGGCATTTCCTGCCGAGCCTCAGCTTCGAGGCCCACGAAGGAGGTCCGCTCTCACACGACTACCTTTTCAATGCCCCGGCCGAGGCGATCTTCGGGCTGTCCGGTAACGCGTTGCAGGCGCGCATGAATGTCAAACCGGAGCGGCGTGAGGGTGACAAATGGGAGGGGCTGGAGACGAGAGGCGACATTGGACGCGAGACCTATTGGGCGGCGGCGACCGTTGTGTTCAGCCGATACGTCACCCGGGTCTTCATGGCGCTGGGTTGAGACGAGCGTGCGCGGGCTCACTCATCATGTCTTCGGCTCCGGTGCTACCGTCACACCCGCCCGGGCGGTCGGTCCGGGATCACCCCCTCAGCCGGACCAGGTAGGCGCCACCGCCCATATCCACTGACCAATCCGACACGTGGCGGGCCAACCAGCCGTCCAGGGCTTCCCGCACGGCATCCTGGAGCACCGGTCGGGAACCAGCACCCTTCCCCTTGCCGGTGATGACGCGCACCACGCCGCCAGGAGTGCGGACGGCGTGGGTCTCGAGAAACGCCTCGAGACGATGCTCCGCGGCTTCGAGCGCAAACCCGTGCAGATCGAGCTCATCAGCCACCACGGCGCCATGTAGCGTCTGCGGTGCAGCAGCCTTGGGCTTTGCAGTTCGTCTCTTGCCCATGTTCAGGCTCTGCCGGGATCGAGGCCGCGGTGCCGCTCGACGCGCCACGCCCAGAACGGAAGGATCCACAGGCCCACCGTGACCCAGGCCACAGCTTCCGGTCCGGGAGGTGGCGGCGAGAACGGGCCTGCCGCCCAGACCACGCCGACCAGGGCGGCGAGTGCCAGCAGGCCAGCCTTCCCGGTTGCGTCACGGGGTGGAAACCGACGGGCGTAGATCCAACACGCGCCCAGGAACAGGAGACCCTCGACCATGAAGGTGCCCGGCACGGAGTTCCAGAGCCCGAAACCCACCACGGGTCCGCCCGGCCAGATCGGGAGATCCGGGCGGTGTGTCAACGCGTCCAGGACCCAATGGCTCACGACGACCAGCCCCAGGATGCCGGCCACCCTGGAGCTCATCCCCAGCGCTCGAGCAGCGCCGACGGCGAGCAAGCCCCACAAGCCCACCGTGAGGAGGCTGTGACTCCATGGGTACCACTGGAAGTCCAGCGGGGTGAAGGCCGTGGCTCCGGGCTCGACGGCCACCGATTCCACTCCGGCCAACAACAGGATCGGCCAGATGAGGTCGATCCCGAAGGAGGCGGCTACGAGGGCTCCCAGCGGGGCCTTCGGCTCCGCACTCTTGGCTGCAAGGGCGACGCCCAGGTGCCCTGCGAACATGCTGCCTCCTCCTTCCTTCGTCGGTCAGGCCTCCAGCAGCGCCCGGAGCACCTTCAGATCTTTCCGGCACCGTCGCCGCATCGCCGTCTCGAACAGCGGGCCCGCCATGCGGATCACGCCCTCCGGCTCCCCGACGTTGCGTAGAGTCATTCGAGTATGACCGTCGATGGTCTCGTGCCAGGTGTAGGTCGTCTCCGATGGGAATCTGCCGTCCCGGGCCCGCATCACCAGCTTGTGGGGTGGGCTGTGCACGGTCACCTCGTAGATCTGCGACAGCGTGCGGCCGATGAGCCGGGTCTCGAACACGAGTCGTGATCCGACCCCCAGCGGCCTCGGGGTCTCCCAGCCCACGGACACGATCCTCCCACACCACAGGGGCGCTCGGTCAGGATCCGCGGCGAAGGCCGCCACCTCGTCTCGCGGTCTTGCGATCTTCGTTTGCGTAAGGACGCTGACCATCCCTGCCCTTCCTCTTCCCGGATCTCCCCATACACCCTGGCCCAAGGTACTCGGATGGGTCCGGTCGCGCTCCCCGTCGACCGGGGTGGTCGTTCGCCGGTGCTTGGCTGCCGGATCGTGTCGAGGCTACCATACCGGCTTCCCTCGGGATCAACTCATCCAAGGACGACGTCATGGCAGTGCTGGCGGATCGGATCGCGAGCCTCGGTACGGAGAATGCTTTCGAAGTCGGGAAGGATATCGCCCGCCTCGAAGCCCAGGGCAAGAGGATCATCAAGTTCAACCTGGGGCAGCCGGATTTCAGGGCTGCCGGGCACCTGGATGACGAATGTATCCGTCAGATCCGCGCGGGAAACACAGGGTACGTGGATCCCGCCGGTATCTTGTCGCTTCGCAGGGCCGTGGCCGGGCACATGAAGGAGACGCGAGGCGTCGAGGTGGACCCCGCTCGAGTGGTCGTCACCGCCGGGGCGAAGCCGCCCATCGGTCTCACCGCTTTGGCCTACGTCAATCCAGGCGACGAGGTGATCTACCCCAGCCCGGGCTTTCCCATCTACGAGTCGTGGGTGCGCTTCCTCGGTGCCGTGCCGGTGCCTCTTCGTCTTCGCGAGGAGCGGGACTTCGCGTTCACGCCCGAGGAGCTCGGCGCGCTCATCACGCCAAAGACGAAGCTCATCATTCTGAACTCCCCATCGAATCCCACCGGCGGCGTCCTTTCCGCGGAGGACCTGGCAGGGATCGCTCGAGTCATCCGCCAGAAGGCGTCCCCTGACCTCCGGATCTACAGCGACGAGATCTACGAGCAGATCCTCTTCGATGGCGAGCGGCACCGGAGCATCGTGAGCGAGCCAGGAATGGACGGGCAGACCGTCGTCGCCAGCGGCCACTCGAAGGGCTTCGGGATGACGGGATGGCGGCTGGGATGGGCCGTCCTCCCGACGCCAGACGAAGCCGCGGTGTTCGCGCGCTTCAACGTGAACACGGTGTCCTGTGTCCCACCGTTCATTCAGGAGGCGGGGCGGGAGGCATACGAGAATCCGGAGACCGAGAAGTACGTAGCGCGCAACGTGCGTGCCTTCCAGGAGCGGCGTGACCGCGTGGTACCGAGACTCAACGAGATCCCTGGGGTCACATGCCGCACGCCGCGCGGGACGTTCTACGTGTTCCCCAACGTCGCGGGGTATTGTGAGGACCTCGGGATTTTGGAGGCTCACGCGGCGCTGCCTGAGTCGGAACGGGTCCTTACCTCGCCGTCCAAGCTCCTTCAGCTGTTCCTGCTCTACCGGTACGGAATCGCCACACTCGACCGCGGGTCGTTCTGCAAGCTCGGCTCGGAGGGTGAGCACTTCCTCCGGCTCTCCATCGCCAACAGCATGGAGGAGCTGGAGGCCGGCGTTCAACGGATGGCCGAGGCGGCGGGGGATCGCGACGGCTTTCAGGCGTTCCTGGAAGAAGCACCTCACAGGACCTGAGCGCCGCAACGTCTCCGGATGACCGGGTGGGTCTAGGGCTGCAGAGGGACCACCACCATGGTGATCCGTGCGCCGGGATCATACACCGTCGTCTCCCCAGTCTCGCCCGTGGGGGTGTACGAGCCGGCGAGCCCTCCGCCGGAACCTGACACCCGGAAGCGCATGCCCTTTCCGGGCTGCTCCGGAAAGCGGGCGTACTCGCGTGACTCGTCCATCGGATCCAGAGAGAGGGTTGGTGGTCCGTACCGGACCCGTGCCTCGGCCAACGAAGTGCCCGGTCCGATGTCTTCCGCGGTTCTGGCTCGCGGTGACGTGGTCGCCAGGAGCGTGATCGGAGCGTCGTCGTGGTCCGGCGCACCGGGGCGGTAGAGAAGCATGTAGAGCGTATCCCCTGCCGCGGTCACTGGGATTCCCGTCACGTCGACCATGTAGCTGGCTGTGCCCGTGCCGAGCAGGTGCCCTTCCGGGAGCGCGGCTCGTACGTCCGCTCGGGACATGCCGACGCGAGCCACGCCGATCCCATGGCCGGTGATGAGCACGGGATCGCTCGGTTCGGCGGTCGGAGCAGGGCCGGCCGACGATGGTGCCTCCGAGTCAGCGCTTCCGAGCGAGAGCGCGGCGAGCATCAGCCCGGCGCCCACGAGCGACAGCGGCGCAACCAGCCGCACGGCACGGTGGAGTCGTGACAGTCCCGGAGAGGAACCGCCGCGCCGCGTGAGGAGCCTCACCGTGAGGTCCACGACGATCGCCATGACGGCCAGCGTGAACAGCACGGCAAAGCCGGTGGGCCCCCAAGCACCGGAGGTCACCGGCCCGCCTCATCCGGGTCGATCTCGATCACGTCCCGTTGCGCTGTGTCCGGCAGGTGTGCTTCGTCCAGTCCTACCATGTGGATCTCCAGGGGCATGCTCGATCCTAACGCCCGTTCCCCGTGGGACGATAGACGGTGCCGTCGTCCGGGAGCATGCGGCGGGTGAACCATGTTGCGTTCTTGCCTGTTCACCGCGTGTCACGCAGCGTTCGAGGACCGGCCCAAGTGCAAGCAGGGGTCCCGCCTGCGCACCGTGACGTGGGTTGTGGGCGTATTCGCCGTGGTCATCGGCGACCGTAGGTCGTCATGAGGTCCGCCGTGCCTCTCCAGGCGACCCGGATCCCACAGTTGGCCTACAGCGCCTCGGGACGGAGTGATGAACCGCTTCGAGGGCTGCTCGGGGCGGCCCGGTCTAACTCCGGTAGTCGGCGTTGATGCGCACGTAGTCCGCCGTCAGGTCGCAACTCCAGACGTCCGCGACCGCGTCGCCTCGCCCGAGATCAAGGGCGATCCGCACGTCCTCCGAATTCACCATGTGCCGGTGGGCCGCGCCCTCGTTTTCTGCGAGGGGCCGCCCAGCTCGGTAGACTTCGGCGTCTCCTACGGAGAGGCGGACCTTCTCGGGGTCCAGCGGCACTCCGGCCGAGCTCGCCGCCGACAGGATGCGGCCCCAGTTCGGGTCTCGTCCTGCCACGGCAGTCTTCACCAGCGGACTCCGTGCCACGGCTCGGCCGACCTGAGTGGCTTCACTTGCGTCCACGGCTCCGGACACGCGCACCGTCAAGAGCCGGGTGGCGCCCTCGCCGTCGCGCGCGACATCCCGTGCCAGAGCTTGGGCGACAGAGGTGAGGGCTGACTCGACACCGGGTTGGTCCTCCTCGAGCGCGCCGCCCCACAGTAGAACGGTGTCGTTTGGCGAGGTGTCCCCGTCCACCGTTACACGGTGGAAGCTCTGCGCCACGACCCTCGCCAGGACCTCGGCATGCGGGGAAGGGCATCCGTCGACGAGCAGGAAGGCAAGCATGGTGGCCATGTCCGGGTGGACCATGCCCGCACCTTTGGCGAAGCCGGTGATCGCTACCTTCCCGGAGGCGCTCGTCCGCGTCTTGGGGAAGGTGTCCGTGGTCATGATGGCGCGGGCGAAAGCTGGGCCGCCGTCCTGATCACACGCGGCTAGAAGTGGGTCAAGGGCACGCTCCACTGCGCCGACGTCCAGCGCAGCCCCGATGACCCCGGTGCTCATCATGAGCACCTGCTCCGTGGGGCACCCGATTCGCTGGGCCAACGCCTCGCACAGACGTCGCGCGGAGGAGATCCCCTCGGGGCCCGTGGCGCAGTTGGCGTTGCCCGAGTTGACCAGGACCGCGCGGACGAGCCCGCCGCCCCTCTTGAGGTGAGACCGGCAGACGGGGATGTGGGCGCCGTTGAGTCGGTTGCGGGTGAACACGGCCGCGGCGGGTCGTGGCTCGTCGGCGACGATCAGGCCGAGGTCGTGATCGCTGGGGCGCTGCTTGAGGCCACAATACACGGAGCCGGCAGTAAATCCCGAGGGCAGGGGGACGGTCATCGGGAGCGCGTGAGTGGCGCCTCGTGAGGCACGGTCAATCGATCACCAGAGGCCGGGTGCGTACCGGTCTCGGGCTGAGAACAGGTAGGGATCCGGGAAGGCCGTCAGCTGCGGCCGGGTCGAGGATCCGCTCCATGGCGATCTCGTCGCATGCCTGAAACTTCGGGCAGTGCAGACAGTCCTTGAACACCTTGTGCGGCAGACTGTCGTGGGGCACGATGCTGAACTCCATGCGCTCGAAGAATCCCGGTACGTACGTGAATGCGAACAGGCGGGGGACCCCCAGGCGACGAGCCTCTGCCACCAACGCCTCGGCCATGGCCTTCCCCACGCCCCCGCGTTGCACGTCCGGCTCCACCGCCAGCGAGCGAATCTCCGCGAGGTCCGACCAGACCACGTGCAGGGCTCCGCATCCTGCGAATTCCCCGTCGAGGTCCGCCACGACGAAATCGCGAATTTCTTCGATGACCGACGCCGGGGAGCGAGGCAGCATGATCTGCTGCTGGGCGAGTTGGTTCACCAGGCCCAGGATGGATGGAGCGTCCGCGAGCGTCGCCGGACGGATGACCAGGCCGGATTGACTCGTTTCCAGCGCGGAGCTCTGACGGCCTCCGGATGCGCCCCCGGTGGGCATTTCTGAAGTCGTGGGTGGGTCTTCCCGGGTCGTGGTGGAAGGCTCGATGGTGTCTGACATGGTCATGCCTCCGGGTCCTTTTCGAGTTGGAGCATCGCTCGCTGGATTCGCTCCAACGCCTCGTCGATCTCCGCCTCCGTCACCACGTAGGGAGGGAGCATTCGCACGACGTCACCCGCGGTGCAGTTCGTGATGAGATGGTGGTGCACGTACAGGCGCCGTTGAAGCGCCTCAGCCCCTTCCGGAAGCCGGATCCCAAGCATGAGACCGCGGCCCCTGACCTCGGTGATCCGTGGGTGCCGGGTCGCGATCTCCTCCAAGCCGAGTCGGAGGCGCGCCCCGAGTCGGCCGACTTGCTCGAGCAGCCCTTGGTCCTCCAACAGGCCCAGGAAGAGGGCGGCCGCCCGAAGGGCCATAGGCCCTCCGGCGAAGGTCGACCCATGATCTCCGGGTCCCAGCACCCGGTTTAGGTTCTCCCGCACGACCACGGCTCCCAGGGGCAGCCCGGCCGCCAGGGGCTTGGCCAGGGTCACGATGTCGGGAGTGACGTCGCAATGCTGGGCTGCCAGGAACGTTCCCGTCCGCCCACACCCGGACTGGACCTCGTCGTGGATGAGCACCGTCTCCGTGTTTGAGCACAGTGCCCTGGCGGCGCGCAGGTACGGGGAGGGAAGCGCCACGATACCACCTTCTCCCTGGATGGGCTCGAGAATCAGAGCGGCCGGCTGCTCCCGTTCGACGGCTGCGGCTAGCGCATCCAGGTCACCGGCCGGCACGAAGGTCGTTCCAGGGACCAGCGGCCCGAACGGCTCCCTGTAGCGGGCGCCGGAAGTCACGGAAAGGGCCCCCATCGTGCGACCGTGAAATCCTCCTTCCAGGGCGACGAAGCCGGTACGGTGGGCTCGCCCGGAGTCCCGTTGGTACTTCCGCGCGAGCTTGAGTGCGGCCTCGTTGGCTTCCGATCCGCTGTTGGCGAAGAGGGTCGCGTCGAGCCCCGTGAGTCGTGCGAGCCGTCCGGCCACCTCTTCCGTGTACGGATGCCGGAACAGGTTGCTCACGTGGAGCGTGCGATGGGCTTGGTCCGCCAGGGCTCGCGCCAAGTCGGCGTGCCCATGACCCAGAGCCGATACACCGATCCCGCCCAGGAAGTCCAGGTACGCGGTCCCATCGGCGTCACGGAGCTCGGCGCCGCGGCCCTCTACGAATACCTCCCCGGCGCGGACGTAGTTGCGCACCATGTGCGCGTCGGCGACGTCAGAAGCGCGAGGTGCAGCCTGGGTCCGGGATTGAGTGGTCACGATCCTACCGCCTCGGGCGCCGTCCCCGGAAGGTGTGCGGGGTCCTCTGCGAGAACGCGTGTTCCGACTTCCTGCCTTAGTGCGCTCCGTAGCGCGTCGGGTCCGCCCGGAACGATCTTCACCCGGGACGAGGGGAGGGCACGCGCGGCGTCCAGCGCGGCGTGCACCTTCGGAATCATCCCGCCTTGCAGGACGCCATCGGCCATGAGCGCGGCCGCCTGGCCGGGCGCGAGGCTGGGGAGGCAGGCTCCCGTGCCGTCGCGGACCCCGGCCACGTCGGTGACGAACAGGATGGCCTCGCAGCCCAACGCGTGCGCCAGAGGGGCCACCATGTGGTCGGCGTTCACGTTGTAGAATCGACCGGGGTCGGCAGGGTCCGGCTCTTCGAGTGGCGCGACGCAGGCCATGACCGGGACGGCGCCCAGGGCCAGGAGCGCTTCGAGGAGCTCCGGTCGGACCCGCTCCGGCACACCGACGTAGCCCAGATCGTGCCCCTCCGGACGGTGTATCCGGGCGGTCAGCACGCGCCCGTCGGCTCCGGTGAGGCTAACGGCTCGAACCCCCGCCGTCTCGAGGGCCAAGACGAGCTTGCGACCGACGGTCCCACCGAGCGTCATCAGGGCGATCTCGGACGTATCTTGGTCGGTGATCCGGAGTCCGTGGTGGTAGCGATCCTCAACCCCGAGTCGCTGGGACAGGGATCGGATCTGAGGGCCACCGCCGTGAACGATCACCACCTCGATCCCCGCGCTCGTCGCGGCCGCAATCGCGTTGGCGAGCTCGGTCCGTGTGCCTACCGTCTCGACCTGGGCACCCCCGACCTTCACCAGCACCCTCACGTTAGACCGGCCTGCTCGGGGTAGCCGAGCATGAGGTTCATGTTCTGGATGGCTTGCCCGGCTGCGCCTTTCATGAGGTTGTCGATGGCCGATGTGATGACCACGTGGCCCCCTTGGTCGGCGGTCGCTACCAGGCACCGGTTGGTCGAACGTACGTCGGCGAGCTCGGGCTGTCCCCCGGATGCACCCAGGACGCTAAGGAAGGGCTCATCCTCCCACTGTTCGTGAAGGTGCGCACGCATATCCGCGGCGGTTACGCCGGGCGCGGGTCGGACGTAGATGGTGGACAGAATCCCGCGAAACACGGGGAGTAGGTGGGGCACGAACACGAGCTGCTCGAGCCCCGCTTCCTGACGGATTTCCGGGCTGTGGCGATGTCCTCCAACGGCGTAGGCGCTGAAGTTGTCGTGCACGGCACCGAAGAGCTTTGCCGGGGTTGGCGTGTTGCCGGCACCTGAAACGCCGCTCTTGCAGTCGCAGACCACCGGCGTGTCCCTGTCCAGGAGTCTGGCTTCCAGAAGAGGCTTCAGCGGAAGCAGCACCGACGTAGGGTAACACCCCGGATTCGCCACCAAGCTGGCCTCCGGGAGTTGCGGGCGGGCGTGCTCGGTCAGCCCGTACACCGCGCTGTCCAGGAGGTCCGGTGCCGTGTGCTCGGCTCCGTACGCCTCGGCGTAGACCGCGGGGTCTCGGAGGCGGAAGTCCGCCGACAGATCCACCACTCGGCACCCCTGGTCCAAGGCGTCACGAACCAGAGGCTGCGAGACCCCATGTGGAGTGCATAAAAAAACGACCTCTGCAGAACCAAGGGCTTCTGGGCCGTACGGCTCGATCGGGGGGCGAGCGCCTCCGTCCCGTGCGGATAGAAGGATCGGTTCTCCCAAGGCCGGATGGCCTGCGATGAGGCGCCGAAGCTCTTGCCCAGTGTACCCTGTGGCCCCTATGACTGCGACGGTGGCTTGTCGGCCGCCGGCGAAGCTGCCGAGGGCCGAGCGGGACTCAGTCGAGTCGGGCTGCACGAGAGACATCCAGCGGTACAGTATGCATAAACATGCAATATTGTACTACAATTATGCCGTGCGTCAATTCGGGGACGTGATGCCGGCGACCTCCACACCGCCGACGAAGACACGCTCGAGGCTTCGCGTCGCTCGGATGTCCAGGAACGGGTCTTCGGCCAAGACCAGGAAGTCGGCCAGCTGACCCGTGGCGAGCGTGCCCACATCCTCGAATCCTGCGCATGCGGCCGCGGTGCTGGTGGCGCTCCGAAGGGCCTCGGAGGGCGAGAGGCCGGCTTCAACCATCATCCATAGCTCGAGATGCTCGAAATAGCCGGGGAAGCGGGCCGCGGGTCCCGAGTCCGTTCCGAATGCGATGGGCACACCGGCGGCATGCAGCCGGACCAGGTTGCCGCGGGCCTGGTCGAGGGCGCGCCGGTATCCCTCGGCCGTGGGGCTGTCTCGGAAGCCCCGTTGGACGTCGGGTCGCTCGAGGCGACGGATCTCCGGAGGCGAGGCGTGACGCTGGAAGAACGGATCGTCGAAAAACTCTGGGCGCGTCTGGTACACGAACGTGCTCAGCTCCCGGGTGAGCGTGGGGACGTAGCAGACGCCGGACTCCAGCAGCTCGGCGATGAACGCATCGTCAACCGGCCGATCCCGCACGGAGTGCGCCAACAACCCCGTCCCCATGTCGAGCAAGCGCCGGGCATCGTCCAGGTAGAACAGGTGCGTGGCGACCGGGACGTCGTGGGCAGCCCCTACTGCCAAGACGGCTTCCACGGCATCCCAGGGCATCGGGTCGGACGTCCCCAGGTTGTCGTCCACTCGTAGCTTCAGCCAGCTTGCCCCGGCGTCGATGGTTGCCTCGGCCACCTGCCGGGCGCCGCTCGGCGTACGCGCCGTCACTACGGGACCGGCCGCCCGTAGGCGTGCGTGGGACAGGCCGGTCTGGCTCGATCTGCCGACGGCCAGCGCGGTCTCGTCATCGCCGAGGCTCAGGACGCTGGTGATCCCGTACCGGGCATAGAGGAGGAGATCCTCGCGGATCCGGTCGGCGGGGTCGAGGCCCGGATCGTCGGCCCAGGCGCCGGTCACGTGGCCATGCGCGTTGACGATGCCCGGGACGACGAACTTGCCGTCCAAGGCAACGACGTCGGCGTGTTCCGGCACGGCGACGTCGGTGCCTAGCGCCGCGATCCGGCCGTCCTCCACCAGCAGCGTGAGACCTGGTCGGGCCGGGGCCTCGGTTCCGTCCCACACGGTGGCCCC
>JBDHIF010000081.1:0-4323 GCA_039587535.1 Gemmatimonadota bacterium
GAGGGCGAGGCGTAGGGCGAGCAAGAGCACCACGAAGAGCGTCCCCGTCAGGGTCCACGTGCCCACACGGCTGTCCAGCAGCTCGACGGCCCCCTCCACCGCGATCCCAAGGTGTCGTGCCCGTCGGCGAACGTCTGCGGGGAGGTGTCGGAGACGGGGGCGTACCTCCCGATTTCGGACGGTCCAGGCATCCCAGCGGATGGTAAGGGTGCGGGCCGCGCGCTCGGTCACCGAGGTGTGTCGCGTCCCCTTCCATCCGACACCCCGCACGAGCACCCACACCATGGCACCGATGAGGAGCGGCGGCACGGCGTGAAGCATGGTGTCGGGCCGGAGCGCGTGGGTGACCGGGAGCCGGAAGTCCGGCCAGAGCCAAGTGGCCGAGGCGACGGCCACAACCGATGCAACCCAGGGACCCATGTGTGGCCGCTCACGTCTTCGTCGCCGAGCCCCGCTGAGAGCCATGTCGCGGAGTGTGGCGACGAAGTGCAGCATCAGCGCGGTGGTTCCAGCTGAAGCCGCGAGGAGGAATGTGTCGAGTCCCGGTGTCGCGATCGCTTCGGCCAGGGCTCCCTTGGCGACAGCCCCACTCGTGAGCGGGAGCCCCGCGAGGGCGAGAGCAGGAAGGAACAACATGGCGAGGATCATCGGATGATCGGGTCTGCCCCCCACGGTCACGCCCTCCCGGACAGCACCGACGCCGAGGAAGAGCGATGTCTTGGCGAGCGCGTGGTGGAAGAGGAACACAGCCACGGCAGCTATCACGACGGGCGCAGGGGTGCCGGACCGGGCCGCGAAGCCGAGCACCCCCAAGGCCATCCCCATCTGGCTCACGGTGGAAAACGCAAGAATTCGCTCGGGCTCACGCCGGACCAGGCCCCGGACGACGCCGAAGGCCGCACCCGCCACGCCGACAGCCATCCAGACTCCCGGCAACAGACCACCGGCCGACGTCCCCACGCCGAAACGAACGAACCCGACAATCCCCACGGAGATCGTGCCTCCGGCGATCGCCGCCGCCAAAGCGTTGGGCGTTGCCGAGTACACGGCCGGCATCCACCCGTGGAGTCCCGGGGCACCGGACTTCACCCCCAGGCCGACGAGGACCAGCCCGGCCACTACGGGTCCGGCGAGACTCGGGAACGCAGCCGCCTGCCCCACGCCCCCACCCGAGAACAGCAGAGCGGCGAGGAGGGCCCCTTCGCCCACAAGCATGAAGGCGAGGTACCATCGGGCGGTCCGCACGGCCCGCCGGGTGCCCCGCGCAGCGACCAGCGGATACGCCGCGAGACCCATGACGGAGTAGGCGAGGAAGAAGGTGACACCGTCCCCAGCCACGGTGGCCAGCAGGCTCGCGCCTGCGGTGAGGACAAAAAAGCCGATCACGTAACTGCGCCTGGCGACTCGGGTCGGAGCACGGGCGGCGGCCCACCCGGACAGCCCCCACGCGAGAACCGTCGCGGCCAGAAGTGGGACGGAGAGGGCGTCGAACACCAGACGGCCACCCAGGACGAGCCAGGGCAGCTCGATCACGAAGCCGCTCATGGGCCGAACACCTGGCGGGCGACGCGTAGCCCCCACGCGAGGGGGCTGACCTGGCTGGCGGCGAAGAGGCCCACCAGGAGACTGAGCGCCGCGGTGGTCAGAATCGGCACGAGGAACATCCACGAGGTCTCCCAGCGCTCACCCCTGGGGCGACCTGGCCACGGCCGGGCCGGTTCGTCGAGCCACGCCGTCTTCAGGATCGGGAGGAAGTAGGCCGCATTGAGGAGGCCGCTGACCACGAGGACCCCGACGACCCAGGCTTCACCGGCTTGGAGCGCGCCCATGCCCAGGTACCATTTGCTCACGAAACCGGCCACCGGAGGAATGCCGATCATTCCCAGTGATGCGACGGCGAACGCCGTCATGGTCCAGGGCATCCGGTGAGCGACCCCTCGCATCTGGCTGACGCGGTGGACGTGGAGCGTCTCGGCGAGACCACCCGCGCAGAAAAAGAGCGTGATCTTCATCAGCCCCTGGTGAACCAGATGTGCAACGGCCCCGGCGAGGGCGAGCGGGCTGGCCAGGGCAGCGCCCAAGGTGATGTAGGAGAGCTGGCTCACCGTGGAGTAAGCCAATCGTCGCTTCAGGTCGTCCTGGACCAGAGCCCGGAGTGATCCGAAGACGATGGTGACTGTCGCGAAGCCCACGAGCCACGGAAGCACGCCGAGATCGTGCGCGGCCTCCACACCGTACACGTGGTGGACGACCCGCACGATGCCGAAGGCCCCGGCCTTAACCACGGCTACGGCATGGAGGAGCGCGCTCACCGGCGCTGGAGCGATCATGGCGACGGGGAGCCAGCCGTGCGCCGGGACGATCGCGGCCTTCACGGCCAGCCCAGCCAGCAGGAGCGCGAAGATGGCCCTCAGCGTCCAGGGCCGCGTCCGGACGAGCTCGTCGAGTGCGCCCCCACCCGGTACGAACTCGACCGACCCGGCCACCCCGACGAGCCATGCGGTCCCGACGAAGAGGAGAGCGCCCCCGGTCAGCGTGTACGCCAGGTAGCGCCCTCCCGCCGCAAGCGCGCGGCGGGTGCCGCGGTGCACGACGAGCGGGTACGTGGTGATGGTCAGGATCTCGTAGAAGAAGAGGAAAGTCAGGAGATCGCCGGCGAGAGCGATCCCCACCGTCGCGCTGACACACAGGCTGAAGAAGCCGAAGAACCGGGACCGTTGGGGGGAGCCCTCCAGGTAGGCCACGGCGTAGACGGTCGTGACCAGCCACAAGCCGGCGGAGAGGATCACGAAGAGGAGCGACAGCTCGTCGGCCTGTAGAACCAGGTCGGTTCCGGGCGTCAGCGTCCAGCGCCACTCCGGCTGCCTTCCGCCGGCCACCACCCCGGCGAGGATGACGACCGCGGCCAGCTTCACCAGCGCACTCGCGAGGTTCAGCGCGGTGCGGAGCGCATGACGTGCTTCCGGGAGGAGGAAGATCACGATCCCCGGCACCAAAGAGGTGGCCAGGATGAACGGAGGGAGGAGGTCGACCCAGCTCACGGCCCTGCTCCTGCGACCCAACCCGGCAGTCCCACCGCGGCCAGGGTCGAGACGAGTCCAGGCATCGTGCCGAGGACGACGGTCAGGACGGCGAGTCCGAATGCGGGCCAGGCAGCCCGACGGGCAAGGGGCGCAAGCTCGGCCGGCGCCGGAACGTGTCGGACAGCGATGGCCAGGACCTTCCATACATAGCTCGCGGTGAAGAGCGAGCTGACGGTGACGGTCGCCACCCAAGGCGCGGCGGCAGCTGCCATTCCGGCGGTGGCGAGGAGCCACTTGCCGAGAAAGCCGACGGTCCCCGGAATCCCGACGAGGCTTATCCCCGCGAGGCCGAAGGCGTACGTGCATACAGGGACACGTGCCCCGAAGCCGGTCATCTCGGACAGTCGATCGTGGCCATATACCTGGGCGATGCCCCCTGCCGCCAGGAACATCGCCGCCTTCGCCAAGGCGTGGCCCGCGGCCAGGAGAACGAGGCCGAGCCACGCCCCAGAGCCGGCACGCGCAACGATCGGGAACGCCGCGAGCAAGAGCCCGATCTGGGCCACGGTCGAATAGGCCACGAGCACCTTGAGGCGTTCGGCGCGCACGGCCTGGGACGAGCCCCACACCATCCCGATCGCACCCAACGCACCCAGCAGGATGAAGGCCGGTCCGTCGACGACGGGCCAGAATACGTCGAGCCAGAGCCGAGCCAGGAGGTAGACCGGCGCCTTCACGACCAGGGCGGACAGAACGGCGCTCACCGGCGGGACGGCACTGGCGTGCGCCGTGGGGAGCCACGCGTGCAGCGGGAAGAGCGCTGCCTTGAAGGCGAGTCCGGCGGAGAGGAGAGACAGAGCGGTCGCGTCGGAGGTCCCGTCGGTGACGCGAGCGGAGAGCGTCGCCAGATCCAGGGCCTGGTGCTGGTGGTACACCAGGGCCACGCCTGCGAGGAAGACCGTCGATGCGGCGGCGTTAGCGAATAAGTACCGCATCGCCGCCTTCAGTACGGAGAGACCGCCGGCCAAGGCCACCAGGGCCACTGCACAGAGCCCGACCAGCTCCAGCGCCACGTACAGATTGAAGAGGTCGGACGAGAGGAAGAGGGCGTCGAGACCCGCCCACAGGAGAAGCCAGAGCGGGAGGAAGCTACGCCTCCGGGCCAGCTCCTCGGACCCTCCGGCGGACGGCCCCGCGTGGTCGACCTCCCGCTCCGCCATACCGTCCGCGTGCACGCTCCCCGCCAAGATCACGACCAGCGTGGTCAGCAGAAAGACCACGGTAAGACCGTCGAGGCGGA
>JBDHIF010000039.1:0-20631 GCA_039587535.1 Gemmatimonadota bacterium
CGTCCACCCGGGACTCGATGTGGAAGCGGATCTCCTCCTCGGTCTCGCCGCGAGCTCCTCCGAGGTCGGGCGGGGTGGTCCGTCGAAAGCCGTCGGGAAGCTTCACGCTTCCTCACCTTCGGGTGTCTCAGCACCCAGAACCTGGTCCACGGCGCGGGCGTAAAGCGCCCAGCTGCGAGACTCCTCCTCCAGGGCCCTCCGCCCTTTGGCGGTCAGCTCATAGAACTTGGCCCTGCGATTGTTCTCGGAGACACCCCACTCCGACGCCACCAGCCCCTTCCGCTGGAGCCTATGAAGCGCGGGATACAGCGCACCCTCCTCGACGGTGAGCACCTCGTCGGTGGTGCGCTTGATCCACCGGCTCACCGCATAGCCGTGGCAAGGCCCCCACTGGAGGGACTTCAAGATCATGACGTCGAGCGTGCCCTGGACCAGGTCCATGAAGCCTCCGCGGGCGAGATCGGACGCGCCCGGGTGCCGGGCGCCCCCTTAGATGCTAAGGGATGATGCACGATGGCACCTCTTCCCTAAGACGTCAAGGGGAACGCCCGACCGAAACGGCTCGGGCGTCCCCCCCTTTCGGTCATTCCGACCGGAGCGCCCTCACTGGATCCAGCCGCGCCGCCCGCCGGGCCGGGAACCAGGAAGCGACCAGGGCCACGGCGGTGAGAGCCCCCGCCATGGCGGCGTACGTCGCGGGGTCGGTGGCACTCACACCGAAGAGCAGCGACTCGAGCACGCGGCTTGTCGCCCAGGCGCCCACCAATCCCACCGCTACCCCTCCACCGGCCAACAGCATGCCGTGGCCGATCACGTCACGAAGCACCACGCCCGCGGGGGCGCCGAGCGCCATGCGGACGCCAATCTCCTGTGTGCGCCGTCCCACCACGTACGAGATCACGCCGTAGATTCCCACCGCCCCCAGAAGCAAGGCGATGGCGGCGGCGATGCCGAGCAGCACCACGGTGAAGGAGGTGGCGGCACTGGCCTCGTCCACGATCCGCGACAGCGGACGAGGATCGACGATGGGCAGTCGCGGAGCCACGTCCCGGAGCGCCTGCCTCACCCCCGGCAGCAGCGACGACGGGTCGCCGTCGCCCCGGACCACCAGGGCCAGAGACCGCTGCGCCACCGGATCTTCCGTATCACCCGACACCAGCGGGAAGTAAGCCTGGACGTCAGGCTCCTCGGAGAGGCTCTCGAAATGCACGTCACGGGCGACCCCCACCACTTCCCACTCCTCCGCGCTCTCGTCCATACCCCGGATGCGCCGCCCCACCACCGACGCCTCGCCAGGCCAGAACTGACGTGCCATGGCCTCGTTCACCACGACCGAGCGGAGGACGTCCGCGGCGTCCTGGTCGGTGAAGGGTCGTCCCTCCACCATCTCGATGCCCATGACCTCGAAGTAGTCGGGGCTGGCCCACTGCAACCTCACCAGAGGTCCTAGCTCGCCGTCGGGCAGCGGACGGTCCGAGGGCTGGTACGACGTCTGACTGCGGTTCCCGGTGAGCGGCATGGCGGAGGCAATCGCCGCTCCCTCGACACCGGGCACCGCCCGAAGGCGCTCCGTCAGCGCCCGGTAGAAGACGCGCGCATCCTCTACATCGGGATACTCGGCGCTGGGCAGCGACACCGTGAAAGTCAGCCGTCCTTCCGCCTGGAACCCGGGATCGACGGACCGAATCGCCGCGAAGCTCCGCGCCATGAGGCCGGACCCCACCAGCAGCACCAGGGCCAACGCCACCTGCCCCACCACCAGCCCACCCTGGAGCCGACTCCGCGCACGGCCCGTGGTGGATGATCGCCCTCCCTCCTTGAGCGCCCCGGAAAGATCCCGCCGCCCGTAACCGAACACGGGAAAGAGCCCGAACAGCAAGCCCGCCACCACCGAGACGACAGCCGTGTAGGCCAGCACGCTCCCGTCCATGCCGACCTCCGTCGCTCGCGGAAGACCTGTCGGCGCCGCCGAGAGCAACGCCCGCACACCCAATCCGGCGAGCATCAGGCCGAGAACGCCCGCCCCCAGGCCGAGCGCAACGCTCTCCGTAAGATAGAAGCGGACCATATCCCCGCGCGTGGCCCCCATGGCCGTTCGCACGGCCTGCTCCCTCTGTCTGGCCTCGGCCCGTACCAGGAAGAGGTTGGCCACGTTGGCGCAGGCGATGAGCAGCACGAACCCGACGGTACCCAGCACCACCCACAGGGCCTGACGGACGTCGGCGACGTAGAGCTCCATGAGCGGCTTGGCGTCCGCACGGATGCGGGCCTGCTCGAGCACGGAGGCCGGGAGATCGGCCTCGTTCGCCTGGGCGAAGCGCACCAGCAACTCGTCCATCTCGAGGTTCACCGCCTCGACACTCGCGCCCTGCGCGACACGCCCGATGCCAATGTAGCTGAAGGAGCCATGGTTGGGATCGAGGTCGTCGATGGGCAGTGGCACCCACATCTGCACGTCTTGGGGAAAGGCGAATCCCTCGGGCATGACCCCGACGATCGTGCGGGCCACCCCGTCCATCTCGACGGTTCGCCCAATGACGGACGGATCAGCCCCGAAGGTCTGCCGCCACACGGGGTTGGACAGCACGGCGATGGGCTCCGCTCCCTCTCGGTCGTCACCAGGGCCGATGGCCCGACCCAGGGCAGGAGCCACGCCGAGAACGTCGAAGAAGTCTTCGGTCACCCGAGCCGACGCCAGCCGCTCGGGCTCCGAGCCCAGCACCAGGTTCACATTGTCCTGCTGGAAGACAGCCATGGACTCCAGCGTGGTCATCGCCTGGTGGTAGGTCAGATACATGCCCTCCGAGTACGGGAGGATGGGGACGTTGAGTCCCGGAGCGGTGTGGTTGGCGGTGACCACACGGTCACTGTCGGGATATGGGAGCGGATTCAGCAGAACGCTGTCCACGACGCTGTAGATCGCCGTGTTCGCTCCGATTCCGATGGCCAGGGTGACCCCGGCCAAAGCGGTGAAGAACGGCTTCCGCGCCAACCCCTTCACTGCGTGCCTCACGTCCTGCAGCATGCGTCCCATCGTCCACCCATCCCGTCTGAGGTACCAGGCGTCCGGGAGAGCCCCGAACGCGTGTGTCCAACGCCAGCCCGAAACGGCCAGCTCACCTTCCCACTCCTCCACCCAATCCCCGCGCTCGTCCCCGGGCACCAGCAAACCCACGAATCGGAGCCAGATCCCGCAGGGTCTCATGTCAGGCGCTCCTGGCATCCGGGGTGGGCGCGTCCCGAAGCAGGCGCTCCACCTCCGCGAGCTTGGCCTCCGCCGCGGGCATGCCGTGGCGACCACGAGCAGTGAGGGCGTAGGTCTTCCGCCGCGGCCGTCCCTCGGTCCGCGCGACGTCGGCGTCTTCCCACTGCGCCGCCAACCAGCCCGCGCGTTCCAGGCGACGGAGCGCCGGATAGACCGTCCCGCTCGGTAGCCCACACCGCTCCATGACATCGAATCCGAACGCATGGCCCGCAGCCACAGTGCGGAGCACCAGCGCGGTCACCTGCGTCATCCTGGGATCCCCCACGTCACATCCTCCTTTAAGACCCGATGGGCAGGGCCGGGACCCTGCTCTAACGTTTTCTACATAGGGTCCTACGGGAGGCGTAATCTGTCGGTTTCAGAAGGAGACTCTGGAGCGTGGGCGCGGCCCCTTCACACCCGAATGGCGATGGGGGATCGGGGATCGACGCGACGGGGCCGGGTCACACATCGTCGAGCGTGCCGACATCCGCGGTCAATCCACCGTCGTCGCCCAGGATCAGTCGGACACGCCACGGACGGCAGCAGACCTCGCAGTCCTCTACGTAGTCCTGGTAGACGCCGCCCCCGAGATCGACGAGAAGCTCGACAGGCTCGCCGCAATATGGGCAGTGGACGACGGCGGCCGATTCGAAATCCGCAAACACCTCGCCGAGGCCGTCGTCGAAGTCCACCGGGAATCGTGTCAGGCGGTGGCGGCGGCCGCCCCATCCGCGTGAAGCTGTGGACCGCCGGCGCTCCTGGGCTCGTCTCCGGCCACGTGCCGGACGGCGTCCTCGCCCATGTGCACGGCGGCGTTCAGGACACCGCCTTCGACGACCCGGACGGTTCGGGCGTAGACCTCGCCATCGAGTCGCCCCGACTCCTGCAGGTCGAGCTTGGCCTCGGCGATGAGCCTACCCTTGACGGTGCCGGCGATCGTGGCGTCCCGGGCACGGACGTCGCCCGTCACGACCCCAGCCGGACCCACGACCACGGCCCGTCCCGCGCGAATCGATCCTTCGACCCGGCCCTCGACTCGGATGGTCCCATCGGTGTCGCAGTCACCCACGAACGTCATCCCGGGTCCCACGATAGAGATCGTCTCCGCTGCATCCTGCACGGCGCGCTGACTATCGCGTGGCATCACTGGCCTCACTCGCATCTAGATTCGAAGGTGCGACGAAGGGTAAACGGCAGCTCGCGGTGAGATCCGTCGATTTCGACGCGTAACGTACCCAGACGGTGCAAGGTACGTGCCCTAACGGCCTTCCGCTCCGGTCCGAGGAAGGATCGCCTTTGGAATGAATCCCGTCACGACCTGGGTCAGGTCGACCACCTCACTCACCCGGAAGTCCACTGCGATGCTCGCCAAGGAGAGCGCCTCCGCCGGCGTCAACCCGTGCTCGTCGACCAGGAACTCCACCACGCGCCAGGTGGCGTCCCGGGCGGCACGGTCCAGATCAAGATCAATGCCCATGATGAGGTGGTGCGTCTCGTTCTCTGCCCGTGGCAGGTCGATGGACCGGTCCTGATGAAGGGTCAGGCGGAAGGTACCCGTCAGAGACTGCTCGATCGCCGTCCCGCTCACTTCGCCGTCGCCCTGGGCCCCGTGGGGATCGCCGACATAGAACAACCCGCCCTCGTGGAACACCGGCAGGTACAGCGTGGCCCCCTCCTTGAGGTCCTTCACGTCCAGGTTCCCGCCGAACGCACCCGGAGGGCGTGAGCTTTGCACGCCGGGAATGGACACCCCGGGCTCCCCCACGATCGGATCCGGTGCCACGGCAAGGATTCCCATGAACGGTGCCAACGGTACCTCGATGCCCCTGGCCATGAACGCCACCTCCTGCCCCTCGGACATGCCCGTCCGAATCACATGTCGGGTCCCCCGGGGGATGTCCAGCTCCGGGTCTCCCTCGCGGAATCCGGGATAGGAGGTGGAGAAGACTCCACCCCTGGCGCTGGTGCTGTTGATTCCCCACGGGACGCGGGTCTCGAGATCCAGTATCTCGATCTCCAAGACGTCTCCGGGTTGCGCGCCCTCCACGTAGATGGGACCGGTAATCACGTGTCCACTCCGCCCCTCTCGAGGACGTCCATCGCGATCCTCCCAGAAGGCGACCGCATCGTCCAGCACCTCCTCGGCGGGCACGTCATAGGAAGCCAAGTACTCCACCGGATGTTCCGCCTGCGTGGCGCCTGCGTGCGTGAGCGTCTCCACCCGAACGACCTCGCCGGACGCCATGCGGAGCACCGGATCCTTGTCGATGGGGAACCAGCCCCAGCTCAAGTTCTCCGGTACCGAGCGGACAACATGGTCCGGCGTGACGGCGGTCGTAGTCGCGGAGGGTGTGTCCTCCATCGCTGAGGGATCGTCGGCGCAGGAAGCCATAGCGACAAAGCTCAGCAGCACCGCCCGGAGGTGGAGGCGGGATGTCGGGCGGGCGTTGCTCCGGGACGGGGCTCTGCCCCGCGTCCGGGCAGAGTGATTCTGAACAGCATCCATGGACTCGGGGCTCCTGAGGTTGGGCGACGGGGTTGCATCTTCGCCGGGTGGGCTCATCCGTGCAACGAGGAGGTCTCGATTGACACACATATCCGCCGGCCGTTGCGATCCAGGTCGCCGTATCGGTCATGCTCGTCGCAGCCGCAAGCGTCATGGTCGGGGGATTGGCGCGGTATCAGCAGGAGGACCCGGGCGTTGTCTTCGACGCCACGGCGGACACTCCGGGCTCGCCCGAGTCGCGGAGGGAATGGCCTTGGGGGCGGACGATCTCGATCCCGCCGCCCTCGCGGTCGCCGCCTCTGTTCTGGTGGCGGCCGTGGCGATAGCGTCTTATCTACCGGCGCGGAGCGCAGCTCGGGTGGATCCCGTGGAGGCGCTCGCCGGCCGCTGATACGAGCCTTCGACCCCCGGGGAGGTCACATGCTGGACGCCATCCGTCGCTTCTTCCAGTCATCCATGACGGGGAGCGATGAGGACGGGATGCCCGAGGAGGCCCCCGACCTGAAGCTCGCGGCCTGTGCTCTCCTCCTGGAGCTCGCCCACGCGGACGATGAGTTCTCGGACGAAGAGCGCAAGCACGTGGAAGCCGCTATTCGCCGCCACTTCGGAGTAGACGCTGCCCAGGCGGAAGAGCTGATCCGTCTGGCCGACGCCGAGCGCCGGCAAGCGGTGGATTTCTGGCAGTTCACCAGCCTCATCGACCGCCACTATTCGCTCGCGCAGAAGACCCTGTTGGCCGAGGTGATGTGGGGCCTGATCTATTCCGACGGAGAGATGGCGGAGAAGGAACACTACCTCGTCCGGAAGATCTCCCACCTCCTCCACATCAAGCCGGGATACCTGGCGGAGGCACGCAATCGCGTGAAGGCGCGTAAGGGACTGCCATTCGATTGAGTGGCGGGACAGCGGAGGCCAGCGACGAAAGAGAGGGGCGGCGCCCGTGGGCGCCGCCCCTCTCTTCACCTAGCGAGCCGGAAGACCTTCCTTCCGGCCCCACATGCCGACTGTTACTGCTGCGCCTGAGCCGCCAATCCCCTCAGGGTCTGGGCGAGGCTGGCCAGCTTGTCCGCGTCGCCGCCCGCCTGGGCAGAGCGGATCTGGATGACGTCGGCCTCGATAGCCAGCGCCACTTCGTTAAGCTGATCGGCGGAGGCACCCCCGAGGACGCGCTCGACCTGCTGCGCCCGCTCGTCGCTGATCCTGTCCGCGCTCACCAGCTGGTCGAGGTATGACCGCGCCACGGGGACCGCGGCCGGCCAGGTGAAGCGCGGCTGCATCTGCGCGTTGAACTCATCCAGGGTGGCGAGCTTTGCCGCCTCGATCTCGGCCTCGGAGAGGTGCTCGTTCGGCACGAGCTCGAACACGTCGATGCCCCGGGAGATCTCGGCGCCGTAGATGTACCCGTTGTACCAGTACGTGGACCAGTATCCACCGGTGTACAGCTCGCTGTCGCTCAGCGGCCCCCGGTCGAAGTAGGCGATCTCGTACGCGTTAGCGGGGTCGGTGAAGTCGAGCACGGAAACACCGCCCTGGTACCAGGCCTGGACCATGATATCCCGACCGGGGACGGGGATCATGGAGCCGTTGTGGGCGACGCAGTTCTCCATCTCTCCCTGCGGCACCGGGAGCTTGTAGTATCCCGCCAGGACCAGCTCACCGTCGTCCACCTGGAAGATCGCGTTCGCGCCCCAGGTATCCGGGTCGGTCGCACGGCAGCGGGGTGCCGATCCCCCACCCCACTCGTCCGTGAAGAGGATCTTGCTCGCGTCGTTGTTGAAGGTCGCCGAGTGCCAGTACGCGAAGTTGGGATCGAGGACTTCCTCGATGCGAACCGGATTCACGGGATCGCTGATGTCGAGCAGGATTCCGTTCCCGGCACAAGCACCGGCCGCCAGCCCGATTTCCGGATACGCGGTAATGTCGTGGCACTGGGTGGTACGGCGGGACTCCTGGGTGCCCGGTCCGTGGTCACCGCCTCCCCACAGCCCAGCGATGTCACCCGTCTCGGCGTCCGCGAAGATGCGCGGGGTGTTGACGATCTCGGCCTGCTCCGGCGCCGCAAGAGGCACGCGCACGACTTCGATGCGGAAGAGCGCCGTGTTCTCGTCCTCTTCAGGCTCCGCGCTCACACAGCCCGGAAGCTCGTCGGCCGGGCGGACGCCACCTGTCCCCTGGATATAGATGTAGAGGTTGTTCGGGTCCGTGGGGTCTTCCACCAGAGTGTGCGTGTGGGAGCCACGGCAGGACTGGACCGCCGCCACTTGACGGGGGTTGGCGAGGTCGGAGATGTCGAAGATCCGGACGCCGAGCATGCGGACGTCGCTCACCGTCTCCTCCACGCCTTCCACGCCACAGTCGAGGCGCCCGCGATTCTCCTGCGCGGACATCACCAGGAGGTCGCCGTAGACGGAGACGTCGCCCTGACCGCCCGGACAGACCACCGCGACCTCGAGCCGTGGGTTCGCAGGGTCGGAGATGTCGAAGACCTGGAACCCGTTGTAGTTGCCCTGGAAGAGCCGGTTACGCTGGAACGCCAGGTCCGTGTTGTTGAATCGCCCATCGAACGGAGTGTCGGGATTCCGGAAGCCCTCGGGCCGCTGCAGGCTGGTAATCTTCCGTAGATTCCAGATCGCCTCCTCGGCGTCGAGCCAACCAGCACGCAGACCGGGGCGAGGATCGTCGGGGTCCCAGGTCATCTGAGGCTCGCTGGACTGCATCTGAGCCTGAGCGGGCGCGAGCGGCAGGACCACCGCAAGCAGAAGGAACGCGGCCGAAAGGTAGCGCGCGAGACCGGGCACAACCCGGCGAGGTGTAGCGGATATCGTCATCTCGAACGTCTCCATTGATGTACGTGCAGGGGGGTAGGAACAGCAGGTCTTGTCGGGATCGGCGAGCGGCTCAGCGCCAGGCCTCGAGTAGCTGGCGCATGCGGCGGATCTCGATTCCCTGGTCGGCATCGACTTCGCTGGCAAAATGGTAGACGATGCTCTCCTGGGCCGCACCCGGGGAGTTGTACAGATCCCGCACCATGGTGAGGGCTCCCTCATGGTGTTGGATCATAAGCTCCAGGAAGAGGCGATCGAAGTCCCTTCCCTCCGCGCCTTCGAGCTGGGCCATCTGATCGGGCGTGAGCATCCCGGGCATCATGTCGTGGCCCATGGATCCATGATCCATGGCGGCGTGGTCCATGGCCGCGCCGCGCTCCATGCCCGGCACCATGTGACGCCACTCCGGCACGTCGAGGTCGCGATCTCGCAACCAGCGCTCCATGAGTCCGATCTCATCCTTCTGGGAAATCTCCATGCGGAGTCCCATCTGCCGGATCGCCGGAGTCTCGGTTCGGTCCGAGATGAGGGCGGTCATCTCGAGGGCCTGGGCATGGTGGTGGATCATGCCCTGCATGAACGTGACGTCGGCCTCGGTGAAGGCCGTTCCCTCGACCTCGGCCAGCGACTGACCCGCGTACGCACGGGTGGACTCACCGGGTGCTCCGGCCTGGACCACGAGGGGACGCTCGCCCGCGGGAGCAGGGGTCGCCGCAGGATCCGACGCGGTAGAAGCGCCGCATGCGGCTGAGAACAGGAGTGAGGCCGCGGTGAATCCCCGTGTGACATGGGGAGCACCTCGGCGCCCGACGGTAGGGGCGTGCTTGCGCTTCACGTTCGACTCCGGTGCTGCAGGTGGATACAGGCGAAAGATACACCCTTGCCCGCCCGGGGTCCCAGTGGTGGAAAGGGGAACGGGGCACCTCCGCCGCCAACGGGAACGCAAGCGTCGTGTATGAACAATCTAACCTATTGCTTTAGCATGCCTTACGATGTCCGTCGTACAGCTTCACGAGGAGATACGTGGCCAAGAACAACCGTCAGCTGAGGAAAGAACGCCGTCTCGTACAGAGTGAGTCCCGCTGGATGCAGAAGGCGCTGTTCGCCCTCGGCAAAGCGGAAACGGCACGAGAAAAGCTGGCCAAGGCCCGTAACGAAGAGCTGGAAGACCAGACGGTCGAGGTTGGGGAAAAGTCCATGACCCTCGACGCGCTCCGGGACGCCATCCAGGACAGGGTGGAGATGCCCGCCGCCGAAGTCCTTCAGGAAAGACGAGAGGTCACCCGCTGACCGACGTTTGAGGGCTGCATCACGCCTCCCGCGTGACGCGACCACCACAAACCACCACCTCCACCGGGTCCCCACCCAGGGCCCAAGCGAGCTCGCGCTCGTCACGGTGGCGAAGGACCACGAGGTCCGCCCGGGCGCCAGGAGTCACCGCTCCGCGGTCCCCGAAGCCCAGCATCCGTGCCGCGTTCAAGGTGCAGGCCCTCAGGGCTTCATCCACCGTGAGTCCCAGCTTGCGCGTCGCCAACGCGACGACAAGGGGCATGGAATAACCCGGTGCGGAGCCGGGATTGTAGTTGGTGGCCACGACCACCCGCTCGGGGTTTCCACACGCGTCCACGAACGCCCGACCGTCTGCGTACCGGTCGTCCAGATGGAGACCGCAGAGTGGCAACAGGACACCGAAGCTCCGGGAAGCGGCGAGGACGTCGAGGGTCGCCCGCGAGCTGGCCTCCAGATGGTCGACGCTCACCGCGCCGTGGCCAGCCGCCCATTCCGTCATCCCAAGCGACGTGAACTGGTCAGCGTGCACCCGGAATGGGTGGCCTCGCTCCTCGGCCGCCTGGAACAGCCGCTCGCAGGCGTCCAGAGACCATGCCGCCGGCTCGCAGTAGGCGTCGATGGTGATGCCCGGGTGGGCGTCCGACACGGCAGGGAGGGTCTCCGCGACAGTGCGCTCGACGAATTCCGGAACGTCGGGATCCACGGCGTGCCCGAGGAGGGCCGTGGGCACCACGGTCCCGGGAAAGCCCCCGGCTGCATCGGCGATGGCCCCCAGGGACTTGAGCTCGTCGGTGGTCGACAGCCCATAACCGGACTTCACCTCCACCGTCGTCGTCCCCGAGCGCAGCATGTCCGACAGGCGGGCGCCGAGAGAAGCGGCCAGCTCCTCCCGCGATGCCTTCCGAACCGACCGCACGGTGGACATGATCCCGCCGCCGGACTTCAGGGTCTCCACGTAGCTCGCGCCGGCCCGCAGGGCTTCGAACTCGTCCAGCCGGTCCCCCGCCCAGAGCGCGTGAGTGTGGCCGTCGACGAACCCGGGCATGACAACCCTGCCCCGTACGTCGATCACCCGGGTCCCGGCAGGCGCTTCGAGATCGGGCGCAACGGCACGGATGGCGTCCCCGATGACCAGCACGGAGGCGCGTTCCAGCGTCCCCTCCCCGGTCATGGTCACAACCCGGGCGTCCTTCAGGAGGAGCGCGGCCTCCTCCTTCACGAAGGCCGCGCCATCAGTCCGGCCAGAAAGCGCAGGAACAGGTGCGCGGCCACCCGCGCGGTCCGGCCATCCAGGTCATGAGGAGGGGAAAGCTCCATGAAGTCGATCTGGAGCACGTTCTCCGTCCTCCCCGCCCGCTCGGCCAGGACCCCGACGGTGGACACGTCCAAGCCGTCCGGATTGACCGCGCTCACCCCCGGCGCCCAGGCCCCGTCCAGCGCATCCAGGTCGATGCTCACGAAGCCCGGCCCGCCGAAGGCCGCATGGAAGGCGGTGTCGAGGGCACCGCCCCGGCGGGCCGCTTCGACATCTACCACGACCCCTCCCTTCCCCTCCAACCACCGCACGTGCTCCTCGGCGTGCACGAATCGGCCGGCCCCGAAAGTCACGAGCCGTCCGGGCTCCACCCACCCCTCCTGGATGAGGCTCCGAAACGGCATACCCGAGCCCGGCTCTTCACGAACGTCGAGGTGTGCGTCCACGTTGATGCCGCCGAGGCGCTCGTCAGGGAAGCGTTTCGACAGCGCGCGGACGGTGGGGAGGGTCAGATCGTGGCCGCCGCCCACGCACACCGGCAAAAAGCCGGCGTCGTGCACCGCGGAGAGGGCCCGACCGACCCGCGCGTGGGTCTGGAGCAACGCCGCCTCGTCCCCACCCTGGACCGGCACGACGTCCCCGATGTCCACGACCTCGATGCCGAGGGCTCCCCTTCTCAGGAGGTCGTAGCCCGTTCCGTATCGGGCCAGAGCAGCCCGAAACGCCGTGGGTCCCGCCGCGGCCCCGGCCCGGCCACGGTTGAGGGCGATGCCGGTGTCGTCGGGGAGACCCACCAGAGCCACCGCCCCCTCGTGACCGGAGCCGTCGAGAAGTCGGCCTCGTGCATCCTCGCCGCGGAGAATCCCCGCCGCGAACCGCCCCGACCCCACCTCCGGCCACTGCGCGGGCACCACGTGCTCGAGGTCCATCAGCCGGACATGGGGATGTCGACGTCCAGGGCGTCGGCACACCGCCGCGCCTCGCCGTATCCGGCGTCCACGTGCCTGAAGATCCCTGTCATGGGGTCGTTGCGGAGTACCCGCTCCAGACGCCGAGCCGCCTCGGGTGTGCCGTCGGCGACGACGACCTGCCCGGCGTGCTGCGAGTATCCGATCCCGACGCCTCCGCCGTGGTGGAAGCTCACCCAGCTGGCTCCGCTGGCCACGTTGACCATGGCGTTCAAGAGCGCCCAGTCGCTCACGGCGTCGGACCCGTCGAGCATCCCCTCGGTCTCGCGGTTCGGAGAGGCCACCGAACCGCAATCCAGGTGGTCCCTACCGATGACGATGGGCGCGCGCACCTCCCCCGAAGCCACAAGATCGTTGAAGAGGAGGCCCGCCACGTCACGCTCTCCCAGGCCGAACCAGCAGATCCGCGCCGGCAGCCCCTGGAAGGAGAACGCCGGCTCACACTCGTCGAGATCCCCGGCAAGGAGTGCCTCCGGATGGCGGTGGCAGCTGAGGATCCAGCGGTGCAGGCGCTCGTTGTACCCTCCCCCATCGGCCGGGAAGCGGCGCAGCAGTTCCAGGTCGGTCCTGAAGATGTCCCTGGGATCCCCGGAGAGCGCCACCCAGCGGAACGGCCCTCGGCCCACGCAGAACTGAGGCCGAATGTAGGCGGGAACGAAGCCCGGGAAGGCGAAGGCGTTTTCGAAGCCCTCTTCCAGCGCCACCTGTCGGATGTTGTTGCCGTAGTCGAACGTCACCGCGCCCCGTTCCTGTAGGCGGACCATGAGCTCGACGTGGCGCTTCATGGTGTCCCTGGCCCGACGCTCATAGGAGGAGGGGTCGTCCTCGAGAAGGGCGAAGGCCTCTTCGAGGGTCGATCCGTCGGGCACGTAGCTTCGTGGGTCGTGCGCAGACGTCTGATCCGTGAGGGTATCCGGGACCACGTCACGGGCCAGGAGTCGCCGGAGAAGCTCGGTGGCGTTGCAGCACACTCCGACGGAGCGCCCCTTCCCAGCAGCCTTGAGTTCGAGGGCGCGATCGATGGCGCGGTCGAGCATGCCGTCCCTTCCCGACGCGTCGTCCCTGGGACCTGCCCCTTCCACCACCTCGTCGAGATACCGCTCCCGTACCCTGCGGTCCAGGCGCGCCCGATCCACGTCGGCGATGAGACAGACCCCTCCATTCATGGTCACCGCCAACGGCTGGGCGCCTCCCATGCCTCCGCATCCAGCCGTCACGTTGAGCGTCCCCGCCAGCGTTCCACCGAAGTGTTGCCGGGCGCACTCGGCGAAGGTCTCGTAGGTCCCCTGGAGGATCCCCTGGGTCCCGATGTAGATCCAGGAGCCAGCCGTCATCTGTCCGAACATCATCAAGCCGCGGGCGCACAGATCGTCGAAGTGCTCCTGGGTGGCCCAGTGGGGCACCAGGTTGCTGTTGGCGATGAGGACCCGGGGCGCATCGGTGTGGGTCCGAACGACGCCCACGGGCTTCCCCGACTGCACGAGGAGAGTCTCGTCCGGCGCCAATCGGCGGAGGGTCCGGACGATGGCGTCGAAGGCGTCCCAGCTACGGGCGGCCTGACCGCGCCCGCCGTACACCACGAGCTCGTCCGGGATCTCGGCGACCTCCGGATCCAGGTTGTTCATGAGCATCCGCATTGCCGCCTCCGCCTGCCACGTGGCGCAGGCCCGGTCGGCTCCTCGCGGCGCGCGGACCACGCGCGGGCCGGACGGGCCGTCGGGCGTGGACGGGTCCTGGACGGCCCGCTCCTGGGAAGGTCGATCGGTCATGACGCGGCTGGGACAGGGGTGAACGCGCCCCGACGGATGAGCCCGGTTACGGCGGCGATGTCCGGCGAGGGCGAGCGGTCGGCCAGCAGGGGCTCGACGACGGTGCGCACCGCCGCCCGCGCCTCCTCGACGCCGGCGCCCGACCGCAGAGGCCGGTGGGCCTCGAGGGCCTGGGTGGCGCACATGAGCTCGATGGCCACCACGCTCTCCGCCAGGTCGAGGGCCCGCCGGGCCTTCTTGGCGGACGCCGGCCCGAACGAGTTGTAGTCCTCCATTCCCGCGCTGGTCGGAATGTTCGCGGGGCTCGCCGGCCCGGCGAGTTGGATGATCTCGTTGCAGCACGCCGCAGCGGTGTACTGGGCGATCATGTATCCCGAGTGCAGGCCGGGCTGGGGGCTGAGGTAGGCCGTGAGATGCGCTTCCGGATCCTGCGCGGCGAGCATGAGGTAGATCCGGCGCTCGCTCACACCGGCCACATGGGCGATGGCCAGGGCCAGGAGGTCCAGGGGGATGGCCAGCGGCATTCCGTGGAAGTTCCCCGCCGAGAGAATGTCCACGTCGGTCCCGTCGAGCCCTTCGAACACCAGGGGGTTGTCCGTCACGGCGCCCAGCTCGTGCTCCACGCCGCGCCGGACCCATGCGATGGCGTCGAGGGCGGCACCCAGGACCTGGGGCGCGCAGCGCAACGAGTAGGGATCCTGCACCCGGGGATCGTCCTCCCGATGCGAATCGCGGATCTCACTACCGGCGAGGAGCCCCCGGAGCGCGGACGCCACTTGGATCTGCCCGTTCTGGCCGCGAATCGCGTGCACACGGGAGTCGAGGAAGGTGTGCGATGCCCGACACGCGTCGATGGACATGGCGCACGCCGTCACGCACGCCCCCAGCAGGTGGTCGATGTCGTGGAGGAGGAGCGCGCCCCGCGCCGCCATGAGGTGCGTTCCGTTGATGAGGGCCAGCCCCTCCTTCGACGTGAGCTCCAGGGCCTCGAGGCCGGCGCGCCCCAACGCTTCCGAAGCCGGGTGTCGTGCGCCGTCGAAGAAGACCTCGCCTTCGCCGATGAGGGCCAGGGTCGCATGGGCCAGCGGCGCCAGGTCTCCGGAAGCGCCCACGGAGCCGGTCTCCGGCACCACGGGCGTGATGCCCGCGTTGAGCAACGCCACGATCCCGTCCGCGAGCACGGGACGCACGCCGGAGTGGCCACGGGACACGGAGGCCGCCAGAAGGACCAGCATGGCCCGAACGACGTCGACGGGAAGCGCGGTCCCCACGCCCGACGCATGGGACCGCAGGAGATTGTGCTGCACCTCCCCGAGCTCTTGGTCCGCGATCCGCTGCCGGGAAAGGGAGCCGAAGCCGGTGTTCACGCCGTAGATCGGCTCCCGTCGCTCGAGAGCGCGCTCCAGGCGGGCGCGGGACGCGGCGAGGCGGGTCCGTGCTTCGGGTCCCACCGCCACCGGCGCTCCGGCTCGGGCGACAGCGACCACGTCGCTCACCGAGAGCGCGGCGCCATTGAGCGTCACTTGGGGACTCGCGGCAGGCGCCACCCCGCCGGCGCGGGGTTGGCCCGGGAGGGAGCGGTCGTCTGCAGATGGGGGACTCATCGGGCGATGATGGGCGGCGCCGGCCACGGTGGCAAGGCGCATCCGTGGAGGCTTCCTAGCAGTCGGCGGGGGCGCTTCGCACCGGCGTCACCGCGGCCTCCGCCACCGTCCCGGCGAGAGCGCTGGCCGCAGAGTGTCCCACCGCGCACACACGTGAACCCGGTCCGTGGTGCGGACGAGCTGGGTGAAGACCACGGCCGAATCGGACTCCATCCCGGCGGATGGACCCGCTGACCCTGCCCACCCAGGTCCCGGGTCGTCAGTCCCGCGCCAGGGATCTGAGCAGTACCTGGAATCGGCGATCCTGCCGCAGCGCATCCCAGACGGGGTCGGTCCGAAGTGACAGGAGCCTCGGATCTCGTATCTCGCGCGCCTCATCCAGGAGCGCGATCGCCCCATCCCCATCTCCAAGCGCCGCCGCGACCGAAGCTCGATCCACCGGCGAGACCGGCGATCCAGCCGCCTGACGCGCATCGAGTTCCTCCGCCTTCCAGGTCCAATACCCCTCCACACCGTCCTCGCGGAGCGCCGCCTCCAACGCATCGGCGTCTGGCCCCGGGGGGCGGACTCCGGCTTCCTCTCGCTCCTGTCTCAGACGGAGCACGTCGCGCCAATCACCCTGCGAGACGGCCAACCGCTCGGCCTCGTCCCAGAGCCCGGATTCTTCCGAATACCGCACCACTGCGGCCACCGCCCGGTCTCGCGCCTCCTCCGGGTGCCCCGCCGCGTCCAGGCGTCGCACCGCTCGAAGCTCGCGCAAGGCGGATCTCGAGCCGTCCCGCTTTCCACCCATGGCCGCTTGGATCACGCGCCCGATCTCCGTGACTGTGCCGAAGGAAAGCGGGGGAGCGTCGACCCCGGCGCCGTCCAACTCCATCAACGCCTCGTCTGCGGAAGCGAGAACCTCACGAGCCTCCATGGATGCCGGATCCCTCCGTGCCGCTTCGGCCGCCACCTCCCGGGCCTTGCGGAGCTCGACGGCGGCGTCCTCTTCTTCCGCTTCCAGCCCCCGCATCAGATAGGTCCCCGCCAACCCGGCGAGTGCCGGCACGAACGTGGAATCCATGGCCAGCGCGTCGAGAAAATGGCGCTCGGCGTCCCCACCGCCCTCCGTGGACAGCGCAAAACGCCCACGGAAGACCGCGTCGTGGACTTCCGGCATGGCAGGGGCACTCGGCGGGCGCGCCACGGAAACATCTTCAACCACGTCAGGGGTCGACGCCCCCGGCCCGACGGCCTCGGTTGCTGATTCCGAGGAGCCCAGGGAAGCGGGAGCACCCTCGGCGACACGCATGTCGCCGACCTCGCCGGAGGCAGCCTCCACCTGAACACCGATCTCCCCGGCGATGGCCTCCGCTACCTCCCGTTGGAGGGCGATCACGTCCTGGAGGTCCCGCTCATAATCACTCGCCCAAAGGTGCGTATCCGAAGCCGCATGGATGAGCTGGACGGTGATCCTCACGCGGTCGTCGGCCCTGAGCACTGATCCCTCCACCACGGCATCCACGCCGAGCTCGTCGCCCACCTGGGGCATGGACTTCCCTTCCCTGGCGTACCCCTCCACCGACGTGCGAGACATCACTCGGACGGTGCCCAGCTGACTGAGCTGGGAGATGAGGGTCTCGTGAAGCCCCGCGGCGAAATACGCCTGTCCTGATCCGTCCGATGAGAAGTCCTGGAGCGGAAGCACCGCGAGCGAACGGATGGGTCCGCTCGCGTCGGTCGTGGACGCCGCCACGAAAGGCGTGGCTCTTTCCCGGGTCGGGAGGTCGGCACCCACCGCAGCGGTGTCGGTCCGATACCACCAAAGCCCGGTGGCGCCCGCCACGAGGACGGCGAAGGCAAGGAACGCGACGCGTGGAAGCATCCGGGCCACGGGAGCGCGGCCCGCTTCCACATCCAGCTCCGTCATCGCCCTGAGGCCTCGAGGGGTCATCTCGTAGACCCAGGCCATGGCCACGACCACGGGGAAGAGCAGGAGAAACGCCACCACCAGGATGCGGAGCGCCGCATCCGCCCGGGGACCCGGGAGGAACGCGGGCAAGGCGATCTCGGCCATCTGCAGCAGGACGAAACCCACCGCGCCGTAGCCCACCGTGGCCCTCACCACGTGCCGGCGGCGAAGCTCGGCGACGAATCGGCCGAGGCTCGATGGAGGTGCGGGACTGCTCATGGAAGAACCCTTGTCGGGAGTATTACTCCCCTCCGAAGTGGAACTCGAATCGCGGTGTGTATTGCTCCACGGACCGGTATTGCGGTGGCCACCCGAGAGCGAAGCCCTGCATGGCCGCCGCATGCCTGGTCCAGTATGGGTCGAAAAGATGGGCCCGAGCCAGTAGGCACAGGTCCGCCCGTCCAGCCGCTATAATGGTGTTGACGTCCATCCACGACGAAACGTTGCCTACGGCCATGGTGGCGATGCCGGCCTCGTGCCTGATGCGATCCGCGAACGGGGTCTGGAAGAGCCGACCGTAGACCGGCGCCTGATCCGGGACCGTCTGGCCGGCCGAGACATCGATGGCGTCGCACCCGTGGGCAGCGAGCAGGCGCGACACCTCGACCGCCTCGTCGGGCGTGAGCCCGCCGGGCTTCCAGTCCACCGCGCTCACCCTGACGGTCATGGGCTTGGGGTCCGGCCACGCCGCGCGGCAGGCGTCGAAGACCTCGAGCGGGAAGCGCATCCGGTTCTCCAGTGATCCGCCGTACTCGTCCTCTCGCTCGTTTGTCAGAGGCGAGATGAACGACGCGAGAAGATACCCGTGGGCCATGTGGATCTCGAGGAGATCGAAGCCCGCCGCATCCGCGTATCCGGTGGCCCGCACGTAGTCGGCCAGGACCTCGTCCATGTCCGCCCGGCTCATCTCCCTGGGCGGCTGGCTGCGATCCGGGAAGTACGGGAGCGGCGACGCCGACACCAGGGGCCAGTTTCCCCCGGCCAGAGGCTCGCTGTCCCCCTCCCAGAGGGGCTTGGTGGATCCCTTCCTCCCGGCGTGGCCGAGCTGCACGGCCATCTTGGCCGGCGAGTGTCCGTGCACGAAATCCACGACGCGCTTCCAGGCGTCGACGTGCTCGGGCTTGTACAGGCCGGCACATCCGGGAGAGATCCGTGCCTCGGGGGACACGTCCGTCATCTCCGCGTAGACGAGCCCCGCACCCCCCACCGCCCGACTCCCCAGGTGCTGCACGTGCCAGTCACCAACGGTCCCATCGTCGGCGCAGTACTGACACATGGGCGAGACCACGACCCGGTTGGGGAGGACCAGGTCACGCAGCCTGAAGGGCGTGAACATGGGCGGGGGCGGAGGATCCCGCGGCACGGGGACTCCGGCTTGTTCTTCCGCCTGCCCGGCCACCCAACGGTCCACTCGATCGAGGAACGCGGGGTCGCGCACCCTGAGATCCTCGTGGGTGATCCGCAGGCTGCGGGTGAGAAGCGTGAAGACCAGCTGCACGGGCTCCAACCCCATGTAGCGCTCCGTCGCCTCGAACCACTCGAGGCTGGCCTGCGCCGCTCGCTGAAGGGACTCGACAGGCGGCCGCCGCTCATCCTCGTAGGCCTGGAGCGCCGCCGCCACGTCGCCCTGGCTGGGATCGTCGTCGGCCTCTGAAGACCTGGGTTCCGTGCGGCGGTCACGCACCACCCCCGCGGAGACGAGCGCCTCGCGTAACGCGATGGCATCGAGCATTCCCAGGCGGGTGCCCGATCCGATCGAGAAATGGGCGGTATGCGCAGCGTCGCCGATGAGCACGACGTTGTCCACGGCCCACCGCCCACATCGTATGGTGGGGAAGCTCCGCCAGACGCTCTTGTTTGCGATCAGGTCGTGACCATCCAGCTCCTCGGCGAAGAGCGCCTCACAGTACGCGACCGTCTCTTCCTCGCTCACGTCCTCGAGCCCCGCCCCCCGCCAGGTCTCCTCCGTGCATTCGACGATGAACGTGGACCGCCCGGGCTCGTACTGGTACGCGTGCACCCGCCAGAGCCCGTGCTCGTTCTCTTGGAAGTAGAATGTGAACGCCGGAAACGGCTTTGTGGTACCCAGCCACACGAACCGGTTGGGCCGCCAGTCGATCCGGGGCTCCACGCGGTCCTCGAGGAGGCCCCGTACCGTGGAATTCACGCCATCGGCGCCCACCACGAGGTCGTATCCCTCGAAGTCGGAGAGGTCGTGCACCTCCGTCTCGAATCTGAGATCCACCCCCAAGCCCTTGGCCTCGCGCTGAAGCACGTCCACCCGCGAAGCCGTGACCCGTGGTGCGAATCATCTCGCCCCCGAAGTGGACGTCGATGTCGTCCCATCGGACGAAGTGCTCCGTGACGGCCGCGTAGGTGTCCGCGTCCGCCCCTTCCACCTCGGCGATGGTGGCGTCGCTGAACACGACTCCGAAGCCGAAGGTGTCGTCGGGGCGATTCCGCTCCACCACGACGACCTCCGTGGAGGGATCGGCACGCTTCATGAGAATGGAGAAATACAGCCCGGACGGACCGCCTCCGATGACGGCGATTCTCACTACAAGACCTCCGTGGACGAGCCTTCGGAAAGAAGCGTTCTCAAGAGTCTAGGTCCCTGGCCGCCGCAATCATTCTCCCCGCTACGATCAGATGTTGGATCTCGGTCGTGCCTTCGTAGATCCGCATGGCTCGGATAGACCGATACATGCGGTCCAGCACGTGCTCGGCCAGGACGCCGCGACCACCGAGGATCTGCAGGCCCTCGTCGATCACGCGTTGGGCAGTCTCGGTCGCATGGGCTTTCGCCATGGCGGCCTCCGTCGTGATGCGATCCGCGCCGTTGTCCTTCTCCCAGGCCGCCCGGTAGACCAGAAGGCGGGAGGCGGTGAGCTCGATGGCCATCCGTCCGAGCTTCTCCTGTACGAGCTGGAACTCGGACAGGGCTTGCCCGAACTGGGTACGCACCCGGGCATGACTCAATGCCTCCGCCAGCGCCCGACCCGCCATCCCACAGGCCGCCGCTCCCACCGTGGGACGTAGGCGGTCCAGCGTGGCCATGGCCACCTTGAACCCTTCACCTTCGGCCCCGAGCCGATGCGTGGCCGGCACACGGCAGGCCTCGAATCGCAGCTCGCCCAGCGGATGCGGAGCGGAGAGCACCTGTGGTCCGACGAAGAGCAAACCGGGCGCGTCCGCGGGTACGACGAACGCGCT
>JBDHIF010000011.1:0-69588 GCA_039587535.1 Gemmatimonadota bacterium
TCTGGTCGAGCATTACGAGGGGCTCAAGACGGTGTGACATTGGGCCCGATTCTGGGCCCATTGGACCCGGCAGCTTCCGACATCCATTCCTGGCAAGAACGGCAGATCGTGCGCTCCGCCTTGGATTTACACGGTTTCTTGCCGGATTTCGGCTAGGCTGCTGTCGGCCTGATAAGCGTGAGGTCGGTAGTTCAAATCTACCCAGGCCCACTTTGGGAAACGGAAGCCCCGCTTGGTCTTAGGTGACTGAGCGGGGCTTCTTCGTGTTCGGTTGGCAGCGGATTCCCGCTGTTCATTCCCGCTGTTCACGTTCCGCCCGCCGCCGTGCGCGCCAAGAGTGCGGCCCGGAGGCGCTCCTGATCGGGTCTCTGGTAGCACTCAACAATCGTCTGGGTGTTCTTCCAACCGCCTAGGTCGGCCAACACCTTCAGCGGTTCATCCACCAGATCCGACGCGAACTTGCGGCGCAGTGAGTGCCAGCCCCGACCCTTCTTCGGCTCCAGCCCAGCCTTCTCCTCGGCCCGCTCCCACCAGTCCCGTGCCAGGTGCCGAGAGACGCTGTCAGACGGCTTCTTAGGGGCAGGGAAGACCCTGAGCCTTAATGTCCCGCAGACGGGCCGCCGCGATTCCGCGCACTCGGACGAGTTCGTCCACTGAGGCGAACCGGCGTTGCCTTCTCGGGGTGATGATTTGTCGAGCGCGCTCAGGGCCGATGTGGATGATCCTGTCGAATTGGGCGGCAGACGCCGTGTTGATGTCCACGCACGCTTGAGCACTCCCTAATGAGGGCGAGAGCAGGACAAGCGTGAGGACTATGAACAGGGCCTCTTGCAGTCTCTGCCTCATCAGCCTTTCCTCGCCCGGGAGAGGGTCACACGCTGCACCATAGACGCTTCCGCCAGTGGAGGGGCCGGCCAACGCCTTCCCGGCGCAGAGCAGTTGGCTTACGCATGCCCAACGTCCTGGAAATCTGCTGCCGCAGCGGACTGGCTACCATCACCGACACCCGTCTCCGCAGGTGAGGATGAGGCCACCAAGGAAGACGAGTACACCCACCGCGGCGAGTCCAAGGGTACGCACCACCGCAACCCCTCTCCACTCTACGAGCCGAAGGTTCGCAAGAGCGAAGCTTACTGGCCGCGAATCCACAATACCGTGAAGCGTGTCACCTTCGACGCGAGGGGCGTCAAGGACAACCCCGGGGCCGTCCGAGGGAAGAACTCGAACGCGGTTCGGTAGGATCTGACGACCGTTGTCCAGGGCCACAACAACCGGCTCGTTCTGCCCGGAAGTCGGAGAGACCACGGTGACCGGCTCCCAAGTCGAGCAGCCTGTGATGACGACTGTCAGCGCTATGACGCTGAACCGAAGCCTTGCGCACATCCAGGACCTCCTTCGGAGTGTCCTAACGGATTGGAATTCTGCTGCGCGGCCCGTTAGATGACCAGCGCAGCGTATCAACTAGTCCTTCCGCGACTGCAGCAATTCCTTGTTAGGGGGCGTGCCGCTTCGCTCTGAAGTTCACCGACTCGAGCCCCTCGAAATCTGCGTCCTGAGTCCATAGCTCAGCGTCGCTCGCCAGAGTGGTCGCATAGATGACACTGTCGGCCAGTGGGAGCTTGAGCGAGGCTCCCAACTCAGCAGCCTCAATTGCCAAGCCTTCATCCAGGTCCACCACTCGTCCCTGACGCATGGCCGCCGCCGCCTGAAGTGCGTCTTGTCTGCCACGCTGCCGCAGGACATACCGATAGACCTCGAGGACAGTGATTGACGGGACGATGAGGACACTGGCTTCGTTGATCACCCGCCCAAACCACTTCGCGTTGGGGCCGTCGGCGAAGAACTCGATCCAGCCTGACGAGTCGATGACGACCTTCAAAACTCGCGATCCGGCTCTCGTTCGAAGTTAGGGTCCATTCCCCTGAGGAATCCCCGCATCTCCGAGATCGGGCGGACCGGGACGAGCTCGATGCGGTCCCCGATCGCGAAGGCTTCGACCTTCTGGCCCGGCTTGATCTTCAACCGCTCACGGACGGCCTTTGGGATCACCACCTGGTATTTGCTGGAGATCGTAACTGTTGACAAGACTATTCCTCCATCGATGTCCTATACGTCTTACGATAGAGGTACGTGGCCGCGGGCTCAAGAGTTCCGGGGTGGGCTCCTACGCCCCCTAACGTCTCGGAACTCTGCTGCCGCACCGGCGCGTTACCAGACATACCGAACAGCCTACGCGGACAGCAGCAATTCCTTGTTAGGTGGAACCCGCTTCCGACGCCACGTCGCCAGTCAGAAGCTCCAAGGCCCGGTCTATCTCTCCCATGGCCTCCTCCGCCATCGCTCTCAGCGCCGGAAGACTCTGCTGGCGGATCCGAAACGCTGTGGCTGCGTCATCGGTCATCAGCCGAGTCAGGACCCTCTCGGCGGCCTCGTCGGGAAGGTCAACCGGCTGACAGATCAGTTCGGCCGCGCTGATGTTTGGGCACGCCTCACGAATCTGAAGAATGAGTTCTTGAGGAATCGCGCCGCGGACCCCCTTCAGGTACTCGTCACGATAAGGCGCCTGCTGGCTCTCCAAGTTCGACAAAGCCGCATATGCACGCTGGATCGCTTCCCTCAGCGCGACAGGCGCAATGAGGTTGAGTCTTCCGGTGGAGATGACGTCGTCGTAGGTAGTGCGGTCAGGCTTCCGTGGATTGTCTCTTCCCATGTTGTACAACGCGACAATCAGCTCATCCGTACCTTCGGCTGGCGATCCGGTCTCGAAGTAACTCGAGGAAGCAGCCGCATACTCGATCGCTCTCAAGGCCGATCGGTGAACGCCCTCCACAAAGTCACGCGACTCGCGAAGCTCCGCCAACAGGCGGATTTCGTATTCGGAGCCCAGTGCACGGTCTCGTCGGTCAGCGCTCCAGGAGTCAACGCCAAGGGCGGCGAGCACACCGACCACGATGATGAGGAACTCGGAGGAGAGCCTCTTTGCCTGCCGCATGTTCCACCTCTCGGTTCCACCTAACGTCCCGGAATTCTGCTGCACGGCCCGCCTCCGCACCAGCGCAGCGTATCAACTTGCTCTTCCGCGTCTGCAGCAATTCCTGGTTAGACCGACTTCTACCCTACTGGTCAAGCGCTTCCCGCACCTCGGTCAGCAACCGTTCCGTGCGCTCACTCCATCGCCGAGCGATACCCTCCGCGGCGATCGCATATTTTTCTTGGGAGTTGAGCATCCGCGCGATCTCAGGATCTTCGGTCAAGGTGGACCAGAGAGCGGTTGCATCGGGGGAAGAGGCCCGTTCACAGTCGAACGCCGGAATCTCCCTGGGACACGCGCGTCCTCGATACAGCTCCGCCGGGACGTACGCTTCACGGAAGGCCCTGAAGCCGAAATAGCTCGGATCCTCCAAGCGTCGCCGACCGTCAGGGAGGTCTTGAGTGAAGTAGGCCACGATGTGACCCCTGAGCGCGTGGTCCGAGATCAACCGGAGGTTTCCCGTCGCCTCCAAGTCCCTGAAGCTCGCCTCGCGAGTCGGCTGCTCGAAGCGCCAGCCCGCACGGGTCACGGCCACCATCAAGCCAAAATCTGACGGTCTCGTGTCCTCGCGGATAGCACTTTGGAGCGCTGCGGCGGCTTCCTGCGCGCGGACGGAGGCCGCGAGCATCTCGTCGAAGATGGCGGCGTTGGCCTCCAGGTCGCTCAGTACGAAAGCGAGGTACTCCTCTTCAGCGCGCGACTCGTCGAGGCCTTGCACCCATCGATCCACCGCCAGGGCCGCGACAATCCCAACGAAGATAAGGAGGAACTCCGCTACGACCCGCCTGCGGTTGGGCGATTCACTCACGAAAGCTCCTTCAGAAGTCGGTGTAACTCTACTTCTACGGACCCGCCGTAAGCCCTTACGGCGTCTTACGCGGATCCGAGTATGCGCCGCACTTTCCAGCCTGGCAACGCGAACTCCCGGAAGTGTGCGCTGGGGTCCTCAGCATACGCCGGTCCGCGTAAGTCCCTCGACGCACGAAGACCCCGACGGCGCACCGCCAAGAGGAACACTTTAAAAGTCTCTTTTCGATCCCCTCCCGAACGCTCGCGGAGGAGTCCCACCTCCTCCTATCGAAGGGGGCCCCTTGGGGGGGTCGTCGTCTCGGGCGGAGAGCGATTCCCGCTCTAATTCCCGCCGTTCCCTCCGTTATTCCCGCCGTTCGGAGGCGGCATCTTCCGGCACCGTGAATTGGCAAGAGTGGCAGATCGTGCAGCCCATCAATGGTTTAGACGATTTCTTGCCGTGATTCGCGCGAAGCGCGAGGCGCCTGATAAGCGTGAGGTCGGTAGTTCAAATCTACCCAGGCCCACTGAGGCTCCTCGGTCGAGTGACCGAGGAGCCTCTTTCGTTCAGGTTGGTCGAGAACTAACGACCTCACGGTCCCACTCAGCTGACTCGGTAGTTCACCCGGAGCGCGCGGTCAGCGCGCGGAGGGGAGCGAGGGCCGGTCAGGTACTGGCGACAGCGCCAGCCCGGGAAGCCCGCAGCTCAAATCTACCCAGGCCCACTTTTTGGAAGTAGATGCCCCGCTTGGTCTTAGGTGACTGAGCGGGGCTTTTGCGTGTCCGGGTGGCAACGGATTCCCGCTGTTCATTCCCGCTGTTCACCCTCCACCTGCCGCCTCTCGTGCCGATAGTGCGGCCCTAGGGCGCTCCTGATCGGGTGTGTGATAGCACTCGACGATCGTCTGGGTGTTCTTCCAGCCACCAAGGTCGGCCGACACCTTCGACGGTTCATCCACCAGATTCGACGCGAACTTTCGTCGCAGGGAGTGCCAGCCCCCACCCCGCTTCGGCTCCACGCCAGCCGGGTCCTCGGCCTTGCGCCACCAGTCCCTGACCAGGTGCCTGGAACAAGGCCTAGTAGATGGGGCGCCGGGGGGATGTAGGAGTCCCCGATTCCAGGCGCGTGTCTCGCTACGGGCCTCCAGGGCCTCGTAAGCTCCCTCGGTGAGAGGCGTCACACGCTCGAGACCAAGTTTGTCACTCTCAGTGCGCCAGCGGACGCTTCTCGCCCTCAAGTCCGCGTCCATTTCGGTCGTTGAGGCCGAAGGCGGCTGCTTTGTCGACTGGCGCGCAAGCTTCGAGGTGGCTGAGGGGCCGGCTGATGAGGCCTGCGGAATGATGAAGGGTGTGTATGAGGAAGGCATGTCTGCCCTGCGGGAGGCCCACGCCGGATGGGTACACCGGTCGACGTATGCGGGCGGGGCGGTAGGTACTGGATAGGTGGTGTCCGGTGCCCTCCCGTTCCCTTTGGCATGCACCCCGACCCGCGTCTCACACATCTGTCCGCCACGTCTCACTCGGCTCGATCTGAAGGGCTTGGCGCGTTGGGATTGGACACGACAACCCGGGCACGGCCAGGACGACCGGTAGCCCAATGCCAATCCCAGCAACCGCGGCGTGAATCGGTCCGGACCCCGCTGTCTGACGGCCAAGCTGCGTCAGCAGCCATGCCGTTATGGGGATTCCCAGGAAGGCACCCGTGCCCAGCTGAGCGATGGAGCGGCGACCACAGGTAAAGGCCAGACTGGAGTTGCGCGCTCCCACCACGGTTCGAACACCGATCTCTCGGGTCCGCTCCGAAACCGAGAAGGAAGGGGTCTAGACGAGTTCTTGCCGTGATCCGCGATATTACCGCTCGTTGATCAAGTGGACATAATCGACGGGGCGCCGTAAGATCTTCCGCTCACGTATCAGCATGACTCCACCTCAACCCCGAGAAGGAACTGCTGCCCATGGGCCTTGTTTCCTTTCTGGCCGCGGTGCAAGCCGAAGCGCCGATCCAGGATGCTCCCGCCTGGGACGCACTTAGCACGCTTTGGATCCTGATCGCGGCGATCCTTGTCTTCTTCATGCAGGCGGGGTTCAGCGTACTCGAGGCCGGACTGGTGCGAGCGAAGAACGCCGGGAATGTGCTGATGAAGAATCTCCTCGATTTTTCGTCGGCCACGCTGGGCTACTTCGTCTTCGGGTACGCGATCATGTACGGCTCGGAGGGGCTTCTGTTCGGGACCGAGGGGTGGTTCCTCGCGGGTGTCGAGTCTCCGGTCGATGGTTTGCCTGTCGAAGTCTTTTGGCTCTTCCAAGCCATGTTCGCGGGTGCCGCTGCGACGATCGTCGCGGGTGCGGTCGCGGAGAGGATGAAGTTCACGTCCTACCTGGCCTACTCGTTCATCCTCTCGGCTTTCATTTACCCGATCGTCGGTCACTGGGTGTGGGGTGGCGGTTGGCTCGCCGGCCTCGGCTTCCACGATTTCGCCGGCTCGACGGTGGTGCATGCTGTGGGGGGCGTAACCGGGCTCGTGGCCGCATGGGTACTGGGTCCACGTTTCGGGAAGTTCAATAAGGACGGCTCGCCCAATGCGATCGGGGGGCATAGCCTCCCGTTGGCCTCGCTCGGCGTCTTCATCCTCTGGTTTGGCTGGTATGGCTTCAACGCCGGATCGACCCTCGGAATGGGTGAGCCCGACGTCGTCGCCCGGATCGCCATCAACACGACGCTAGCTCCTGCCATCGGCGCGGTAATGGGCATGATCACGAGTTGGGTTCGCTATGGGAAGCCGGACCTTCTGTTGGCCCTGAACGGAGCTCTCGCAGGGCTGGTAGGGATTACCGCAGGTTGCGCCGCCGTGACTCCGGGAGCGGCGCTTTGGATCGGAGCGATCGCCGGGGTACTCTGTGTCTACGGAATCGCGTGGATCGACGCGATTCGAGTGGACGATCCGGTCGGGGCCGTGGCGGTACACGGGATCTGCGGCATCTGGGGCACGCTGGCTGTCGGCCTCTGGGGCCGGGAGACGTTCGGCGCGACCGGCGACGGCCTCTTCATGGGCGGGGGCTTCGGCGCGTTGGGCATTCAGATGCTGGGTGTGATCGCGTGCCTCGGGTTCACGGCGATCGCGATGTGGATCGTGTTCACGGCGATCGACTCGGTCCTCGGCCTGCGCGTCTCGCACGAGACGGAGCTGCGCGGCCTCGACATCGATGAGCACGGGATCGAGTCGTACGCCGGGTTCCAGATCTTCACCACCGACTGAGGCGAGTTCTTGCCATGAAGATGATCATCGCGGTGATCAAGGCGGAGCAGCTACCTGCCGTGAAACAGGCGCTGTTTGACGCCGAGATCAGACACATGACGGCCACATCCGTCCTGGGAACTGCGCCGCGTACAGAGCAGCAGATGTACCGTGGTGTGAAGAAGGAGGTTTCGCTCTTCAAGCGGGTTCGCCTGGAGGTGGCGGTCAATGACGCCAACGTGGAGCGCGCCATCGAGGCCATATCCCGCGGATGTATGGAGTCGGGCGGCGCCGGGAAGATCTTCGTGACCGAGCTGCACGACGTCGTCACTGTGTGGACCGGCGAGCGCGGTTCGCGAGCACTGTACTGAGGGCGTCATGTCGAAACGACCTACCAGCCCTCGCGACGTCGTCGGGATGATCAAGGATCGCGACATTGCATTTCTCGATCTGAAGTTCGTCGACCTGTTCGGAACGCTGCAGCACCTGACGTTGCCCGCCGAGCTGGTCGACGAGGCGCTCTTCCGGAATGGGATGGCGTTCGACGGTTCCTCGGTGCGCGGATTCACCCGGATCAACCAGAGCGACATGCTCCTGATCCCGGATGCATCGTCGGTTTTCCAGGACCCATTCTTCGACGACCCTGCGTTGTCGGTCTTCTGCGACATCGTCGATCCGAACGGACGTTACACCTTCTCCCGTGATCCCCGTTCGGTCGCTCGGCGGGCCGAGCAGCTCGTCCGTTCGCTGGGGATTGCGGACACGGCGTTCTTCGGTCCGGAGATCGAGTTCTTCATCTTCGACGACGTGCGCTTCGACCAGGCCACGCAGCACGGCTATTACTTCCTGAACAGCGCGGCGGCGTCGTGGGCCACGGGTGAGACGGGAGAAGGTTCGAACCTCGGCCACCGAGCGGCGCAGAAGGGCGCCTACTTCTCGGCGCCGCCCGTGGACCAATACAACAATCTTCGATCGAAGATCTCCCATGTGCTGCGGAGCGTTGGATTACAGCCAGAACTGCACCATCACGAGGTCGGGGCGGCGGGCCAGTCCGAGATCGGGTTCCGTTTTGGACCACTCCTCCATCAGGCGGACGCGTCGATCAAATACAAGTACGTCGTCAAGAACGTCGTAAACCGCTACGGGAAGACCGCCACCTTCATGCCCAAGCCGCTTCTCCAGGAGAACGGCTCCGGAATGCACCACAACATCAGTCTGGCGAAGGATGGTAAGAACGTCTTCTACGAACCCGGGACCTATGGAGACTTGAGCGCCCTCGCGGTGCACTTCATCGGTGGGTTGCTCGAGCACGCAGCGGCGCTCTGCGCGATCTGCTGTCCGACGACGAACTCCTATCGGCGCCTCGTGCCGGGATACGAGGCACCGATGAACCTTCTTTACTCTGGTCGAAATCGAAGCGCCTGTGTGCGCATACCAACCATGACCGGGGGACCCAAGTCGAAGCGGATCGAGTTCCGCACACCGGACCCCTCGTGCAACCCGTATCTCAGCTTCGCCGCCATCATGTGTGCCGGTATCGACGGCATTCGGCGGAAGATCGTGCCGGCGGATCCCGTCGATGAGGACATCTACGAGCTCGCGGCATCTGAGAGCGGTCGAGAAATCGAGCGGACACCGGGCACGCTCGACGAGGCGATCAGTGCGCTCGAGCAGGATCACGACTTCCTCGTTCAGGACGGGGTCTTCACACCCGACTTCGTCGAGACCTGGGTCGATCTGAAGAGAACGAAGGAAATCGACTTTGTCCGGCTTCGCCCGCACCCGGGCGAGTTCTCCCTTTACTTCAACGCGTAGCGGCTGCAGAAGGATCGATCATGGACCAAGCACAGCTCATTGGGATCTACCTGGGCGTCGGCGCACTCGCGATCCTCGCGCTCGTGATCTTCGTCAAGGCGAACATCGTGATCTGCGCCCCGAACGAGGTGGTGATCATCTCGGGCCGGAAGCGGAAGACGAAGGACGGAACCGTCGTCGGCTACCGGCTGATTCGAGGCGGCAGGGGCTTCAAGTGGCCTCTCCTGGAATCGGCGCGCCGTCTGCCGCTCACGACGCGCACCGTAGAGATTCGGCCGCACAGGGCCTTGTGCCAGGGAATGATTCCTGTGGATATCGAGGGGCGCGCCAATGTCAAGCTCGCGGGGCGTGAAGAGGATGGCCTCGAAGCGGGGATCGAGCGATTCCTCGGAAAGGGTGTGGAGGCGATCGACAAGACGGCTCAGCAAGTGCTCGAGGGTGCGCTACGGGGAGTGATCGCGGGTGTTCGCCCGGAAGAAGCAAACGAGCGCCGGCTCGAGCTGGCGCAGGACGTCGCTCAAAGGGCGCGTTCCGAGCTGTCTGGTCTGGGCATCGTCCTGGACTTCTTCCAGATCCAAGACCTCTCCGACGGGGCTGGCTATCTGGAGGCGATCGGACGCCGGCGAAATGCCGAGGTTCAGCGTGATGCGCAAATCGCCGAGGCAGAGGCCGATGCCGAGGCACGGCAGGTTTCGGCCGAACAGAAGCGGCTCGGCCGTGAGGCCGAGATCGCGGCCGAGCAGCTGGTCATCCAGAAAGAGAACGCGCTCGAAGTGCAGCGCGCGAATCTCGCTGCGCTCGAGAACGAGGCCAAGGAGCGGGCGTCGGTCGCCGGTCACATCGCCCGTGTCGATCGTGAGGTCGAGCTGGAGACGAGAAGGGCTGAGCTCAGCGAGAAGAAGCATGCCGCCGACACCGTCATACCGGCGCGCGCGCGCTCCGAGGCGGACCGACTGGAGGCGGAGGGGCGAGCCGCCCGGATCCGAGAGGAGGGACGGGCGACCGCCGAGGCCGTGCATGTGATGCGCGAAGAATGGGATGGCGGCGCAGCGCAGGATCTCTTCATGATTCGTATGTTCCCGGAACTGGTCGACAAAGTGACTCGAGTGGTGGCTGAGAACCTTCGTGTCGACAAGCTGACGATCCTCGATGGTGGTGGTGACGGTGGTGGAGACGGGTTGCCCAATTACGTCCGAAATCTCACGGGCAGCGCGGTAGCGATGATGGAGCAGATGAAGAACGCCACGGGGGTCGATCTCGCACGGATTGCGGAACGGGGCCGAGAGGGGCAGTCTCGGGCGGATGTGCCGAGCGAGCTGGACTGAACCTCAAGGTCCTGGAGGCTGCGGGTGCATGACATGACGGAAAGCGATTCGGCGGCGCGCAAGGTCGAGGAGGTCCTCAGGCACCACGGACTGTCGCGGGACAGTGTGCTGTATCGGGAATCTCTTGAGACCTTCGTCGAACGGGATGACGACGGGCATGAGACGGTCACGGCCAATGCTGATCCGTCGGAGGCGGTCGTGAACGTCTACGAGGGCGGTCATGTCGCGCTTGCGGCTCAGATCGGAGCGGGGCTCGCGTTCAATGAGCGACGAGACAACCAGTGGCGTGAGGAAGGTCGGGTGACCGTGGCCGTGCGGCTCGGAGACGTGCTTGACCAGGGGGGGATGCTGTACCCGGTCGAGTCGGTGATCACTGAGCCCGTCTGGTACGTGACGTTGCCGGCAGGACGAGTCCGCGTGACACGAACCTAGGTGGCGCTCTCTTTGATACAGGATCGGTCGATCCGAGTCCGCGTCTTCGTCGTCCTCGCCGCCGTCGCGGTTCTATCCATTGGTGTGGTGGCGGCGGTGTCCTACCGCCTGGGATTGGCCACCCTCGAGCAGCAGGCGTTCGACCGCCTCACCTCGGTGCGTGAGTTGAAGGGGCGTCAGGTCGAGGGATATTTCCGCACGATCCGAGACCAGGTCGTCACGCACGCCGAGAATCGTATGACCATCGACGCGGTGCGTGAGTTCACGGCCGCCGCCACGACCCTGGAAGCAGAGCTGGGGGTGCCCGACGCGAGCGAGCGCGAGCTCTCTCTGCGGCTCTACTACCAGGATGAGTTTCTCCCCCGTCTCGGGGAGCGCGCTGCAGATGCCGGTGCTCTGTCCGCCTACTGGCCCGAGGACGCTCTGGCGCGCTCACTCCAGTACCTGTTCATCAGCGCCAGCCCGTTCGCCGTCGGTTCGAAGCAACTTCTGGACGATTCGGGTGCCGGGGTCCGGTACGATGACGTTCACGGGCGCTATCACCCCCTTTTCCGGAGTTTTCTCGAGCGGTTCGGCTACTATGACATCTTCCTCGTGGACGCGGCGACCGACCGAATCGTGTACTCGGTGTTCAAGGAGATCGACTTCGGCACGTCCCTCGAACGGGGTCCGCATCGAAGCTCGAACCTCGCGGCAGCATACCGAGCGGCACGAGATTCGGGGGTAGACTCATTCACCCACCTGGAGGACTTCGAACCGTATGCGCCATCGTATGGTGCTCAAGCTTCCTTCATCGCATCTCCGATCTTCGACGGGGACGAAATCCTGGGCATTCTCGTCTTCCAGCTCCCGCTGGACCGTATCAACGAGTTGATGACGAGCGAGCGCGCCTGGCGGGACGTGGGGTTGGGGGCGTCGGGCGAAACGTACGTGGTCGGTTCGGACCAGAGGCTTCGAACCGAATCTCGCTTTCTCATAGAAGATCGCGAGGAGTACCTGGGTGCGATCGAGAGGGGTGGCCTCGACGAGCGTATCGTGCGGTCGATCGAGGCGCAGGGCAGCGCCATCGGGCTTCAACCGGTCCAGACAAACGGGGTGGAACGAGCGCTTGGGGGTGAAACGGGAACCGACCGCTTCCCCGACTATCGGGGCGCCGAGGTGTTCTCCAGCTACCGACCTCTCACGATCCCAGATCTCGAGTGGGTGCTCATGAGCGAGATCGATTCGAGCGAAGCCCTCGCGCCGCTCGTTGCGCAGCGGAACCGTATGCTCGTGGCGCTGGCCATATTCCTGCCGCTGATCGGCGGACTGGCACTGTGGTTCGCCGGGAATCTCGTTCGCCCCATCGAGGCCCTGTCTCGGAGGGCCGAGGAACTCGCCAGGGGAGAGCTCGATCACGAGGTCGACATCTCGCGTGGCGACGAGATCGGTGAGCTCGCGCGCAGCTTCGAAGCGATGCGCGTGGCGTTGCGCGATCAAATCGATCGACAGAATCGTTCGATCGACGCCTTGTCCACGCCCCTGATCCCGATCCATGACGACGTCGTGGTCATGCCGCTCGTGGGTGAGCTCGACGAGGCGCGATGCGAGAGGGTTCGAGAGTCGCTCACGGCTCAGCTCCACAGCAATGGAGCGCGGTCGGTGATCCTGGATCTTACTGGAGTCTTGCGACTGGATGACGATGTGGCGCGCGGGCTGATTCGGATTGCGCGAACTGCCCGTCTCGTGGGCGCGCAGGCCATCGTGTCGGGCGTCCGACCCGAACTCGCTGCTCAGCTGGCGGACGGCGACGTCGATACACAGGGCATCGTGACGGTGCGCACATTGAGAGACGCGATCGAGAGCGCCACGATGCACCGTGACGGGTGAGGGACGGGCCGGCGCTGCGTTGGGGATTCGCGACAGACTGACTTAACACTTCGTAGAGGCGCATGATGCACACCAATCACATCGACTATCGAGAGCTGCTGACGCTCTATCGTATCACCGACGCTGATCTTCGGCGCATCGAGGCGTTCGGGGTTCAGGCCGTGAAACGGATGGATGAGCTGGTGGAGCGCTGGTACGCCTGGCTCGAGGTGTTGCCCGACTACGAAGACTTCTTCAGCGACCCCGAGACTCTGGCCCGAGTCCAGAAACTCCAGGACGGTTACTGGGATTTCTTCATGAAGGCCGCGGTCGACGACGAGTACGTGTCACGGCGGGTGCTCGTCGGTGAGGCGCACGCTCGAATCGGGCTATCGCTGAACACCTACTTCGCGGGCATGAACATGTTTCAGGAGCTCTTCAGCGAGGTCGTACGCGACGGCGATTTCGAGGAAGGCGAGCGTCAGGCCACGATCGATTCCGTCTCCAAACTCCTCCACTTCGACACCGCCATCGTCGTCGATACCTACAACCGGCTGGTGGAGCAGACACTCACGGCTCAGTCGCGGGCGCTCATGGAGATGTCGACACCGGTCACGGAGATATGGGAGGGCCTCCTGTTCCTGCCCATCGTCGGGATCATCGACTCGCGCCGGTCGCGCGACATCATGAACGCGACCTTGAGCAAGATCGCGGACACACAGGCACGGGTATTCATTCTCGACATCAGCGGGGTCGGTGTGGTGGACACGGCAGTGGCGAACCACCTCATCAAGATTACCCGGGCGACCAAGCTCATGGGTTGTGAGACCACGATCTCGGGGGTCTCGCCGGCCATCGCTCAGACGATTGTCGATCTGGGTATCGACGTCGGCGAAGTGAAGACGACCGCGACCATGCGCGACGCTCTGGCCGACGCGGTCGAGCTCGTCCGGCAGGGCCGTCGGTGAGTGTGGCGTAGGCGATGACGGATCGCGGCGCCCGGATTCCGCTCCAGCTTGCGCAGCAGTGCGTGGTGGCGTCGATCCAGGTGGACCTGGACGACCGAGTGCTGGCTGCGTTTCGGGCGGAACTCCTGGAGTTCCTGCGACGCTCCGGCGCGCGCGGAGTCATTCTCGACTTGTCGGGGGCTGCGGTGATGGACAGAGAGGAGTTCGGCGCTCTCCGAGACACGATGCGCATGGCGCTCCTAATGGGCGCAACGACCATCGTTTCGGGGATGCGGCCGGGCGTGGTGTCCGCTCTGATCGACCTCGAGGCCGACACCGACGGGGTGCTGGCGACGGCGACACTCGACGATGCGTTCGACTTGATGCGAGAGACTCAGTCCGACAGGCACAGAGACGAGGAAGATGAGGTCGGGGAGGTCGACGAACCCCTCGAGGGTACCGGCGCGGAGGCCGTCCAACGCGATGAGACCGGACCCCACGCGCAGGTGAGTGCGTCGCCCGAACCATGAGTCCTCGGTCGGTCAAGCGAATCCGGAGCGATCCGGACGTGAGTCATGCGGTGATCGCGGCGTCGGATTTCGCGCGTCGACTCGACTTCAGTGAACTCGACAGTCGCTCCATCGGCACCGTCGTGTCGGAGCTAGCCACCAACATCATCAAGTACGCGGTGGACGGCCGAGTAGTGATCGAAGAGGTGACCGCAGGCGACCGTCATGGGATTCAGGTCACCGTAGCCGATCGCGGCCCCGGGATCCCTAACATTCGTGAGGCACTTCAGGATCACTTCAGTTCGAGCGGGACGCTCGGCCTCGGCCTGCCTGGCGTCAGGCGCATGGTGGACGACTTCGACATCCAATCGGAAGTGGGCCGAGGGACCACGGTGGTCGTCCGCAAGTGGCTGGGCGGGCCCTCACCGCGTGCTCGTAGGGCAGAGCTCTTGCAAGGCTCGTCGGCGAGCGCCGCATTCGCCGAGCGAGGCACCGATCGGGGGAGGGAAAGCTACGAGGCACCGAACGAGCCGGGGAGGCGGTTGCAGATCGGGTACGTGAACCGACCTTGCAGAGGTGAGCTGCTGAGCGGCGACGGTGTGCTCGTGACCGAGCTCGATGGTGCGGCGCTGATTGTGGTGGTCGATGGGTTGGGGCATGGCCGGGACGCGCACGAGGCAGCGAAGGCGGCGACCCGGCTTGTTCGCAAGGAGCCGAACCTCGACCTTTCGGACCTGATGAGGCGGTTGGACGTCCGGTTGCAGGGAACCGTCGGCGCGGCACTGTCGTTGTGCTCCATCGATCTCGATTCCGGCCTCGTTCGATACGTTGCGGTCGGGAACACCGTGTTGCGCATCGAGGGTGAGCGATCGCGACGAGTCGGAGCCATGACAGGCACTGTCGGTAGTCGGCTCAAGGCGCCGAGGGTCGAGACCGCCGAGCTCTCATCGGAGGATGTGCTCCTGATTCACACGGATGGGATCTCGGAGCGCCTCACGCTGGAAGACTATCCGCAACTCCGATATCAGAGCCCCCAGACCGTGGCCGAGACGATCTTGTCCCGCTACGGAAAGAAGCACGACGACGCGACGGTGCTCGCCGCCAGATTCGAAGACTCATGATCGAGCTCGGCACGATCACGGGGGGAGCGGAGGGTGCCGTTCGGGACGCGCGCAGGAAGGTTCACGCGGCTCTCGAGCGGTTGACGGCGGATGACATGCTGGCCAGTCGGATCGCTTCGGTCACCTCCCAGATCTTTCGGGCGATCGAGCGCGGTGCGAATCCAGGCAGGATCATCGTTCGCTTCGATGAGGCGGGAGCCCAGCCTACGTTCGTTCTCGACCTGATCGGTGTCGGCGGTGAGGTCGACGAGGCGACGGCCGCATCGTTCTTCGATCAGGTCGTTTGGGTTCGGGTCGGCGATGTACCGTGCCTGCGGCTTGGTCTCTACATCCACATCGCCCCGGGATTGGAGCTTACCGAGCGCCGCGTCGCGGAATTGCGCGGCGTGATCGAGCAGAAGGGGAGGGATGCGCTGATGCAGGAGCTCACCCTGAAGAACCGGGAGCTCCAGGATTCGTTCGACAACCTCCGTCGGACCACCACGGCCAAAGAGCGGATGGAGAGCGAGCTCAACATCGGTCGGGACATCCAGATGAGCATGCTGCCGCTCGAATTTCCGGCGTTCCCGCACCGCACCGACTTTACGGTATTCGCTACCCTCGAGCCTGCGCGGGAGGTCGGAGGGGATTTCTACGACTTCTTCCTCCTCGACGAGGATCGCTTCTGTTTCTGTGTTGGAGATGTCTCCGGCAAAGGGGTGCCTGCGGCACTCTTCATGGCCGTCACCAAGACGCTTATCAAGTCGCGCGCGACCAACGATTTCTCACCAGCCAGCATTCTCACGCACGTCAACGACGAGATCTCGACCAACAACGACTCGGCGATGTTTGTGACGCTCTGGCTGGGCATCCTGGACGTGACGTCCGGAGCGCTGGAGTACACGAACGCCGGACATAACCCGCCTTATCTCCTGCGCCACACGGGGGAGGTGGTGCGGTTGGACGAGCGGCACGGTCCCGTGCTCGGTGCTGTGGACGGACTCGTCTATTCCGAGGGCTCCGGTCAGTTGGAGCGCGGTGACGTCGTCTTCGTGTACACCGACGGTGTCACCGAGGCGATGGACCCGGACGGGCAGCTCTACGAGGAGGACCGCCTCGTTGAGGTCCTTCGGGCGAGCGATATCGATTCGGTGGAGTCTTTGGTTCGTGCATCGACCGACGACGTGTGGCGTTTTCAGGCCGACGCGGAACAGGCCGACGACGTCACCGTGCTGGCGGTCGAGTTCTCCGGCCGGCCCGGTGGCTCCGAAGGCGTCCACATTCTCGAGCTGTCAGTTGCGAATCGACTCGAAGAGATCGACTCCGTCAACGAATCCTTCGAGGCGTTCGCAGCCGAGCACGGGCTCCCGGAGAAGGTCCGGAGAAGTATGAAGCTCGTTTTCGACGACTTGTTGAACAACGTGATCTCGTACGCATACGAGGACGAAGAGGAGCATCGCATCGGCGTGCGCGTCGAGTTGTCCTCCGATCGGGTCGCCGTACGCATCAGTGACGACGGGCACCCGTTCAATCCTTTCGGCCGGAATGCGCCGGACACGGCGCTGGCCCTGGGTGCGAGGGAGATTGGAGGTCTCGGTATCCACCTCGTGCAGAACCTGATGGACGAGGTCTCGTACACGCGGCGAACCGATGAAAACGTCGTTCTGCTGGTGAAATACCTATCAAATTCGGAATGAAGGAGTATTACGGATCATGAACATCTCGGTCAGCGTCAACGGAGACGTCACTGTCGTCGGCTTCGAGGGGAATCTCGACACGAACACGGCGCCCGAAGCGGAAGCGCGCCTGGATGAGCTGGCGAGTGGGGGGGGCGGCAAGATCCTGATCGACTTCGCCGATCTCGACTACATCTCTAGCGCCGGGCTTCGAGTGCTTCTGGCGACCGCGAAGAAGCTGCGTGGTGCAGGAGGCAACCTTCGACTGTGCAGCCTCAACGAGATGGTTTCGGAGGTATTCGAGATCTCGGGCTTCAGCACGATCTTCGCGGTGTTCCCAACGGAAGCGGAGGCGCTGGAGGGCTTCTGATGGTCGATGCTCATTTGGGTTCGCATAGTGCATCGCCGGGTGTCGTCTCCGAGGAATCGCGCACTCTGTGACATCGTAGTCGTGTCTAGTCGGACGGCTGCATTTTTCGGGAGTCTGCTGTGAATATCGTTATTGCGGACAGCGTCGTTCGTGGAACGCTGAGCCCGGAGCGGCAGTTCCACGGCATTCCCTCGAACCTCGGTGCCCGCGAGATCGCCCGGCTCATGGGCCGGGGTCGAGCATATGGCGAAGGCCCCCTGCCGTCGATTATCCGAGCAGCGGCGGCATCAGGCGGGCGCACGGGTCTCGTGCTGCTCCGTGAGGTGGCACCGCAGGACGAGGCAGGCGCGTCGAACGGTGTATCGGGAGCTCGTGAGGCGCTCGCGGAATGGGTCGACCCGGTTCGATCCGTAGCCGCTGCGGCATCGGCGCTCGATTGCGCTCCCGGGCGAATTCCCTGGCGCACGCTGATCAAAAGGATCGCCGGCGTGGCGGGTGTCGAAGAGAGTTCCGTAGCCGACGGTATCGCCGACCTCGGCTTCCTCGTGGTGGGATGCCAAACGGAGGAGCGGATCCAGGCGATCGCGACATTCCTGAGGACTGTCCTCGGTTTCGAGCGCGTCGCTGTAAGTCCCCACCTCGTAGGGAGTGCCACGGCCGAAGCGCACTACGCGGTGCTACGCCACAACCTGCCTCGGTCCGGCGTGAACGTACTTCTCGATCTGGGTGAGGCAGCCAGGTGGGTCGACATCGATCCCGATCGTGCCGGGCTCGCGGGAGGTGCGCCTTGCGTGATCGGGCCGCGTGAAGCTCGCGAGCAGATGGAGGCCGACGCCCAGCGCATCGTCCAATTGATCTGCATGCACTGGACGAGGGCGAAACTGCGCGCTCTGGCAGGAGGGTTCAGCGGGAGTCTGCTTTTCCTCGCCGAGGGCTTGAAGGGCGAGGCGCGGACTGAGCCGATGGTGATCAAGATCGACGCCTTCGCTCAGATGCGACGTGAGCTCGACGGCTACCATCAGGTGAAGGACCTCTTTGGCAAGCACGTGCCCACGTTCGGGTACCCGGTCCGTCAGGGCAGCCTGCTCGGTGTCGGGATGGAGCTGGCAGCGATGAAGGGCGACCCAACTACGCTGCAGGACGACTTCGAGAAGGCGGACTCAGAGTCTCTGCTGGTACGCTTTCTCACCCGGCTCGAGAAATCTCTGGACCTCCTGTCTGAAAAGCTCTACGGCAACACGCTAGAGCGTGGCAGCGTCGCCCCGTTCCGGATTTTCGGGCTGCACTCGGCTCAACAGATCGTGTGGCTGAGGGAGAACGCTACGATCATTCAAGGCTATTTCGATGAGTCCAGCCACTCCGTTGAAAACGTCGATCTGGACCAGCTCGAGAATGTGGCACGCTTGATAACGCGGAATCCCGATGCGGTCCAGTCCGAGCTCTGTCTGCAGCACGGCGACCTGAATCTCGCCAACGTCATCTGCGACGAAGGCGACAACGTGTGGTTCATCGACTGGACGCACAGTGGAATCCACCCGCTGGAACTCGACTTCGCGAAGCTCGAGAACGACGTGAAGTTCGTGATGAGCAAGGACTTCGATGTCGATGATCTACCCCGGCTGCACGCATTCGAAGAGTACCTTCTCAACCAGAGGATCCCGGGTTCCGCAGAAGAGCTTCCGGACGCGTTGAAGTTCGCGAAGTGGGATCTGCGCTTCCGGAAGATCCTCGCCGCCGTGCGTCTGATTCGTCAGCGCTGTGACCGGCTCAAAGAGGGTGATGATTGGCTGGTCTATCGGGTGGCCTTGCTGCGATATGCCATGCACACGCTCAGCTTCGATCAGCGCAGGGGAGGGGGTGAGTGTGACGAGACTCAGCTCATGTATGCCCTGTACTCGTGCGAGTCGCTCTCGCTTTCGCTCGTTGCCGACGATTTTCACCTCAAAATTCGCGCCGAGCGGCCCGCGTCGTACCCCGAACGCCAGCGCATCTCGATCGACGAGTCGCTGTGGCTTCTGGATTGCGAAGATTACGCCCCTCCCTACCACGTCGATCAGACCGTGTTGGAAGCGGCGGGTGATCGCGGCGACAAGGGGTGGGCGGATCCGGAAGAGGTGGACTCTGCCGTGCTGGCCGAGCGACCGGCACGCTTCCGGGACGATGAGGGACGGCCGCTGAACCCGCGTGGCCGCACGGGGATCGCTGGCCGGGGACTTCTGGGCCTATGGGGCGCCAACGCGTCGGTCGTGGGTGTCGTGCTGCGTACCAGCGCGGTGACGGGTGAACTCCAGATCCTGCTCGGTTCCAGCGAGGACGACCCGACGCTCCAGGTGCCGAAGGGGTTCCTCTTCCCGGACGAACAACCAGAAGACGGTCTTCTCCGCGTCATGCAGGTGGAAGCCGGTTGGCGACCTCAGGGGGCGCCGATCCCGTTGAGTGACGGCTACGCGTACGACGCCCGCCAGACGGACCACGCCTGGGTCGAGCAGCGAGCGTATCTGTTCGACCCTGCGGAGGAGGACGTTCCGGATCTCTTCGACCCGGCGGGTGATCTCGACGAGGTCTCGTGGTGGCCCCTGGATGTGGAGACGATGACCCGGATTCCGGCGGGTCAGGCTCCGGTGATCAACGAGGCGCTGGAAGCCGCACGCGGGGCGGGGCGGCTCGACGAAGAGCTGGCGGGGCGACTGATCCGCAGGGCCGTCTGATCGTGTCTCTCCTGAACCAAGAACGCGCCGCGCTCGACGGATTCCGCTCCGCGCGGCCTCTGGTGACGAGGTCCGACGCCCTCGAGGAGGCTGCAGCGAATCGAGCTGATACGGATCGACCGGTGGAGGAGCTCGTGTGGACGACGTTCCTCCTGCGTACGGTGCTCGAGGCGGGTCGGACCGTCCGCGCCGTACCTCCGTCCGTGTTGGAGCTCAAGCGAGACGGGTCACCGGTGACCGCGCTCGAGCGTGACATCGAGCTCGAAATCAAAGAGGCTCTCGAGGTGTTCGAACCCGAGGCGGTCTTCGTAGGTGAGGAAAGTGGCGGGTGGCTGCACGACGCGGGTTGGACACTCAGCATCGATCCCATCGATGGCACGTGGGCGTTCCTCTCGCACACGGAGACATTCTCCGTGGTGATGAACCTCTTTCTAGAAGGCCAGCCCTTCATGGGCGTCGTGGCGAGTCCGTTGACCGGTGAGATCGGTTACGCGGCAGCGGGTGGAGGGACCCGGCTCGTGCGCCTCGACGTCCTCGGCGAAGGCGACCAGGGGTTCGCGCTACCGTTGGGCGATCGAGACTCCAAGAAGACCCTCGTGAACTTGCACCCGGCCGAACGAGGCTCGCGGCTGGTGTCGGCCTTCTACGAAGCATGGGAACGACGGGACGTCCGTATGGTCCGTGCGCCCGGTGGATCCCCGTCGTGGGCCATGCTCGAGGCGGCGCGGGGACACTTCACTTATGTGAACGAGTGGGCCAAGTCCGCAGCGGATCCGTGGGATCTGGCTGCAGGCGTCCTCCTCGTGAACGGAGCGGGCGGCGTGGTCGTGGATCTCGACGGCCAACCGATCGATCCCGTGGGCCACATCGGCCCATTCGTCGCCAGCGTGTCCGAGCAGCAGTGCTCACGCGTCTTGTCGATCGTACGCGAGGCCTTAAGCCCATGAGTTTTTGGCGGACCTCCGAGACGCCACCGGTGTCGACCGGCGCCAGACTGAGAATCGTCGGCGTCGTCCTCGTCTTTGTCCTCGTTGCAGGGTCCTTCCTCGCCGGAGTCGAAACCTCGGGCCTCGAAGCGACGGAGGCGGGCTCGATTCTCGCGTGGATCTACTACGCAGCGGGGCTGTTCGTCTTCGGTGGATTGGATCTCGGCACTCCGATCGGTGGGCCAATCGCTGCGCGAGGGATGCTGTGGGTTGCGTACTTCTTGGCGCCCGCGATCACGACGACCACGGTTGTGGAAGCAGTCATTAGGCTCGTCCGCCCGGCTCGGTCGCCGGCAGCATCGGTCACGGGCCACCTGATCCTGGTCGGGGCCGGCCCGATCGGCCTGGCGTACCTCAAGGCCGTTCGTCGGGTCGATCCTGATGTCCCAGTGCTCATCGTGGATCGCTTCGAGGGTGAGGTGACACTTGCCGAGGTCGAGCGCTTGGGTGGGGTTCATCCCGTTTCCGTGGATCCACGGCGGCCGGCGGCCCTCGAAGTCGTGGGGTTGGAGCGTGCCGATCGGATGGTCGTGGTGACGGACGACGACCTCACCAATCTCGAGGTGGCATGGGCGGCGCGGGCAGCTCGGGCGGACCTCCCCATCGCCGTGCATGTGGCCGACCTCACCCTGCTTCGGCCCGTCAATCGGCTCGTGCGGGACCAAGCCCGAGCCGCGGATCCGGGCGGAGCACCGCCCCTGGTGTTCAACACCCACAGGATCGGAGCACTGCACCTGTACGAGCGCTTCCTCCACCCGCATTTCGAGGGTACACGGTACGAGGACGTTGTCGTGCTCGGCGGATTCGGGCGCTTCTCGCAGACCATCCTGGAGCTCTTGAGGGTGACGGCTGCGGATGAAATCGAGCGATTGGTCGTGGTCGACCCCGATGCATCGAGGAAGGTACGTCAATTCGCGGTGGACGTACCCCTGGAAGTCCTGAGTTTCACGACGGTGGACGGCGACCTCGAAGACCCCGGGACGTGGGCACGGGTCGACGATGAGGTCGCGGGGCTCGAGGCCACTCCGGTGTATCTGCTCGCCTCGTCCGACGAGGTCGTGAACTTCCGGGCTGCCATGCTCCTGCGGGCCCGCTCGAGGGAGCCGCGGGTCTTCGCTCGGTGCTTCCACCGCGGCCAGTTTGCAGAGTCACTCGCGGAGCAGCGTGATTTCGAACTGCTCGCGTTCGAGGACGTTCTTCGCGATGCCCTGGTCGAACACTACGAGGGGCTCAAGACGGTGTGACATTGGGCCGGTTCTTGGGCCCACTCGACCCGGTAGCTTCCGACGTCACATTCCGGCAAGAACGGCAGATCGTGCGCCCCGCCTTGGGTTTACACGGTTTCTTGCCGGAATTCGGCTAAGCTGCTATCGGCCTGATGAGCGTGAGGTCGGTAGTTCAAATCTACCCAGGCCCACTTTTGGAAGTGATGGCCCCGCTTGGCTTTGGATGGCCAAGCGGGGCTTCTTCGTTGCTCGTCGGGACGTCGGTCCCGTCCTCCCGGGCGGTTCGCGGCCGGAGGCATCCGCGCGCTCGCGACCCGGCGTCTCAGTCCGCCCCAGGGCGCAGGGTCAGGCGATGCATGAGCACCGCGGCGCGCTTGGTCTGCACCGCAAGAGTCGGGAGATCGATCCACTCGTCGACGGTGTGGTCGCTGCCGCCGCCGGGTCCGAGCCCGTCGATCGCGGTATCTACGTACCCCGCGGTGAACGATACGTCCGCCGCTCCGGCGTTTCGGGGGTCGACGGCCGTCACTTCGCCAAACCCGAGGTCCTGGCTGGCCTGGCTGAACATGGCCAGGAGCCGGTGGTTCCCGTCGGTGGGCGCGAGCGGCGGGTAGCCTTCAGCGAAGGAGAGGGTCGCGGAGGTGCCCGGGCGGTTCTGCCCGGCTACGAATCGCATGACCGCCTGGGTCCGCTCCACCTGCTCCAGGGAAATGGCCCGCAGGTCGCCCGTGACGACAGCGCTCTGCGCCACGACGTTGTTCTTCCCGAATGCCGAGCCCCCGGCGGAGACTTCGTCGTAGGTGACGTCCGTCCCTCCCAGGATCAAGCCAGGGTTGAAAGTCAGTAGCGGCTCGCCGGCCAACCCATCGTAGAATTCGTGGAGGATTCGCGATGCCTCGTAGATGGCTCCGGCCCCGATCTCCGGCTGGAAGATCTGCGAGGAGTGTGCAGGCGTGCCGGTCACGTCGAGCCGCCAGCCCAGCGAGCCTCTGCGCGCCACCACGGCCGTCGCCGGGTTGCTGTCCCCGTTCTCGAACGCGAGGACGACATCCGCCTGTTCCGCCGCCTGCACGAGGGCCGCGCGGGCCAGCTCCAGGGGACGGCCACTCCGTTCCTCGTCGCCCGTCATCACGACCGTGATGCTCATCTCGTCGAGGCGACCGGCCGCCTCGAGGGCCTGGAGCGCGTGCACGATGGCCACGTCTCCGCCCTTCATGTCCACGACCCCGGGGCCGCCAGCCCGGTCGCCTTCCCGGGCGAAGCGCTGCAGGGGGCTGCTGGGCTCGAACACCGTGTCCAGATGGCCGATCAAGAGCAGACGGGGGCCCACCCCGTTCCGCCGGGCGACCAGGTGTCCGGCCCGTTCCCATGCGGCACCGTCGATCCACTCGGTGTCGAAGCCCAGCGCGTCGAACTCCGCGCGGAACAGGGTCCCGACCTCGCGCACCCCCTCGAAGTTCATCGTGCCGCTGTTGATGTTCACGGCGCGCTCCAGGAGCGCGATGGCGTCGTCGGCGCCGGCGTCCACCGCGCTTGCGATCCGCTGCTCGACGGTCGAGAGGGACTGGGCCTGGACGAGCGTGGGTGCGAAAGCGCCGAGCACTACGAATAGGGCGGCGATGCGGTTCATCGGTCGAGCTTTCCTGAGCAGGAGTCGTTTGGCGGGGTCGTTGGGTGTCCCACAATGACCGTCCCCGCCCCCGCGCGCCACGTCTTCGGTCAATTCCGGCGCGGTTCACTCCGCGACCTCCGAACGTGTTGGCTCCGGTACAAAACAAGAGGCCCTGGGCCGCGGCCCAGGGCCTCTTCTGTATTCGATGAGCCAAACAGCCCGGCCCGGGTCAGCGGAAATCGATGGTCACTTCCATACACGTAGAGGGGGTGTCCTCGTAGGTATCACTGGTGGTGCTGGCTGCACACACCTTGACGTCGTAGGTGGCCCTGCCCTTGCCGCCCGTGTAGAGCGCAGATGTCGACCCGGTCGCGGTGGTGTAGTGCGACCAAACCTGCTGTGACGCGGTATCCGTCACTTGCATGAAGACCCGCTCAGAACTCTTGCTGGCAAGCCCGATCCCGTGCTCGCCCTGGCGCTTGAAGAGGGCAAGTGTAGCCGAGAACTCGCCCGACGGAGATGCGATAACGGTGACTGACTGGGAGGAGGTGGCGGTCGCAGCGCCGTCGTACACGGTCAGGGTCACCGTGTAGGTGTCGGGTGCGCCGTAGGTGTACCCGGGATCTTCCAAATCCGACGACCCTTGCCCGTCCCCGAAGTCCCACGAGTAGGTCAACGCGGCAGGGCCGTCAGCATCTTCGCTGGTGGACGTGAACGTGCATGTGAGACCGGAGCAGTCAAAAGTGAAGCCAGCCTCGGGTGCGTTGTTGCCACCACCAACGTCACCACCTGTCAGGGTCTCGTCGACGTAAAGAAGAAGGTTGGGGCTGGAATCCATTGCCCCGCAGACGGTTCTCGGTGGCCCTCCCCCCGTGATCCGAGAACATTCGGTGATCGCATCGAACGTTGCATCGCCCGTGAGCGCGTTCGCGACCTGCGTGGGCGTCATGGTGTCATCAACGTCCAACCACAGCGCTGCCGCCCCAGCGACGTGCGGCGATGCCATCGATGTGCCGCTGATCGTGTTGGTCGCCGAGGTGCTCGTATACCAGGCCGAGGTGATGCCACTCCCGGGTGCGAAGATGTCCACGCACGAACCAAAGTTCGAGTACGAGGCGCGCTCATCATTCGAGGTGGTCGCGCCTACCGTGATGGCCTCGGGAGCGGCGGCAGGGCTGGCACCGCAAGCATTCGCGTTGGAGTTTCCGGCAGCCACCACGACGGTGACCCCGGCCGTGTGCATCCGCTCTACCGCGTCATCCACCGGGTCGTACTGCCCACCGCCCAGCGACATGTTGGCGACAGAGGGGCCGAAGGCATTCCCGGCAACATGGTCCATTCCTGCGATAACGCCGGAAAAGGTACCCGAGCCTGAGCAGTCCAGGACTCGGACGGGGATCAGGGTGACGCCTTTGGCAACACCCCACTCAGAGCCGCCCACAGTCCCCGCGACGTGTGTTCCATGACCGTCGCAATCTTCCGTGCCGTTACCGTCCTTGATGGCGTCGAACCCACGCGTGAAGTCGACTCTACCACCGAAATCAAGGTGGCCCGAAAGAATCCCGGTATCGAGGATCCACGCATCCACTCCGGCACCGGTGGCACCGTACGAGTAGGCACCGTTCAGAGGCAGAGAAGGCTGGTCGATCCGGTCCAGGCCCCATGTCGCGCCCGTCTGGGTGGCGGCGCTCTTCGTCACGACGCCATCCTGTTCGATCGAGGCGACGAGCGGGTTGCGCTGGATGGCCGTCAGGGTCTCGGCCGGGAGCGTGGCCGCGAAGCCCTTGAAGACGTTCTCGTACGTGAAGTGGACCTCACCGCGAAGCCCCCGCATCATCGTCGCCGAAGCCGCGGCCGCGCTCGGCACATCGTCATTCAATCTAACGACGTAGCGATTCGGGATCGGCGCATCCACGGAGGAGACGGCCGCGAAGTTCGGCGAAGACTCTACGCCCAAAGGGGTCTCGACGTCGCAGGCAGCAACGGAGACCAGGGCAAGCAGCGCAAGGAGTCTCGTACTCTGATTCATGCGAATGGGCCAGTGGAAGACTTGTGTGACAACCCTTAATTGATGCTACAGGCCACGAGCCTGTCCTGTCCAGAAGAAAATTTGGTTGATCGCGCCGCATCGGTGACGTACGGCGTGCGTGCGGAGTGCGAGCGTTCGCTCAGCACGCTCTGCGACGGCATCTCTTAGCAGGAGGGCCGACAACGCCGCTGGGCCGGTGCCGTTCATCTCGGGTGTCGGCGTCCACCGTGAGGGTGGGCTTGGGAGGAGCTCGGCAGGCGTGGCTTGCCGCTCTGATTCAGGCCGAGTTCGAAGAGCAGTACCGAAGCCGTCTGACCGTTCGCACCGAGATGGTCAGACTCACACACACCGGTCTCCGATGGACCCGGCGCGGTTCACTCCGACGGAGTCGTCGGCGTCGGAGGTCCGCGACCGTGCCTCGCGTCGCACGGTTGTGTTGACAACCGCATCCGACCGGCCTCCTATGCGATGTCGGCCACGACCGACCCTTCCGAGCCGGGTCACCGCCGGAAACAGCCCTTCACCAAGGAGCCCTGCTCAAATGAACCGCGCCGCGACCTACACGATCTCTTTCGCGCTCGCCATGTTGCTGGCCGTCCCGCTCACCGCACAGCAGTTCGGTGGATCGGTCGCCGTGAGCGGCGACCTCGTCTTCGTCGGGGAGGCTGGAAATCAAACTCTGTCGGGTATCGTCTACGTGTTCGGCGAGACGAACGGCGCATGGAGTGAGATCGACCAGATTCGGGTGACCGACGTGACTCGCGCGCCGGACGGGTTCGGCCGGGCGATCGCGGCGGACGCCGCGACGCTCCTGGCCGGGGCACCCATCGAGGGCACCGCGTACGTATTCGAGCGGACCGGCGAGGACGCGTGGAGCGAATCGGCGCGGCTCGCGGGGCCACCCGACTCGGACTTCGGAGCCGCGGTCGCCCTGACCGACCGCTTCGTGATCGTCGCGGCACCGTCCGAGGGTAGGGGCGTGGTCTACGTGTACGATCGCTCCTCGTTGAATGCCCCTAGCAGGTTGGCCGCACCGGCGGATGTGGGCGAGACCTTCGGCGCCACGCTGGCCACCGACGGTGTTCATCTGCTCGTCGGGGCTGCCACCTCTGGGAGGACGACCGGTTCGGTCCATGCGTACAGGATGGACGGTCTGGAGCCGCTCGGTGAGCTCTCGGCCGAAGGCCTTCCGGAGCGTTCCGGGTATGGAAGCGCTCTGGCCGTGCACGACGGCCTCGCTTACGTCGGCGTCCCGGGTTTCGACAATGGCGTCGGTGCCGTCTTCGTGTTCGAGCTCGGTGACGACGGGTGGACGGCGGGCGCTCCGCTTCGGCCAACCCTCGCTGCCCGGAATACACAGTTCGGCGCGTCGATCGCGGCAAGCGCCGGCGGGCTTCTCGTCGGCGCCCCGGGGGCCGACGGGGGAGCTGGCGCCCTGTACCAGCTGGACGCGACGGATGGCGTGACGCAGGTGACCATCACGGGGAGCGAGACGGCGGGCGAAGGCGCGGGATTCGGCGGGTCGGTGGCAGCCGTAGAAGGCGTCCTGGCGGTGGGGGCGCTCAGTGTGGACGAGGGCGCGGGGGCCACCGTGATCTTCGATGAATGGACCGAGCAGACCACGGTCGTCAACGAGGCCCGGGGCTTCCCAGCCATCACGGGCGGCGAGATCGAGTGCGCCGAGGGGCAAGCCGACATCTTCGAATGCGAGGGCGTCAACATCATCTCCTTCGTGCCCATCAACGAGATCGGTGGCGTTCGCGGCACGCGGGTGAACGACATCTGGGGATGGACCGACCCGGAGACGGGCACGGAGTACGCCATCGTGGGTCGCACGAACGGAACGTCGTTCATCGACCTCAGCGATCCGTCCCGCCCGGTCTACGTCGGTGATCTCCCGAAGACCCCAGGCTCGCGCAGCGCCATCTGGCGAGACATGAAGGTCTACCGGGATCACGTGTACGTCGTGGCCGACGGAGCCGGCGCCCACGGCGTCCAGGTCCTCGACCTCCGGGAGCTGCGCCGCTTCCAGGGGGAGCCCATCACGTTCGAGGAGACCTTCCACTACGACGGGATCTACAGCGCGCACAACATCGTGATCAACGAGGAGACCGGGTTCGCCTACACGGTGGGGAACAGTGCGGGGGGTGAGACGTGCGGCGGCGGACTCCACATGCTCAACCTCGAGGACCCCGCGCGCCCCACGTTCGACGGCTGTTACGCGGATACCGCCACGGGCCGTAGCCTGACCGGGTATGCGCACGATGCCCAGTGCGTGATCTACCGTGGTCCGGACGCCGAGCACGTGGGCAGGGAGATCTGTCTCGGATCCAACGAGACCGCGTTGAGCATCGCGGACGTCACGGACAAGAGTGCGCCCGTCACCCTGGCGAGCGCGAGCTACCCGAACGTCGCCTACGCGCATCAGGGCTGGCTCACCGAGGACCACCGCTACTTCTACATGAACGATGAAGGTGACGAGCCCAGCGGTCTGGTCGAGGGAACGCGGACGCTCGTGTGGGACGTGCAGGATCTCGACGACCCGATCCTCGTGCACGAGTACATCGCGGAGACCAGCGCCACCGACCACAACCTCTATATCGTCGGCGACGTCATGTACCAGTCGAACTACGACGCCGGCTTCCGGGTCATCGACATCTCCGAGCCCGAGCGTCCGGTTGAGATCGGATACTTCGACACCTCCCCGTACCGTGGAGGGGCCTCGTGGAGCAATTACCCGTTCTTCGAGAGCGGCATCATCGCGGTCACCGGCACGGGCGACGGGCTCTTCATCCTCAGAGACGTGTCGAGGCGGTTGATCAGCTGAGGAGGGGGGGCGGGGCAGCGCGGGAGAAGTCTCGGAGAATGGGGGATCGCGACCTATTGGATCCCGGCCGCTTGTGACTCGCATCCCGTCTTCCTAGCGTGCACGGCGAAAAGCGCCGCCTTACGAACGTCCCCCACTCCGACAGCCCCTCCATGGTATCCGAGATCTTTGACGCGTCCGCCTGGCAGGAAGTCCCCGGCTTCGAGGACCTGAGCGACATCACGTATCACCGCACCCTGGACGGGAAGACGGTCCGGGTCGCCTTCGACCGCCCCGACTGCCGCAACGCATTCCGCCCTCGGACCGTCGACGAGTTGTTCCGCACTTTGGAGCATGCCCGGACCTCCTCGCAGGTCGGGTGCGTTCTCCTGACCGGGAACGGACCGTCACCGAAGGACGGTGGCTGGGCGTTCTCGTCCGGGGGCGATCAGCGCATTCGCGGCGCGGACGGCTACAAGTACGAAGGAGAGGAAGGCGCGGTTGATCCCGCGAGGCTCGGGCGCCTCCACATCCTGGAGGTCCAGCGCCTCATCCGGTTCATGCCGAAGATCGTCATCGCGGTCGTCCCTGGCTGGGCCGCGGGCGGTGGGCACAGCCTCCACGTCGTCTGCGACCTCACGCTCGCGAGCAGGGAACACGCGCGGTTCAAGCAGACGGATCCCGATGTCGCGAGCTTCGACAGCGGATTCGGATCGGCGTATCTCGCTCGCATGGTCGGCCAGAAGCGAGCCCGTGAGATCTTCTTCCTCGGGTTCGACTACTCCGCCGACGAAGCGCTGGCGATGGGAATGGTGAATGCCTCGATCCCACATGCGGAGCTCGAGCAGACCGCCTTGAGCTGGGCGAAGACGATCAACGAGAAGAGCCCGACCGCGATGCGCATGCTCAAGTACGGGTTCAACCTCATCGACGACGGCCTGGTCGGGCAGCAGCTGTTCGCCGGCGAGGCCACCCGCCTTGCCTACGGGACGGAGGAAGCTCGGGAAGGACGGGACGCGTTCGTCGAAAAGCGTGACAAGGACTTCTCCCGCTTTCCCTGGCACTACTGAGACGACGCTCAGCCGTCGTGCGGCAGCCCCCTCGGTGATGACGCTCATCATGCCGTGGGGGAGGTTCGCGATTCCACCCATGACGACCGTGCCCCCGCAACGAGGGTCGGCCGGGGCAACGTGGTCGGCCCGGGCCTGCTCGATGAATGCCTCCACCTGCGGCAAGACCTCACCACAAAACGGATCGTCTGTCGCTGCCACGCTCCGGCCGTCGCCTCCGCAGGCCGCGATGGCCATCGCCGCCAGGACGAGCATTCGCCTTGGGTGGAGGGAGGGTTGGATGCTGGGTAGGTGGCGGTTGACGAGGGAGCAGGGCATGGCGCGTGTCGTTGGGAGGGAGGGGCATGTCGGGTCGCACCTCTCCCACCCCGCAAGCACTGCCCGTGAAGCCGGTTGGCTGGAGGGAGATGCGGAGCGTAGGATTGCTGGTGTTTCGTCCGATCAGCGCCTCCAGCGAGTAGCCACGCATGGACATCGACCCGCCCCCTCCAAGAGGATCCTCCGGCCCGCTCGCGGGCCTACGCGTGCTCGAGCTGGGACACATCGCCGCCGGCCCGTTCGCCGGGTCACTCTTCGCAGACCTGGGCGCGGACGTCGTGAAGGTCGAGCGCCCGGGCGTCGGGGACGGCATGCGTGGCTGGCCGCCGCTCTCCGAGAATGAGGACGGGGTGGAGTTCAGTGAGAACTTTGCGTCGTTGAACCGAAACAAGCGCAGCGTCGTCGTCGACCTCGGAGATGCTGCCGAAGTCGAGCGACTTCGGGCGCTGTGTGCTCGCGCCGACGTGCTCGTGGAGAACTTCCGGCCGGGTGCGCTCGAGCGAGCGGGTCTCGGATACGCGGAGCTGTCCAAGACGAATCCGGCACTCGTGTACCTGTCCATCTCGGGGTACGGGCAGACCGGGCCGTATGCCGAAAAGGGCGCGTTCGACGTCACGGTTCAGGCGCTCAGCGGCGTGATGAGCGTGACCGGTGAGGACGGAGCCCCTCCCGTGAAGTGTGGGGTGCCGGTTGGCGACTTCTGTGCCGGGCTTTACGGGGCGTTCACTGCGTTGGCCCTGGTGTGGGAGCGCCAGCGGACCGGACGCGGCGGGTACGTCGATTGCTCGATGCTCGGTAGCCTCCTCGGCATCTCGGCGCTGCAGACGAGCGAGTTCTTCGGAACCGGCGTGACACCGAGAGCTCTCGGATCGGCTCATCCGCGAAACGCCCCCTATCAGGCGTTTCGGGCGCGCGATGCCCACTTCGCCATGGCCGCGGGGAACGACAAGCTCTGGGGCGCGGTGTGCGCGGCGGTCGAGCGCCCGGATCTCGTGGACGATGAACGCTTCAGGACCCAAGGGGCGCGTGCCCGGAACCAGAACGAGCTCCTGAGCCTGCTGGAGCCGATCTTCAGGGGACGGGACGTGGCCTTCTGGCTCCGGGAGCTTGACGCCCTGGGGGTGCCGTGCGCACCCATCAACGACTACGCGAGCGTGCTCTCCGATCCCCAGGTGGAGCATCTGGGCCACGTTCAGCCACTTGAGCTACCGAATGGCGTCCAAACCCGGACCGTGGCGTTCCCGGTCAGGGTCTCCGGTCAGACACCGGGCGTTCGTTCGGGCCCGCCCGAGCTCGGACAGCATACCGAGGACGTCATGACCGAGTGGCTCGCCGATTAGGGGCGGGTTAGCCCTTCCAGAGATTCGGGATCGTCTCATTCGAGTACCCCGACACGAAAGCCTTTTTCTCGCCCGTGTCAGGGTCGTAGACGTGTCGAGCGACCCGGCCGATGTTCGCTCCGTAGACGTGGATGCTGATGGAGGGGTCGTCCGGGTCGGCGTTCGCCACTTCGTGAATGTCCCCGACCGTCGGTGACACTCGATCCACCTCGCCGGGGGTGCACACGTGCTCGTCCTCCTGGACGGGTGGCTCACCCTCCCCGCCGAGCCGGAGCGTCCTTACCCGCTCCCGGCCCCGGAGTATCCCGACGAGACCCCAAACCGTGTGATCGTGGATCGGGGTCGTATGTCCGGGTCCCCAGACGAAGCTCACCACGCTGAAACGCTCCTGAGGATCGCAGTGGAGCAGATACTGTTGATAGTGATCGGGGTGAGTCGCGGCGTAGGCGTCGGGCAGCCAATCGTCGTGGGCGACAAGGTCCGAGAGTAGGCGTCCCCCCCGTTCCAAGATGCGAGGCTCGTCCTCTCCGACCTCGTCGACCAGGGCCGTGAAGTCCTGCACGAACTGGGTCAGTCTGCGCAACGTGCTCATCGTCTGGCGGTCTGTCTGGGGTGGTCGAACGGGCTGCGGTAGGATGGGCTTTTGGACTCGCCCAGGCCAGCCGGCGCCCATTCCGGTATCAGTCGCCGAAGTAGGGTTCGAGCGCGCTCGGCGGTGGCGGGGCGGTCAGTAGGCTCACGAGAATGAAGAGGACGGCGCTGGCGACGAACCCGGGTAGCACCGGCTCGATGGAAGGCGATCCGAACACCTCCCAGGCAAACGTGACGGCCACACCTCCGATCATCGCAGCAGCAGCGCCTTCCTTGGTCGCACGACGCCACACGACCCCGCCCACGACCGGCATCACGAACGCCGTGGCCATCAGCGCCGTGAAGAGCAGCACGATGAACTGGACGAGCTCGCCCTGACCGACTCCGCTCAGCAGCAGCATGACCGGCACGGAGCCTACGACCAGGATGCCGATCCGGTCCACCCACAACCTTCGACGCTGCGTCACCTCGGGGTGGATGAGGTTTTGGTAGATGTCCACCGAGAGTGCCGAGCCTGCGACGATCAGAAGCGAATCGACGGTCGACATCATCGCGGCCGTGATGGCGGCGAGCATCACGGCGCCGAGCGTGGCAGGGAGCACGGCGCTCGCGACCATGGGCATCGCGAGGTCGCCCGTGGGAAGCTGAGGGAACAGCACGACCGCGGAGAGCGCGAGCACGAACACGAGCAAGTTCAGTCCGAGAATCATGATGATGGCGAACAGGATCCCACGCCGGACCGTCCGCATGTCTTTCATGGCGTAGAGCCGGATCAGCTTCTCCGGGGTGGCGATGCCTCCGAGGAAGAACGAAAGCCCCATGGTGAGGAGAAGCACGCCGGGCATCGTCTCCCATGTGAACACGAGGGGATGAGCCGATTCGGCCAGGCTCAGCAGTCCACCCATTCCGTCCACCTGCCGGAGCGCCAAGGGGACCGCGAACACCGCGCCGAGTCCCATCACCACGAGCTGGAACGCGTCGGTGTAGACGACGGCGACCATTCCGCCCACGACCGTATAGATCAGCAGGATCGCGGTGAACCCGACCATCCCGACGGTCGTCGGGACCCCGAAGACCGTGTTGGCGATGAGTCCTCCCGCCACGATCTGCGCCTGGATGTACACGATGGTCGCAATCAGGATGATGCCTGCGGCCAGGCCCCGGATTCCCTTGCCGTAATAGCGGGTCTCCATGAAGGCCGGGAGCGTAAGCTCCTTTTGGCGAGTGAACCGTGGGGCCAGGACCGCGACCATGAACCAGTAGGAGAGTGGGATGGCCAACAGGACCCACCCGAAGGACCAGCCGGCCGTATACATGACCCCGATGGTGCCGACGAACGTCCCGGCCGATGTGTGTGTGGCGGCCATGGTGGCGCCGCCGGTGAACCAGCCCAGGTTCCCGCCCGCGATCCAGTAATCGGTCTCGCTGTGCGTGGCCCGAAGGCTGTACCAGCCGATGGCGAAGACGACGAGGAAGTAACCGATGAAGACCCACATCTGCGCGGTCATCGGCGCTCCTCCCACCACATCCACAGGGCGAAGAGGAGCACGATCACGCCGCAGGCGAGGAATAGCCCCCAGAAAATGAACCCAGGTCCTTCGCTCATGCCGCCACCTTGCGGAGGTGGATCCAGCCCTGATAGCCGAAGGCGAGGAGGACCACCATGGCGAGAAGGTCGAGTCCGAGGGGCAAGCCCGGGCGCCACACGCCGTCCGCCCGCGCTCGCACGCTCACGAGTGCGGGAACGACGGCGAGCGTCGTGCCGTAGGTTCCGTCTTCGAGGCGGCGAAGGCCCGTCGGGAATCCCTCCGAGACCGCCCAGTCGGGAGGGACGCTGAGCTCGGCGCTGAAGAGGTCGGAGACGGCCTCCGTGGGCGGTAGCGAAACCGATAGCACCGGGATTCGGGCGTGCAGCGCGCCTTCGTCGTCTTCCACCGCGTTCCGGACAAGGTAGGTCAGCCGGACGACATCCGCGGTCAGGAGGCTCGAGGCGGGGATGGTGGCGCTCCGGCGCGAGCCGGATAGGGTGACGAGCTCGGTCGCGCCTCCGATTCCGTCGATTTCGAACTCCGATACGGTCGCATCGGCGAAGCCCAGGACCTGAACGTCGACGTCGATAGGGGCTTCCAGGGAGAGCCGGTACTCGATGCGTACCAGGGCGGTCCGGTCCTGCGCGGAGAACTCCGCGCTCAGGTGGGCCGACTCCACCACGCCCTGCGCGAGCGCGGCCCCCGGGTGCAGGCCGGCACTCCAAGCCGTAAGGGCCGCCGTCACTACGAGCGCACGATTCAGGCCCACGCCTCCTTCATCACGCGTAGCGCGTTCCCTCCCATCACCTTCTCGATGTCCTCGTCGGCGTAACCCTCCTTGACGAGCCATCGGACGATGTTGTGGGACCCTTCCGTCGGATTCTCGAGGCCCTCTACGTACTCGACCTCGTCGAACTGTTGGTCGGGCTTTCCTTTCCCTCGTGACTCCTTGATCGAGAGATTGGCCATGTACGTGTGGTGAAGCCCGACGTGATCGCCGTAGACCGTGTCGGGTCCGAACCCCACGTGATCAATGCCGACCAGCCCCTTCACGTATTCGAAATGCTCCATGAAGGCGGCGATGTCGTGGACGCGCCGGTTTTTCGTCAGCGTCGTATGCGGGGCGCACTCGATCCCGATCACGCCGCCCTTGGCCGCGACCGCTTCGAGCACTTCGTCTGGCGCAAGCCGGTTCGAGTCCCAAAGCGCTCGGGCTCCGATGTGGGAGAGCACGATCGGCTTCTCGCTGTGCTCCACCGTGTCGAGGGTCGTCTGGTCACCGCAGTGGGAGCAGTCGATCAGCAGCCCGACCTTGTTCATGCGTCGGACAGCCTTCTGGCCGAATTTCGTCAGGCCGCCGTCCCGGTCCTCCTTCAGTCCGTTGCCGAGCGCGTTCGACTCCGAGTACGTGACTCCGAGCGCCCGGACTCCGAATCCATGCAGCAGGTCGATCCGGTCGAGATCGTGCTCGATCATGGCCGCGCCCTCCATCGATGCGATCCACGCCACCCGGCCCTCGTCATGGGCTCGCTGCACGTCCTCGACGCGACGGCAGTGGATGAGGAAGTCCTGGTGCGCGAGGTCGCAGAGTCTCATCCCGAGGTCGTGGAGCACGTCGTCCCACTGCCAGCCCGATCTCGAATGGATCGTGCAGATGCCGTCCATGAGATTGTCGAAGACCGCATCCCAGTGCGAGGCGGCGAGTCCCTCGAAGGCGGTGGCCATACGCCCATGGCGCACATACTCGGGCGTCTCCTCGATGCGGTCCGGGAAGACACCCAGGTGCTCGTGCATCGAGACGAACAGACAGTCGTCGACGAGTCTCGATACGCGCTCCTCTTCCTGCTCGGTCAGGGGCACGACGAAGGCAGGAACCCGTTCGACCTGCCGGGCAAGCCTGAACGGCTTGTAGTCGGTGTCGGGCTCCAGGTAGGAGAAGGACTCGTAGCCGTCCCAGTTCTTCTGGCGTCCCATCGAGTAGGCTCCGTGCCGTGGATATGGGTGCTAAAAAGTCAGGAGGCTAAGGGAGCGACCCGCGTGCTCCTGCGCCAGGGGTGCGTAGTCCACAGGGAGAGAGATCGGAGTTGGATCTTCCTGGCCCGGGATGTCGACCCCGTCGAGGAGGGTCTGGTCTCACACCGCTTCGCGGTGACTCAACGCCCGACCGCCAGCTCCCACCCCAGGCGGATGAACCAGGGGCGCGGGCGAAGCCGAACGACCTCGCTACTCTGCAGCTCGTCGTCGTCGGTCTCCCGGTAGATCCAGGTTTCGCGGGTCACGTCGTAGGCGAGGTTCCAGAGCTCGACGTCGAGGACCACGGCCTGCCGTCCGAGCCCGTAGCGAAGCCCGGCGCCCACGGTCCATGTCCAAAGGTCCTTGGTCCAGAGCCGGCCGCCTGTCACCCGCACGAGCGGGCTCACGGGTCCTGCCGTCCAAGGGGTCAGCACCGCTCCGATCCGGCCTGCCCAGAACGTCTCTCCCGGGATCCTCGGCCCCACCGATGTACGTCGGTAGGTCGCACCATCCATCGGAGCGGGGAGGCTGAGGGCGTCGTTCGCCTCCGTACAGGAGGAGGCGAACGAGCCCGTCCAGGTCAGGCTGCCCTCGATGGCCACGAGGTTGGACCAGGACCGACCCGCGCCGACGTTGAACCCGACGTAGCGACCCTCGCAGCCCCCACTCTCGAACTCGTCCGGATAAGCCGTGATCGGGCCGACCCCGATCCCGACCGTCGTGCCGGAGGGTTGAGCAGACAGGGAAGGGGCAGCGACCGTCGCGAGGACGAGAAGCGCGATCGCTGCAGGAAGGAAGCGAAGGTGGTGACGCCGGGTCATAGGGGCTCCTTCTGGCATGAACCGAAAGCGGATCGGCTGGAGGTCGAGCGTGCCTCAAGAAACGATCCGCAGGGTGGAGACGTGACCTTCGAGCGGTCGTCATGCGCCCCTCCACGTATGGCGCCCGAGCGGCTTAGGCGCTATCTCGTAGCGCACTTACTGAGGCGGCTGATGCTGTCTGAAAGCCATTCTGCATCCCGGAGGATCCCGTGCCAGACTTCACGACACTCGATGGCGACATCGTCACCCTTGCGGACGTCTCGGTGGCTTCCCTCTCGGAGTCACTCGACGGCGAGGTCATGACACCCTCCAGCGCGGGCTATGACGAGGCGCGATCGATCTGGAACGACATGATCGATCGGCGGCCCGGCCTGATCGTCATGTGTGAGAGCGCGGAGGATGTGGCCAGGGGGGTGCGCTTCGCAGCCGAGCACCGCGTCCTCCTGTCCATACACGGCGCCGGCCACAACATCGCGGGCAACGCCGTGTGTGACGGAGGTGTCGTGATCTCCTTCGCGCGAATGAAGGACGTCGCGGTCGATCCAGCGTCGCGCACCGTACGTGTCCAGCCTGGGGCGACGCTCGGGGACCTCGATGCGGCGACGCAAGTCCACGGCCTTGCCGTGCCCACCGGGATCAACTCGACGACCGGCATCGCGGGGCTGACGCTCGGTGGAGGATTCGGATGGCTGAGTCGGAAGCACGGGATGACGGTCGACAACCTGCTGTCCGCCGACGTCGTTCTCGCGGATGGGTCTTCGGTGGTGGCGAGCGAGACGGAACACACGGACCTCTTCTGGGGACTCCGCGGTGGGGGCGGCAACTTCGGTGTCGTGACGTCGTTCGAGTTCCAGGCGCATCCCATCGGGCCCGAGGTTCTGTCTGGGCTGATCGTCCACCCGTTCTCGGACGCCCCATCCGTGCTCCGGGCCTACCGTGACTACCTGAAGGGCGTGTCCGACGAGGTCACCGTGTGGGTCGTTTTGCGGAAGGCCCCGCCGCTGCCGTTCCTGCCGGAAGAAGTCCACGGGACGCCGGTCGTCGTCCTGGCGGCGATGTACGCGGGAGACATGGCTGAGGGCGAGGCCGCGCTCGCGCCCTTGCGCGCGATCGGAAATCCCATCGCAGACGTCATCGGACCGCACCCGTTCGCCGGGTGGCAACAGGCGTTCGACCCGCTGTTGGAGCCGGGCGCGCGCAACTACTGGAAGACCCACGATTTCACCGAGATGAGCGACGAGGTGATCGACGCCGCCCTCGAGTTCGTTCCCACGCTGCCTGATCCACAGTCAGAGGTCTTCTTCGCTCAACTGGGGGGAGCACAGGGACGTGTCGCCGACGACGCGACCGCATATCAGGGCCGGAGCGCAGGGTTCCTGATGAACGTCCACGGCCGGTGGAGCGACCCGGAGGCGGACGAACGCTGCATCGCGTGGTGTCGAGATCTCTACGAGCGGATGACTCCACTCGCGACCGGCGAGGCGTACGTGAACTTCATGACCGAGGATGAGGGCGAACGGGTCGAAACGGCCTACGGGTCCAGCTACGCTCGCTTGGTCGACGTGAAGAACACGTATGATCCGACCAATCTCTTCCGGATGAATCAGAACGTGGCTCCGACGGTCGGATAGACCGGGGAGCGTTTCGGGGGACCTGAGGCCCCGCCATGGAACGCGGAAGCCCCGCTCGAGTCGACTGCCTCGAGCGGGGCTTGCTGCGTTCGTCCTCTGGCGGACTCCCGTGGGTCAAACCGGGACTCGCCTCAGGCGTTCATGCCTGGGCGGTCGTTCCGATTATCTCGCGAGCCGGTCGGGTCGAAGGTCCTTGGGTCAGGTGCGGACGCGATCCTTGAGCCCCTTGCCGGCCTTGAAGGTCGGGACGGTCATGGCGGGGATCTGAATCGTCTCGCCCGTGCGGGGGTTACGGCCCTCACGCGCCTTCCGGCGCCGCGTGCCGAACGTGCCGAAGCCCGAGATCGTGAAGTCACGGCCGCCGTCCAACTCGACCGCGATGATCCCTTCCCTCGGCTCCGTCGAGAAGATGTGGTCGATCACCTCGCGAGCCTTGGCTTTGCTGAGGTCCGCCTTCTTGGCGAGCTTCGCCGAAAATTCGTCCTTGGTCATCCTCGATCCTCCCCCTGCAATGGTGATAAACACAACGAATCCGAATGCTAGCAATTACGCACGATTCGGGGGGCTCGCAAGGGCTTGCACTTCATTGCCCGGCCAGAAGAGACGCGGGTTTCGTCGATTTCGACCCCAACCGGCGTGCTCGTGACGGGGTCGCCAGGAATGAATCCCGGCCCCGCTCGCATCACGAACGCTGACCTTTCCTCACTCGGCGGGGACAACCCCGCAGCTCTCATCGACCGCTCTCGAAATCTCGCTCGCGGTCACGCTGCCGTCGTCGAAGTATTCGTCCCGCAGCCTCTGGACGGTCCAGTCGCGGAGGCGCTCAGGGTCCGCCCCACGACGCATGAGAACCGCCGATTCCGCGCATAGGGCTTGGGTTTCCAGCCTCAGGCGGCCCCGAGGCGTCACGGCCTGGCGGGCAAACTCCGTCGCCCCGAGAAGGTCGCATTGGTCGGCGTGGGCGGCTTCGTGGATGAAGGTGAGCTCTTCCTGTGAAGGGTGGAGCTCCTCGTCGAAACGCTGCAGCGGGCCGACGCCGGGCAGACACAGCGTGAGGGCCTCGGCCCCCTCGGGGATGGGCATGACATAGAACACCGACGGGATGAGCAGGACCAGGCTGGCGGCGGCGAGCAATATCACCGTAGCTCCGGCGGTGACGACTCCGGAGACCGTGGGCGGCGCCAGGCGCGCGGGGACTCCGGTTGCCGGCGCCTCCGTGGTGCTTTGACGCCCGTCAGGGGGGTGGGGCCGTCGCATCTGCGTCTCCGGGATTCCATGAACCGTCTGCCAGTCGGTTGATGGAAATTCCGGACCAGGGAGTCACGAAAGTCATAACTCATTGGCAATACGCGTCATGAGGCCACAGATGGGTATCCGGAGGTGTGGCGCATCCGGACCACCCTGATGTTTACGTGCTACAGTGGGCGACGGGACGCACGAGCCCACCCGAAAGATGTCGTGAATCCCTGAGGGATGTGCACTCGTAGGGGGAGTCAGCGAGGCTTCGTGGTCGTAGACGATTAGGGGGGCGTGATGCACGACGAGTTCGAGAAGGCGGTGACGGGCGGCGCGACGAGGCGCGGGCTCTCTCCGATGGGATGGATCGTCCTTGCGGTGGCCTTCTTCGGGCTGGTGGGCACGCTGGGGGTCGGCTTCGTGGCCTACCGAGTCGCCAGTGGAGTAGGTGACGAGATCAGGAGCGCGGTGACCCGCGAGCTCGGCGCGACGCCCGGTGTGGTCGCGGCGAGAATGGCGTCACGCCTGGCCGGCGCCGACGAGCTTGTCTCGTTGGATCCCGAGGCCGGCTTGGCCCTCCTGTCGGACATGGACGGTGAAGACGCGCCGATGGACGTCCTGCGGACGATGGCCTCGCCGCTGGGGATGCCTGACGGATCTGCCCACCCCGACGCCCCGGAGGATGGGGGCGGGGCTTCCTTGCGTATCAGATCCGGGGACAGCCGGGTTGCCTTCGATCTGAGCCGCACGGAAGACGGGGGCCTGCTCACCATCGACTCTGACGAGGGACGCGTAAACCTGCAGCTGGTGGAAGGCGACGGCGGGGGTCATCTCCGAATCCAGGCCGACCACAGAGACGTCGTAGTCTCGTTCGGCGGCGAGGCGGAGGGTGCGCCTCGGTGGGTCGATCGAGTGCGAGAGATTCCCGGACGAGCCCAACCGGTGGCATCCATCCGATCGGACCGGGGCCGTCTCGGCGCCGTGGCCTGGGAATCGTCCGAGGACCCATCCGAGCTCCTCGCGTCATGGGCCGAAGCGGTGGAGGCGGAAGGATACGAGGTGAAGGTCGAGCACCGTGTCCGTGATGGAGCGGAGGCGCACGGATCACTCTGGGGCCGGCACGCGGTCGACGAGCGGATGATCTTCGTTGTCGCGCATCGAGACCACCGTGGGCGGTCGGGCGTGCTCGTGGGGTACGGCGAGAAGCGCTAGCCAGGGTTCGTTCGGAGCACCGCTTCCCGCATCCTGGGGGCGATCCCGTCTCGAGTCCCGCGTCGGCTCGTGGCGCCGACCGAATCGCGACCCCTGTTTGTGTATCTTGGCGCGGGCCCCCACCGTGAGCGAAGCTTCCCGACGAGGGTGCCTCTCCTTGAACGCCCTGGAGGCTGGCGCCCCCCATGCAGGTTACGACAGCCTTTCAGGACGATCCGATGAATCTCCTCCGCTCCCGCGATTTCTGGTGGGACATGGGTCGGCTGCAGGTGGGCCTCTTCCTGTTCGGTTTGGCCGTCGCGCTGATGCTCGAAGCCCGGATCGGCCTGGATCCTTGGTCCGCGTTCCACGAGATCGTGAGCATACGCTCCGGATTGAGTTTCGGTCGTATCTCGCAGGGCGTGGGGCTGATGCTGATCGTGTTCAGCAGGCTCGTGTTGGCGGTTCGTCCGGGGGTCGCGACGATCTGCAACATGCTGATCATCGGGCCGTGGGTGGACGTCCTCCGCCCGTGGGTGGCGTTCGGGGTCGAGGGCCTGCCTGGGACCATCCAGTTCGTATGCGGCATCCTGGTCTTGGGCATGGGAACCGCCGTCTACATCGGTGCGCGGCTCGGCGCTGGTCCTCGGGACGGGTTGGCCATGGGACTCGCCCGCCGCATCGGACGGAGTCTGCGTGCGGCGAGAATCGGCGTCGAGGTGACGGTGTTGGGTGTTGCGGCCCTCCTGGGAGGATTCATCGGGTGGGGCACCTTGATCTTCGCCGTGCTCATGGGTCCGACGATGCAAGCGAGCCTGAGATTGTTCGCGGTCTCGCACGACCCCTCGCCACAATACCGACGGTACGGAGTGCGTTCTCCTCACACGGGCGGCATCGGGTGAGCTCCTGGCTTGCTGGCCGATACCGCGCATGGAGCCGCCTCAGGTATCGGGGGTGACCCTCCAGCGCGGGTGCGCCGCTTCCCGATCCGTCTGGCAAAGAAAGGGGTGGCGCCCCCGTACGGGGACGCCACCCTGAGCGCTCGAACCCGGTAGCCTTCTTCGCCGGACCGACCGTCGGCTCAGGTCAGGCCAGCTCGTAGCGGTCGAGGTTCATGACCTTGTCCCAGGCCCGGATGAAGTCGTGGACGAACTTCTCCTTGGCGTCCTCGCATCCGTAGACCTCCGCAATCGCGCGGAGCTGGGAGTTGGATCCGAAGATCAGGTCCACGCGGGTCCCCGTCCACTTCACCTCGCCGGAATTCCGGTCCCGGCCCTCGAAGAGTTGTTCCTCGTCCGAGGTGGACTTCCAGACCGTGCCCATGTCGAGCAGGTTCACGAAGAAGTCGTTGGTGAGCGTCCCAGGACGCTCGGTGAACACGCCGTGCCTCGAGCCGTCGAAGTTGGCGTCCAACGCGCGTAGCCCGCCGACAAGCACGGTCATCTGCGGCGCGGTGAGGGTGAGGAGCTGCGCCCGGTCGACGAGCATCTCCTCTGCCGAGACCGTGAAGTCGTGCTTCAAGTAATTGCGGAAGCCGTCGGCTACCGGCTCGAGCACGTCGAACGATTCGGCGTCGGTCTGCTCCTCCGTGGCGTCCGTGCGTCCAGGCGTGAACGGAACCTCCACGTCCATGCCGCCCGCCTTCGCGGCCTTCTCCACCGCGGCGCATCCTCCGAGCACGATGAGGTCGGCCAAGGAGACCCTCTTGCCGCCAGACTGCGCATCGTTGAACTCGCTCCGGATCTTCTCGAGCGTGGCCAGTGTCTGCTGCAGCTTTGTCGGCTGGTTCACCTCCCAATCCTTCTGCGGGGCCAAACGAATCCGCGCCCCGTTGGCTCCGCCACGCATGTCCGAGCCACGGAAGGTGACCGCCGAGCCCCAGGCCGCCGTCACCAGGTCCTGAGCGGAGGCGCCGGAATCGAGGATCTGCTGCTTCAGCTGCCGGATGTCCTGCTCGTCCACCAGCTCGTGGTCCACGGCGGGAACCGGGTCCTGCCAGACGAACTCCTCGGCGGGAACCTCGGGGCCCAAATATCGAGCCCGGGGACCCATGTCGCGATGCGTGAGCTTGAACCACGCTTTGGCGAAGGCGTCCGCCAGCTCGTCGGGGTTCTCGTGGAAGTGCCGCGCGATGGGCTCGTAGGCGGGGTCCATCCGCAGCGCCAGGTCCGCGGTGGTCATGATGGGAGCGCTCCGCTTGGCCGCATCGTGCGCACCGGGCACCAGCTCGGCGGCGGCTGGATCCGTGGGCACCCACTGCCAGGCCCCGGCAGGGCTCTTCACGACTTCCCAGTCGTACCGGAAGAGGATGTCCAGGTAGCTGTTGTCCCACTGTGTCGGGGTGTCCGTCCAAGCCCCCTCGATCCCGCTGGTGATCGCATGGTCCCCCTTCCCGGAGCCATAGGTGCTCTTCCACCCCAAGCCCTGCTCCTCGATCGAGGCACCCTCGGGCTCGGCTCCCACCAGCGCTGCGTCTCCTGCTCCGTGGCACTTCCCGAAGGTATGCCCGCCGGCCACGAGCGCGACGGTCTCGTAGTCGTTCATCGCCATGCGCGCGAAGGTCTCGCGGATGTCCTTCCCGGAGGCCACGGGATCCGGCTCGCCGTTCGGGCCCTCGGGATTCACATAGATCAGCCCCATCTGGACCGCGGCGAGCGGGTTCTCGAGCTCTCGGTCTCCACTGTACCGCTTGTCGCCCAGCCACTCGGTCTCGGCACCCCAGTAGATGTCCTGCTCCGGCTCCCACACGTCATCCCGGCCGCCACCGAATCCAGCGGTCTCGAAGCCCATCGATTCCAGCGCGCAGTTGCCTGCGAGGATCATGAGATCCGCCCAGGAGAGCTTTCGGCCGTATTTCTGCTTGATGGGCCAGAGGAGGCGGCGAGCCTTGTCCAGGTTTCCGTTGTCGGGCCAACTGTTCAGGGGGGCGAACCGCTGGGTGCCCGACGAGGCGCCGCCTCGGCCGTCTCCGATCCTATAGGTCCCGGCGCTGTGCCAGGCCATGCGTATGAAAAAGGGCCCATAATGCCCCCAGTCCGCAGGCCACCAGTCCTGCGAATCGGTCATGAGCTCATAGAGATCCTGCTTCACCGCCTTGAGGTCCAGCTTCGCGAACTCTTCGGCGTAGTCGAAATCTCCCCCCATGGGATCCAGCAGAGGGGAGTTCTGGTGAAGGACCGCCAAGTTTAGCTGATTGGGCCACCAGTCGCGGTTCGAGGTGCCTGCGAGGTTGGTGTGGATGTGGCCCCCGTGCATGACGGGGCAGCCTCCGTTCCCGGTGTCGGTTCCGGTCATGATCTCTCCGATGTTGGTTGCTAGGGTTGACTGCGATCGTGAGGCTGGGAGAGATCCAGCTCCACGGCCCGGTGCGTGCGGTCGCCGACGGACTCCGGACGCCCTCGGTCCAGGTGGGAGGACGGACCGAGGCCGGCCCAGCGTGCGCGACCGGCGGAGTCGACCTCGATGGCCGTTGCTCTGCCGGGGCTGGCCGCAACCGGGGCATGACGTTCGCCATTCCCGTGCGCGCCTGCAAGTTTTCGACGGTGTCGGGAGGGGCGACCGTGGACGGCGTGGCTGTGATCGCCGTCAGGCCCGGGGGTCCGGGCTCTCGGAGGGGGGGGATGGGAGGGCGGCATCGGACCCTCCCTTTGGTGCGTCTTCCCCCGGCTCCAGGAGTGCTCGATAGAAATCCCGCTCCTCCTCGAGCCTCAGGACGCGCTGGTGGAGCTGTTCGACGGTCTCCGTCAGGCGCGAGGAGCCTTGATCCGACGGCGGCGTGGGCGCGGGACGCCCGACGCGAGCCTTGATCACCTCTCCGGCCGTGGCGACGATCACGATAACGATGACGAACTCGAAGATGCCCACCGAACCTCCTGCACCCTTTCACGGGTCGACCCCGTCCTCTGCTCGCTCCGAGACTAACCTGTCCTGCGGCTCCGGCCAACCGAGAAGTCGGCCTCCCTTTCTCTGCTTACGCGGGAACCCATGCCGGTTGGATGGGTGAGAGAACGCTCCAGCCCGGCTCGAACCACGGCCGCCATGATACCCACATCCCGCTCGTCCGGATTCCTCTCGGCGGTGCTCGCCCTGACGGTCAGTGCAACGTGTGTGGCCGCTCAATCCATGAGCACGAAGGAGCAGGTCCGCTATCTGAACCCGCGCGATGGTACGGAACTCACGGCTTGGCTCGCCTTACCGGGAGGGCCGGGACCTCACCCGGCGGTGGTGCTCCTGTCCGTGGCGGGCACAGACCCCCTCGTGCGTCGACTGATGGACGAAGGCTATGCCGTGCTCGAGCCCGCTCTACGAGGCTTCGTGGAGGTGGAGCCGCTCTTGCGGGCCAGCTATGAAGATCTGTCGGGTGACGTGTCGGCCAGCGTGGCCTATCTGAGATCCTTGTCCGCTGTCGACGGGGAGGCGGTGGCGCTCGTCGCTCAGGGAGACAACAGCCCGCAGGCCATGCTCCACGCAGCCGGTGCCGATCCCCCACTCCCCCTTGTCCTGCTGGCGCCTCCAGCGTTCCCCGGCATTGACGCGTTCGCGCTGGAGCAGCGCTGGATCGCGGAGAATCAGGGGGCCGGACCCGAGGATCTCGAAGCCTTGGATGCCTATGTTCGGGAGATCGGCGAGATCGCGACCGGCGTGAGCGATCCGTTCCGGCGCCAGGTCGCGCTGGAGGGGCTGCGGTCGCGCTCGGCGGTGCAGCTGCCCCGGAACGCGGCGTTTCCGATGGATGAGGGACAGATGCGATTCCTGGCCAGCCGCATCTGGCACGACCGCTTGGCCTTCGAGCCCGAGCGGGCGCTGGCGGGCTTGACGTCTCCGGTGCTGCTCCTGGTCGGAGCCGATGACGCGAACACGCCCACGGACCGCTACCTGGAAGCAGTCAGGCGCGGATTGGAGGGTGCCCGCACCGACGACGCGACGGTATGCCGCGTGCCCGGCAGGACTCGGCACGCCTTCTCCAGAGCAGCGCTGGACGCCCTTGTCCATTGGCTCGTGGCGCAGGGGGATCCCGGTCGGGACTCCGTGCCCGCTTCGAGGTTGGGCTGTCTGGAGGACGAAGCCGAGCGATCGGCTGGCTGACCATGCGCCCGTCCAGTGAGATATCTTCCAGGCACCCACGGGCCCATTTCCCAGGAGGTGCTGTGTGAAGGATGTCTTCGATCCCGGCGTAGCCCACGAGATCACGGAGCGGATCCGTGCGCTTCGACCCGGCACACAGCCCGCTTGGGGCAAGATGGACGTCGGCAAGATGTTGGCGCATTGCTGCGTGCCCTACGAGATGGCGCTGGAGGGCAAGCACCCCACGGCGGGCCGTGTCGCCAGGTTCTTCCTGAAGACTTTCGTGAAACGGGGCGTCGTCGGAGAGAAGCCCTACAGGAAGAACTCCCCGACGGCACCGGCCTTCAAGATCACGGACGAGCGTGACTTCGAGCGGGAGCGGGACCGGCTCATCGAGTACGTGGAGCGTACCGCGGAGCTCGGAGGGGAGCATTTCGACGGTCTGGAGTCTCCCTCGTTCGGGCCCCTGACGCGGCTGGAGTGGAACAACCTGTTCTACAAGCACATCGACCACCACCTGACCCAGTTCGGGGTCTGAGCGACATGCAGGCGTGGGTCGACCACCTGATCATCGCTGGTCCGAGCCTCGAGGCAGCCGTGGACCACGTACGAACGACGCTGGGCATCGACGCGTCGCCCGGAGGGGCGCATCCGGGAGTCGGGACTAGGAACGCACTCGCCCGTCTCGGGCCGGGGGTCTACCTCGAGATCATCGGGCCGGACCCCGAACAACCGACCCCTGAGCTGCCGAGGTGGTTCGGGATCGATGAGCTCCGGGCTCCGCGGTTGGTCACCTGGTCCGCGCGAACCGACGACCTGGAGGGCGCGCGCTCGGCCATGCTCGGGGCCGGGGTGGATCCCGGCCCGATCTCGGGTGGAGGGCGTCGCCGCCCCGACGGTGTACATCTGACCTGGCGCGCCACCGATCCCAGAGCGGACCGACTGGGGGGTGTCGTTCCGTTCCTGATGGATTGGGGTGAGAGTGAGCACCCATCGGATGCGCTTTCTGGTGGGCTGGAGTTGCTCGGCGTCCGCTTGTACCACCCTCGGCCGGAGGCCGTGCGAGCCGTGACCGCCGCCCTCTCGCTTCCCGTGGACGTCGTCGGCCGGGGGGTGCCCGGGCTCGAATCGGACGTGCGCGCTCCTCACGGTGTAGTGACGCTTCGCTGAGGCCCGGCGGGTCGGGTCGCGAGCGCCCGGAAGTCCCGTATTCGTTTCCGGAGTCGGGACCTCGCTGCCGGACCGCGGGGCCCGAATCGCGTCACAGTTTTCCGGGATCTCTACCTGGGTGCTGTCCGGCGAAGTCCGCGAGCCACCATCCGTGGCCCCTTCGTGGCCGGCACGGGGTGGTTGTACATGTCTCTACCGTGTTCTACAGCAACATGTTGCGGGGGCACGGCTAGTCCGATGCGGCCGCCCGGGCGAGCGTCGGGGCACGCTTCCTGCGCTTTCCCGAAGCCGGAAACGCATGTGTGGCCCCCTCTCCAGGGATGGGGCCCGAAGGCAAGATCGACGCAAGGAGGACGAACATGTCCCGTATGCTTCTTATCGCGGCTTTCATGGCGGCGCCTATCGTGATGATCCCCTCCCAGGCCGATGCGCAGCAGCGTGGATCGGACAGAGCGAGGGCAGCCACGGTCAATGGAAATCCGGGTGCGGAGACGACCTCGAAGGGACGCGAAACGGCCCCCGAGGGGTTGAGAAGGGCGTGGGAAGGGCGTACGCCCCCACCGGCACTCCAGCGGCGCTTCCCGGGTCTGGCTACGCAGACGGTCCCTGAGCCCCCGTCAGAACCCGGCGACGACTGCCCGACGACGTTCGTGCTGGCACCGGACGGTACGTTGGTAGAGGTGGATTGCCACGGGATCGTGATCGGAGCCGATTAACGGCCCGGGCACGGTCGCTACCGACCGGTCACGGTGGGTCCCCGTCGGGGCAGGGCCGGGACCAGCGTGGTTCCACCGTTCCACCCGCGCACGTGGAAGCGGCGCGCCTTCGAGGTGGTCTCGCCGGTCTCGTCGTTGCGGACGGTCACGATGAGCCGATACGGGCCCTCGGGGAGTGCCGACTCGACCCGACGGAGCTCCGAGACAGTGCCGTCCGGGCCCGCCCCCGATTGGTCCGAGAAGATGGCCCGCACGGCGGGGGCTCGGGGTAGGGATTCCTGCTCAGCCCCCTCGAGCGAGACGATCGAGATCTCGGTCGAGTAGGGATCGCTCGTCGGCAGGTTGTAGATCTCGTAATAGACCTCGAACGCGCTCTCCGGAAATTGACTCGTGGGTAGCAGCGCGAGGGAGGCTCCACCTCGAGCCCATCCGTGGGCGCGGTCCGGGAGTCCCAGTGCGAGATCACTGAGCATCAGGTCGGTACCGGAGTAGTCAGGCACGGGGTAAGGCGACTGATACATTTGGCCGACACCCGGTGTGCTGGCGTCGGTCATGATGACCCTCTGGTGGGTGGCCGATGTGGGCTCGGCGTCGAGCTCCACCCATGTATGCAGGAGGTGGTCCCCGTCCAGAGGGGCGCCGGAGGCCACGAACACCGAGTCGTCGCTCCGGGTGACGAGATGGCGCACGGTGTCCGTGAGCATGAACGTCACATCGAAGCGATAGCGGGAGGTCCCGTCCTCCGACGTCCGATGCAGCTCCCTGACCGGGACCGCGAAAGACGCGACGACCCGCGTGGCCCCCTCTTCCCCTCGGAACGTGTAGAGGTCGTAGGCGAAGGGGAGCGGTCCCAGTCCCGACGCCGTACCTGCCGAGAGGAACAGAGCCAGCGCAGCGCCAACGGCCAGGGTCTTGCCGCTCATCGCTCTTAGCCTCCGATGCTGTCGTGAGCCTCGGCCCTGGCGGCCGCGGCGTCCCCGGCCCTCAGGGCGGCACCCACGGCGCCGGCGCCGGGGATCGGGAGGCTCGCCGTGATGCTGTCCCTTTGAGCGCGGCTGAGCGTGTCGGCGCCCGTGGACCGCTCGGGTTCGGGCGACCCGCAGGCCTGCATGCCTGCGGCGAGGATGGCGACTGTGAGACCGCGGGTCAGCGTCCGCATGTCACGATCCCTCCCCCTGTGCGGCCTTCCAGGCGTCGTATCTCATCCTCAGCGTCCGCACGGGATTCGCGTCCTCGTGGGACTGGGTGTTCGCCGGCCAAACCGCGAGGTAGAGATGGTAGTCGCCGTTGTTGTAGGGCGCCCGAAGATCCTCCGGGTGGTTCACGTGGAAACGACCCATGGGATCCTCGGGATCCGCGGCGAGGATGTACGCGACGTGAGAAGTCTTTCCAGTGCACTGCGCGCCAGGAAGCGGCTCGGTCTCGCAGGTGCAGCGGGCATCGCCCCCCAGCTCATCAGCCTTTTCCATCGCCACCATCACCCGCTCGACCATCTCGAGGTCGCTCTCCTGCATGATGCGGGCGGCTTCGGTCAGCGCTTCGGTCGTGGCGATGATGTTGCCCTGCACGGACCAGATGATTCCGGTTTCCGTCTCTCCGGACATATGCAGCGCCACTTCACGGTTGCTCTCCCCGGTATGGCCCGCGGACCGCCCGAGCATGTCCACGATGCCGAACTGCCGCCGCTCGATGCTGGGATCCGACTCGAGCATCCGGATGATCTGCTCGGGATGGGTGCGTTTCGACATCTCTTCGAAGATGAGGCGATGGTTGGCCTGCGTCCGATCGACCCCCGCCTGGGCCGCCGCTACGCCGATTCCGGGAATCACGATGGCCTGGAGCAGCTTCAGCTGGTCGGGTCCCTGAGCTGCGCAGGTGGCCGACGCGATGACCACGCGCCCGGTGCTCCGGTCCATCGCCACGATGGACCAGGTGGCCGAAGCCGGGGTGGGTGGCGCCAGGGCCGTCAGGGTCAGAACACCCGTGAGCAGGATTCGGCTGACGATCTTCATGGGTGTCTCGGGGATCGGGGAGCAAGCGGCGAAGCTCCGTGATGGTGCTCCGCGCAGGGCCGCTCTGTCAATCGGACGAGCGCCCCCGGAAATCTTGCACAGGCAGGGACCCTACCTACGGGACCGCAGCATACGGGTCAGCGTGCGGTCCAGAGTCCCCGCGAAGGCCTGCTTCTCCTTCTGCCCCCAAGCGCTGGGACCACCTGTATCCACCCCGGTGGCACGTAATCCGTCCATGAAGTCTCGAATGGAGAGGCGCTCGCCGATGTTCTCGCGCGTGTATTCCTCGCCCCTGGGGTCCAGCGTCACGACGCCCTTCTCGACGAGCCGGGCCGCCAGCGGTATGTCCGCCGTGACCGCCAGATCGCCGGGGGCTGCCTGCTCGGCAATGTGGTCGTCCGCGACGTCGGGGCCGCCGGCCACCCGGATTGCGGTGACAAAGGGATTGTTGGCCGGTGTCTGAAGCCGCTGGTTAGCCACGAGGTATGTCGTGAGCTCGAGGCGCAGGGCCGCGCGCGCCACGACGGTCTTCACGTCACCGGGTGCCGCGTCGGCGTCGATCCAGAGAGTGGGTGCGGTGTCCGTCATGAAAGAATTCTCACGGGAGAGGGGGCTTTACGCTATCTTTCATTCCTGTGGGTCATCCCACTATGCGCCCGTGGGGTCGTGAGTTCACCGACCTGCACGGCGCCGTGAGGGTCGCCATCGCGATCCTCCGGAGCTTCTCCCCAGGGCGGCGCTCCGCCACCCGACCTCGTGCTCGCGGATTCGCGCCGGATACTCCGGCCGGCCAGCTGAGCGCTCTTCAACGGACACTTCTTGGCTTTTTCTAAACTCCAGTTGCACCCGACGCTTCTCCGAGGCGTCGAGGACCTGGGCTTCAACAGCCCTACCCCAATTCAATCCGAAGCAATCCCCCACGCCCTGGAAGGGCGTGACCTGCTGGCCTGCGCGGCCACCGGGAGCGGCAAGACGGCCGCTTTCCTCCTGCCGATCCTGCACCACCTGCTGAGCGAGCCGCGGGGGACGACCCGTGCCCTTGTCATGGCCCCTACGCGAGAGCTCGCCCTTCAGATCGTGGCTGATTTCGACGACCTGGCGCGCCACACGCCCTTGCGCGCCGCCACCATCTATGGTGGTGTCGGCATGAAGCCCCAGGAGCGAGCCTTCCGTGACGGCGTAGCCCTGATCGCGGCGACACCCGGCCGGTTGCTCGACCACTTCCAATACCCGTACGCGAAGCTGTCCGGACTCGAGTTCCTGGTGCTCGACGAGGCAGATCGAATGCTCGACATGGGATTCCTCCCGGATATCCGGAGGGTGCTGAAGCATGTCCCGCGGCCGAAGCAGACCTTTTTCTTCAGCGCGACCATGCCGCCGCCCATCGAGGCGCTCACGCGGGAGATATTGAGGGATCCGGCGACCATCGCCCTCCAGCGGAAAGCCCAGCCGGCCGAGGGGGTGGAGCAGTCCATCTACCCGGTTCCGGCCGACCTGAAGAGCGAGCTGTTGGTGTCGCTTCTGCAGCAGCGGGTGATTGACGACGCATTGGTCTTCACGCGGACCAAGCACCGGGCTAATCGACTCACCAAGGTGTTGGAGCGGAACGGCATCCCCGCGGAGCGAATCCACGGGAATCGCTCGCAGAAGCAGCGAACCAAGGCCCTCGCCGGCTTCAAAGAGGGCGCGTTCCGCGTGCTCGTGGCCACTGATGTCGCGGCAAGGGGCATCGACGTGGAGGCCCTGGGTCACGTAGTGAACTTCGATTTGCCGGGAGTCCCGGAGGACTACATTCACCGAGTCGGCCGGACGGGCCGAGCTGCCGCGACGGGCAGCGCGTTCAGCTTCGTTTCGCCACAGGAGGAGACCGATCTGGCGCGTATCGAGCGCGCCGTCGGCCAGAAGATCAAGCGCGTGAAGATGGATGGATTCGCCTACGGGGCCTCCGCGGACGAACCTCTCGAGATTCCACGGGGCGAGCGTATCGCGGCGATCCGTGCCCGTAAGGCCGCGGACCGAGCGCGCGGGGCCGTGAAGGGTGGAAATGGTGCCGGCGGATCGCCGGGGCGGGGTGGGAGCGGGCGGTCGAAAGGCCGTCGGAGGCGGCGAAGGGGCGGCGGGGGCCGCTGAAGCAAAACCCCGGAGGGACGCGGAGTACGCCGTGCTTGACAGCAACGGCGCCCACGTGTCTAATCGTCATCATGCGCCCCGCGATCGACACCCGGCTTGCTGGCGTAACTCGCGACCTGTACCCCCCACGGGTCGAGCTTCCGGTTCGGAAGCTCGTCCGCGGGGGAGCGGGTCGCCGAGAGAGTGCGCCAGTGTAGGCTGCGACTCCCCTCGATTCGCGACACCGGGACCCCTCTTCGGCGGAGGGGTCCTTTTTTTCACCCTTGGGAGAGCCTGAGAAATGAGTGCAGCCTGGACCTACTTCGACGGTGCGTGGCAACCGGGGAACGTTCCCCTCATCGGATCCACGACCCAGGCCGTGTGGCTCGCCTCCATCGTATTCGACGGCGCCAGGGCCTTTGACGGTCTGGTGCCCGATCTCGACCTCCACTCGGCGCGTGCCATCGAGTCCGCCCGCAAGATCGGTCTCGAGCCCAAGCAACAGGTCGACGAGATCGTGACGCTGGCACGGGAAGGCGTGAGGAAGTTCCCGGAGGGCACGGCGCTCTACATCCGGCCCATGTTCTTCGGAGAGGGTGGCTTCATCGTCCCGGAGCCGGAGAGCGCCCGGTTCGCCTTGGTGGTGCACGAGCTGCCGATGCCGGATGCCAGCGGGTTCAGCGCCTGCTTGTCCACGTTCCGGAGACCCTCTCCGGAGACGGCGGTGACGGACGCCAAGGCTTCGGCCCTCTACCCCAACGTGGCGCGCGCGCTGTCGGAGGCTCGCGACCGAGGATTCGAGAACGCCGTCAAGCTCGATCTGAACGGGAACGTGGCCGAGTTCTGCACGTCCAACCTGTTCATGGTGAAGGACGGCATCGTTCGGACGCCGGCGCCCAACGGGACCTTCCTGAACGGGATCACCAAGCAGCGAGTCCATCAGCTTCTGGCCGACGACGGGTACGAGGTGGTGGAGTGTCGCATCACCTGGAGCGAGCTGCTCGAAGCCGACGAGATATTCAGCACCGGCAACTACGGGAAGGTCGTACCGTGCGTGAAGCTCGAGGACCGGGCGATCGGCCGAGGGCCCGTAGGGGATCGGGCCCGTGCGCTCTACTTCGAGTTCGCGAAGGATCATCCGGTGGGCTGACGCCCTGCGGAGGTGCAGGGGGGCCTTTGGCTGAGGCCGAAGGTGCCCTGCGGCCGGGTCGGTCGGATCTCTGGTCCGGCCCCGGGCGTATGCGGAGATTCGAGAAGACTCCCCCCGGTCGCGGCCTGAGGGGGGGAGGCTGGACGTCACCGGGCCGAAGGGGGACGAGCGGGATGTTCGATTGGCTTGCCTGGCGCCGTACCGCGGGCTTTTTGACCCTGGCGGTCGTCATGACGGGGCTCCCCCGATCCGCCGAGGCCCAGCGCCGGATCCAGCCCGTGGACTCGCTCCGCGAGATCCAGTCGATCTCCCCTCGGAGCGGGCCGATCGGAACGAGAGTCGAGATCTATTCCGACAACATGCCATTGGAGGCCACGTACCACGTCGGGGTCGGTGCCACACGGTCCGGGTTCGAATCCCTGTACGAGGCGACCCAGCTCGACCTCGGGACCATCTCCGTGACGCTTCCGATTCCTGAGGAGGTCGGCTGGGACCGCGCCATCGTCTTCGTCGCGTTCAACGCGATCTTCAGCCCCATCGCGATGTCCAAGCCCTTCCACGTCACGGACGGGGACGGGCGAATCCAGCGCACGGGGACGGTGACCCGCACCGCGGGCCCTTGTGCGACGTTCCGCGACCTGGACCGTTTCGACTACGAGCTTACGGGTGAGACCGGCGGGCTCGAGATCGGTCAGGAGGCTGTGATCTCGGCGGAGTACCTGGGGGAGAGCGACTGCGTCGACGGGGCCGTGATCCGGGTCCTCGGGGTGAGCTCGCCCTGAGGCCGTAGCGAGTCGTTGCTCGCGCCCGGCGATGCCCGGGCCCCGAAGAGGCCGGTATCCGTCGAAAGGGTACCGGCCTCTTCGCTGCGCAGGACCCGCAAGGGGCGTCTCAGTTCATGCCGCCCATGGACGCGCGGATGGCGTCCGCGGTGACGCCGGCACGGAAGGCCACGATCTCACTCGCGAGATCGACGGCTCGACGGCGGTCGGCGATGGAGACCCCGTTGATGTGCGCCTGTCGGGTGCGCAGTCGCTCCTCGTAGCGAACCGACGACGGATCCTGAACGAACATGTTCAACGTGATCACCGGATCGTCGTGCAGGTTGTCGCTCTCACCAGGGACGAGGCCGCGCTCCCGCATGTGGGCTCTGACGCTGCGGTAGTCGTAGTACTCCGGAATGAAGTGCGCCGCCGCGCTCCCGGACCACGATGCGTTCAACCGCTGCGCCACCGCGTCCATGCCACGCTGGTTCCCGCCGCTGTCACCGATGAAGACCACGTGCTCGAAGCCGTGGGCCCGGAGGCTGTTCGCCATGTCCGTAAGTATGCCCTCGAAGGTCTCCTGCCGGACGCTGATCGTGCCGGGGCTGGTCATGTGTCCCGAGGGCGGCTCGATGCTTCCTTCCGGGACGAAGGGGATGACCGGCGCACAGAGGGCGTTCCCGAGCTCCCGGGCGATGGCGTCGCAGTTCGCAGTGAGGACGTAGTTGTGCTTCCCGGTGACGAGCCAGGGCCCGTTGGGCTCTAGGCCCCCCGTGGGGATGATGGCGGTCGTCTTGCCGTCCGCGAGGGCGTCGCGGACGTCCATCCACGTCATCTCCTCGAGCCAGACGGTAGTGGCTGCCGGGAGCGGGTTCGGCGTATCCACGCAGTTGTACGCGTTGTCACGGCAATCCCCCCCGCCCATGGAGCGCGGGTCGGGTTCACGGCGTTGGAAGTTGCCACCCCCCGAGGGGCGCTCGCGAACGGGTGGTGGGAACGTGCCGCGATACGCGATCGCGTTGCGAATATGACGCGCCGTTTCTCGGGCCCGGAAGTCGACGATCTCCCGGCCCCATTCCAGGGCCTGGGCTCGGTCGGCCAGCGAGACCCCGTTGATGGTGGCCAGCCCCGCTTCCACGCGCTCGTCATACCGGACGGAGTACGGGTCCGCCACGAACATGTTCAGAGTGATGATCGCATCGTCGTGGAGCTGGTCGCCATCGCCCTCTTCGAGGCCCCGGAAGGCCATGTAGTCCCGCACGGTACCGTAGTCGTAGTATCCCTGGACGTGGGCCACCACGGTGCCGTCCCAAATCTCGTTCAGCCGCTCGGCCACGGAACGCTGTCCGCCCTGGTTTCCACCGCTGTCCCCGATGAAGATGATGTTCCGGAACCCGTGGATCTTCAGGCTGTGGGCGATGTCCGTGAGAAGGGCCTCGTACGTATCCTGGGTCGCAGAGAGGGTCCCCGGACTCATCATATGTCCGCTGGGGGGATCGATCGAGCCCTCCGGCACGAGCTTCACGATGGGTGCGCACAGGGCGTCTCCGAGCTCGCGGGCGATGGCGTCACAGTTGGCGCGGAGCACATAGTTGTGCTTTCCCGTGGCAAGCCAGGGGCCGTTGGGCTCCACACCCCCTGTGGCGATGATGGCCGTGGTCTTGCCGTCCGCGAGGGCGTCGCGGACATCCATCCAGGTCATCTCCTCGATCCACACGGTGTTCGCCGGGGGAAGGGGATTCGGCGTGTCCGCACAGTTGTAGACGTTCTCGGCGCATTCCCCGCCACCCATCGAGCGGTTCGGCTCCTGGGCCCGCGCGTCCATGGGGGCCGGGGTGAGGAGAGCTCCGGTGAGGATCAGGGCAGCGACGTCACAGCGGGTCCGCATTCGATTCTCCAGCGAGCAGGGTGGGGGTCGAGGCGCACAGCAGAGTCGCGAGGCCGACGTACCGACGCCAGGTCAGAACGCCTTCAGGAAGGTCACCTTCACAACGCCGGTCCGCCGCTGCCACCTGGACGCGCGTGGGTCCAAGAGGTCTCCGGTCAGGTAGCCGGTGTCGAGCACCAGGAACAGATCCGAGCCGGGGGTATGGATCCAGTTGATGCGTATGCTCGCCTGGAGGGACTCCGAGACGTCGTCCCACTGGATGAGCGCGTTGGCGAACAGTGAGCGGGAGACCGCCCCGAGCACGTCGAGGCTGAGCACGTTGGTGTTGAACCTCCCGTCCGGGACAGGTAGGTCGATCTCGTTGCGGCTGGCGGAGCCCGAGAGCGTCAGGTGCGGGCCCGTTTTCCACATCAGTCCGCCGCCGTACTGCGTTCGCGTGCCGTTCCAGAAGTCACCGACCTGCAGGGAGATGTTGCCCGACAGGGTCCGACTCTGGTCCGTACGGATCGAGCCGTCCACCGAGGCGAACGTGTAGTCTCCGGCCGGTAGCGTCCGACTCTGGATGGTCGCGGCATCGGCCAGACGCTCCGAGCTCCGCCGCAGGTTCACCATGGCGAAGCCCCCGGCCTGGAAGGACAACATGTTGTGGAGCAGCAGGCTCGACGACTGGCGGACACCGTCTTGCCCGTCGATCACGTCGCCGCCCAGGGAAGTCACCAGAGATCGAGCCCAGCCGCTGCCCTCGAACCGGGGGGTCCAGGCGACATTTCCGCCGAGCTTCACCATGTCCCTGCGGCGAACGAATCCCAGCTCGGGTCGGAAGTCCGCTCCGACGCTGAGGAAATCCGCGCTGGCGGACCACGATGATCTGGGCCGGATCTGAAGCGCGATGCTGCCGGCCCCGGCGGCGTTGCGCTCCGCGTCCCAAACGCCTGCGACCCAGGCGTCCAGAGCGCTGCTCCCCCAGAAACGGATCTGTGCGTCGACGCCTGCCGCTCGATTGTAGCTTCCGCCCCCCTGGAGGTTGGTGACGATGCCACCCACGGTGCTCCTGGGTAGCACGTCCGCCTTCATGCGGACCACCGAGTGGTTCGCGCCGGGGATCGTGACGTCACCCAGGACGGTCTCTTCCGTCTGGAGGCTCAACGCGCCGATGGAAAACTTGCCCAATTGGCCCGTTACGCGCCCCCCACCCACGATCTGGCTGGTGAGCCCGATACGGCGGCTGAAGAAGAGCTCCGTATCCCGCGCGTTCCCGAATCCGAACAGGCCCGCGCGCTCGAGGAAGAACTCGCGCTTCTCCGGAAAGAACAGATTGAAGCGCGTCAGGTTGACCTGAACGTTGTCCGACTCGACCTGGGCGAAATCCGTATTCCAGGTGAGGTCCATCGTGAGGTTCGACGTGATCGCGTACTTGAAGTCCACGCCTATGTCGCGTAGCACGTCGGTCTCGGCACCTGACGAACCCTGGGCCCGCTGGGCACCCCCGATGGCGAAGGGCTTCAGCTCCATGTGTCGACCCCGTCGAAGCCCCTGGAGGCCGCTCAGGGCAGCGAACTGCGACACCTGGGTGATGCCAGCCCGGTACCGCTGCGGGATATGGGGCCAGAAGACCTGCTCGTTCTTTCGCCGGATCGCTCGTCGGATGGCGATCCCCATGGTCGGTGCGTCGGCGTCCGAGAAACGGATCGTGGTGAACGGGATGGCCACCTCAGCCGTCCATCCGTCCTCGTCGATACGCGCTTCGCTCTCGTAGACCCCCTCCCAGTTCCAGTCGTCCAAGACCAGGCTCTCGTCCGTGAAGAGCGCGTCACCCTGGGTGCCGAAGGGGTTGATCTCGAAGATGTAGGCGTTACGGCGGTCGTGGTACGTGTCCAGGACGATCCAGAAATGGTCGTCCTGATCGATGCGCCCTTCGCGATGGAGGATGCTCTTTCGGATGGCGGTTGGGTCGGAGTCGTGTAGGCGGAGGCCGAAATAGAGATGATCGGCGTCGTAGGCGATCCGGACCTCAGTGCGCTCCGTCGGGGTGCCGCCGTCCACGGGATCCCGCTGACGGAACTCGGTGATGGGCTCGACGAGCTGCCAAGCGTCATCGTCGAGCACGCCGTCTACGACCGGTGGCGTGGTGACATGGGTCGCGGTCGCGGCCCGGTCGGTTACCCCGGCTTCCTGGGCGGCGACCGGGGCAGCCGCCAGGCATGCCAGCTGGAGGACAGTCACGCCCAGCGCCGCGCCGGGGCGCAGATCGGTTCGGCGTGTCTCTTGCTCCCCCATCATCCCTCTCCCTGTTCATTTGCTGTGCGCGGTGGCGACGTCCGTTGACGGTTATCGCGCAACGTCACGATCACCGCTCCCGGGTCGTACGTCCATAGCAGATCCCTCGGGAAGGGGCGTACGTCACCCGTGCGTGTCCAGACACGGTGTCGCTCCCGGGCATCCGTGCGGGGGCAAGGAGCCGAGGGATCCGCCGTGCTCAGCCGCCGGTCAGGCACTCCGGGCGGCCCAGTCGGGTACGACGTCGAGCGCGCACGCCCAGCTTCCACCCATCATCCAGATGACTCCCTCACTCGGCACCCGAATCCGACCGGGCCTCGTGGCTCTGACGCTCGTCCTCGGGATGCTGTCGACTTCCAAGCAGGACGTCACGGCCCAGGCCCCGACGGCCGCGGACTCGGCGGCTGTCCTGCTACAGACCGCACGTGACTTCGAAGCCTCCGGCCGGGGTGAGGTCGCGGAGGCCCTGTATGCCTATATCGCCGAGCGCTTCAGCCAGACCTCGGCGGCGGCGGGTGCCCGTGCGGCCCTGGAGCGGTGGCAGGCGCAGCGCCCCCGTGAGAGTGGTCGGGTGGAGCTTCAGGTCTGGGGCACGCTCTACGGGCTCTGGCTCGGTCTGGCCGTGCCCACGGCGCTCGGTGCCGACGACACAGAGGCATACGGTGCGGGTATCCTACTCGGCGCTCCGGCTGGATTCCTCGCGGCGCGAGCCATGACGCGGACTCGAAGGCTCACGGAAGGCCAAACGCGGGCGATCACATGGGGCGGGACCTGGGGCACGTTCCAGGGGCTGGGATGGAGCCAGGTCCTGGACCTCGGCGAGGACCTCGTGTGCGTGGAGGACTTCTGCTACACGCAGGGTGACCAAACGGAGGAGCAATTCGCTTCCATGGTCATCGGTGGGCTGGCCGGGGTCGTGGTCGGAGGTCTTCTTTCCCGTCGAGGGATCGATCCTGGCGTGGCGACCGGTGCTCACTACGGATCGGTGCTCGGCACTTGGTTGGGCGTCGCCGGCGCGATCGTGGGTGGCATGGAGGACGACGACGACGTCTGGACGTCGACCCTGCTCGTGGGGAACGCGGGGCTGGTCGGCGGCGCGTGGGCGGCCGACCATTTCGGTTGGAGCCGGAACCGCGTGCGACTGATGGGGCTGGGCGCTCTCTTGGGTGGCCTGGCAGGTGTCGGCATCGATCTCCTGGTCCAACCCGATGATGAGGAGGCCGTGTTCGGGATCCCCCTTGCCACGAGCGTCGCGGGTCTCGGGGCCGGGATCTACCTGACCAGGAACTACGATCAGGGCCCGGGAACGGGGCCAGGCGGGATGGACGCACTCCTGAGCTTCCGCCGAGGGGGAGGGTGGGGCAGCGGAATCCCGGTGCCGGTGCCCACGCTCCTCCGGGTGCCCGACGGGACCGGTCGGGATCGGTTGAGCCCGGGTCTGCGCTTCACGCTGTTCACGGGGCGCTTCTGAGCGCTCCCCGGAGCGGGGGATCGCTCAAGGAAGCGGAGTCACTCGGCGACCGCTCAAAGGTCCTGCGACAAGGCTTCGATGAGGGGGCGGTATCCCTCGCGGAAGGTCGGAAACGCGAACCGGAACCCCGACGCTACCAGGCGATCGCTGGAACACCGTTTGTTGGATCGGCTCTTGGATCCAGTCGGTCGGCTGTCCGGGGCCCCTGCGTTTTCTGAGCCGGCGCAGGGATCCGGCGCACCCAACTGCTCGGCCACCCAGCCGTAAACCTCCCTCAACTGTGCCGGATCACGGTCCACTCCGAGGTAGAGTCGAGCGGGGTCCTCGAGGTTGAGGAGGTGCCGCGTCGCGCCGGCAGCGTCGTCTCGATGAATGCGGTTTCCGTATCGGTCCGGCTCCGGGCACCGGGCCGATCCGTCCGCGATCCGTCGCACTGTGCGGTCCCGGCCGGGTCCATAGATTCCGCCGAGTCGCAGGACTACACCGGTGCCCTCGAAGGCGTGGACCAGGGATTCACCCGCCAGCAGGGCGGCCCCTGTCTCGCCGGCGGGCTCCGGCGGTGTGCCCTCGTCGACGCGCGCTCCGTCGGTTTGGCCGAACGCCCCCGTGCTGGAGACGAGAACGAGGCGGCCGCGGAACGGATCTTCACCGGAGCCGGTGGCTCGGATGACGTTACGCAGCCCGTCTACGTACGCGTTTCGATATGCCGTGCCGCTCCGCTCCGCCGGTGAGACGGCGTAGACGACGGCATCGACCCGGGGAGGTAGTCGATCGAGGGTCGCCTGAACCAGGACGTCACCGGCCAGCGGCTCGACGCCCTCGGGCAGCCCGGTCGGATGACGCTTGAGCCCTGTGACCCGGTGGCCATCGGCCACGAGCAGGCGTGCGAGGGCCTGTCCCACGTACCCGCAGCCCACCACGAGCACGTGGCCACGATATCGGTCCTTCGGCGTCATTCCTGCTTCGGCGGAGGGATCACGAAGACCGGGCACTTCGAAGCCTCGATGACCCGGCGGGAGACGCTGCCCACCATCATGGCCTGTCCGTGGGTCGTGCCGCGGCTGCCGATGACGATGAGCTCTGGCTCGAGAGCCTCCGCTGCTCCTACGATCACCTCCTCGGCCCGGCCGTATTCGGTGCGCGCGTCGAAACGCGACGAGGACAGTCCGGCTTTCTCCATGGCTCCGCGGACCCGCTCTCCGGCGCGCTCTTCCACCTTCGCCCGGGCACGCTCGTACTCCTCGGAAGAGCCGAAGAGGGCCTGGTCGACCGGGATACCTGGTGGCTCCACCGCGTGGACGACACGACCGGTGGCGCCGAAGTGCTCGGCCAGCGCGCGGGCCCATGACAGGACTTCCGGAGCGCTATCGGATTCGTCCACCGCCGCGAGGATCTTTCTCGGCGGGTGGTCCCTGAGCTCGTGTGCGATCAGCACCGGGATCGAGGCTTGTCCGAGGAGCGTCGAGTTCACGCGCCCCAGGAGCCCTCCCGCCACAACCTCTTGATGGGCGCCCACGGCGATCGCGTCGACATTCAGCTCGGACGCCAGCCGGGCAAGCTCGACGCCAGCCGGGCCGTCCGAGAAGCGCACCTCCACCCGGTCCGGGCCATACGCATTCCTGAGCTCTGCCAGCCGCGCTCCGATCTCTCTCCGAATCTCCTCGGTTTTCCGCTCTGCCAGCGAAGGCGAGAAGAAGTTCAGGATCCGCCGGGTGTCCAGAGCATGAGCCAGGATGAGACGAGCTTCCGGAGCGAAGGCTCGGGCCGTCCAGGCTGCGCCCGCCACCGACGAAGGCGTCAGGTCGATGCCGATGAGGATCGTGTCGAGCTTGTGCGTCATGGCGGGTACTCGGAGAAGGGGCGGGTGCAACGTGCTCACTACCGGGCCTGGAGGCACGGGTTCCTACGTCCAACGATATTGGCGGGCTGCCCCACGTCAGGGGGCTCCCACGAGGAGCTCCGTCAGGCGAGGTAGCGCCCGCCCGAGCTGCTCTTCGATCTTGCACGTGGCGTCCTCGTCGCCACGCGTCGGCCCCACGTTTACGATCGCCACCGGCTTTCCTTCGTCCCGGGCTCGGAGCACGAACCGGCGTCCGGAAAAGACCGTCAGTGAGGACCCGACCACCAGCAGTAGCTCACCTCGGTCGAAGATGGACCAGGCCCTCGTGAGTCGATTTTTCGGAACGTTCTCACCGAAGAATACCACGTGGGGCTTCAAGATGCCGCCGCAGGATCGGCATGGCGCCACGCGGAATCCCTCCTCGCTGCCGTCGGGGAGCTCGGCGTCACCGTCGGCGACGTAGTGGCCGGCGGTCGCGGCGAAGTCGGGGTTGAGCTTACGGAGCCGGTCCTGGACGAGGTCTCGCTCCTCGATGCGACCACAGGACATGCACACGACCTTGGAGAGGCGGCCGTGGAGGTCCACCACGGAGCGACTCCCGGCCGCCTGATGGAGCTCGTCGACGTTCTGGGTGATGACGCCCTTGACGACGCCAGCGCGTTCCAGGCTGGCCAGTGCGTTGTGGGCCGCATTGGGTCGCGAGCGTGCGAAGCGGGGCCATCCGACCATGCTGCGTGCCCAGTACCTGGCCCGGGACGCCTCGCTCGCCATGAATTCCTGAAAGCGGATCGGCTCTCGTCCCTTGCGCAGCGATCCGCCGGGCCCCCGATAGTCGGGGATCCCCGACTCGGTGCTGCATCCCGCCCCCGACAGCACCACCGCCGTGTGTCGACGTAGGAGCTCTACCAGCTGCTCCGGCGTCCGCTTGGTATGGGTGGTCATGACTCTCCCCGGGCGTTCCATGTGCGTAGGACCGTGAGCCGGCGCCCCTGTCTCGCGGCCCCCGGTCGTACGGGGAGCCCGCGATCGAGCAAGTCGTCCAGCTCCAACCTGGCCGTCATACCCCGCGGGGATCCACGCCCGCCCGCCACTCAGAGCCCCGATCCGGTTGCTGGACCCGGGCTGCCGACCGTCCGGCGGACGCCCTCACGAGCGTCGCGACGACCAGGAGGTCGAGGGGCGACATCGCCGCCGATCGGCCTCCCCGTTGAATTCGGTGGGATTGAAGGTGAGCTTGAGCATCTCCGGAGCCTGAACGGCGAGTCACGAGAGCAAACGAATGCGTCGGAATATTCTGCACGTCGGTGCAGCCAATCTGAAGTATGAGATCCGCGAGATCGTCACCGCGGCCCATGAAGTCGAGGCCCTCGGACTCGAGATGACCTGGGAGAACATCGGGGATCCTGTGCACAAGGGCGAGATCCCTCCCCAGTGGATTCGCAACATCGTTTCGGACCTCGTGCACGAGCAGGAGTCCTGGGGCTACTGTGACACGCAGGGCGTTCCCGAAGTCCGAGCCTTCCTGGCCGACGAGGTGAATCGTCGTGACGGGGTCCAGGTCACGGCCGATGAGATCATGTTCTTCAACGGCCTCGGCGACGCGATCGCCAAGGTCTACGGGTTCATGCGGCGTGAGGCACGGATCCTCGGACCCTCGCCGGCTTACTCCACGCACTCATCAGCGGAAGCCGCCCACTCCGGCTACAACCACGTCACCTATTCGCTGGACCCGGAGACGGGTTGGATGCCCGATGTCGAGGACATCCGGAACAAGGTCCGGTACAACGATTCCATCGCCGGAATCCTGCTCCTGTCGCCTGACAATCCGACGGGGGCCGTTTATCCCCGCGAGATCCTGGAGGAGATCGCAGCCATCGCGGAAGAGCACGACATCTTCATCATCACCGACGAGATCTACGCGAACATCGTCTACAACGGACAGCCCGTGCTCCACATGAGTGAGTGGATCGGGAATGTGCCCGGCATCGCCATGAGGGGGATCAGCAAGGAGTACCCCTGGCCAGGCGCCCGTTGCGGTTGGCTCGAGATACTCAACAAGAATAGCGATCCGGTGTTCGCGCAGTATGTGGACAGCCTCCTGGCGGCGAAGCGGCTCGAGGTCTCCTCGACCACGCTGCCTCAGCTCTCCATCCCCCGGGTCATGGGCGATCCCCGCTATCAGGAGCACCTCGAGCGTCGTCGTCTCATGTTCTCAGATCGAGCCGATGAGATGATGGCGGCGTTCGAGGGGTGTAGCCACGTGACCGTGAACAAGCCCGGTGGGGCGTTCTACTTCACCGTGCGGTTCGACGACGGCGTGCTCAACGGCGCTCAGACCCTACCCATCGATGACCCGCAGATCCGACGCGCGGTAGAGCGCCTGGTGGAAGGGGTCGAGCCGGACAAGCGGTTCGTCTACTACCTGATGGGTGCCACCGGGATCGTCGTGGTACCGCTCACGGGCTTCCAGAGCGATCACCACGGGTTCCGGGCCACGCTGCTCGAGACGGATGACGATCGTCGCTCCTGGGTGTTCCGTTCCCTTCGCGAGGCCGTCGACCAGTACGTCGGGAGCTGACATCCCGACCGACCGAGCTCGGACCGCTGGGTTTCAGCGCTCTGCCGCGATGGTGAGCTTGAACCCGTCCGGATCGATGACGGTGAAGGCCCTGGCGCCCCAGGGCATGTCGGTGGGGCCCTCGTGGAGCTCCACGCCACGTTCTCGGACGTACCCCGCCAGGACATCCACGTCTTGCGCGGTGCTCAGGTGCAGCCGGAAGCCCCGGCCTTTGATCCTGTCGGAGCCGGCCTTGCCGTCGTCCTCGGACAGAAGGAGCGTGACCGACCCGGCGACCAGCGCGGCTCCTACGCGGCGCCCCTCATGTTCCCAGATCTCGTCGACGACGAAGCCCATGACGTCGCGGTAGAACTTCAGGCTCTCGTCTACGTCGCTCACCGTGAAGGAGGGCGTGACGCGGCGCAGCCGGAGGGTCTCCGGAGAGCTCCGCTGCTTTAGCTCATGGGCCGGAACCTGGTCGGACATGCTAACCTCCTCGGTTGGATCGGGCCGGTTCCCGAGCGAAACATACGGCGCAGCGTCTGTTCGTGCTCCTGGCCGCATCCACCCAGCTGTGGTCGCGCGTCCACGGGGTCAGGGAAGGGGACGGACTTCGGCGCCATGGCTGAGCGTCGCGGGAGGGAAGAGCACGACCTGGTCTCCCTCGACGAGGCCTTCGACGACCTCGGCGCGTTCGGCGTTTCGCAACCCGAGTGTGACCTCCCGGCGCACGGCCCGGCCGTTCACCACCGCGTAGACGGCCCATGCTCCGTCCGAGCGGAACAGGCCGGACGTGGGCACAGCGAGGACGTCGGATGCGCGCGAAGTGACGATCTCTCCGGCCACGCGATAGCCGGTGCCCAGCGCCGAAGGGATGTGCGAGAGATCACCGACGACGTCCACGCGCTGCTCTTCCACGCCGAGTGCTGACACTCGGGTGTACCCCGCTCGAGTCACGGTGCGGACCGTCCCCTCGAGGACACCGTCGCCACCCCATTCCGTGATCCGGATCTCCTGTCCCGACTCGATACGGACCGCGTCCTGGGACAGAACGTCGAAGACCACTTCCAGGCCGCCGACGTCAGCCATCTCCATCAGCGGGGTGCCGGCGGGGACCACCCTCGCGCTTCGGTCGGGGATCCTGAGGATCCGCCCCGCGACGGGTGCCGTGACCGCCACGGCCGGCCCGCTCGACGCGTCGCCCGATGCACCCATCACTCGGGCCTCGGCGGCGGCGAGGTTGGCGGACGCCGCCTCCAAGGCGGCTTCGGCGGAGGCCCGGGTCCGCTCCGCCAAGGCTGCCTGGGTACGCGCCTGCTCGATGACTTCGCGGCTCAGGGAACCTTCTTCGGCGAGGGCAGTCCTTCGCTCCGCTTCGCGTCGCGCCTGCTCGGCCTGGACCGCAGCCCGGGCGAGGGAGGCTTCCGCCTCGACGCGCATCGCGCGAGCTGCCTCCACGTCCGCCCCCAGCGCAGCGGCTGTGCGGGGATCCTGAGGACTGGGTAGGATGCGGGCCAGGACCTGCCCCGCGTCCACCTCGTCGCCCTCCTGGACGGGGATTCGGGTCAGCCAACCGGCCACGGGAGCGGTTACGGTGTATGGGTCTCGGGCGCGGGTTCGGCCCTCGGCCGTCACCGACACGCTGAGCGTGTCGGTGACCGTGGTCGCTACGCGAACAGGCTCCCCGCCGTCGCTGAGCGCGACCCAGAGGACGACTGCGACGAGCAGGAGGGCGGCTCCTCCCACCCCTCGCTTTTTGTCGAGCTTCATACGACTACTCCCGCGTCTTCAGAACGGAGATCAGGTCGATACGGTCCAGACGGCGTCGGACGAGCCAAGCGCTCACCCCGGCGGACACCAGCGTGGCGGCCCCCGCAAGAACATAGGTGCGCGGGCTGACCACCAGCGGAATTCGATAGGTTTCGGAATCCATCGCTGCAACCACTCCCGCGGCCATGCCATACCCCAGGGCGCACCCCAGCGGTATGGCCAGCAGTGTGATAACGGCCTGTTCGCCGAGGAGGAGGCGCGCCACTTCCCGTCGCGTGAACCCGAGCACGCGGAGCGAGGCGAGCTCTCTGCCGCGCTCAGAGAGCGCGATCCGGGTTCCGTTGTAGATCACGGCCACGGAGATGATGCTGGCAAAGCCCAGCATGAACGCCACGCTCACCATGAGCGACCCCTCCAGGCGCTCCTGGAACGACGCCAACATGGTGGCCGGCGAAGCGACGCTCGCCACCGAGGGCGTGTTCTTCAGGCGCTCGTTCAGGTCGCCTTGGAAACGCTCGTCCACGGTAAGGTATGCCCCGGATCTCACCGGTCCGTCTCCGGTTAGGCGCTCCAAGACCTCGAGGGTCACGTAGGCCGAGGTGCCCAGGAAGTCGTCCACCAGCCCGGCCACGCGGAGCGGCCCCTCGGCGCGGCTCCCACCCAACACCTCTGCCCAAAGCGTATCTCCTGGAGCTACCCCCAGGGTCTCCGCCAGAAATGCGCTCATGAGCACGCCCTCTAGAGGCAAAGGATGACGTCGGGTGTCGCTCCCGACGATCTGCCGAAGCGTGCCGTCCGGGTGCAGCCCCGTCAGGGACACCTCTCTCGAGCGGTGCTGGTGGGTCAGGCGGACGGGCACGCCGTGGAAGGGCTCGCCTCGCAGCACGCCCTCCATGTTCCGCAGATCGAGAATGGCGCCCCGTTCCACGGGCCGATTGAACGCGACCGAGAGATCTTCGCGCTGGGCCACGGCGAACTGAAGCTCCATCAACCGGTTGACCCCGTCGAACAGGAACGCGCCGACCACGAGAATGGAGGCGGAGAAGGCCACGCCCAGGACGGATGCGCCGGCCCTGAGCGGTCGGCGCTCGAGGTTCCTGAGGACGAGCCGCCCCTCCGTGGGGAGGACGTTGCCAAGTCCAGCACGCTCCAGCCATCCCGGCTTGAATCGGGGCGGAGGTTCGGGTCGCATGGCCTCGGCGGGCGTGAGCCGCGTGGCGCGGACCACCGCCGTCCAGGCGCCGCCCACGGCTGCCGACAGACTCACCAGCGTCGCCAGGAGGATAAGCGTTCCAGACAAGCGATACTCGAGCTCGGGAAAACGGAAATATTCGGCGTACAAGTCCACCATGGCGCGTCCGGACCACGCGCCGAAGGCGGCACCCAGAATCGTTCCCACGCCGACCGCCACCAGTGCGTAGCTCATGTAGTGCCGGGCGATCTCCTCGCGGGTGTATCCGAAGGCCTTGAGCGTGCCGATCTCCGTACGCTGGGTGGAGATCAGCCTGGCCAGCACGATGTTCAGCAGGAATGCTGCGACTCCGAGGAAGACCGCGGGGATCAGCGTGCCCGTGGTCCTATTCTGGGCCAGCTCGTCCTCGAGGATCCTGTAGGAGAGCTGCCTGTCGCGTCCGTAAGCACCCATCCCGCCATACGGCTCCAGCACGTCGTTCAACGACTCGATGACCGACTGCTCCACGCCGCCGGGAGCCAAGCGAATCGCGACGTCGTTGAACGCATCCACGACGTCCAGAGCCGCCTCCAGGGCGGATCGGTTCATCCAGAAGACCGCGTAACGCTCGTCGTCGGGGTAAAGGGCGCCGGGAGGGACCGAATAGGAGTGTTCCGGAGAGATGGCCGAGCCCACGATGATGACGTCGCTTCTCCGGCCGTTGAGCACGGCCTTGACCGTATCGCCGAGATTCAAGCCGTTGGTCGTGAGGAAGTTGTCCGCGACCACCGCTTCACTCACCCTCGCGGGATCGGGCGTGCGACCGCTCGTGAGATGGATGCCGTTGAGGTCGGGTTGGCCGTCTTCCGGCAGGGATATGAAGAGGCCTGTTCCTGGAGCGTCCAGCCAGGGGAGGTCAAGCGTGGCGTACGTCGTGACGCGGGTCGAGACCACACCGATCCCGGGAATGTCCAGGATCTCCGCCCTCACGCGTTCCGGAGCCCGCTCCAGCGCCGACCACACTTCGGCAAGGCGATAGTCCCGATAATATGCGCCTCTGGCATCGATCAGGGCCTCGTACGTGCCACGAAGGGTCACCACGGTCACCATGCCCGTGGCCACCACGAGCCCGATGGAAAGGAGCTGGGCCCTGAGGCGCCACAGCTCGCGGAACATCTTCCGGTCCAGAGTGCGGCCGAGAATCACCAGGTGATCTCGTCGAGTGAGGCGCGCTCGTCGTTCTCGTAGATCTCCGTGATCTCGCCGCTACTCATGTGCATGACCCGGTCACCCATGGCGGCGATGGCGACGTTGTGGGTGATAATCGCCGTTGTGGTGTCGGTCTCCCGATTGACCGTATCGAGGACCTGGAGGACGAGCTTGCCCGTCTCGGCGTCCAGAGCCCCGGTGGGCTCGTCGCAGAAGAGCAGCTCCGGCTGCTTCGCGATGGCGCGGGCGATGGCGACTCGTTGCTGCTCGCCACCCGAGAGCTGCGCCGGGAAGTGATCCATGCGGTCTCGGAGTCCCACCATGGACAATGCGCGGTCCGGGTCCATGGGGTTCGTAGCGATTTCGCTCACGAGGGCGACGTTCTCCCGGGCCGTGAGACTCGGGATGAGATTGTAGAGCTGGAAAACGAAACCAACGTACTGGCGGCGGTAGCTCGTGAGGGCCTCGTCGTCGGCTTCCGAGAGGTCGAGGTCACGGTACCGGAGTGAGCCGGACGTGGGGCGGTCGAGGCCACCCAGGATGTTCAACAGCGTCGACTTCCCGCTCCCGGACGCGCCCAGGAGAACGAGGAGCTCGCCCCGTCTCAGGTCGACGTCGACGGCTCGGAGGGCGTCCACACGCACGGAGCCCATCTCATAGACCTTCGACAGGCTCCTGGCCCGGAGGATGGCTTTCGGATCGTCCGTCATGGCGGTCCCGGGCCGGGGCGGGAGGGCGTCGACCCTGTCGGTTGGTTATCACAACTCAACGTTTCGGTGCGCAGCGGTGTGTAAATGTCGTCACCTCGGTGGCGTGCGTCCACGACGCGACGACACGGTTGTCATCGCCGGATCGTGGCCGGGTGCCCGCCGACCGGACGCCGGAACCCGCGTTCTGTGTCGGAGTAGGCAGACCTGAAGCACGCTCATCATGACCCTCCCGAGCGGAAGTGAGAATCTGGCGCTCGGCTGACCCAGAATTCCAGGACGATCGACATGCTCAGGACACCTTCGTTCATGGGGGCCGTGGCGGCCCTTGCCCTGCTGACCGCGTGCTCTTCCGGTTCCCAGGCCCCCGTGGAAGCACCGCAACCTGCCGCGCCTCCGGCTGAGGAGACTCAACCCGAGAGCACTGCGTCGACGGTTTTGGACGAGGCTTCTACCCTCGACGGTATCTACACCATGGCGCAAGCCGAGCGCGGAGGGGTGGTCTTCCAGGAGCTGTGCGCGGAGTGCCACGAGAACGAGGATCTCACGGAGACGGCCTTCAGGGGACGGTGGGCCGACCAGTCCACGTTCCAGCTCTGGTATTACATCAACGACCGGATGCCGTACGACAACCCGTGGAGCCTCACGAGACAGCAGGTCACGGACGTCCTCACGTACATCTTGAGCTTGAACGGTCTTCCGACCGGGGACGCGGAGATGGGGACCACCGATGACGACATCGACAAGTACTGGATCGTCTGGGAGCACTGAGCGGACACGCTAGACACCCCCGCACGCGGGTACAGAGAGGGCTTCGGGGATCGGTCCCCGAAGCCCTCTTTCCATTTCCCGGGCTACGGGTGTCCTACCGGACCCAGCTGGGCTCTGGCCGTTCGCACCAGGCGCTCTGCCTCCTCCGCCGACTGCGCCGTAGCGGTGAGGTGCCCCATCTTGCGGCCGGGGCGAGCTTCGCTTTTCCCATAGAGGTGAAGTCGAACCCCGGGCGTGCGGAGCGCCGCTGCCCAATCCGGGGGTCCAGCCGACCAGAGGTCCCCGAGGAGGTTCGCCATCGCGGCGCCCCCACACACTTGATCGGGAGCGCCCATCGGGAGGCCCGTGACGGTCCGCACCTGGGCCTCGAACTGGCTCGTGGCGCAAGCCTCGATCGTCAGGTGTCCCGAGTTATGGGGGCGAGGCGCGATCTCGTTCACCAGGAGGCCGCCGTCGGAGAGCAGGAACATCTCGACGCACGCCACACCCACGAGGTCGAGTCCCTCGAAGACGGCGCCGGCGAGCTCTTTGGCGCGTCGCGCCACCTCGGAGTCGAAGCCCCCGGGTGCGACGCTCACGTCGAGGATGTGGTTGACGTGGTCGTTCCGGGACGGCTCGTAGAGCGCCACGTCCCCATCCATGCCACGCGCGCCGACGACGGACAACTCGGCCACGAAGGGTACGAACGCTTCGTAGAGACACGGCTGCCTCCCGAGCTCCTCCCAGAGCGCGACGCCGGTGGTCTCGTCTTCCACCT